>JAQWAU010000004.1:106894-122440 GCA_028707535.1 Heliobacteriaceae bacterium | reverse complement strand
GCCGTTCTGGGGCCCTTTTCAGTACCTTGGCCAACTTTTCTTCTTTCCAGGCGGCCTTTGCCTCACGGATTTTATCCAAATTGGCAGCATCACACACGGACTGCAAAACCTCCTTTCACAACTAGGGGATATCAATGGTCACACCATTCCCCGACACTTCCTGTGGTTCATTTAGCCCCGGAAGTACACGGAGAAATTATCTGTAATAGTATCCATTATAGTATAATTTTTAAACTTTGGCTTCCTTTTTTTACTTGAGGTGCTCTTTAATCAAGTCTCTTACTTCATGCGGGAACGTGGCTACTTTAGCTCCGGCCGCAGTTAAAGCCTTGACCTTGCCTTCGTAGGTGCCTTTGCCCCGTTCGATGATCGCCCCGGCATGGCCCATGCGTTTGCCTGGAGGGGCACTCTTGCCGGCTAGATAAGCAACCACAGGCTTGGACATCGTCTTAATGTACTCGGAAGCTTCTTCTTCAGCATTGCCACCAATTTCGCCAATCAGGACCACAGCCTTGGTATCGGGGTCAGCCTCAAACATCTTCAACATTTGAACAAAGCTGGAACCCGGGCACTTGTCGCCGCCAAGACCAACAACACTGGTCTGGCCGATGCCGATATTGGTCAAGGAACCAACAATTTCATAAGTCAAGGTGCCAGACCGGGCAACTACCCCTACCGGGCCCGGGGAGAAGGCAATATTCGGCATGATACCGAGTTTGCATTTCCAGGACGCCATACCGAAGGTGTTCGGGCCGATAATTGTGGCGCCTTTTTGTTTCCCACGGTTGACAATAATCATCTCGTCATGAACGGGGATATGTTCTGTTACGACAACAATAACCTTGACGCCGGATTCAATGGCTTCAAGAGCAGCATCCTTGCAAAAAGGAGCTGGAATAAACAAGACAGCCGCATCAATCTGGTGGTTTTTGCAGGCTTCATAAACCGTATCATAAAGGGGGACACCTTCATGAATGCCGCCACCTTTTCCCGGAGCGACACCGGCAACCACTTGGGTTCCAAAAGCTTGCATTTGCTTGAGGTGGAAGGTCCCCTGTTTACCGGTGATACCTTGGATCATTACCTTGGAATCAGCATTTACAAGAATAGCCATGGCTTAGGCTGCCCCCCCTTTCGCCAGTTCAACCGCTTTCTTGGCTGCAGGCGCCATATCCCGGAAAGCTTCAATGCCGACTTCCTTCAATACCCGCAGACCCTCTTCCTGATTGGTGCCCACCATGCGGACGACAAATGGAACAGGCATGCCGACCTTTTTGATTACTTGGGCCAGCGCATTGGCCACATCATCGCACCGCGTAATCCCACCGAAGATATTAACAAAAACAACATTCGGTTTTTGAGCCAAGAGGATTTCAATTGCCTTTGCTGTTCCATCTACACCGGTACCACCACCGGCATCCATAAAGTTGGCCGGTGCCCCGCCATAAAGTTGGACAGTGTCTAATGTTGCCATGGTGATCCCGGCCCCATTAGCCATAATGGCAATATCGCCGCCCAGTTCGACAAAGCAACCTACACCGGCTTCATGGGCCATTTTTTCCATTTCGGTTTTTTCTTCATCAACGTAAGGAATGTCCTTCTGCCGATAAAGGGCACTGTCATCAATGGTCAACTTCGAGTCGGCAGCGATCACAGAATCGCCGGAAATAACCAGGGGGTTGATTTCTACCAACTCGGCGTCTTTTTCGACCATCATCTTGTACATTTTTTGAACAATATCAGCGAACCCTTTGGCTAAGTTACCCTTCAAACCGATGCGGCGGGCCAATTCTTTGGCCTGGAAGGGTTGGAGACCCAAGAATACATCCAAGTTTACTTTGACGATATCTTCCTCGGCTTGTTCCTCGATGTCCATACCACCCTTGGCAGAGGTAATGACTACCGGCGCCCGGGCAGCGCCATCAATAGTGATGGCTACGTAAAGTTCGCCTTCGATTTTAAGTTTCTCTTCAACTAAAATTCTTTCGACCTTGTGACCCTGAACGGTCATCCCTAAAATCGCGTCTGCTGCTACCTTGGCCTCCGCCGGAGTGTCGGCAAACTTGATGCCACCTGCCTTGCCCCGTTTGCCGGAAAGAACCTGCGACTTAATTACACAGGGCTTCCCGATTTCTACGGCGACCTTTTCGGCATCTTCCGGTGTTAACACCATTCTGCCCTTGGGTACCGGAATGCCGAATTTTGCAAAGAATTCTTTTCCCATGTACTCAAAGCACTTCACGGTTTGACATACCCTCCTTTTTTTATTGACTTTTTTCTAATAAAACATATCGGGTTACCTTAGAATGAAGTAAAGAAGTGGACCATTCACAGAAAATTAAAGCGGGTTAAGGAAAATGCCCGGATTGAACCTAGTTGCGGGTAATCAATTTCCCCGCAACTAGGTGTCGTAAAATGCAAGATTGTTAAGTTAAAAAAGCTAAAAGCGTAAACCGCGGGAGAACCAGCGCTTGAGGGCTTCGCGGTTCATATCCGCCAATGAGGTCGTCAACGGAATTTCTTTCGGACATACCCGGACACAGTTTTGGGACTTGCCGCAATCGGCAATGCCCCCGTTGCCCATAATATTGTCGACGAGTTCATCACGATGCAATTGGCCGGTCGGGTGGTTCATAAACAAACGAACCTGGGAAATGGCTGCCGGACCGATAAAGTCACTCTTGTCGCTATAGTTCGGACAAGATTCCGCACAGCACCCGCAAGTCATGCACTGGGACAACTTATACATCCAGTCTGCCTTTGCGGGTGGCTGCTTAGGGCCCTGACCAAGGTCATACGTCCCGTCAATCGGGATCCAGGCATTAACTTTCTTCAAAGCATTGAACAGCTTAGCGCGGTCAATGTAAAGGTCACGGATGATGGTAAACTTGGATAAGGGTTCCACGGTAATCGGTTTGGTGAGCTTATCGACCAAAGCCGAACAAGCTTGGCGTGGTGTCCCGTTAATAACCATTGCGCATTCGCCACAAATTTCCTCAAGACAATTACAGCCCCAAACCACCGGGGTGGTCTTTTGACCTTTTGCGTTAACGGGGTTTTGTTGAATGTCCTGCAGCATAGCAATGACGTTGAGATTAGCCCGATACTTAATATCGAATTCTTCCCAATAAGGTGCCGCCCCTGGACCGTCCTGGCGTTTAACACGTAACCGGATTACTTCTGCCATTATTTGCTCGCCTCCTTGTCAACATCGTATCGGCGAGGCCGTGGCTTAATGTATTGGACATCGACTTCCTCCCATTCCAAGGCCGGGCCATTCGGAGTCCATTTGGCCTTCGTCGTCTTGAGGAAGTTTTCGTCGTCACGTTCGGGGAATTCGGGCTTGTAATGGGAGCCACGACTTTCGTTCCGGTTTAACGCCCCGACAGCAATTGCCCGTCCATACTCCAGCATGTTCCAAAGGTTCCGGGCGAAAATCACCGATTGGTTGGCATAACGGCCAGTATCGGGCAAGCCAAGCTTTTGGTAACGCTCCATTAATACTTGGATGTGTTCTTCTAATTTTTGTATGTTCTTGTTATAACGGACGATCGTGCAGTGTTCGGACATCCATTCGCCCAGCTCTTTATGGAGCAGGTACGGGTTTTCGTTGCCACGCATGTTGTAAAGTTTTTCGGTCGCATTTTGCTGCCGCTTAAGCTCGGCATCGAATACGGATTGCGGAATGTCTGCACAGGACTTTTTCAAGCCTTGGGCATACTGCATCATTGCCGGGCCGGAAACCATGCCGCCATAAATAGCGGAAAGCAAGGAGTTCGCCCCGAGCCGGTTAGCCCCGTGGTATTGATAATCTGCTTCACCACTGGCAAACAGACCCGGAATATTTGTCATGGCATCAAAGTCAACCCAAAGGCCGCCCATACTATAGTGAACCGCCGGGAAGATCTTCATCGGCACTTTCCGAGGATCGTCCCCGATGAATTTCTCGTAAATTTCGAGAATACCACCCAGTTTCCGGTCCAGGGTTGCGGCATCAATATGGGTCAAATCAAGATACACAACAGGTTGCCCGTCGACTCCGAGTTTCATATCGTAACAAACTTGGTAAATTGCCCGTGTAGCAATGTCCCGAGGAACCAGGTTCCCGTAGGCAGGGAACATGTCTTCCAGGAAATACCACGGTTTGCCATCCCTATACGTCCAAACCCGGCCACCTTCGCCCCGGGCCGACTCGGACATCAACCGCAGTTTATCCGCGCCCGGAATTGCTGTTGGGTGCACTTGAATCATCTCGGGGTTTCCAAGGTAGGCTCCCTGTTGGTATACCTGTCCGGCAATTGACCCAGTGCAAATCACCGACTGGGTCGAACGACCGTAAATCATCCCGGGTCCGCCGGTGGCTAAGTTGACTGCATCGCCACGGAAAACCTTTATTTCCATCGTGACTAAGTTTTGGGCCACAATCCCGCGGCAAATGCCTTCTTTGTCAAGAACGGCCGAAATAACGTCCCAACCCTCATATTTACGTACTTTGCCCGCTACTTCCCAACGGCGCACCTGTTCGTCACAGGCATAAATCAATTGCTGCCCGGTGGTCGCACCGGAAAATGCGGTCCGGTGATGCTTAGTGCCACCGAAACGCCGGAAGTCAAGCAAACCTTCGGGTGTACGGCTGAAAGGAACACCCATGCGGTCCATGAGGAAAATGATCCCAGGGGCGGCTTCGCACATTTCTTTTACCGGAGTTTGGTTGGCCAAAAAGTCGCCACCGTATACGGAATCGTCAAAGTGTTCCCAAGTGGAGTCACCTTCACCTTTAGTATTAACAGCCCCGTTGATCCCGCCCTGAGCACAGACCGAGTGGGACCGTTTGACGGCTACCAAAGAAAAAAGGTCCACCGAGCCGCCAGCCTCGCAAATCTTAATGGTGGCCATCAGGCCGGCAAGGCCTCCGCCTACCACAATATAACGCGGTTCCATGTCATCCCACCTTACGTGTCTTTAATACATCATCGAATACAGCGGCGTGACCGTCGACACAGTAACAAGCTGGTAAAGAGCCGCCAGGCCCGCTGCTGTAAACAAGCAAAATACCAACATGCAAGCAACGTAGGCATAACTTTGAGCCCTCGGTCCAACGGTGATCCCCCAGGACGCCAAGAATCCCCAAATGCCATTGGAAAAATGGAAAACTGCCGCCACCCAGCCAACTACATAAATTGCCAATAAAGCCGGGCTGCTGGTCAAATAGTTATGGAAGTTAACAAAGCCACCGGAACCGACGAAGAGTTCCGCGGCTTTCAGTGCCCACACATGCCACGTAACAAATACAATGGTGATTAATGCCGTAATCCGTTGAAGATAAAATGCCCAGTTGCGCCAGTACGTGTAACGCAGCGCATTATTCTTGGCTACGTAGACAATCCACAATCCGTACAAGGCATGAAAGGCAAGGGGAATAAAAATAAAGAGAATTTCAATAGGCACCTTAAACGGTAAATTATGAAGGCACCAACACCATTTTTCCCATAAATCTGGCCCGATTAGCGTAAAAGAGTTGGTTAATGTGTGTTCAAAAAAGAAAGCGCCAACCGGGAACAGGCCAAGCAACGAGTGAAGTTTACGGATAAGAAAATGATTTTGATCCGTCATTCCGCTGCTCCTTTCTGAGCCCGCTAGGGGTTAGAACGATTTTGCTTACACAACTCGCAATCTTCTGACAAGTAATTGCTAATTGCTTCACAATTTTTCAGAGAGTTTTAATCTTCAGACTATTTGCTACCAAAAAAATATGGGGTCGCATTTTAGCCCCAAGCCTCCGCTTGTCTTCCCCATCCCTCCTTTTGCCCCAAATTTTCCACTACCCTCCCTTTCTTAATCATTTTACGTGTTCTAAGTCTGCACAAACACATCTCTGTCTTATTAGTTAGTTTAGCATGTTTGGTTGATTGGGGTCAACTATGCAAAAAAAGATCAAGCTAATTTCCCTTGCGACTGCGCCTTCCATATTTATTTGGATCTAAAAAAGACCCGCTGCATCCGGAAACCCGGTAGCCACCGAGTCCGATTAACAACTTTACTATAATTGGCTGCCGATGTACCTTTCCTCAATTTTAAAAGCTCCATATTGATCCGGACGGATAATATACTTAACTTTTTGTTCGCCGCAAAACCAAATCTCTCTGTCGAGGATTACCGCTTCTACCCAAATTTCCTGTGGTGACCAAAAGGTCATCTGCCACTTATGGGCGTTGATTGGATCAATCCCGCCTTCACCATGAAATCCCCAATCGCCGTCTACCTGCCGGCCTTTGTTTCCTTCTTCCCACAAATGTTGGATTGCCGGCCATGTCCAATACGCACTTAAAAAAGTTTGCAAGTCACCGATGTCATTGAACGCTGGTGGTGTCTCCAAACCCCGTTCATGGAGCACCATAGGATTTTTCGCAAAAGTAGCCTGTAGCCAGAGAATCTCTCCCCAACGGGCAAAAGCAATATAATCGGCATCCGTCCAGGGAACGCCACCCCGGAGATAACCGGTTCTCTTTAGGGCGTCCCATTGCCAATCGTCACCGAAATGTTCGGCTATCGAGGCAACCGGTACCAAAACCTGCCCGTTAACAATTTTACCGGTGATATACGCCCTTTCCGGGTTTGAAGTCAAGTTTACTCGCTTACCTGAGGTCAATACCAGTAGTTGGGTATTATCCCGGCGGACTATCAGCTGCTGGTTTGTGGGACCTAATATTACCTCTGCCGCCAAAGCTTCTGCCAAGGAATTTAGCGGGGCAAACACCTGCCCTTGCTCGCCGCAAATGATCGGGTCAAATTCCACGGGCAAACCATTTAGAATTATTTGTGGTTTAGCTAAAGCAGATTTACTACCGTGACTGCCAACTCCCCCCGCTTCCCCTCGGGCTACCACCATACAGCCGGTAAGTATCCCTAAACATACTGCTAATCCTACAATCATTAAAATTTTTTCTGTTTTAATTTTTGACCCTCCTGTCCACCAACAGCATATAAACTCCGTTAATCTATACGCAGCACCCTTTCTTTTTATGCCAAAAAAATACAAAATAAAAGGCCGGTAAAAACCGGCCACCGAAACTCATTAGATTAATAACTAGGAAATGCGAAGACTCATCCCATCCTCGGCTAGAATAAACCGGGTATTTGGCATCCGGACTTGATTTACTCCGTTTTCGTAATCTTCCCCTTCCGCCAAATGGACAAGTACCACTTGTTTTGGATTTGTCTTTTTTACCAATCGAACTACATCATTAAAAGAAGAATGGTGCCCTACAGCCTGTTCTAGCCCGCTACATTCATGAATCAGGCAAGTCGCCTGATTGGCTAAATTCTCTAGCAGGGGATTATAAGCTGTATCCGCAGAATATACTAAATTTACCTTGCCCCGGATGCCGGACTCTGTAAAAATTAAACCGATCGTGGGTACTCCATGTAGTGCCGGAAAAGTAGTGATACTTAAACCACCACCGACAATAACCGGGGATTGAACCTCTAAAGGCTGCTCCTTAATTTCAATCGGAAACATTCCAGGCTTAGTAAATAAATCAAACAAATTTAAAAGCCCGCGTACCGTACCCTCAACTCCAACCGGGCAAACGATCTGTAAAGGCGTCTTTCTCCCTGCCAACCACAAACTTTGTACCAAGGCGGGCAGTCCGTACAGATGATCCGGGTGGGCATGGGTAACAAACACAGCCATCAGGTCGTCCGGACGCACCCCGGTTTTGGCCAGTTTGCTCCACGGTGCCCCACCGCAATCTACTAAATAAGCCGTTGCGCCAGGCAAATGCTGAACAAGAAAATAGGTGTTATCCCGGTTAGGCTCTCCCATCCCATCAGCAGTGCCAAGAAAAGTAATCCGAAACATTTTCGTACCCCTCTCCTTAAAATTGTGTCAAAGATGGCTAGAGTTATTGCTGGTAAAATCCCTTTTTCTTAGGCCTTCCCGGTCGGCAATTAAAGAGATGCCGTTGCTACCAGTCTTTTCTCTTGTCCTAGTATACCATTTTCATAAATTTTTTCATGACCATTCATAAATTTTTTCGGTTGAGAATTAAAAAGGATTTTTCTGGGGCAAACGGGAATTTAATTAATAGTGTGCTTTGCCGGAGAAAACCCTATAAGGAGGAACACGGAGTTGTTGCTTATTCTTGACATCGGAAACACTAATATTGTCGCGGCGCTCGATAATGGCACCCGGTTCGTTGCAACCTGGCGGTTGACCACAGACCGGTTCAAAACCAAAGATGAATACCGATTCCTCATTATCGAAGGCATGGCCGGGGTGAATTTTCCCCCGGATAAAATCCGGGATGTAGTGATTTCTTCGGTCGTTCCCCCAATTAATTCGGTACTTACCGCAACTTTTCAAGACTATTGGGGAATCTCCCCGTTTATTATTCAACCGGGAATCAAAACAGGTTTAAATATAAAAACCGATGATCCCAGGGGCTTAGGCTCCGATCGGATTGTGAATGCCGTTGCGGCTTTCGAACGTTACGGTGGTCCGGTGATTATTTTTGACCTAGGGACAGCAACGACCATTTGTGTAGTTAACGCTAATGGTGATTTTTTGGGTGGTGCCATTTGTCCGGGAATCGGCATTTCGGTCGAAGCGCTCGTTGCCCAAGCGGCCAAATTACCCCGGGTGGAAATTGTGGTACCGACCCGGGCAATCGGCAAAAACACCGTTGAAAGTATGCAGTCGGGAATTTATCATGGCTATGTCGGTATGGTAGAAGCCTTGATTCACCGGTTTAAAAAAGAACTCGGGCCCCAGGAGAATGAGGCCAAAGTAGTAGTAACAGGTGGTTTTGGTCAATTGATTGGGCAGGGATGTCAACTGGTGGATTTCGTTTATCCTAACTTGACTTTGGAAGGGCTACGGTTGCTTTACGAACGCAACCGGAAACCAATTGGCAACCCGCCGAGTAAAAGAATCGAACGCCGAAGCAGCAAGGGTAAGCCTCAAGCAGTCGAACTAGGCCTGATTAAAAAGCCAGCATCCAAATCCGTGCCTGGGTATCATTAATTTTTGCCAAACTAACAAAACGATTTTCACAACTAAACAACCGAGCACCAGCCTCAAAGGAAAACACAACCGGTGTATCCATCCCCTTAGCGTAAACTTTTACTAAAGACATAGCTTCATCAATGACCGCCACCTGCCCGTCAATACCGATGACCAGATTGTCCCGATGGCTTGTTTCCGGTAGTTCACGTTCTTTATTGAGTTTACGACCATCCCACGTCCATACGGTTTTCACTTGCTGCCCCGGTCCTTCCCCCAAATAAAGAATGTTCCGGCGGTCAACTCCCAACAACTTATGGTTCAAAGGTTTCGGGGCCAAAAACGTTACCTGCATACCTTTAATTCCGTATACTAACGGTTTTTCGGTCGCTCTGGAACTCCAAAACTCGGCATAAACATTACCTTGCGTAGGTTCGACACACAACTTCTCAATTTGCGTTCCGGGCCGTAGTGGCACTTTCAAAGCATCGTGCTGAATACCCACCCGGTACAAGTTTGTGCCCCAACGCTGATTGCCCAAAGTCAAATACAGCAGGTTTGCTTGTGATGAAACGACAGCGGCCTGGACTTGTTCCCCGGGAGGCAGACCTTGAATCCGGGTGGAAGAAATCCGCTGGCTGCCATCGGCATTTAAAAAAGTGATCTCTAGTTGTTTTAACGCTGCCGTTTGCGGTAAGGGTCTGGTGTCGATATTATTCATCGCTTTCAACAGGATCTGGGTCGCACTTTTCCCTTTAGCGTCGGTTAACCGGGCAGCCGGTGGCAACACTACCACCTGAGTCGTCTGTTCGATGATCAACAACAAACGATTTCGGTCGTTAAGCCATTGAACAAGGGCCACCCTTTGTCCTGGGGGCATTTTTTCCTGGTACAAAGGCCGCTCCTGTTCCAAATCCCATACCGTAAATCCATTGCCATCGTTCCAAACGAGATATTCGCCTTGGAAGGCCAAAGCGAGTTGCCGGGCATGTTTAATTTCGACATTAAGATCCATTTGCCGCCACTGTGTTGTCGCCTCATTCAAAACATGATCTTTAACGTTTACGGCTGAAAAAGCCCACCGCTCCAGGCCCCAAAAAATTCCCCCTTGCAACAACCCAGCGCCGATCACCATTGTCAGGATGATTTTACCGTTTTTTCGCCAAAAATTCCCCAGGACAAGACCAATTTTCATCCTAATGTTCCCCAGCTTCATCACCGGCATTCTAGACCCCTTTCCCCGGTGTTGTAACCACGAATGCCGTCGGAATATAACGAATCCCAAAAACACTTGAAGGTTGGTTGATGACTTTCCCCTGGTATACCATAGTGGTTGAGGCGCCACCATCCAAATTACCGGCTGTCACTGCTCCATATTGCAGTAGCAAGTCCTGCAACTCTCGGAGGGTAGCACCAATCGAGCCAACCTGTCGCCCATCGATTGTTACAAAAACGATCGCACCATCTGCCCGTTGACCAATGCCGGTGCGAGGCGCCACCCCCCAACCTCCATCACCCTTGGTAATCGTCGGTTTACCATTAACCACCAAAGGCGGACCAAAAGTAACTAGATCGGCCATATCCATTTCCCGCAGCTCACGTGCCGAATATTTCCCTACCACTAAGATCCCCTGCCGAGAAAGGCCAACCACACTTTCTTTCCGGTCTTCATCAATAACCGAAACGAACTCACCGTTACTGATGGTTACCCCATCGGGATAAGCACCATTGCCTTGCCCATTGGGATCAATAAAGCCACCACCGTTGATTGCGGCGATAGCGCCCGCATTTTTGGCAATCTCCAAAACCGTTTCTCCCGAATCGCCAAGCCGGGATGATACAGCTGCTTTTACTCGGGTGGGATCATAGATGATCATTACTTTTCCAGTAAACCGTTTGCTTTGGATATCTTCGATCCCCAGACGATCATCAAAATGTTTGGCGTAGTTGCCCAATTGAATGGCCTGACCCGGTACTGAGTAAACACCGTCAATAACGGGTTGTCCCAAAATTTCTTGGATTCGGGCTGATGAAAGGAAAAACTCTGCAACCATTGGGTGGCGGGAAGTCATGATTGATCCCACTACCATTTGCCGCAGAGCGGGAACAGGACCGTAAAAAACAACTAAAGGTCCTAAAACAACCCCTAAAAATAGGTTAACAACTATAAATAACCCAAAGTACTTAAATACCCTGAACAAATTGTTCCCCCCACAAATTTTACCGCCCGCAAAAACAACACATTGCCACAATTTACATTATAAGGGTAGTTGCTAACCTGGGCAATGGCATAAATTGGCAGATCGTGTCCCGGAAAAAGACCGTCGGATTCTTCCCAAAGGCCTTATTTCATAATTCTGGTTTTTTATCCACATTACCCACAAAATTATCAACAGTTATTTCCAAAAAAGTTCAATTACCATTATCCAAACCGAAAACGGCAAAAAAGCGTCAAAAGATAAATAAAGACGGCAAACAAAACAATTGTTGCCCCTGTCGCCGTACCCCAATAATAGGAACCAATCAGCCCGGTAATTCCAGCGAGTAACGTAATTAATACCGATACAATATGGTATTGTCGCACATCGTTCGCAATATTACGCGCAGCGGCGGCGGGAATAACCAGTAGGGAATTAATAATCAAAATACCCACCCATTGAATCGAAACCGTAACGATAACCGCCATTACCACGGTAAAAACAATTTCCATCTTTTGGATATTTATGCCACGGCTACGGGCCAAAGATGGACTGATACTTACCAGTAACAGACGGTTGTATATCACTATCCAAAAAATCAGTACCCCACAAAAAACCAAGGCTAAAAGTCCGACTTCTCGCGGACTGATACTTAAAAAATCGCCAATTAAAAAGCGGGAATATTTAGCAAAACCCCCGCCTTGGGAAAGGATGACAATTCCCAAGGCTACGGCAGCCGCCGAGAAAACGCCAATAATGGTATCAGTTGCCGCATTCGTTAGGTTTCTCACCAGCGAAATCGCAATTGCCAACACCACGGCGAAGATGATCATAGCCCATAGAGGATCGGCAAAACCAAAAATCACCCCAATGGCGATCCCGGTCAAGGCGGAATGACCAATCGCATCAGAGAAAAAAGCCATCCGCCAATTGACAACCATGGTACCCAACAGGCCGAAAATAGGGGTTAGCAACAATATGGCCAACAACGCGTTCTTCATGAACATAGGCTGGGCCCACTCGAATGGTAGAATATGTTGAATTACCACATGCCAGAAGGTCATTGTTGCGTCACGCCTCCATTTTGAGGAAACTGCCGGTTTACCAAGGCAGCATCCCACTGGCCGACGCTTAGGGCTTGTACCACATTACGGTTTTCAAACACCTCTGCCGGTTTACCTGTACACTGCACAGTTTTATTTAAATAAACGACCCGGTCGGCATAACGAGCAACTAAATCCAGGTCATGAGAAACCAAGATTACCGCCAGGTCATAATGCTGCCGCAAGTCCGCTACCAGCCGGTAAAAAAGTTCCATCCCTTTATGGTCCACCCCTGCAACTGGCTCGTCCATCAATAAAAGGTCCGGTAGGGGTTCTAAGGCGAGCGCCATGAGTACTCGCTGCAGTTCACCACCGGATAAATCCCCTACCCGCCGGTTAAGTAGTTTCTCGGCCTGGAAATGGGCCAATCCGTCCCGGGCCTGTTGTACCAAACGATGGGAATGAGCAAACCAAACCGGTATTCTTGAGCGGCTGGCAGCAAACAGGTCACGTACACTAACCGGTGCTCCGGAATCAAAGTTTAGGCGTTGGGGCACATAACCAATCAAAGGCTTCCCGGAACGGTGGCCTTTGGCATCCAAAAAACGGATGTTGCCCCTATGGGGAATTTCATCGAGCATCGCCCGCAAAAGAGTCGTTTTTCCGCCGCCGTTAGGACCGATCAAGGCGGTCAATTCCCCGCAATGAATATGCAGATTTACGTTGCGCAGGATTTCCACATGATTCAGTGTTACGGAAAAATTTTCAATCCGGGTGCAACATAGACCACAAGCCTTTCCCTGGCGAAGACCCCGAACATCCGGCATCATTGTAACGCCTCTTGGAGGACTTGGAGATTTTTTTCCATGATACGAATATATGCATCCGGTTCGTTTGGCCCGGTAACCACCGGATCCAAGACATAAACCTTGGCACCGGTTTCCCGGGCAATGGCATCCAGCACTTTTGTAGAATATTGTGGTTCACCGAAAAGAGCTTTTACACGGTAGTTTTGGACCAGTTTGATTGTATCGGCCAGCTCGGTAGCACTAGGTTCCACACCGGCCTCTTGTTCTACCACGGCAACAATCTCGAATCCGAACTCCTCAGCAAAATAAGTGAAGGCTTGATGGAAAGTAACAATATTCCGGTTAGGTAGCGGCTCTAAGTCCTGTTGCATTTTTTGACGTAAAGCCTCGAGGGACTGAACATACTGGGCAGTATTTGCCTTGTATTGCTCTCTAAACTGCGGATCTAAGGCCTGTAACTGTTCTCCGATGTTCTTAACTTGTTGGATTGCTCCGGTAATGCTGACTGACACATGAGGGTTTTCCTCGCTACCATCCATGTTCTTGAGCAAGCGGATCTGTTGCGAGGCGTCAATCACCGGCAAGTCCGGTCTACGCTGGTGGACTATGTCTAAGTAGGGTTCCATACCCGCACCGTTAACGACTAAAATCCTGGCTTTCTCTAAGGCCTTCATGTCACCTGGAGTCAGTTGGTAGTCATGCAGGCAACCCGTCTGCGGGCTACCTAAGTTGATGACGTTAACTCCGGGAATTTCCTTGGTAATATTTAACGTCATAATATATAACGGATAAAATGAGGTGACAATGGTAACATCTCTTGCCTGTTTAACGGTTTCAACCCTATCCGGGTATCCGGCACAACCGTTCAACCCCAAAAAACCAACAATGATTAATCCAACTAAAGAAAACTTAAATAGTTCACGCATGAACATGTTATCACCCGTTCATTTTTGTCTTTTTTTGCCATTCCTGTTTAGTATAGCGGGATTTTTGGCGTTGGTCAATGCCTCCTTGCCCTGTTCGATCTTAATTGGAAAGGCCGTATCCTTTATTATTCAGGATCCGGCCCATCATCCGGTGGGGGCACGCCAGATTCCCCTACTACTTGTTCATAACACTTGCGCCAGCGTTCCTGCCGCCGCAATAGCCAATGATTGTATTCTGCCTGCGCATTTTCCCATTCCCGGTAAATGATCATCGCTGCCTCTTGGCAAGCCTGACCCCGTTCGAATTCAAGGCTACGGCTTGCCTTTTTAGCCATATTGCGCAAACCATCAACAAGTTTGGTGAACGTGCGCTCCATCCGGCGATAATGAGCAATTAATGAAGCATTCTCCCGCTTGGTCCATAAATATAGCATTTGGTACATGTCCTTCTGTTGCCGGTAGGCATTGAATCCGGAACTGCTGCCGGCATCCATGACGGCAAGCAAAAAAGTGTCCACGGCAGTTAAGGGATCGACCGGCGCTAAAACACCCACCTTGTCGGCATCTAAAAGTCCTATTTGGGCCACAAAGATTTGCCATCGTTTTTCGAAATCCATCACCCATTGTTGATAGCTTTGTTTTGGCTTTTCCAGTCGTTCGTATAAAGCCAGCAAGGCGTCTTCAAAGGCCTGGGCCCGTGCATGTTCACCCGCCCGCAGCCCGGCATCTCTACCCATCTTAAACTGGTCAACCACCTGTAAAACACATTCATCAACTTTTTTGTAAATATCGGACAAACTGTGGTTTTCTGTTTGTAGCCAAAGATAAAGGTGCTTAAAAACAGTTGCTTCCGTAGCTAATTTGGCCTGGACTTTCGCTGCCGTTTGACTTGTCCGCCGGTGTTGTTTTTCCAAAAAAGCTTCCAAATCATTTTGCCTGATCCGGTAATCACCACTGCCATCCAAATCAGCTGCGGCTAATTCACCGGTCAGGATTAGACCGATCACCTTTTCTTTTCCTACTTTAAGTAATGTGGCAATTTCATCAGGAGTATGCCAGACCGCCATAAACCACGTTATACCTTTCTGGGAATAAGTAAGGCCCGGCCGGTTGCCAAATCATCCTCGTTTTGCAGTTGATTTAGCCTACAAATGTCTGCAACCGGCACCCCATGAACTTGGGCAATCGAGGCAAGTGTTTCTCCCGGGGCTAAGACGACCATTTTCCACGCCCCGAATTTTCTCCCCCTTGTTTTTTTTGCGTTAACCCGTCCGGTAACGGAAACTTCCTGCTCGAATTGCTTTCCTGCCAAAAGATGTGGCTTCAGCCATTTACCCAAGCCAGAAGCACCCACCGCCGGCGCTGCCTCTTGAGAGGCCAAATTGCAATTTTCCGCTTTTCCCGGGAGCTGGGCTAACCGGCGGCCACTGCGATACCGCCTGGCCCCTGCTGCCACCGTGTCCTTAGCTTCCTTGACTACAATGTTTTCTTCGGGTTCATCTATTATGATTTGTGGCCGGTGGCCTGGATTAGCCATTACCGGTGGTTCCGGTGGCTCAGCCGGTG
>JAQWAU010000004.1:79393-106794 GCA_028707535.1 Heliobacteriaceae bacterium | reverse complement strand
TCTCCTCTGCAACAATAACCGCACTAGCCTCTTCTTCCCTAGTGGTTTCCGCTGTCACCGGTATTTCTACCGGTACTTCCAATTCCGTTCTATTTGTCACCATATCCTCCTTTTCTTTATCAGATGACGCACTTATTTCTTCGGGTTGGTACCGCAATTTTTCTGTGGGGTTCGGATCGGGAGGAGCGGTTGGCGCCAATCCTCTATACCAAGCCAGAGGGTTATCCAGAAACGCCTGCGCATAAGGTGAAGCAAGTTCAATATTTGTTTCCTGGCCGGGGGCTCCTTCCCCGGGACCCACCTCAGTGGTTTTGACCGGAGCCATTGAGTTTATTCCGGGCACGATATCCGAGTACATCGGATATTTCACTTTAGCCACACCAGACAAGGTCCATTGTTCCCCTTGCCGGGTTAACCGCGGCGGCCCGAGGACGATTTCCTGCACCTCCAAGAGGTTTTTATTTTCAAGCACAATTAACGGATTGTTTTCCCCCGGATCGAGAACAACTTGAGCTAATACTTCCTTTGCGGCAGCTTCCGTGAGTTCGCCAACTCGCCAGGCCAAAGCTACGGTTTCACCTTGCTGTGGGAACCCGGTGCCCATTACTTCAATTTCTTCGTGGTTCCATTCTTCTCCGGTTGCCGGCAATTCCTTTTCGTATTCAGTTGGCGAGTATACCGTCAATACAACATCCATACATAAGCCATCTTCCGTCCAATAAGGATGAATATGCACGATCCGAACATCCGGTTTCCCGGTTTCCGGGCTATATTCGGCATCCGGTGGGATTTCCACCGTTACCGCTTTTACAGTCTTGTGCGATATCGGTCCCGGCGGCAACTCTTGTTCCAATAAAAAGCGAGGGTCCGACTGGCCTGGTTCTCCGGGGGCCATGATGCCGACGAACTGGTCCGGGGTACTCCGCTCCATAACGGCATTTATGGCCAAAACAACATTTACCCGGCTATTTCCGGCATGGCCATTCATTTGGATATTCTGGATTGCCGCTTCGACAAATCCCAAACGTTCTTTTCCTTGCTCAAAATGCCCAACTAAGACCGAAACCACGTCCAGTCTAGTTCCTACCAGGGATGGGAGTTCCCAGCGGGCTGCAAAGTCTTCATCTCTGATGGGCATAAATTCCTCGTTAGACAAGTTGTTCCCCCCTAACTGATTGTTCGCACTTACGTTTGTTCCCACACTTGGTGGTACACTGCCCAGGTCTGCCGGGCGGCTTCTGTCCAAGTGTATTTTTTGGCTTGCTTTATTCCTTTGGCTGCTAGGCATTGGGCGAAATTTTGGTCTGTCAACACCATAAATAACAACTCGCTAAGTTGATTTACATTCACCGGAGAAAATAACAAAGCACCATCCCCGACCACTTCCGGCAAAGCGGCGGTGTTGGCAACCAAGGTTGGTATCCCGCAAGCCATCGCTTCAATTGGTGGCAAGCCAAATCCTTCGTAAAAAGATGGGTAGACAAAAGCACTTGCCCCATTATAAATCAGCGGCATTTCCGCCACTTCGACAAACCCGATAAAGTGAACCTTATCTTGAAGATTACGGGTTGAAACAAGGACTTCTAAATCGGAAAACTCCTTGGCTGGTTTACCTGGCAAAACAAGACTATACTGCTCAGGTAATTGACGGGTGATCTGGTGAAATGCCTGAATCAAGAGGCGAAGATTTTTTCGGGGAGAAAAACCGCCTACATACAAAACATAAGGTGTATTAATGCCATATTTTTCTTTCACAAATTGAAGTGCCAAGGATTTATCCAAGGGACGGTAAATAGGCTCGGCTGCTTCGTAAATTACCGTTATCTTCTGTGACGGCACACCGGCAATTTGGACCAAATCCCGGGCAGTACCCTGGGAAGGAACAATTACCCGGTCAACCATTGCCAAGATTCGGGGCATTTCCTCGATGAAGATCTTTAAGTAGCCCTTACCAACCGTTTCCGGCATAATGTACGGGATTAAATCGTGAACAGTGGCGATAAATGGACAAGGTTTTTGCTGTGGTAGCCCGATCCCGTTTTGCGGAACATGATAAACATCAATGCCTTCATTCCGAATAATATTGGGAATGTGTACTTCCTCCCAAAACTTATCCTTATTCTTTTCCACACTCCGAAAGACCTCAAGTTGCCAAATGTTCAGTTTTCGGAACTCATCCCCGGGCCAAAAAAAACGAATTTTGTTCCCGGCAGCCAAGTTGTGAAGATGCCGGCACAACTGATAAACATAAGTGCCGATGCCGGTGCCGTGGTACCAAATTGCTGCCCGGGAATCAATACCGACTTTCATCTTTCTGCCTCCCTTAAGCTCACCCCCCAGCCAATAACTCCTTGGCAAACATCCGTAAAAAACGCCTACGATTCTGCAGGTTGTTTGCAAATCTTTTTAGGCGTCTGTAATGAAATTCCGGTGGCCGATTAAGGTTTTCCTTATAATAAGCCCAGCCATATTGCCAAAAATCGTTCGGGAAAGCAATAAAACACAACATTACCGCCAATTCCCCGCTGGCTACAGCGTACACCTGGTGATAGGCATCTACGACTTTGAAGGCCTTTTTTAATGACCAATGATGACGTTTGAGCACACGGATGAGTAAGCTGGCCAGGTCATGTAACCGAGTGTCCTGCAGACAATAATCAAAATCCAGAAAATAGGCCTGACCATTCGGACCAATTATAATGTTATGACTAGCCGGATCGTGATGGCAAAAACCACCTTGCTTAATTTCTTGCTGCATTAACCTTTGATACGCGGAACCTTCCAGCAGCAATAAGGCTTCCCGCGCAGTGGCCAGCATCTGGTCAATATGTTTCAGATATAGGTGGTCGAAAAGTCCCGGAAACTGTTTTTGACCGGCTATGGTTTGGCATTCCTCCATCTGTTTTATCTTATTGGCAAATATTTGCGGCCATTTACCCCAATAATTACGTTCTGCACAATTCTCCAGGCTGAATCCCCGCGCAGCCAGGTGAAATTCCGCCAAACCCTTAACGGCAGTCGTAATATCCAAGCTGTGGTCGTAATCACATTCGCGGCCTTCAACCCAATTAGTTGATACCCAAAACGTTCCATCGATTTCCAGCAACAAAGAGCCTTGGGGATTAATCCGCAGGGCAGCAAATCGCCGGAACCCGTTTTTTGTCAGGTGATGTTGGGCCTCCTGGATAAACATCAGGTCTTTTATGCTCAATTCACATTGTTTAATTACACAGCGGCCTTCAGGCGTTTCAATCCGGAAAGCATTGCGCAACGGTTTAATCCGCCGTGGATTGAGGGCAAACGCCGCCAATACTTCCGGGGTTAGTCCCACTCGCTCGTTTCTATCGGTCATCTAGTGCTTCCCCTACCATCGGATTCAACTCCTGGGTTTTTAGTAACGCCGGTGCATAATACCCGGCATAAATGCTGACCGGCTCGTTTCGGTGATCAATGATGGCCAAGAAACATAATCCTTCCCCAGGACTACATGCCACCTTAATCCGCCGGGGCTCCAGCCATAAATCACTACTCAGTTCCCATACACCGACAAATTTGGCTTCGGTAAGTTTTGTCGACTCATCTATTTGGCTTTGTTTGGGTAAGCTTTTTGGGGTGGTGAGCAAAAGACGTACTCTGGTTTCCGGTTGCCGCCACTGGTGGGCAGGTACCAAACGGACCAACCAATCCTTTTTTCGGGGTAATTGCCGTAAATAAACCTTACCTGGTTCGGCTTCTTCCTTAATGGGATATAATAACAATATGCTTAATTTTTTTCCGCCCCAGGCCATCCCGTGTCCCCCCAAAACTAACCGAAAAAAGGTTTTTCAGTGTCACCGGCTTGCTGAAAACATACGCTACAACTACCTTCTCTATGCCATTCCGGGCGTTTATTCCCGAAACCGGGCAGAACCACAAAAAAATTCCTGTCCCTTTTATGGGGACAGGAATCGTTTTTGCCCTTGCCGTTAGGCCTGCAAAGCAGCCAAAATTTGCGCCCAATCACAATACTGTTCGATATTTGCCAAGGCTAAATTAATCTCCTCTTTATTGCCGGGCTTGATGTGCCGGGACACCCGGCCTAATTTTTCTACGGTAGTATAGGTATCATAATGGACGAGGATTACCGCAACACCCTTTTCTGCCGCCCGGGCCAGCACTTTTACATCCGGATATAGCCCGCCGGTAAGTACCAAAACAGAAGTGCTGGTTTCCAGCGCCGCTAAAGCCAAGTCAGCCCGGTCTCCCCCGATAATCACTGCCTTATTGTTCGCCCGTCTCAAATACGTTAACGCACTTTCGATCGTCATCGCCCCGATTACCACTTCTTCTACCAGGGAATCCAGGCGGTTTTCTCCGACGAGGATTTCACCACCCAAAGCTTCATAGTATTCTCCAACGGTTGGGGCGGCAATTTGAGGTTGCACGGGAATAATGCCCAGGGTTTTAAATCCCATTTGATCAAGGATCGGCTGGTAGATACCTTCAATCTTGGCTAAGACCGGCCGTTCAACATGGCTAAACACGTTGCCGACAAGTTCAACGCCCTGATTGGTTAAATAGCGGTTAAAAAATATAGCGGCATCAAGTCCAAAATCATTTTTAACCCGGAGTACGGAAAGGGCTACTGCGTTTAGTTGCTTGCACAGACTAACACTGTCCATACCGCTGGCGGCCAAGGCATGAGGAAAAGTTGCGCCGTCAATGACCACTACGTCCACATCCCGGGATAACTCTGCAAAAGCATTCCGGATCAACTCCGCCCACTCTGGGTGCAGGGATTTCGATAAATAGGAATAACCCGCGGAACAAGGAGCGATGACTTCCAGTGGGGCAGACATTTGCAGTACTTCTTTCATTAAAACGGCATCCACATCCGTTGACCCCGGGCATCCTTGACCACCTACCGGTTTAAAATATGCTACTTGATAACCTTCCGCTTTAAATTTCAGGGCAAGCCCTAAGGCTATAGCTGTCTTGCCACTATTACCCAGCCCCATAACAAAAAGATTTTTCATTAATCCGCACCTCACGATATGGTTATTTTTACGTCCATGGCCGCAACCCCTCGTTGATAAACAAAAAGAGGATTGATGTCCATTTCGGTGATTTCCGGGAAATCGGTAACAAGTTTTGCGGCCCGGCTGATTGTGGTGATCACCGTGGCCAAATCAGCTGGTTTTTCACCGCGATAACCACGTAGAAGTGTGTAGGCTTTGGTTTCAGCAAGTTGTTGTTCAATCTCCCGCACTGTCATTCCAGAGGCCAAACGGAAAGATACATCTTTAAATAAATTGACGTATATACCACCTAGACCAACCGCTACTAAAGGGCCAAACTGGACATCCCGGGTCATACCGATAATTAATTCAATACCCCGGGTCATCATTTTTTGCACTTCAATACCGTGTGGTGTAACGTCGGGCAAGTAATGGTGAACTTTTTCCATGATGTCGACAAAAGCTTCCCGTACTGCTTTGGCCGAATCCAACTTCATTTTTACCCCACCAACGTCTGATTTGTGTAATATTTTCGGGGAAGCTACTTTTAAAACTACCGGATAACCGAAATTTTCCGCCAAAGCCACCGCCTCGTCAGGGTTATGCGCCATTAAAGTTGGCGCCGTAGTAATCCCGTAGGCGGCAACCACTTCCGCTGCCTCACTCCCCAACAAAACTAGGCGGTTATCTCTTTTAACATCATAAAAAACGGCCTTTACGGTTTTAACGTCAGGCACAAAGGCGGGTAATTCTTTCGCCTTACGCTCCTGTTCCGCAAATTGACGATAATTGGCCATGCCGGCAAAAGCGGTAACAGCATTTTCCGGAAAATCAAAACAGGGTACCCCGGCCTCCGCCAACATTGCGCTGCCTTCCGCCATGGTTTCACCACCCATATATACGGCGAAAATTGGTTTGTCAGGGTTTTTACCCCTAATCTCTAAAATAGCCTGGGCAATCTCCACCGGTTGGGTAACCAGGGTAGGACAGACTAAAACGATGAGGCCGTCAACATTTTCATCCTTTAACACCTTTTCTACGGCAAACCGGAAACGGTCTGCCGGGGCATCACCGAGCACATCTACCGGGTTGTAAATACCGGCTTCCGGTGGCAATCCCTCCCGCAAGGCATTGATTGTTTCTTTAGTGAACCGCGTAATTTTGACATTTTGCTTTTCCGCCCAGTCGGTGGCAATTATCCCAGGGCCGCCGGAATTCGTAACAATAGCTAGATTGTCACCCTTCGGGACAGGCTGGTTGGCAAAAGCCACCGCCAAGTCAAAAAGTTCCCGCATGCTTGTCGCCCGGATTACTCCGCATTGATTAAAAGCAGTAGAATAGGCAACATCGCTACCGGCCAAGGCCCCCGTGTGTGATGAAGCGGCCAAGGCTCCTGCCTGGCTGGTACCCGACTTAAAGATGACCAAAGGCTTTTTTCTTACCGCCTGGGCTGCCGTAGCCAAGAATTTTTCGCCATCGTTTACGTCTTCAATATAGCACATAATTACACTGGTATGGGAATCATCAGCAGCGTCGGCAATAAAATCAACTTCACTTAAATCGGCCTTATTGCCCAGACTAATTACTTTACTAAAACCGATGCCCAAACTTCTAGCCCGGTCAAGAACCGCAGCTAAAATCGCACCACTTTGCGAAACAAAGGCAATCTCACCCTGAATTGGGTAACCAGAAATAAAGGTAGCGTTGGCGGGGGTATGTGTGTCCATAAAACCCAGACAATTAGGCCCCAAAAGGCGCATATCGCAGCGTCGGCACGTGTCTACCAGGGCGCGTTCCATCTCTAGGCCTTCCCTGCCGAGTTCCTTAAAACCGGCGGTGAGAACAGCTAAAAATTTTACTCCCTTCTCCCCACATTCTTCGGCTGCCTTTAACACTGCTTTGGCGGGTACAGTAAAAACGGCTGCTTCCACTTCATCAGGAATAGCCGCCAAAGAAGGAAAACAGGGCAATCCTTCGATTGTCTTTTCCTTAGGATTTACCGGGTAAATGCGCCCGCCAAACTTACTATTGATTAGATTGACGACAACCGCATTACCAACCTTCCCAGGCGCCTTTGAGGCTCCCACAACCGCAATAGACCTGGGATTGGTTAAGCTGACAATTCCGGACAATATCATCACCTCTCAAGAGTATTTTAGCTGACAGATGATGGTGATCTCAATAAGTGAAAAACAAGTTGCGCTAATCCGAAAAATGGGACTTATCAAAATATTATTTACAATATTTTTTTTAACATCCCTTAGGTTAGGGCAAAAATAGAAAAACGGCACCACAAAAGTGCCGGAGGGGATTACTACCGAATCTTGGCTTTTAATGATCATCCCGAATACATACCAGAAACGTACCTGATTCTGCGGATGTGTCGGCAAGGGTTAACCTCCCGGCTTTTGTTTCAATGACCGCTTGCCCAGGTAACCGTTCCACCACCCGGCCCAACATAATCCTTCTTTCCCCCACATAATCAAGCACCTTTTCATTCACGGGATTAAATAGAAGGTCTTCCACCGTTCCATCTTGAATAATTCGACCTTCGTCAAGCATAATCACCCGGTCGCCCAGTAAAAAAACTTCTTCCATGGCGTGGGTAACCATCAAGGTGGTGATCTGTTCCTCTTTCAATATTTTCCGCAAGTCTTGGCAAAGAACTTCCCGTGTCGGTGGATCCAAGGAAGCAAAAGGTTCGTCCATCAAAAACAGTTCCGGGCTGCAGGCCATGGCCCGGGCTAGGGCCACACGCTGGGCCTCACCTCCGGAAAGGTACCTTGCCTGGCGAGTCAACAGACCCGTAATCCTAAATCGTTCCGCCCACCGTCGAACCCGATTATCAACCTCAGGCTTTGGTATCTTCCGGATCCGCAGGCCTGACGCGATATTTTCATAAACGGTTGTTTGAAAAAGGCAAGGGCTTTGAAAAACCATGGCCATCCGCCGGCGCAAGGCCAATAAATTACGGCCGTTCACTAACTCTCCTTTGAAAAAGACGTTGCCCCCACTAGGTGGTTCCAACCCATGGAGCACCTTCAACAATGTACTTTTTCCGGCGCCATTTGGCCCGATCACCGCTGATACTTCCCCGTGACGAAACCCTAATTGCTCAAACTGTAAAATGGTCCGCCCGCCTTTAACCACCATAATATTTTCCATTAAAGCGCAAATGTCCATCATCGTACTTGCTGTCTCCCTTGCTGGACAACTGTTAATACTGCGGTAACACCCCAAGCTAGACTAAGCAGGATAATCCCTAAAGCAATGGCCAAGTCGAAATTTCCCTTTGAAACCTCCATTACGGTAGCCGTTGTAAGTACCCTAGTCAATCCTTTAACGTTACCACCAACCATCATCGAGGCGCCAACTTCCGAAATGACCCCGCCGAAACCGGCAATTACCGCCGCAAGAATAGAAAGCCTCGCTTCAAGAATTAACCGCCAAACCATCTGCAACCGATTAGCTCCCAAAGAAATAATCTGTAAGCGTAGATTCGGATCCAATTGCTGAATAGCGGCAAAGGTTAACCCCATAACAATCGGGGAAGCAATTACCGCTTGCGCTACGATCATGGCCCCAGGTGTATACAGCATATTCAAAATTCCCAACGGCCCGCTACGCCAAAGCATGATCGTCACAAACAAACCAACCGCCACGGGGGGTAATCCCATCCCTGTATTGACAAGGCTAACCACCAGAGCTTTGCCGGGAAACCGGGTTAAGGCCAAAAATACCCCCACCGGGATCCCAATCAACACACTGATAATCGTGGCCACTCCGGAAACCCGCAAGGTAAGCCAGGTGACCGACCAAACTTCCGGGTCACCGGTAACCAAAAGCACAATCGCCTGCCATAAGCCACTTAGAATCAGTTCCACATGCGTCACCCCAGTTCAGAAAATGCAAGAACCCAGCTATGCTCAAAAAAGTACCACTGCTCTTGTGGATATGGCATAATATTCGTTATAAAAGGATAAAATCCTTTCTGCTCAGATTAGGCAAAAAATTAGGAGGCGATATCAGCGATCGTCCTCCTTACATTCATCTTCAATTAAACCCAACACGTAATCTTTAAACAGATCATCTACCGCAATAGTTGCCTCCCGGTTGAACTTCTGAAACCCCTCAAGAAACCGGCGTCCGGTTGCCGTCAATGCCGTACCACATTCTTTGTTACCCGGCCGGCGTAACAGCAATTTGATCCCTAACCGCTTTTCGGTATTGGTCACTTTACCCCAGGCAGCCCGATAGGACATCCCCAATTTTACCGCTGCTTGACTAATCGAACCGGTTTCATCAATTGCTTCCAGCAATTTCATCCGGCCTTGGCCAAAAACATCGTCTCCATAAGCCTCTACCCATAACTTTACTTTTGCCCGGGGTGGAAAGTACTGCTTATCGCCGGTGTTACCGCGTTTTGCCTTCATCCAAGGTCGACTCCAATCCGAAGACTTTAATTTATCTATTCTTTTCGGCTTGAATAATTAGTTTTCCTGCTTTTAATTAAGAAGGCAGTTCAATTTGGGCATGGACAGCGAGACGCCTAGCGCCGAAAAAGAGACGGCGACATAAGTCTACCGCACGGTAAGCTTGCTTATATTCTTGATTCTGCAGCATCCGGTGGGGGATAACGGTAATTTCCTGCGACGGATGCTGCAATCGCCCTGATACATATTGCCACAAACTATGGGGTAGCAATAAGTATCCGAGAACAAAATGTCTACAATCAGTTGAAAGGTTATGTGTGCGATCATATCCTTCGAGGAACGCGATCCCGTGCTTCCAACCATCCCGGGAAGCCATGGTTGTGCCGGCTACGAATATGGCTACATCCATTAGGGGCGTGTCCGGACAACACCAATCCAAATTATCCAGATACAGGCCTTGGTTAGTCCCAATTAAATTCTTTTCTGAAAAACCACTGTACCTAACTGCCCTAACTTCTTCCGCCTCCCGGTACTTGCGGTCATAGAGAGGACCTAACCATTGAAAAACCTTACCGGCCCGTTCCGTAATTCCCGGTAGCTTTTCCCGCAGCAATTCGTCCGCATCGGAAAAAAACCGTTGTCCTGCTACCATTTGCCGCCACGAAGTGAAAGCTGCTTGGCCGGAGCGGTACCTTTCGGGTAAACCGCCTGTTTTCAGGCTCTTTTTAACGGGCTGGAACCCCATCCCGGCTTGATGGAATAAGGCTAACATCTGCCCTGCGTCCCGGAAATCCCGGGTACGTGTCAGTCTCACCGGTTTTCCGGTCAAGCAGGGATAAACATAATAAGCTTGCCCCTTCAAGCCAATGACCCTTTCGCCGTATTTTGACGTCAAGGGAACCGGGCAATGCGTAAATCCGTTGGTATGCAAATGTTTGAGCAAATCGACAATATTGGTTGCGTGCTCTACAGCTCCAGGACCGGCAAGTTCTTTGATTACCAGTGGCCCTTGATCGGTTTCTACTTGCCAGCGGATAACCGTCTCCGGGTTGGCGGGGTTGTCACCCCCGATTTTCTGACGTTGAATATACCGGGCCCGGCAATCAAATTCTGCTAGCACTTGTTCGATATTGTATTGTTCTTCATTATTTGCTTGGACCCCTGTTGCCTGGTCCAGTTCGGCAACCTGCCAGGAAACAATACTGCTATTCTCGGATGCAGGCAGATTGGTTAATGCTTGCCAATCCGAAGGTACTAACTGTGGTGTTACTTGTACAGGCGAATTCCCCTGCAGACATTCCATCACTGGTGGGTCTGCCGATTCCCGAAGGTTTGCCGCCCCGGAACGGCGGGGAGGACGACCTGGTGAATGCCGCGTTTTTGTCCCCGGATAACTAAACCGGGGATTGTAACTAACTAAACGGCCTGATGTTGATCTCAAATTATCACCTCCCAATGTTTATCCCTGAAGATACCCGGCTACCGTTTGGATAAAGGTTTGTCGTCGTTGCTCCTCCCCAATCGCTTGTTGCAGTTGGTGCAAAGCGGTTGCTGCCGATACGCTCCCCCGATAATAACTTGCTACACTATCCCAAAACCGTTCAGGAAACGACAATAAACCATGAAGCACCTCTTTTTCGGCTATTTCCAGTGGCCTAATGTGGTCATACCCGGCAATCACCGCTACCCCGGTAGCTCCATCCCAATCACCCTTTTTAACCATTACTCGCCGGATAAACCGGGAGAGGTCGGTGACTGGAAAATCGGTACCACAATGTTCCCAGCCAATTATGGACAAACGCCGGCCGGCGATCAGTAAGTTTTCTTCCCGCCAGTCCCGGTGACAAACCTGACCCTGGTATCCGCCCGGTGTCAATTGTCTGCAACCTGCGGCCACTTTCTTTAAGGCTTCAAGGGCACCGTTTTCATAATCGGTGGCGTGAATCAAAAATAGATTATCAAAGGTGGTGCGCAAAGACCTTTTTTCGACAATTTGCCTGTATTGATGGTATTCATTGCAGCGATTGACCAATGTATTGTGCCAGTACTTTTCGTCATAAGTATCCCCCGGCACCGTCAGGGTACATGCCCCGGTTCCCAGACGGTGAATTTCAGCAAGGGCTTTGGTGGCCAACAGCACCTCTTCTGCCCGACAAAAGTCGGCTTTTCTGCCAGGAAGCCAATCAGTAAGTACATAAGCGTTATTGGCCTGTAGGACAAAAGGTTTTCCATCCCGGGTGCGGATGTAACGATTTAAATGCCTAAATCCCCTCCCTGCCAAATGCTCCAGGGTTTGATGCACCCTGTTAACCTTGCCGGTGTTGCCGGAATAAGAATACAAGGCTTTCGGACCCCGGTCTGTTTCAACACGCCAGATGCGTCCTTGTTGTTCGACCCGTAAAACCGTGTAAGGATATTCCTTAAGAACGGTGTCATCATAACCCGTTGGCACCGGGCAGTTACTTTCTCTTAACACGGGTATTCTCTCCTTTCAGGCCACCAGGGTCTTTCGGATACTGCCATACTATGGAGAAATGGCAAAATGGTGACACCTGTAAGGAAAAATAGGTAATCGCTAATCAACGAACCGCCGTTTGCGGTTTAAGATCCGGCCAATCCTGCTTGCCGGCGGCAACCGATGATTCCCATTTGCCGCAGCGGTCTCCCCACCGGGCAATGGGTTGACCAGCCTCACAGATCTCAATTACCTCACAAAGATTGGGACAATCTTTGCATTCTTTGGAACCAGCCACCAAGGGTTGTTCCGCCATGGCCAAGCCTTTGAAATTACTGGCTCCCCCTTTTTGTTTAACCGCTTCACCGGCTAAAATAGCTGCTCCGACAGCCCCCATGACCATATGATGCTCAGGAACAATGATCGCCTGACCCAAGGCCTTTTCAAACGCCCGGCACATGCCGACATTTGCCGCTACTCCACCCTGAAAGACAATCGGGGGCACCAGTTGTTTCCCTTTGCCAAGGTTGTTTAAATAATTGCGCACCAATGCTTCACACAACCCGGCGATAATATCTGGTAGAGTGTGGCCTGTTTGTTGTTTGTGAATCATATCCGACTCGGCAAAAACCGAACAACGCCCGGCGATTCTTACGGCGTGCCGAGCTTCTGCCGCCAGGGAACCGAATTTTGTAATGGGTATTTGTAAACGAGCTGCTTGTTGGTCTAAAAACGAGCCGGTTCCGGCGGCGCAAACCGTGTTCATCGCAAAATCAGTGACAACCCCATTCTTTAGCAGAATCAACTTAGAATCTTGCCCACCGATTTCCAGAATTGTCCGCACCCCGGGAACGATTTGCTCGGCGGCAACTGCATGGGTTGTAATCTCATTTTTTACCACATCCGCCCCTAAGATGACGGCGCCAAGCGTTCGGGCCGACCCGGTCGTACCAACGCCACCAATCGCCTCGTCAGGATACCGTTTTGCCAATTCTTTGAGGCCGGTTTGAATTACGGCCAAAGGCCGTCCTTGGGTCCGTAAATAAATGGTTTCTTCGACATTACCTAACTGATCAACCAAAACTAAATTAGTTGAAACAGAACCAACATCCACACCCAAATAAAAAACGGATCTTACCCCCACTTACTACACCCCGCTCGTTTTTTTCGTTCCAACATATCCACGAACGCCTCTAACCTGGTCAACAAACCGGCTTCCCCGGTTTGTTCGTCCATATAAATTGTCATCACCGGAATTCCATGGTCTTTTTCCACCCAGGGCAAGATTGCTTGGGCAACGATTTCCGGCATGCAGGTTAATGGGGCAACCTTAATCACCCCGTCAAACCCGTTCCGGATAAATTCTAATGTTGACCCGATTGCTTCCTGGCCGTGCCCACCAACCTGACAACTCAAGTAAGGAACCGCCAACTTTCTCGCTTGATGGTGGGTACGCACCCGCAACAAACCCATAAAAAGGTGTTCATTGATCCACTCGTGCAAATAGAGTGAACGCCTAACTTCTGCCCCCAGATGGCCAAGGTGCTTTTCCATATGCCCACTGGCATATGGTTCTAAAAGCGAATAGATCTCACCGGTCAACCCAATTTTCACCGGCTGCTTCTGCCAATCCAAGGGTAAAGCCCGCATTTCCTCCATAAATTCATCGCGGCACCAACGTACATCCTTGATTGTGCTTGCCAAGTCAATGCCTTGACAAGCTTTCCGGTATACCCGATCAACCTGACCCCGTTTTAATTCCCGGCACCGCAAATACGATGCTTCCTGTTCTAACATGTCTAAAGCCACACATTTTTCAAAAGCAAACCGCATTGCCTTTAGTAATCGCCACCACGAATTGGTACCGGTAAGCAACCGCATCCGGGCAAAAAACTCGCCAATATGATTGTCGGGCGGCTCTAAAACCACCATCTTGACTTCACAATACAAGTCCTTCAAAATTTCATTTTGGACTTGATGATAATAGCCGAAACGGCAAGGACCGACTCCCCCGGCCATGACAATGGTGTCTGCACCCAACTCAATTGCTTCGATAAAGTTGCCCATATTGATTTTTAGGGGTAAGCAAGCAGCTTCCGGTGAATGTTGAACACCCAAGGATAAAGTGTGTTTCGTGATCGGCGGTGGGGGGACGAATGTCAATCCTAACTCCCCAAAAAGCGCCTTCAGTACGATCGCTGTGTTGCCCATGTGCGGAAATGTGATTTTCATTTTTCAACCCCTGTAACCCTTGATTGCAATCCGTGTTTTCTTGATTGAGGATTCATGTTTTTTCCGGGTAATTAAGTCTAAGAATGCTTCTAGACGTGTATTGACGCCGGCTTCACCCGTATGTTCGTCAATGGTCAACATTAAAAAGGGCACCTGATCGGCTCGTTTGGCGTGCCGTTCCACGATTTCCCCGACCATGCTGTCGGGGCCACACCCGAACGCCGCTACGTAAATCAAACCATCGATCGGCTGTTCTAGTAAGTGTAGTGAACCGCCCAATAATTTTTGGCCGAAGGACCAAAACAAGCGTTTAGGAAGATGGCTGGTGGCTTCCCGACCAACCTGATCCGCAACCGCAGAAGCGGTAATTACCCGCACCCCTTCGGCCTGCAATTTGCCCAACAAGTTTAGACTGACAAAACGGTCAAAGATCTGGTACGGATGACCGATTACCGCGATTACCAACCCACCAGGAGCGGCTGCTGCCTGGTCTTTCCCGGCCTTTGGTCCGGTACGTTTTATAGCCCGGCCACGCTTTTCCCAATCGGCTAAAGCCATAGCCGGATTTATGCCGGTATGCAGCTGGACCTCGAAATCATCCTGGGCTTGACGCCCAGCCTGCAATCCCCGCCTAATCACCGCCGGGGCAAACCCAAGTTGAGTGCCGGCGTTTACCAGGGCCTGGTTCCAGCCACCACCCCGCAATCGATGGTTAACATCAACAATCAGCAGTTCCGGATAATGGCGGTCAAAATGGGCCGCTGTTCGTACCATGTCCGGAACACCCATAAATTTTGGACACACATAAGTCTTCTTCGCGACACTGATTAGTCGTGGCACAAAGACATAGTCCACTTTTCCCGATAAAGCTTTAACATGCCCGTAATATAGTTTTACCGGTAGACAAGCCTCCTCGACTGCTGCTTGAACGCCGTCATCCAATATTTTTTTGTTGGTTTCCGGGGAAATGACCACCCGGCATCCCAAGGCCTCGAAAAACGCCCGCCACAATGGAAGATACTCAAAATAACTTAAAGCACGGGGAACCCCAATTACCGGACTGGTTTGCGACCTTTTTGCTGTAGGACTTATTTTTAACACCGAGGTGATTTTCATCTGGGTTTGCCTCCTGAACGTTCCTTTAGCCAACCCCAAACCGCTCGGCGACGCCGTCGCCGGTGGTGACCGGATATAGCTTGCCGGTTTTTGCTCACAACACTGCTTTTCGTTTCTGTTTCGTCAGCATCTGTCGTGCCTGCAAAGGACTCTACCAAACGGTCAGGATCAACCGGCTCGACAATCGTCGGCCGGAATCTTTTTGCCGGGACCGGCAACCGCAGTAAAGCGTAAGGCATCATTTCCAGGTCCGGCGGGATTAGTGGCCAAAAGTATGGTTTGCCGAAGGATTTGGTCCGTAAAACCAAAGTCAATACCCCAGCCAGCCCGACCAACAACCCCGTTAAACTAAAAATACCGGCCATTGCCACAAGAAACAGCCGGACAAGGCGATTGGCCTGACCCAACTCATAGGAAGGTGTGGCGAAAGTACCGACGGCGGCAATGGCCATATACATGACAATCTCTGCGTTAAACAAGCCGACATTAATCGCGACTTCACCAATCATAAAGGCAGCAATTAAGCCCAAAGCAGTCGCCAAAGGAGTAGGTGTATGCACGGCAGCCATCCGCACCATATCTAAGCCGACTTCGGCGATTAATACCTGCCCCAGCAATGGTACCGTACTTGCTTCCCGGGGGCCGATAAATTCCCAACCCGCGGGTAACAGGGTTGGATTAAGCGCGTACATGACCCACAGCGGCAAGATAAAAACTGAAGCAAACACCGCAGCATAGCGAATCAACCGCAAGTATATACCCACTGGTACGTTCTGGCGGTATTCTTCCGCATGTTCCAAGTGGTGGAAAAACGTCACCGGCAGGATCATTATCGATGGTGACGTATCAACCATCACCAGAATGTGCCCCTCCAGCAAGTGCATTGCCGAAACATCAGGACGCTCTGTATACCTAACGCGGGGAAAAGGGTTCCAATCCCCCTGGGTGATGAATTCCTCCACGGATTTTTCGGCCATTGGTAACCCATCGACATCGATCTGTTGGATCCGCTTGAGAATATCCCGGACCAACTGGGGATTAGCAATGTCTTCAATATAACCGATGGCCACATCAGTTTGGGAACGCCGGCCAACCTGCAGCAGCTTAAAACGTAGCCGGGGATCCCTTATCCGGCGCCGAATTAGGGCCGTGTTAGTAATTAAAGTCTCCGTAAACCCGTCCCGGCTACCCCGAACCACACGTTCAATGTCCGGCTCCTCCGGTTGCCGGGCTGGAAATTGCCGGGCTTCTACCAAAACGGCTTCGTTTTCCCCGTCAAAAAGAAGGGCAACCCGGCCGGAAAGAATATGGTAAATTATTTTCCGGATCTTCGTTTCTCTAGTGACTTGCAGGTAAAAAAGATGTTCATTTACCAGCAGATCAAGACTAAAGTTGCCGGACAGCCCCGCATGCCGCCCGTATTCATCCAAACTCTTCACAATCTGCAGCAAATCGAGGTCTTTGGTAAAACCGTTAATGTAATACATTGCCAAAGGGCGACCGGCTATTTCCATATGCCGGCAACCGACGTCAAAGCCCACCCCGACACCCAACTCGGCATTCAGCTGTAAAACGTTATCCTCTAGATCCCCGGAGAGCGCTGCCTTGGAGAAAAACGAGTCTTGGGGATTGTCCGGGCGGGCCCTGGTAAACGGCTCATTTTTCCGCACTACCACGCCTCCTCAACCTGCCGCCTTTTTATGATGCTACAAAATATTTTGACCACAAATGCTACTGCTAAACACCCCATTACGGCAGTATGCTTAGGATTTGCCTAGGTTTGCCCGGCGTAAGACTTCTTTTAAGGCTTTGGTGGTAATCGCCGCCCCCGTTTCGGCCCGGTCCGCCCCGTGCATTTTTCCGGTATCTCCGGTCCCAATTACTACCGGTACCGGTAACAGGGACAAATACTCCACCGTATCTCCTTCTAGGTAGTGATGCGTTGATGGTTCCGGATGGCCATTCTTATCCACCGGCCCTTCAATAAGGTGCCCGGCCTGATCAACAGAGGCGGTTACCTTAATCCCGGTAACTCCCGGTACGTCGGCGGCCACTGCCACCACCCCGATTATTTCAATCTGCGGATGACGAACCAAATATTTCAAGGCTTTTTCTCCCGGTCCGAGGCCGGCTTGCCCTTTATCATCCAACATCACTACCACCGGATCGGCAGCCGTACCCAAAATCATGGCCGCCAGAGCCTCTCCACTCAAATGGGTTGGGTTGCCTGCCGATTCTAAAAGACAGGTGGCGCCAATATTGCGAGCGGCAACCGCTACAGCGGCTTTTGCTTCGGCATCCCCATCGGTAACTACGATTACCCGGCGCTTACCTCCGCTAACCATCGTCATCCTTTCGGGTTGAAAATTACCGCCATGGCATAACCAAAAATTACGGCAGCCGCAACCCCGATGGATGTAGCCTCGATCCCGCCACCGAAGGCCCCTAACAAGCCTCTTTGCTCAACAGACCGGATCGCCCCTTGGGCCAAAGCATGCCCAAAACCGGATAATGGAACAGTAGCCCCGGCTCCTGCCCATTGAACCAAAGGTCCGTAAATACCAACCGCACTAAGCAGTGCCCCAACCGTGACATACCCGACCAAAATATGCCCGGGGGTAATAGTAAAAGGAGTCAGATCGATAAGTAATTGGGCTAATAAGCATAAGAGACCCCCAATGACAAACGCCAATAGGATTTTTTCCACAGCCGGCTACCTCCCCAAAGCTTTATTCCGGACTTTAATGCTGCCACATGGTAGTCTGTGACTCCAAAACAATCCCGTGGGCAACTCCCGGAATTGATTCACCCTGCTGAAAACTGGTTGGGCTAAAAAGTGCACCGGTACCAACAAAAAGAATCCGGTGGTAAGCTCCTTCGTTAAGCAAGCGCAACAGATATCCCAGTAACACAACGGCAGAACAGCCACACCCACTGCCACCGGCATGGGTATCCTGACGTTCGTGGTTATAAATTAAAACACCGCAATCGGTGAGCCGTTTTCCCGGATCGGTACCTTCCGATCGGAGCAACTGAAAAGCCATTTCCAGGCCTACCTGGCCCAAGTCACCGGTTACAATCAAGTCATAGTCGGAGACTTGCCGGCCTGTATCCTGCAAATGGGTAAGGATTGTGTGTGCTGCCGCCGGGGCCATCGCCGGGCCTAGGTTGGCGGCATCCTTCTGCCCAAGGTCCATTATTTTGCCTACGGTTACATGGGTAACCCGGATGTTTGCCGTCGATTGCCCACCGGCACCTTCGACATACGCCTGTGTTTCTGCTGTTCCGGTACCAGCCGGCGGGCCAGGAACCTGGCCGGCCGCCAAGGCTGCCGCACCACTTCCGGTTACCGTCCACTGTGCCGTCATCGGCCGTTGGGTTCCTAATTCGTTGGGTACCCGGTACTGCCGTTCCGCTGTATGATGGTGACTGGAAGCAGCGGTTACAACCCGGTGGGCAAAACCCCCGTCCAGGAGCATGGCACCAAGCGCCAGCCCCTGCGCCATCGTACTGCAGGCCCCAAAAATGCCGAAAAACGGGATGCCAATTGACCGGGCGCTGATATTAGCCGCCATAATCTGGTTTAGCAGGTCACCGGCCAGGAAAAGATCCACATCCGGTATTCCCCAGCCGGCGGCGGCAATGGCTGCTTCGACAGCGGTCGTCATCATTTTGGCCTCTGCCCGTTCCCAACTGGGTTCCTGCCATTGCGGTTCGCTTAAAACCTGGTGAAAAGCAGCACCCAAAGGCCCGGCACCTTCTTTCGGCCCTACCAAGGTATAGGCACCGGCAATATATGGTGGGTCAGTCATGACATATGTTTGGGCCCCCACCTTCTTTTCCGGTTTAGGGGTAACCACCGGCATCGTTTCCTGAGGCGATACCGGCGTAATCATTACATCCAACAACCTCACCTCACCAGATAGTAGGTCAAACCGATTAATGCTGACGTCATAAAACCATAAACCAGTACTGGTCCGGCAATTATAAACATCTTTGCTCCAACGCCAAAAATATAGCCCTCCCGTTTAAATTCCAGGGCCGAGGCTACGATCGAATTGGAAAAACCCGTGATTGGCACAATAGAACCGGCACCGGCGAATTTGCCGAGCGTATCGTACCACCCCAGACCAGTGAGCAAGGCCCCGAGAAAAACCAGGGTCCCCGCCGTTGCTGATGTAGCATCCTGCTCCGGAAGGCCCATGCTCAAATAGGAAAAAAACATTATTTGCCCGAGGGCACAAATAAGACCACCAACAACAAAGGCCAAGACGGCGTTTTTCAGCACCGTTGGTTTGGGTTTTACTTCCTTCACCATCTGGTCGAAGACCGGCGGTGCCAGTTTCTCAAAATTAAAGGGCAAGTTCTCACCTCCCCTGCTATTATGGATTTGGTCGTGGTTTTTTTATGCATTAGTCGCTTTGGGGCCGAAAAACAAAAAAGGCCGGAACGAGCCTTTTTCCTAACCGCTCGCTTCAGCCATTATGCTCCTTCTTCGGCATCCCCTTCACCTTTGCCCTCGTGCTCAAACATCCCGCGGAGCTTTTTCAAGGCCGCCCGTTCGATCCGGGAGACCTGTACCTGAGACAACCCAATTCGCTCTGCCACTTCAGTCTGGGTCTTATCTTGGAAAAATCGCAAGTAGAGCACTTCCCTTTCCCGGGGCACCAACCGGGTAATGACATCTTTTAAAGCCAGGTGTTCAAACCAAGTTCCTTCTTCACTACCGGCTGATGAGAGTTGGTCAAGCAGAAAAATCGGATCCCCGTCATCTTGAAAAAGTGTTTCGTGGATCGAAGTGGGCATTTGGACGGCTTCTAGAGATTCCGCGATTTCTTCAATGGTCAACTTGGCCGCCGTTGCCAATTCAGTCACCGTGGGCTCCCGGCCCAAAGTACCGGTTAATTCTGCCCGGGTCCGCTGAATCCGCTGAGCTTTTTCTTTATAGGACCGGCTTACCTTTACCGGGTTGTCATCACGCAGAAACCGCCTGATTTCGCCAATAATCATCGGTACGGCATAAGTACTGAACCGTACTTGGTAGGTCAAATCGAATTTGTCTATTGCCTTAATTAAGCCGATGACACCGATCTGAAACAGATCTTCCAACTCATACCCCCGGTTTTGAAATCTTTGGATCAAATTGAATACGAGCCGCAAATTACACTGGATTAACCGTTCCCTGGCCTCCTGGTCCCCTTTTTGCGTCAACTGCAACAGGCGCACGGTTTCACCTTGAGAGAGCAGCGGAAACCGGGGAAGGTTCATGTCCGCTAAACGCTGACTTATTGGTTTGCTCACGGTTACTGCACAGCCTGCATTGTTTGGAAAGCATACTTAAACATCCGCACCCGGGTCCCCCGGCCGAGTTGCGAATCAACCTCCACCAGATCCATAAAAGACTTCATAAACACAAACCCCAGACCCATACGGTCAGGCAAAGTAGAAAACGCCGGTTCCATTGCTTTCTCAATGTCGGCAATCCCGCGACCGTAGTCCTCGATGACAATTTCCAGCCCCTCAGGGCTAACCGTAAAAACGAGATAAACAAAACCGGTGGGCCGGTTTTGGTACCCGTGAAGAATAGCATTGGAAACAGCCTCCGATACTGCTACCTTCACATCGTCTAAATCAGGCAAGGTAAAATCCATACCGGCCAACATGGCCGCTACTACTACCCGGGCTAAGGTGATGTTTTCCGGGATGCTGGAAAACTCCAGTTTTACTTGGTTTTTCACTTGCATCATCGGCCCCCTCCGTTTAAGGCCCGGATAGCCTCGCTTTCCCCGGCATATCCACGCATAATCTTAAAAAGGCCCGACAACTCCAGGATCCGGTCAATCGTTGAATTGGTTCCCGTCAAAGCTACCCCGCCCCCTTGAGCCGCTAATTTTTTGTACCGGCCCAGTACTAGCCCCAACCCTGAACTGTCAATAAATTTTACATCCCGAAAATTAAACACAAGATTTTTTGTCCGTTGCCGGTCCAGTTCCTTGTCAATGCGCACCCGGAGGCCTTCACTAACTCCCAGATCCAGCTCACCCTGCAAGCGAACTACCAGTACGCCATCGAACACGCCAATTTCAACAATACCGGGATTACAATACATAATACGCACCATCCCCTACTTAAGCAGCAAAGTTCTTTCCAGACCTATTCGACAGCGGATTGGCAATTCCTTCCTTAAAGTAGCTTTTTCCGGGAAAAATTAAAGTCAGCAAAACCAAAAAAGGCATGGGTTAACCCCATACCTTTTAGGCAATACCTTTTGTAGGTCGGTCAAGTAAGTCGGTACATTCCTTGCCAAACCTTGTTTAACTGCCTTTTGAAGGTGCCTCGGGCCACATCGGCGTTAGCTACCAAGGGGATGCGGGCAATCTCCTGCCCGTTCTGCAACACCACCAGGTCACCTAATTGTTGCCCGGCTTTAACGGGTGCCTCTACGTCGGAGCTAAGTTCAGTCCGGGTTTCTATGTCCTTATCCTTTCCTTTCTCCAAGACTACCCCCGGTTTACCCTGGGGAACAACTGCCACGAATTCGACTTCCCCTTTACCAACCGGCACCTGCCCCAAAATTGCTCCCGGTTCCGTGACCGCTTTATAGCCGTAGCGGGAAAACCCGTAGTTGAACAGTTTCATTGTCTCACTAAAGTGCCCCCGCATTTCCGGCACCCCAAATACGGAAGCAATCAAGCGCACATTATCCCGTTCCACCGTTGAAACCAAACAGTACTTGGCCGCATTGGTCCAACCTGTCTTAAACCCATCTACACCAGGATACCACCACAATAGCTTGTTGTGGTTGTCCAACTGCATCGGTTTCGCACTTGTGGGCCGGATCTTGTAATGCTTGATGGCAACCATTTCCCGGAGTTTAGGATACTTTAAGGCATAACGAGCTACCACCGCCATATCGTAGGCAGAAGTATAGTGGTTCTCTGCCGGCAAGCCATGGGGATTAACAAAGTTGGTATTGGTTAAGCCTAAGGATTCGGCTTTTTTGTTCATATCAGCGACAAAAGCTTCATAAGAACCGCTAAGATGCTCTGCCACCGCCACACACGCATCATTGGCCGACTGAACGGCGATGGAAACCAATAAGTCTTCCATGCCCATTTCTTCGCCAGGCTCCAAATAAATTTGGGAGCCTCCCATCTCGAAAGCCCGCTGGCTCGTTACCACCCGGTCTTGAAGCGTAATCCGTCCTTGCTCTAACGCGTCAAAGGCGACAACCAAGGTCATCAATTTCGTTACACTAGCCGGGGCCACCCGTTTATGGGCGTTCTTTTCAAACAAAACATTCCCTGTTACCGGATCCATCAGCACTGCGGTATCGGCAGAGGTTTCCAACCCGACGTTGGCCCCAACCCGGTCCGGCAGGCCTGCAAACATCAATCCGACAACCAATATGACAGAAACCCATACCTGCAACCGGTTCAATGCAGACTCCCCCCTCGTTTACTTTGCCACCTTAACGGTTGCCCATATTATTCCCCGGGGAAAGTCAAGTCATGCGAAAAAAGCGCTTAGGGTTCCAACAAAAACCGGTCCCCAAAGCCGAAACCTTGCCGGTTGTCAATAATAAAAACCCGGCGGGCCTTAAACTTATATAGCCGGTTCTTTTTCAGCAGGAGCATAAGTTGCGGGTCTCGCAAGAACTTGGCAAAAAAAGTAAACCGGCGCCCAAATTCCGCCAAGGCCCAAGCCTGATCGGACAATCCGCCTACTGCCTGGATGGTACCCGCCATTTGCAAACCCCGGATCTCCAGGTAATCCGGTGGTTCATTAAAGATTGCCCCTGCGGCGGAAATTTCCTCCCGTCCGGCCAAGGCAGCTACATGGCAGGCAGCCGGGTCGGAATAGAAAAAGAATTGAAAATCTTTATATACATAGTATACCGGGGCCAGCCATGGTATTTGCTCCGCCATAGCGTAGATTCCCAGAGCGATCGCCCGGTGTTCATCGACAATTTGTTTCATTAGCTCCCGGGGATTGACCTCGGTCATTCTTTCGCCTCCATCCTAGCCCACTTCACCCAAAATTAGTGATTGCTTTTGCCCCGGTTTCGCTTGTTCTATAGTGAAAGCTTGGGCAATCAGTGTTTGGGCCTGTGTTACCATTCCGGCAGTATTGTAATGTAATTCCGCCAAAGGTTCACCGGCAGTAACCCGTTCACCCACCCGTTTATAAAGCAACACCCCAGCGGCGTAATCGATCATATCCTCTTTTTTCGTCCGTCCGGCTCCCAACATGGCTGCAGCGCGCCCAATTGCCCAGGCATCCAAGCGACACACCCAACCATCGATTGACGCCGGTACGGTCTTCCGGTAGCAGGCCTGGGGCAGAATAGTTTCCGGTGCGGTCAACACCTGGTCATCACCACCTTGTGCGCTGACAAACCGGGCAAACCGTTCGGCCGCCGCTCCAGACACCAAACTCTTTTCGGCTAAAGAGCGTCCGGCAACAACCGTTTCCGTTTTCCCGGCCAAAAATGCCAACCGCCCCGCAAGCTCAAGGGTGATCTCGCGCAAATCTACCGACACCGGGACACCATTAATTAACTTTTCTCCCCGTAGTACGGCAATTGCTTCGATCACTTCCAGGGCGTTACCCACCGCATTGCCCAAAGGTTGGTCCATCGCGGTTAGGAGAGCAACCGTACGTCGCCCAAGCTGCCGGCCAATGGCAACCATGGTTTCGGCCAAAGCTATTGCCTGGTCGCGAGTATGCATAAAGGCACCGGTCCCGACTTTTACATCCAATAAAATAGCATCAGCCCCGGCCGCGATCTTTTTACTCATTACACTGGAAGCAATCAGGGGCATCGCTTCCACCGTAGCCGTTACATCCCGCAAAGCATACAACTTTTTGTCCGCCGGGACGATGTCGGTAGTTTGACCGGCAATCGCCAGGCCAAGCGTCTTTACTTGGTGGATAAACTGTCTCCGGCTCAAATCCACTTGAAAACCGGGAATGCTTTCCAGTTTATCGAGGGTACCACCTGTATGCCCTAAGCCTCGCCCAGACATTTTCGCCATCGGTATGTCCATAGCGGCGACCAAGGGGGCAAGGATTAGGGTGGTGGTATCACCCACTCCGCCGGTACTGTGTTTGTCCACCTTGATTCCTGGAATTGGCGATAGATCAACAGTATCTCCGGACGCGACCATTGCATAGGTGAGGGCAGTTGTTTCCGCAGCCGTCATTCCCCGGAAATAAACCGCCATACACCAGGCTGCCACCTGATAATCCGGAATGTTACCATTTACATAGCCATCAACAAAAAACCGGATCTCTTCCGGGGTTAAAGAGTATCCATTCCGCTTTTTGGCAATGATGTCATAGGCCTGCATTTCTCGCTTTCCCCTCCCCAAACCGCCATTACCTCACCGGTACCTAAAGCCGGTAGTCCCAGCCACGCCAACGTCGTTTCTCCTGCATCGGCAAAAGTCTGCCGGACCCCCACCGGGCCGGAAATTATCTGTTGCCCATACAGGATTACCGGTACATATTCCCGGGAATGATCGGTTGATCCTGTTGTGGGGTCACACCCGTGGTCAGCGGTGATAATTAACAGGTCCTCACGTCTAAGGGTTACCAGGACATCCGGTAAACGCTCATCAAACTCGGTTAAAGCCCGGGCGTAACCGACCGGATCATTCCGGTGACCATACAGCATATCAAAATCGACCAAATTAGTTATAATCATCCCTTGTTCGACCGTGCGCAAAAATTCCAGGGTTTGCGCTATCCCCTCGAAATTGGATTTGGTGGCAACATGCCGGGTAATTCCCTGTCCGGCAAAAATATCATAAATTTTTCCGACCGCTGCCACTTCCATCCCCGCGGCTTTGATCACATCCAGCACCAAACGTCCGGGTGGTTTTAAAGAAAAATCCCGCCGGTTGGCTGTCCGCACAAAGGCACCGGGAAAACCCGTAAAAGGCCGGGCAATCACCCGCCCTACCGCGTGTTCCCCCTGCAATAATTCCCGGGCCACCGTACAGAAACGATAAAGCTCCGGCAGTGGCGTCACATCTTCATGGCTGGCGATTTGAAACACCGAATCAGCGGAAGTATACACAATGGGAAAGCCGGTCCTTAAATTTTCTTCCCCAAGCACATTGATGATTTCCGTACCAGATGCCGGGATATTACCGAGCGTTTTCCGCCCAATTGCTTTTTCAAAAGCCGCAATCAAAACCGGGGGAAACCCGGATGGATAAGTTGGAAAAGGCTTGTCCAAACAAAGACCGGCCAACTCCCAGTGGCCGGAGGTTGTATCCTTGCCCGCAGAAGCAGCGGCCATTTTCCCGTAGGCGGCTGCCGGGCAAGCAACCGTTGGTACCCCGACAATTGCCGTAATATTACCCAGGCCTAACCGGCCGAGGCAGGGCAACCGCAGACCACCCACAGCCTTGGCCAAGTTACCCAGGGTATTACTGCCGCAATCCCCGTAGGCGGCTGCATCGGGCAGGGCGCCGACCCCAACGCTGTCTAGTACAATAAACACAACTCGTTTGCTCATTGATTTTCCTCCTAGTTTCCCCCTATTACCTGGTCGTCTGGGGCGGATGCCGGCAACTGTGCCCGTGGGTGACAGTGATCGTAAACCTCCCGCAACCTGCCCAAGGTCAAATGCGTATAGATTTGCGTTGTCGATATGTCCGCATGCCCCAACATTTCTTGGACAGCACGCAAATCAGCGCCATTGGCCAGCAAATGGGTGGCGAAAGAATGCCTTAAGGTATGGGGCGAAATCTTTTTCTCCAGGCCGACCCGGCAACTGTAAGTTCTTAAAATTTTCCAGTAGCCCTGACGGGTTAATGGTTTTCCCCGCCGGTTTAAAAACAGGTGTGTTTCCCTAGGTTCCCGGAGCAACCGACCCCGGGCCAACTCCAGGTAGGCAGTGATCGCCTTAATCGCGTGGAAACCTAAAGGTACCACCCGTTCCTTGTCTCCCTTGCCGATAACCCGGACGAAACCTAAATCGAGCCGTACTTGATGTAACCGTAGCCCAATCAGTTCACTGACCCGTAAACCACAGCCATATAAAGTCTCCAGCATCGCCTTGTCCCGCAACCCGGTAACTGTCCGGTTCGGCCCTGCCAATAAGGCCTGGATTTCTTCGACGTTCAATACTTGCGGTAAGGAACGGGTATGTCGTGGTCCTGACACCAATACGGTTGGATCCTGGGTGATTACTCCTCCATCAGCCAAAAACCGAAAAAACCCCTTACAGGCTGCTAACCGCCGGGCCCGAGTTGTCGGGGCCAAACCACGCCTTTTCACCTGATAAAGGTAAGCCTGCAAATGGTCCCGAGTTACTTTCTGCGGGTTGGTTACACCACGTTGACGCAAAAAAGCAACCAGATCGGCTAAGTCTCGCCGGTAGGCTGCAATCGTATTCGCCGCTAAACCTTTTTCCACGGCCAGATGCATTAAAAAAGCGTCAACGTCCGGCAAATTAATCACTCCCCGCCATAGCATTTCTACTTAGTGTTTGTCCATTCCTTCCACTTCACCACAAATTGATCCATCAAAGGGGTTTGCGGATTTTCCACCCGTAAAGGCTGGCCGGAAGGTCGTTCCTCCTTGGGAATATCCGCAGCCATGCGGTTGTCCAGTGTAAACAATTGGGAAACGAGAATCCCGGTAACTAATACAACTACCACCGCCCGGACTATAGTCCGCATCCGCCGCCTAACTTTGGTAATCATGATAAACATCATCACCGGCTCCTCCTTTGCAATCTATCTTGCCACAATTTATGTCCCGCTGACCTGTGGTAGACAGCCCATCATTTTCCAGCACACAGGCTGAATATTGTGGTGGTGTCTAGGTGAAAGTATTTATGATCAGTAATGCAAAGGAGGTTATCCGATGGTCCGCCGCCGTCGCACCGGCCAACTAATGACCCGTTCTCTGAACGTTAATCCGGCCCGCATTCGGTCCGAGGCCCAGACTAAGCCGGAAGAGACGGCCTCCGGTACCAGCTTGACCGGTGAACCGGATTCTCCGTTGGTTACCGGTTGTCGCCCCACTTGGGGATTTTATCCGGGTGAATAGATAAAGCCACCCCGTCTTATGAACTGCTCCCTGTCAAGTAGACAGGTAAAAAAACAAAAATGTTTTGCTGGGCTCCGTCAAATGGCGGGGCTCGGCTTT
>JAQWAU010000004.1:46128-79293 GCA_028707535.1 Heliobacteriaceae bacterium | reverse complement strand
TTGCTTTTTCCAGGCTGTCGTAATCCTTGAAGCTGCCAAGGTAGTACATTTCGCATTTAAGAATTCCCCAGAAGCCCTCCATGGGACCGTTATCAATGCAGCGACCAACACGCGACATGCTTTGTGTCATTCCAGCCTTGCTTAACCTAGACTAATTGGCTTCCTTCTCCTCGCTTATATTTCTCTACAGCTTCAATTTTCTTGCTCCAATCGATCCCGTTTATTCCCATAAAAATCCCCCTTGTGTAGTCCTGAATTTTTGTTTTTTCAGGTGTCTACTCAAGGGGGAGCATATCATCATTATGGGATGGCTTTGTTTTTAGTTTAATAACACAAACGCAATAGCCAAGGTGCGACATAAGCATCCAACAGTCCGGCAAAAAACGCTAAGGCCAAGGTGCCAAACCCAACTCCACAATAAACTACCAAGGCGCTACTTAAGGATACCCGTTCTGTCGACCGGCCTTTAACCAGCCAAAGAGAAAAAGCCAAAGCAACCACACCGGCAACCACCAAGCCAGGAAGAAAAACCAGGCTGGGGGGCACCAAGCCTAATAACACAATCAATAAACCATCATTTGGCCGGGACAGCATTAAAAAGCCAACGGTAAATCCCAGCGCAAAACCGCGGAAAAACAAAAAGGCCAAAATAAATGGCAACCCGATCACAGTTAGCCCCAAAAACAAAACCAACCCAACCGCCTGCAAATTCCGCAAAACCGCGAAATTAGCCAGTGATTGGTAGTTTACCCCTCCGGCCAAACCATAGAAAGCTTCCCCTAATCTGGCCTGGAGCTCCACAACTTGACCGGTTGGCAACATCTTAGCCGCTAGGGTACCCCCGGCAATCCCGGCCGCAATTACCCCGGCAACCAAAATATAATACCGCCAATGAGCCTGTAAATGGTGACGCCAAAGCTGTTCCAAGGCTGCCAACACCGGTAACCGCCCCTTTTTCCAGTGTCTCCCGTTTAATCCACTGTATGCGTAAAAGGGGACGGGCATACCTTTACCCGGCCATAACGGCCACCACCACCAGGAAGAACAGTTAAGGTCCCTTGCCGCATGGCCAGCAAAGTAGCAGCTAACTGTGGCTTTACCGCTGCCTGGATTTCCGCATCTGTTACGCGGTGCAACAAATTCATTTCGGTACCGAATATCTCCAGTAGCTTTTCTCTGGTTTTGGTCCCGACCCCAGGTAAAAAATCCAAGGGGACCTGGTGGATATAAGGTGGCCGGTGTAAATTATCACAAGATACTTCCCCCCGATAACGGATAGCCAACCACTTGATCCGGTCCCATACCCCTGGAGTCAGGTGGGTATTGCCACACCCGGCACAAGGGCCGAAATACGGTGGAGCAGCCGTGGTTACCAAACCACAGGTGCCACACGCACTGCGGTAATATTTTCCTAACCGGGGGTCCAAGCCGTAATTTGCCACGATCCCCCGTTGATTTTCCCGGCACAACGCCCGTTTGAATTCGGTAAAATTCGGCTCGGCTAAATGCAGCACATTATATTCTCTGGCAATCTTTTGGACGGAATGGGCATCAGAGTTGGACAGGTAGGCAAATTGTTTTAGACCCGGGATTTCGTCGGCCATCAAGCTATCTGCGGAAAGGCCCAGTTCCATGGCGGGTAACTGGGCCAACTGCCGATCCGTAAACGCTTCCGTTAATTGATCAACCCCTTGCCCAAGTAGCCCTTTATGCGGCGTAAAAGCATGTGCAGGAATCAAGATTCCTGCCAGATCGGTGACGCATTCCAAAATATCAGCTGCCCGGCAACGACAAAGTTGAGAACTCAAGTTGGGGTTGGTCACCCATTCCGGCAACTGCCGGGAAAAAGACCGCAAAGCATCCAAGGTAGGCAAAAACGCCACAAAATGAGCAAATCCCCGTTTTTCCCGGGTTTCCAATTCTGCTCCCGGTAACAGAACAGTTTTCTCCCGGAAACAAAACCCACCCCCGGCCAGTTCCCGTAATTCTCCCCGGTCAATTAGGGCGGTCAAATCGGCAACCACCCCAGGGGCTGCTGCATCAACCACCCCAACAATGTCGATTCCTTTACGGTACTGGGCTTCCCACAAAACTGTTTCCAAAGTCAAGTTACGGGCAGCAGTAATTTTTATGGGTCGCCCGTCTCCCGAACGACCCAAATGGACATGAAAATCCCCGTAAAATACCGGCATAGCTTACCTTTCTACCGATTTCCCCTGGAGAATCCTGGCTACTTCCAACAAACCAATAATGGACTTAGCATCACAAATCTCCCCGGTCTCTACCATCTCTAAAGCTGCCGCCAGGGGCACTACCAAGGGTTCAACAAATTCGTCGTCATCAGGGTGAGCATTGGCAACCACCAGTTTATCAGCAAGGAACAAATGCATGAGCTCACTGGAAAACCCTGGGCTGGTATAAAAAGTGAGCAAATGTTGCCAGCGCCGGGCGGCAAACCCGGTCTCTTCGGCCAGTTCTCTTTGCGCACAAGCAAGCGGCTCTTCTCCGGGAGACAATTTCCCCGCCGGAAGCTCAATGGAAACCTTGTCGACCGGATAGCGCCACTGCCGGACCAAAACAACTTCGCCCCCTGACGTAATCGGGATGATCGCGGCAGCCCCCGGATGTTCGACCACCTCCCGGAAAGCGGTTGCCCCATCCGGCAGGGTGACCCGATCTTTGCGCAAGTTAACAAACTTGCCTGAATAAATAAGCTCACTTTCCACCATTTTTTCTTTTAGGTGTTCCATGCCTACTCCTTTCGGAACCAGGCAGCATCCCCGCCGCCATTTTCACTTCCTGCCTGACGGACGATTGAGCACAAAAGCCGGGCCATCGTTTCTAGATCGCGGATGGCAATATGCTCTTTTAAGGTATGCACCTTTTGCATCCCAATCCCAAAATTTACGGTCGGCAAACCGGCCCCGTTAAATACATTAGCGTCTGAACCACCACCGGTAGACTCTAATCGTGGTTCCAGACCGATAGCAGTAGCTGCCTGAACCGCCAAAGCTACGACCGGTTCCGTAGGATCCAGTCGAAGACCCGGATATTCCAAAAAAGTAGTTACTTCCGCTTTGGCCCCCATTTCTTGGGCAGCCTGCTCAAAACAGGCCACCATATGGGCAGTTTGCTTGACCAGTTTTTGCGGATCCAAACTGCGGGCCTCCCCTTTGATCAGAACCCGTTCCGGAACAACGTTGGCAGCAGTACCACCATTAATCGTACCAATATTAGCGGTTGTTTCCGGGTCAATTCGCCCCAAACGCATGCGGTTAATGGCCCGGGCCGCCACTTTAACGGCACTAATCCCTTCTTCCGGACAAACGCCCGCATGGGCGGCCTGCCCATGTAATAAGGCCTCGATTCCGTTATGGGCGGGGCCTTGGATTACCATACTGCCAACCGGCCCTGATGAATCCAAAACATACCCCATCTGAGCTGTCAACCACCCGGTATCGAACGCTTTTGCCCCTTTAAGGCCCCCTTCTTCCTGAACGGTAAAAATCACCTCAACCGTTGGATGAGGCTGGTTAATCTCTTTAAGCATCCGTAACATTTCCAATATCGCAACGATTCCAGCTTTATCATCGGCTCCCAGGATCGTTGTTCCATCGGAATAAACCACTGCTTCCTTTACTACCGGCACCACTTGATCACAAGGATTGACCGTATCCAGATGAGCGCTGAAAAATAGCGCCGGCCCAGGTCCCGTGCCGTTTACCCGGGCAAAAACATTGCCGGCATTGCCACCGGTAACCACACCGACCGCATCCTCTTCCACCTCTAACCCCAAGTCGACAAGGACAGTCTTTACCTGGTCGGCTATTTTCCGTTCCCTACCCCCAGGTGAAGAAATGGAACATAATTTGATGAATTCCCGGACAATCCGTTCCCGTTGAACCAAGGGTTACCCTCTCCTCCTTTACCCAATAAACAGTATGATATAATTTTCGGCATTACTGTTGGTTTTCCCTTTCCCTAAAGAAACTTTTCATCGTCGAAATCAAAAGGGGACCCTTTCGGGTCACCCTCTGGTTCCAGTTAAAGTATTCGAAACTAACCCACTTTTTGTTGCAACCGTAATTTATCGGCTACCATCGCAATAAATTCACTGTTGGTAGGCTTGCCACGTTCTAAGTTAATCGTATAACCAAAAAACTTGGACATCATTTCCACATTCCCCCGATCCCAGGCCAATTCAATAGCGTGACGGATTGCCCGTTCGACCCGGGAAGGTGTTGTCAGGTATTTTTGCGCAATCATCGGGTACAATTCCTTAGTGACTGCCCCGAGGAGACTTACTTCGTTTATTACCATAATAATCGCATCACGTAAGTACTGATAGCCTTTAATATGGGCAGGAACACCCATCTGATGAATTATGTTGGTCACATCAACATCCAGATTCCGTGTTCGGGCCGGAGGCACAGCCGCCGGATTAACACTAACTACCGGCATATTACCGGAAAGCAATTGTCTGATCCGGTTGGCCAAAATTTCCATGTCAAACGGTTTAAGAACATAATAATCGGCCCCAAGGGCTACGGACCGTTGGGTCAATATTTCGTGCCCAAAAGCCGTCAAGATAATCGTCCGGGGGCGTTTAACCAAGTTTAACTCAGCCATCCGCTCTAATACACCAATCCCGTCTAAATGGGGCATAATGATATCCAGGATTACAAGGTCAGGGGTTTGTTCTTGAATCAATTTCACGGCTTCCAAGCCGTTTTTGGCAATACCGATTACTTCAAAATCCTCTTGTCTGCTTAAGAAATCCTGTAAGATATAGCAAAACTCCTGATTGTCATCCGCGATCGCCAGCCGGAATTTTTCCATTATTTTGTTGACCCTCCCTGTTTTTTCCATGTTATTGAAATTTTCTTTCGACAAAACAAAGAAAATTCCTGCTTTCTACCAAAAAATGTAATCGAGGAAAAATGACGTCTATTGACAAATTTATTCTAGAACTGGTATTTAATTTTTTTGAATTTGCCATCATATTGTAACATAAATAAAGATACTCTCGAAACAAATTCCCTTTATAAGAGGAAATTTTCAAAAAAATTGGGCTTTGCTTAGACAAAGCCCCACTTACCTGATTACTTGGCTGCCAAAGTCCCGCTTCCTCCAACATGTTTTCTATTAGACAGCCATATCCACTTTGGGGAGAATTAATAAACACATGCGTAACAGCGCCAACCAGCTTGCCGTTTTGGATAATTGGGCTGCCACTCATCCCTTGAACAATTCCTCCGGTAATGTTTAATAACCTGGCATCCGTAACCCGGATAATCAAACCTTTTCCGTCTGACCGGTGGGGCATAATTTGTTCGATTATAATTTGAAATTTCTCTAATCTGTCTCCTTCGATCACGGTAATTATTTCTGCCGGACCTTCTAATACTTGGGCGGAAAGAGCAATCGGCAATCCCAGCGGATAATGGTTGTTTCTTAATTCACCATCCATCTGACCAAAAATCCCTACCTTGGTATTCCCCTGAATGTTACCGGAAAAGGCAGCGTTTTCTTCTTGAAAAACACCAACTTTTTCACCGGGAATCCCCCGCTTTCCCAGTTGGATTGCTTTCACGAAAGCCGGTACAATCCGGCCATCCGCCACATTGATCTGTTGATTAGTATCGATATCATTGATTACGTGCCCGAGAGCACCGTAAGTGCGGCTCTTAGGGTCAAGAAAGGTCAAGGTGCCGACCCCGGCAGCCCGGTCCCGGACATATAAACCCACCCGGTAACGTTTGGTCTCGCGGCAAGGAATGGCAGTGATCGGGGAATGATATAATTGTCCGTTGCGTGACCATTCTAATTCCACCGCTTGGCCGGTTTGGCCGGCTTCTTGAATTATTTTGGCCAGTTCGCTATCACTTTTTATCACTTGACCGTTAACGCGATTAATCGTATCACCTACCTGAATTCCTGCTTGTTTGGCCGGATATTGTTTTTGGCCTGCTTCGTCAACTACCGGTGCTTGCCCAACTACCAAAACCCCCGCAGAGTGCAACATCACGCCGATGGAATGTCCACCGGGGATCAATTCAACCGGTGGTAGGACATCCACGATGATCTTTTTTAAAGGAATGAATCCCATTAACCGCAGGGTGAGGTTAAACCGACCAGGTTCCACGATCTCCCCTGTGGTCAAACCGGCGAAAGTAGCCTCCTGGTTTTCCGGAGATGCCGGCATGGATTGAAATGCCGGCAGGTTAATCCGTTGAATATCTAAGGTTACATGGCGCAAAACGTTTTCCGGAAACATCCGCTGAATTGGTACTTCCGCACCTACGACTGTGCGCAATTGTGATGGTATCAGCCACAAACAAAAAGCTTCCTCCGTCAGGCTGGCCGAAATCAATAAGAAAGCCAATAAAGTGCCGCAAACTTTTTTTACCCAATGCTTCTCCATCAGCCACCTCCTTCAAGACTCCCGCTTTATTTTCCATTTGCCTGCCATTTTTCGCGACGACATTTCTACTTTCTCCGTTGACCTGACCACCTATGCCCCATAACCCCTGGAAGTCCCGCAAGCCCTTGGTAATTCGGCCATTTGTCTACACAAAAAAGCAGCAAACTCCCGGTTTACCGGGGTAGTTCGCTGCTTTTCAGGCGTAATTTACCATCCTGGGACCTGATCTTAAGACTTATGTTTTTCCAGTTCACTGGTTTTTTCTAAACCGGAAATTGCCGGTTTTTTTGCCTGGCCAACCATTTCTCGGGCATGATGGAAAGTGACAGTAGTTGCCTTTTCGCCGGCCAGCATTCGCGCAAGTTCATTAATGCGTTCAGCTTCGTTCAATGGCTTAGCTTGGGCGATCGTTCTTTGACTACATACCTCTTTATAAATCAGAAAGTGGGTATCGGCGTAAGCCGCCAATTGGGGCGCGTGAGTCACACAGATTACCTGGACGTTCCCGGCTACTTGAGCCAATTTTTCGGCCACCGCCTGTAAGGCTTGTCCCCCAATTCCCGTGTCAATCTCATCAAAAATCAGGGTGGGGATACCTTCTACACCGGCCAAAACCGTTTTGAATGCCAATAAAATCCGGGCCAATTCCCCACCGGAAGCAATTCTGGCCAAAGGTCGAACCGGCTCCCCGGGATTAGTCGTAAATAGAAATTCCATATCTTCCGCCCCGTTTTTGGCCGGTTCTGTCCGGTTGGAAAACTGCACGGTCAAGCTGGCTTGGGGCATACCAAGATAAGCCAGCTCCTGTTCAATGGCTGCCTGGAGCTTTGCTGCCGTATCCCGGCGCAACCGGGATAAAACGGCTGCTGCCCGGTTATAAACCACCAACTGGGTATCCCATTGCCGGCGCAGTTCAGCCAGCTGTTCATCATGTTGTTCCAGGGCGGCAATTTCTAATTTAACCGTTTCACCATACTGCAGGATTTCCGCCACACTATTCCCGTACTTACGTTTTAGACGCCGGATCAGGTCTAAACGGTCGCCGACCTCCTCCAACCGGCCCGGTTGGAACTCCAGGCCGGTGCGGTAATCCACCAATTGCCGGGCCAGTTCCTCACTTTGATAATAAATATTTTCGGCTTGTTGGACCAATTCTCCTAAGCCGTCATCATAACCGGCACAAACCAGCAAGGCCTGTCTTGCCCGGTCCGCCAGATCCAAAATGCCGAAACCATCTTCTCCCGTTAAGGCGAGATGGGCAGCACTGACTTGCGTGATCATTTTTTCGCTGTTTTGCAGCCGTTTATATTCATTTTCCAACTGCAGATCTTCATCAACTTGCAGCCGGGCATTTTCTATCTCTATCTTTTGGTATGTAAGTGAAGCCAAACGTTCTTCCCGCCCGACTGCTTCTACTTCCAGCCGTTCAATTTGCCGGCAGGCGTCCTGCCAATCCCGGTAAGCAATGCCTACGGCGGTTAAGGCTTTTTCTCCTTCCGTACCGGTTAGCCGGTCAACCAGAAGGCAATGTTTCCGTGGGTTTAATAGGGATTGCTGTTCATGTTGCCCTTGCAGGTCTAACAATCGACCCCCGACTTCCCGAAAAACACTAACCGGTACACTCCGGCCATTAATCCGACAAACACTCTTTCCGGCCCGGGAAATTTCTCTGGTTAATAACAGACAGTCATCTTCCTCTAAATCAACCCCTAGTTCCGCCAAACTGTTCCATAATTCCCCCGGTCCATTGATTCGAAACAGTCCCTCAATGCGGGCTTTTACTGCCTCAGTCCGGATCACCTCACTATTGGCCCGGCCACCAATCAGCAGATTTACGGCATCAATCACTAAAGATTTACCAGCCCCGGTTTCCCCAGTTAACAAATTCAATCCCGGGGACAGGTTAAGCTCCACCAATTCAATCAAGGCTAAATTTTCCACCCGCAGCCTCTCCAACATGGCGGTATCACCTCATCACCCGTTAATCATTTAGCCAGCCGGAAATCTTGGCCACCAGATCCGTTACCACTTCAAACGGTTTAACAACGATAACAATTGTATCATCACCGGCAACCGTGCCGATCACTTCCGGCCATTGACTGCCGTCGATTGCCGCAGCAACTGCATGGGCATGCCCCGGCAGCGTTTTTACAACTACAATGTTCAGGCTATATTCGACGCTGCTCACCGTATCCCGTAATAAACGCCGTAACCGGTCGGAAGCAGGCAAAGGCGGCGGGTCACCAGGAGCGGCATACCTGGATTCCTCCTTGCTTACTGGCACCTTGACCAAACCAAGCTCCTTAATGTCCCGGGAAATTGTTGCTTGTGTAACCTCTATTCCCCGTTCCCGTAATGCTTGGGCCAGTTCTTCCTGTGTACCGATGACCTGATGCTGAATAATGTCTAGGATAGCCCGCTGCCTTTTGCTTTTCATGCCAAGGGCACCCGCCTTCGCCCGCTTAATTTTTTTTCCGCCACAAAAACTACCGGTGGTGAGGACGACCGGTTGGGAAAACCAATGCTTACCGCATCCCAATTCTGGGGCGGCAAAGCCTGCCACCAACCACTAACCGCCCTTACCTCGGCGCTTGCCCCGGGGTGGCCTGTATAGACAACAACAACCAATCTTCCACCGCCCGTTAGTTCAGCCGCCAAAGTGTTCAAAGCACAAATTGTCGAAACGGAACCAGTGATCACACTATGGTCACCACCAGGCAAATAACCAAGGTTTAAAACCGCTGCCGCCAAGGCAGGCCGCAACCTATTGGTCAAAGCCATCAAAGGCCCTAAATCCCCGTGATCACGCTGCAATAAAATTACTTCATCCCCAACCAGGCAAGTCTCGTCTACCGACCCATTAACCACTTTACGAATGCGCTTGATGTTGGCCTGGCGGAGCCGGCCCTCGGTAGCGGCAATGGCGGCCGGCTGAATATCTACTGCCCAAACCAAACCACTGGGAAGGACCCTATTTGCCAGGAAAAGGGTATCGTTACCGTTCCCGGCTGTGGCATCAATAACAAAACTGCCCGGAGAAATAACTTCCGCCAGCATTTTTTGCGCCCAGCTAACCGCAGAATTCATCGAATTCATCGGTTACCTCCCCTGCTGCATTTTTTCCCGCAGGATCCGGAAAAAGCTCCGGTTGGCCAGTTTAATTAAACGGCACACCACCGGCGCCTTTTTAACGACAACACTATCTCCATATTTTAAAGGTAAACCAGGCTGGCCATCCACCGTAACGATCCCGTTCACATGAGGCGAACGGACGGTTAGCGTAATCCTTTGTTCACCGGAAACCACCAAGGGCCGCGCATCAAGCACATGCGGACATACCGGGGTCAAAAGTAAAGCCTGCAGTTCCGGGGCGATGATCGGACCACCGGCAGACAATGAATAGGCGGTTGACCCGGTAGGTGAAGCAACGATTAAACCATCCGCGGTATAAGTGGCCACTACTTCATCACCAACTGCCGCTTCTAGCCAGATCATCCGCGAATAAGCTCCCTTGGTAACCACAACATCATTTAACGCGTAAAACGGAAGATCAGTCCCAGAAGACTGGATCAACCGGGCCTCCAACATCATTCGTTCATCAATCTGATAATCCCCGGCAATAATCCGGTCCAAAGTCAGAAACAAGTCGGAAACCTCAATCTCAGTAAGAAAGCCTAACCGGCCCAGATTTACCCCTAACACCGGTATTGCAAAAGGAGCAACCAACCGGGCGGTGTTCAATAAGGTGCCATCACCGCCCAAAACAACTACCCAATCTAGTTTTCCCAATCGCCTCTGGAGTTCTTCGGACGGGGAATGAACCAGTTCGGTAACTTTAGTCAAAGGAATACCCATGCCGATGCCGCGTTCTGCCAACCAGACGGCCATCCGTCGGGCTACAATGTGAGCTTCCGGTTTTTGATCATTTACCACTACACCGACAGCTGTCACCAAACTCCCCCTTAGGCTAAATCAGCTTTTTTGATGCTGGGGATACTCAAAGACAATTCGCTGAATCTTACCCCTAGCCATATCAACATACAAGACGCCATCTACCGCATATACCAGGGAATATTCCAGCAACTGCCGCCGGATATCCCCCTGGGTGGGACGGGGCGCCGGCTTTCCGGTCTTTACCTCGGCCACGTAGGTTTTTCCTTGGCAGGAAACCAAATAGTCGGCCCGGACCGTTACCGGCACCGGTTTCCCATCGACACGCACCATAAGATTGCCCGCCGGTTGGGTGCTGAGTACCCTAAACCCACTGGCTTGCAACAAGCGGGCCGCCTGCTGTTCCCCCCGGCGGCCACGGCACATCCGTCGAAAACCTTGCCACCGCTGCCAGCGGTGGCGCAACCAGCTGCAAAATAAAGCCCCACCCAAAAATGCCGCAATTACAGTCAGCAACAATATTGCGGTGTTGTCAGTTAACCCGGGCATCAACGGCCTCCCCACCCATAGCTTGGACATTGTAGTTTTATCTCATGTTCTACATCCGGCAAATCTTGTCCTGCCTGGAAAAACAAAAAGGCCCCGTTGGAGCCCTCAGCCTTTTTTTAGGGCTGTTTGTGCCTGGGCCACAACCACGGCAACTTCCTCCGGAAACAGACCCACCGGGCCGGCATGGGTGGAAGCTTTTTGCAGCCAAAGTAAAAATTCAATGTTCCCCTGTGGCCCGGTTACCGGTGAATATGTCAGCCCAGCCACTTGCCATCCCTGAGTAGTGGCGGCGAAAATAACCTCCGTTAAAACTTCTTGGTGGACACTAGGATCGCGGACAACACCTTTTTTACCAACTTTCTCTCGCCCGGCTTCAAACTGGGGTTTTACCAAAGCAATAGCTTGACCGGAGGGGTGCAATAAAGGAAAAACCGCCGGCAAAACTTTCGTCAGCGAAATAAACGAAACGTCAATCGTCGCCAGGTCGGCTAGCTCCCCTAATGTTTCGCGGGTTAAATAGCGGATATTGGTCCGCTCCAAACAACGTACCCGGGGATCTGTCCGCAAAGACCAGGCCAGTTGGCCATAACCCACATCAACGGCAATTACCCGGCTGGCTCCATGTTGGAGGGCCACATCGGTAAATCCCCCGGTCGATGCCCCCACATCCAAGATGGTACTGCCCTTCAGATCCAAACCGAAAACTGCCAAGGCGCGAGCTAGCTTAAACCCTCCCCGGCTAACATAAGGACAAACATCCCGGGTTATGGTCAACACCGCATCGACCGGTACCAGTGTGCCGGCCTTGTCCACACGCTGACCATTTACCATTACCAACCCAGCCAGCACTGTTGCCCTTGATTTCTGGCGGGTCGGGATGAGTCCTTTTTCCACCAGCAACTGGTCTAACCGAAGTTTAGGCGGCGCCATCTAGCCGGCATCCCCGCGAAAAACGATTTTTACGGCCGCTAAAGGTCCTTTCCCTTTACGCCCCCACTTATTCGGCGCTTTGCCTTCAGTCAACAATTCGCCGGCAGCCTGGGCGATATGGTCTGCGGTCAGCCCGTACACATCCCGTAAGATCCCAGTCGCTCCGTGCGGGACAAAAATGTCCGGAATTCCGAGCCGTTTCACTTGGCAATTAACAGTATGCCCACTCAACAACTCCAACACCGCCCCACCGAACCCTCCGGCCAACATATTTTCTTCCACAGTGATTAGACGCCCGGTTTTAGCCGCCAGGTCCAAAATTAACTCCTCGTCCAAGGGTTTGACAAACCGTACATTGACAACCGCCGCCTGAACGCCATTTTCAGCCAGTTTTTCCGCCGCTGTCAAGGCGGGCTGCACCATATTGCCGATGGCCAAGATCGCCAGATCCCGTCCTTGCCGCAAGTACTCCGCTTTGCCAATCGGCAGTTCCTGCAAAACCGGATCCAAGGTTACTCCTAAGCCGGCCCCGCGCGGATAGCGCAAAGCAATCGGTCCGGGATGATTGAGCGCAGTACAAAGCATGTGCCGTAGCTCATTCTCGTCCTTCGGGGCCATTAATACAATTCCCGGAATGTGGCGTAAAAATGAAAAATCAAACAGCCCTTGATGGGTTTCCCCATCCTCCCCTACCAGGCCGGCCCGGTCAATCGCAAATACAACCGGAGCCTTTTGGAGGCAAACATCATGTAAAACCTGATCATAGGCCCGCTGCAAAAACGTCGAGTAAATTGCCACCACCGGCCGGAATCCTTGCAGTGCTAAGGCCGCCGCCATGGTCACCGCATGTTGTTCAGCGATGCCGACGTCAAAAAACCGGCCCGGAAAAGCCTGGCTAAAAGGAGTCATTCCCGTCCCATCCGGCATGGCTGCCGTAATCCCGATAATCCGGTCATCCCGGCCGGCCAATTCGATCAAAGCATCGCTAAAAACCTTGGTATAGGCTGGTGCACCATTTTTCGGCAAAGGCTTTCCGGTTGGGATATCAAAAGCACCAACCCCATGAAACACATCCGGATTTTCCTCTGCCGGCTGATACCCCTTGCCTTTTTTGGTCAATACATGGACCAAAACCGGCCCCTTGATCCGACGGGCATTGGTAAACACCTGCCGGAGTTCCGGTAAGTTATGTCCGTCAATCGGGCCAAGGTAGGTGAAACCTAGCTCCTCAAACAACATTCCGGGAACAACCAATTGTTTTAAGCCATCTTTTAATCTTTCCAGCACCTTTAATACCTGTGGCCCAATAGGAGTCCGTTTAACCAGTTCTTCGATGTCTTCCTTACCCCGGAAATACCGGGGATCAGTGCGCATGCGGGTAAGGTAAGTAGCCAAACCGCCGACATTGTTGGCAATTGACATCTCATTATCATTGAGTACCACAATCAAGTCGGTCTCCGCTTGACCGGCATAGTTTAACGCTTCAAACGCCATCCCACCGGTCATGGCGCCGTCACCAATAACCGCTACTACGGCACCTGGCTCCTTTTTCAGGTCCCTAGCAAAAGCCAAGCCGGTCGCCGCCGAAATGGAGGTAGAACTATGACCGGTACCAAAGGCATCGTGAATGCTTTCCGCCCGTTTAGGAAAACCAGCCATACCGCGGTAAGACCGCAATGAGGAAAAATTATCTTGGCGTCCAGTTAATAACTTGTGCACATAGGACTGGTGCCCAACATCCCAGACGATCTTGTCTAAAGGCGTAGAAAACACCAGATGTAAAGCCAAGGTCAACTCCACAACCCCTAGATTTGGGGCCAAGTGACCCCCATTTTTCGCCGTCGTCCGGATTAACACATCCCGGATTTCGGCGGCCAATTGTTTTAATTCGTTTCCGGTTAATTGCTGCAAGTCAGCCGGACACCGGGTTCGGCTGAGTATATGGCTCATACCGCAAGGTCACCTCTTCTTTTCCGGTAAAGCGAGAAACCATCCGTTATCCCCGGGATGGCTTACCCGATGCGCCATTTTTTGGTTCTGTTACTTTATTTCGCTTAATCTGAAACAATTGCCACCCCAATATGGTCTCTACCTGGGCCACCCACCCGGCAACCAGAAAAATAATTTCGTGACAACGCCTTATTGCCAATGATTTGCCGAAGGCCTTGCCGCCTACAGTAAACGCGGCTACAAAACCAGTCATCACAATACCCCAGAAAAAAGTCTCTGTCCCAAAAAACTGCGTCAGCCGCAAGGCAATTGTCGCCCCAACAGCACCCGAAGCCGCCGCACAGATGTCCCCAACCACATCATTGCAGAAATTGGCAACCCGGTCGGCGTTTCTAACTAACCACAAGGCTTGTACGGCCCCAGTTACTTTTTTTGCTGCTTTCGCGTGAAACGGTTTCTCTGTGGCTGCCGTCGCCGCAATCCCGATAACATCAAAAAGGACCCCGATCAGGATCAAGATAAACAGAAGCCCAAAGGAAAGCGCAATCGAAAAAATTCGGCTCAAAAAAAACTCGGAACCCACGCTGATCCCCATTGCAAGCATAAACGTAATAATACTGATCAGCGTAGCGTGCCGAGTCGCTTGTCGTAAGCTCTTTCCTTTTTTACCCAAATATTTTCACCTCAAACAGCCTTGCCGCAAGAGAATGTCTGTCGGTGGCAGCCCGCCAAGTAAACGTTATGGCTTAGGTCCGGTAGGTTTTCCCTACCCGGCACCGACAGGTTGCCCTACCGGCGGTTTCCCTTTATGCCGGGAACGGCTCCGTTACCGGCAACCGAACCGGATCACCACTTAGTCCACACTTTAATCCTCAACGGACCTCAATTAATGAACAGTCTAGGAATTTTCTTCTACAGGCCAGCCCGCCCCTAGCCTCTTTTGCAGAATTGGTTTCAATTCGCGAGAATCTCTTTCCCTGGCCGGGGATAAAGACTCGTTAGCCTCATATCCGCCAACCCCACTCAAGGCAGGCTACACTGCACCCAGCATGTACCGAATTGCAGGTTCCTTACCCAAGCCGTAGTTCTCGCCTGTTAAAACTGGTCTTCCCCACGCACTTGGGTCTCCACGGAAGCGGGGTCAACGCCCGCATGCCATTGCGGATCGCCCCATCCTCCTTAACTCCCAGCACCAACCCCCAACTGGGCGTCGGCAGCCAGCACCAGGAACTTCATCGATGTGCCCTCGGCGGATTTTTAGGCCCGCCTTCAAAGCGGGTGGTCCTGACTAGAATACTGCGCCACCGTCTTCAGACATTACCCTTGATTATAGCATTTGAAATCGGATCCTTCAAGAAAGAGCCCGGTTCCCCGGCCACCCCGGAAATCTTCCTCGTAAACAAAGGAAAAATACCAGCTGATGTCGAAAAGACAAAGTTGTTTAACCCCGCCTTTTAAGGAGGTATCACGTTGATCGGTGGTAGCCGTTTTTTCATTTCGTTCCGGCTCCTTCCGTTCCTGGTCGGTGTATTTTTCGCTTTCCTGGTTTTCCCACCGGTCCTTCCGGCAGCAACGGAACAGTTACCAGCCGGTATTACCGGTGTGAACCTAGTCAAACCAGCTGTTGTCCAAGTCCGGGCCGGTGCCACGGCGACATTCCGGTTCAATAACCAGGCTTGGCCGGTTGCCGTCGGTGGCACTGCTTCCGGGCTGGTAGTAAACCCGAATGGTACGACGGTTACCGCCGCCCGGACCTTAGAATTGCTCACCCGGGATCGGGATGCCCTCCGGACCGCCTTAATCGAGCGATTTTTTACCGATGTTCAGAAGCAAATCGGCCACCGTCTTGCTGAAAGCGAACGGATCTATATTGCCGAACATACCACTTTACTAACCGATGTAAAATACTACCGGGAAGTAGTTCTTCCCGGTGGTACAGCAGTCGATTTTGAAATTGCCTGGATCGGTACCCCTACCCCCGAAATCCTTTTACCGGAAAATCCGGTTCCGGCTGATACCCAAAGTACCACCCTGGCCTTGATTAGCCGCAATCCTCCTTCCCGGTCAACCAGCCGCCTTGGTACCACCAACCCCACCGGCCCTAGGTTTGACCCGGTTCAAGAGGTGGCGGTAATCAAGATCCCAGGCGATAATCTGCCCGCAATACGTCTGAGCCCGCTCACCAATGGTGATGTCTCTGAAGAGGCCACGGTTATCGGTTTTGCCGGCAATGCGGAGGCAACCGCCTTGCTTTCCTCACCATTGGTTACCGAAGCCACCATCATTACCGGCAAACTGTCGCCTGCCACATCCGGCAAGAACGAATCTCCGTACGGACCCACCACCGATCTTGCGGCCCCTTTGGCTCCGGCTGCCGCCGGGGGGCCGGTGATCGCCGGTAACAAAGTAGTAGGATTGGCTGGGCCCACGGCAAAAGGAACCGGGATCTATCCCTTGATCACCACCCAGGCTATCCGGGAAGCCTTAGTTCAGGCCCAGGCCGCTGATCAGACTTCGCAAGCCACCCGCCTTTACGCCGATACTCTGGCAATGTTTAACCAGGGGTATGTCAGCAAAACGGTGGCTTTGCTGGAAGATTTCCTGGCCACTAATCCAAACCATGTTTACGCCCAACAATTACTGACCGAAGCCCGCCACCGCCAAAAAGCAGGGGATGACCGCATCTATTGGCCCGACTACCTGATTTTCATGATCCCTGCGGTTCTTGCTCCGGCCGGCTTTGCCGGATTATGGTTTTACCGGCGTCGGCAGCGACGCCAAATACCACCGGAACCAAAACCGATAGCCAGGTGGCATTTTGACCTTAGTCCCCCTGCCCCACCCGTTGAACCAGCACCCGAACCGGTTACTCCTGTTATTGCTACACCGGTACCGGCGCCGATGACCAGTGCTTCGGAAGAGGTTGCAACAACCATCGCTACCACTGTGGCGGAACCGACCATCGAATTTCTGGCCGGTCCACTCGCCGGTAAAACCTTCACAATCCCCCCGGAAGGGTTTTTAATCGGGCGTGATACCGGGACTTGTCAACTGGTGATCCCGGCCCCGGTCATTTCCAAACAACATGCCTACCTCGGGCCAGACGCGTTTGACCCTGCTACGATCATTATTACCGACAAAGGGTCGACCAACGGCACCTTTTTAGCCTCACCGCAGAATAGCCGGTTAAATGCCCCTTATTACCTGCAAGATGGTGACATCATCTACCTCGGGCAAGAAACCGCTTTCGTTTTCCATCCAGGTTGCCCGCTTACGTCGGCTCAGTTTTCCCGTACTAACAAGTAACGGGCCAACGCCCGCAAAAAATCGGCTTCGGTACCGAATCCGGTAAGACAGGCCAAAGCGGCTTCAACAGCCTCTGCTGCGGCCTCTTTTGCTTTTTTCAAGCCAATTAACGCCGGATAAGTGGCCTTGCGGTTTTTCGCATCACTACCGACCGGCTTTCCGAGTTTAGCCGGATCACCTTGGACATCCAACAAATCATCGGTAATCTGGAAAGCCAACCCCAAACTATCCCCATAACAGGATAAAGCGGTCACCTGCGCCGGGGTACCACCCCCTAACAAGGCCCCGGTGCGCAGTGAAGCCCGAATCAAGGCTCCAGTTTTATGCTGGTGTATGTATTCAAGGGTTGCCAGGTCAACTTCTTTTTGCTCGGACTCCAGGTCAACCACCTGGCCCCCGATCATCCCTAAGGTGCCCGCAGCCCCAGCTAATTCATGGATCACCTGCAAATAAAGGGCAGCCTGTTCTTTATTCCGGGCACCGGCGATCGCCAAGATCTCAAAAACCCGGGTCAACAAAGCATCTCCCGCTAAAATGGCGAATGCTTCCCCGTATACCCGGTGGTTTGTCGGTTGCCCCCGCCGGAAATCATCATCATCTAAAGCCGGCAAGTCATCATGAATCAATGAATAGGCATGAACCATCTCCAAAGCACAAGCAGCCGGCATTACCCGGCTTTCTTCCCCGCCAACTGCCTGGCAGGCAGCCAGGGCCAACACCGGCCGCAACCGTTTTCCACCGGCAAAGACACTATACTGCATCGCTTGGTGAATTACCGGCGGAAAAGCATCTGCCGGCAGTAACCACCTGACCAATTCCGCGTCGACCCGGGCAGCTAAAGTCTTTAATTCGACTTTCAGGTTCATCCTTTGCCCCCCTCCGCGCAAAACAGCGCTTCGGGAACAATCATCTCTTCAGCCACCTGGGTATCTTCAACCTGTATGCCCTCCAGGGTATCAATTAACATCTGTACCTTGGCTTCGTATGCGTCAAGCTGGCGATGACATGAACGAACCAGTCCAATGCCTTCTTCAAACAACTGTAATGATTCGTCCAGGGTAGGTTCACCCGCTTCAAGTTGCCGGATCACTTCTTCCAAACGCGCTACTGCTTGCTCATAAGTTATCCCCGTAGTTATTCTATCCTTGTCCACCGGTGTTCCTCCTTCCTTTCCTCAACCCGGCAGGTCAGTTCGCCCTTTTGCAGGACTATGTCCACCACCATACCGGTACTCACTGCCCCGGCGTTTCGAACCGACTGTCCCTCTCGATCCAGGCAGAGGGAAAAACCCCGTTCCAAAATCGCCAAAGGACTAAGGGCATCCAAAACCACGGCCGTCGATGATAAATGCCGCCGCCGGTCCCGGAGCAAGCTAGTGACCAGTCCAAACAGCTGTTCGCGAGCCATGGCTACCCACTGTCCCCTTACCGTCAAGGCGTTAGCCGCCAAGACGTGCAAGGTCTTTTCCATTTCCGCCAGATGGGTTCGACGTTCCGCCACCCGTCCCCCACCACCGGTACGCTTTAAACGTTCAGTTAGGTCGTCAACCCTTTGGCGGGGTACGCGCAAACGTTCCAATGGCCGGCCCAGGGTAGTCCGGTCCCCTAATTTATCAACCGTCAATCTGGCCCGCTGCAGCCGGTGTAGAGCTGCCCGTTGCAACTGCAGATTCTGCTCGTTCAACCGGAGCTCCAAGGTTGCCAGAACCGGGACCGCCAGTTCCGCTGCTGCCGAAGGGGTTGCCGCCCGGACATCGGCCACCAAATCACAAAGTGACACATCGGATTCGTGCCCTACTGCCGCTACAACCGGTACCGGGTGTCCAGCGACCACCCGGCACAAGGCTTCATCATTAAAAGCCCACAGGTCTTCCCGCGACCCACCACCCCGACCGATGATCACCACATCAACCCCAGGCCACGAGGCAAGGCGTTCGAGGCCGTGAATAAGGCTAGGCGCCGCCTCCGCCCCCTGCACAATCGCCGGCGACAAAACCACCGGCATCGGGGGAAAACGCCGCCTGATTACCGCCAACAAATCCCGGATCGCCGCTCCCGACGGTGCCGTTACAATCCCGATCTTCCGGGGCAATAAGGGTAAAGGCCGTTTTCGTTCCGGGGCAAACAGGCCTGCCGCTGCCAACCGCTGCCGGGTCTGTTCCAAGGCCAGAAATATGCCCCCCAGCCCCGCTGGTTCCATCTCTTGGGCATAGACTTGGTAGACCCCGTCCCGGGGGTAGATCGCCACTTGGCCTTTTACCAACACCTGAAGGCCGTTTTCGGGACGAAATTTCAAAAACCGGTTTCGCCCGCGAAACATCACCGCTTTTACGGCACTATCCCGGTCACGCAGGGTAAAGTACATATGACCGGAAGGATGGTGCTTAAAATTCGATAGTTCACCCTTCACCCAAACCGCCGCTAACTCTGGAGCCTGTTCCAACAGACCTTGAATATACTTATTTAATTGGGTAACGGACCAGATTTCCATCTTGTCCCCCCTTGCTTTACAGAACGATTGTACCATAAGCGCTCCTGATCAGCAAAATTCCGCTTCATTCGCGCGGCTTTCCCCGGCCATGACTTCCTCCTGGAAACGGGCGGGTAACCGACTGTTCCGCAGCACATCCCGGTCATTGCTGACGGCTACCGCCAATGCCGCCGGATCACCGATCAAAACCACTTTCTCCCTAGCCCTGGTGACTGCCGTATAAACAAGATTACGGCGTAACATCCGGTGGTGCTGCAAGGTAACCGGCATCACCACGACCGGATACTCACTGCCTTGGGCTTTATGTACCGTCGCAGCATAAGCCAAGGTCAGCTGCTCCCATTCAGAACGGCCATAAGTTACCTTTTCTTCATCAAACCGGATCATGATCGTATCCTCGTCGGCCTCTTCCTCCCCAGCCAATAAGATTTCCGTAATCATGCCGGTATCACCGTTAAATACATTTTTATCGTAATTATTGACCACCTGCATTATTTTGTCCCCGGTGCGGAAAACCAGGTTTCCAAATTGCACCTCCCGTTTTCCAACCCCTGGCTGGTTGAACCGGGCCTGCAAAACCTTGTTTAGATTCCAAACGCCGACTGGAGTGTACCGCATCGGCGTCAATACCTGAATATCGTCAAGGGTAAACCCCGCCCGTTCCACCGCCCGCTCTACGGTTAAAACCAGGGCTTCCAGTATATGGGCCGGGGTTTGGCGTTTTAAAAAAACAAACTCCGCAGTACCGGTTAAATCCGGGACCTCCCCCCGATTAATTTGGTGAGCCCCGACTACAATCGCCGAGTTATGAGCCTGGCGGAATACATGCTGCAACCGGATCAGTTTCCCGATCCGGTGTTCGACCAGATCCCTCAAGACCTGGCCGGCCCGGATCGAAGGTAACTGGTCCTGGTCGCCGACCAGAATCAACTTGGTTCCCGGGGGCAAGGTTTCTAACAAATTCGCCATCATCACCAGGTCAACCATAGAAACTTCGTCAACCACAACCACATCGGCCTCCAGCGGCTCAAGACCGCTGAGCAAGCGGTCCCCCTCGAAGGCCGTTATTTTAAGGAGCCGGTGCAACGTGCTGGCTGGGTGTTCGGTGGTTGTCGCCAGGCGCTTGGCGGCCCGCCCGGTCGGGGCGCACAACACCACCTTAGCTTGGGGTCGGGCCCGGTTGATCAGGGCCAGGAGTCCCCGGACAATTGTTGTTTTGCCGGTACCGGGCCCCCCGGTAATCACGATCAAATCATGGTTGGCTACAGCGGAAAAGGCCGCTTTTTGTTCCGGGGCATAGGAAATCGCGAAATCTTTTTCCATTGTCTGAATAACCGCCGCCACATCCACAGCCCAAGGCTGACGCCTAATCGCCAACCGGGCCAACAGCCGGGCCACAGTTGCTTCGGCAATCCAAAGCTCCGGAAGATAACACCCATCCGCGTAAACATGTACTTCCCCTGCCGTAGCCACCGCCACCAGCTCTGCGGCCACCTGGTCCAGCGTTGGGCCGGGGGAAAAAGTCACTGACCGGGTCAATAACTCTCCGGCCTTGGCCACGGTTTCCGCCACCGGCAAATATACCTGGCCGGCATCCCGGGCTTCAGCCAGGGTATAAAGTATACCCGCCTGGATCCGTTTTGACTCATCACCATTGTAGCTATACCGATGGGCGATTGCATCACACTTCGCGAAAGATACCCCCGGCAATTCGAGACATAACCGGAAAGGGTTTTCTTCGATCATGGCTAGACTGTCCCGGCCATAACGGCGAAAAATCCGGAAAACAAGATCACTGGTAAGGCCATATTCCGTAAGCACCGCCAGCAAGTTTTCCGCTACGGCAAACTCCTGGTAGGAAGCGATAACCGTTGCTGCCTTGTTTTGAGAAATGCCGGGAACCATCCGGATCCGGTCCGGTTCGTCCCGGATTATGGCCAGCACCTCTACGCCGAAAGCCTTGACCAGCTTCCGGGCTGTCTTACGCCCGATCCCCTTAATCAGGCCACTAGCCAAAAACTTCTCCATTGCCCGGGGCGTTGCCGGTGGCACTAACCGGTAAGTGGAGAAGCGAAACTGCCGGCCGAATTTCGGGTGTTCCCCCCAATCCCCTTCCAAGGCGTAAACCAAGCCGGTTTCCGGGGTGAGTAGCGGACCGACCGCCGTGCTTCGCCCGTCTTCGTTTTTAAACACCCCAACAACAAAGTCTTCCTGTTGAAAAATAACCCGCACCAACTCACCCTGCAAAAAAGCCACCCCGGTCACCCACCTTCTGCTCGGATTGTCAACCACTTTGGATATTTATGTTGACAATTGGCTTTGGGGACTTTACAATAAGAAAAAATAATCCAAGGGAAGGAGCAACCCGCTATGAAAACCCAATCCCTTACCCTGTCCGCCTTAATTGCCGCCATTATATTTATTTCGGCTCAAATTGCGTTTCCCCTGCCATTTAGTCCGGTACCGGTAACCTTGCAGGTGTTTACGGTCTTACTCTTCCCGCTAATCCTGCCGGCCCGGATCGCCGTAACCGGGATTTGTGTGTACCTCGCCCTCGGGTTAATCGGATTGCCGGTCTTTGCCGGTGTTTCCGGTGGTATCGGGATCCTGCTCACCCCCAAAGGCGGTTACCTGCTCGGTTTCCTTCTGGCCACCATTGTAATCAGCCAGTTGGCCAAACTTTGGCCCCGCTCCGACCTCATCCGCAATCTACTCCTTAGCCTGGTTGGCCTTGGGGTTATATATGTCTGCGGCGTAACCGGGATGGTCCTCACCCTGAACATATCCTTGGCGAAGGCCCTGGTACTCGGCCTTTGGCCATTTTTGCCCGGTGACTTGGTTAAGGTGGGCCTCGCCTCATTTTGTGCAGTTTCCGTTAGCAAACGGCTGGCTTTGCAGCAACACCTGATATCCTAAAATTCGCATCACAAAAAGACCGGTTAAAAACCGGCCTTTTTGTGCATTTACTTGTATTTACACGGTGGGTTTCCCGGGCTTAAAGGATGGAATCCATATTCAGGGCCGGGTGTTCTTTCTCTTCCAAAAAAGGCAGGATTTCGTCAATCGATATGCCGATCGTTTCATCAGCAATCTTGTCGATAAAATCTTCCCCGAGGTTTTCCTCCTGCGACCGGGCAACAAAGTCATTCCGCAAGAATTCCTTCAAGGCTTTGGGCATCCAGACGATCCGGGCCAGCCCCCCATCGGCCGGAATAAACTTCCGGGATACAACGAAGGACTTACCAATACCCATAAAACCCGGGGTCTGCACCCCGCCGCCAATCATCCCCGCCAGGGTAGAAAAACTCATCCCTACCGGCGTCATGCCGGCATGCTCCCGGGTAGTAACGCAGACACCGTTTGCTTCGGGCACGATACACATAATCGCCTCGAAACAGCCGCAGGAAGTCATTGGCGCCTCGTTCAAAGTGTATAAGCAGACCTCCTCCATCGCCCCGTTGGAGGTTACCGCTACATAATCGTTAACCGTCTGCCAACTGCCTTTTTCCGCATCGAGAGCCGGACCTTTCTCGATGATCCGATTCGGGCCAAGCGCATTAATTTGGTAAGATGCCTTAGCATCCAGCCAGGTTACCGCCCCACATAAGCCCACTCGCTCCGGGGTAACCACACAGACATGATTGGGAGCAAAAGACTGGCACAAAATACAGGAATAAAACTCTTCGACGGCTTCATCGGTAAGACCACGCATCCGGTCGTCCCGTTCCCGGTAATACTGCCGGGCAAGTTGGATATTTTCGGCCACTGCCCGCTCGTCGGTCAAAATAGTCACTTGCACCCGGTCAACAATGGAGGGGAAATCCGCTTTGTATTTAGCAATCAAAATTTTCCCGATGTCCTCAAGTTGAAACCCTTTAGCCTGAGCTTCTTTGGCGATCCGCACCCAACACAGGTCCCGCTGGGCAACATGCCAAAGCCCTTCGGCGTAGTTGGCAAAATAATGGATCCGTCGCTCCAGCACCGGTTCAAAATCCACCTGCATTTTCCGGCCATAAATGTCAACCATGATCCCTAAAGGATGCTTTTCCCCTTCCTGCATTTGATCCAGGGTTGGCCCAACCACCGTAATCCGGCCATCCTCGATCTCTTCAGAACCAATAGAGCGCACCAGCTCAAAAGCCGGCGAGTGACCACCGCCAAATTCAACATAGGTGTCTTTTTTCCGGACGGTCTCCCCTTCAAACGCCGGCCCGAAGTTCACCGGAATATCGACTTCAATCGCGGTGAGCTTGACCCCCCGTAGTTCCAGAGCATCACGGACAATAGTTTCGTAATTCGGATGAGAGACATACCAGTCCGGTAATTCCAGTTCAGGCCCGAGCTCCTGGTCGGTTAGCACGGGAAACCCCAAAAAGATCGCGCCGAATTCGGCCGCCACCTTAACATCATCCAGTTCACCCAGGTGCAAAACAAAGGCCATTACCCGCCGGCGCTGGTAGTCGCGAGCCTCTTCCCGGGCCCCGGGGGCAATCCCCCCGAATGCCATCCCCGCCCGCAGGGCGTAGTTTACGGCATGGACCACCTGAGTAAAGTTCCCGACCGGAAAAGCGATGTAATCGACACCCAGCTTAACATTCTCTTCCAAAAGCTGCTCCACAATTTCGTCACACAAAAAGAGCATCATCCCTTGGCTCATCAAGCTGCCGACAATCTTGGCCGCCAACTTGCTATCCTTGGCCCGGCCAATAATGATCGCCACCCCGGGGATCGTCCAGTCCACCATCTTGATCCCGTATTGCCGGAAAACAGGATCCTCAAGAAAACCGGTCCAGGGTTCCGCTTGCGGGTTGTTTCCTTCCAGATAATTGATAATTTCGATTACCTCGGCGGCGTACAAAGTCGCCTCCCCGTTCAGCCGGGCCTGTTCAAAAGTGAAAACCGGCTTCACCTGGGCCCGCATCCGGTTTAAGGCTGTTGGAATCTCTCCCAGCTTAGTGATCTGCTCCCCGGACAAAGCCATAAAAACAGGAAGAAAATAACCGGTATTCGGGTAACTGACCGGTTGCTCCGGACCGGATTTGGCTAACGCCCGATTCAGGAGGATCTCTGCATAGGAAACGGCCATCACCGCACCATTATAACCCTTTTGGAAAAGCCCTACCGGGCCGGTCTCCCCTTCGGGAATCGCCCCTAAAAATAATTTATCGAAATTCAAGGCACTCATCGGCACTAATCCTCCCACCTAATAACCTTGATACAACGCCGTGGCATACTTTTCCTTCATCTGGTGATGGACCCCCAACTTCCAGGTTCGGTACTCCAAAGCAGCCAGCAATTTTTCACTTGCTACCTGGTCATCCATCTCGAAGATAAAGTGCCCGCCGAAAACATCTGCGGCAATTTGCGTTGTCAGCCCGTAAACCAATTCACTACCTTCAATGGGAGGCATTGCGCCAACGTGGACAGGCAGACCCATAGCCACACCCCAGGAACCGATCGCCACCGCTTTTTCATGCATTGCTTCCGGCGCTGAAGCCACAAAAGGAACTTTCGGCACATCGACGCCAAGCTGGTTTGCCATATCCGTACATAAATTCATCGCCCTGACGTTATCCACACAGGACCCCATATGAAAAATCAAGGGTAACCCGGCCTCGAGTTTACCTTGGTTGGCTATTTCCAGCTCCTTGAGGAAGGCCTTGAGCCCCGGCCCGGCATAAGCCTCAACGGCGGCTGCATTGAGCAACCCGGCCTTGGCAAAAGCCCCGGCGGAACACCCGGTTGCCACCAAAAAGACGTCATTTTTAGCCAACTCCTTAACAATGCCCAAATGGCTGGCATCTTGGAAAGATTTCAGGTTGTTACAGCCGGCAAACAAGCAAACCCCTTTAATCTTGCCCGCCAAAATGGCGTCAGTTAACACTTTAACCGGGGTTTCCGGATCAATCGCCCCGAACAATCCATATAGGGCCTCCAAGGAAAATCCGGCAACGACCTGGTTTTTAATCTCAAAAAGAGTAACCTTTTCCCGGTCCCGGTTCTTAAAAGCGTGGATCGCCTCACGGATCATATGCTCGGCATCTGCTTGGGCAGTAGCTTCGTTAAAAGCCATATGTTCGGCACCGGGAATCTTAGCCACCCAGTTGGTGGTAAACATCTTCGTATGGAAACAATTACAGATTACCGGCAGTGAAGACATAATACACTGCACATCTACCACCATGGCATCTACCACCCCGGTCATCAGGACCAACTCTTGAGAAGCCACGTTAGCAGCCATTTTGACCCCTGCCCGCATTAACATTTCGTTACCGGTGCAACAAATGCCAACCAGATTAATCCCGGATGCCCCAACTGCCACCGCTTCGGTTTTCAGTTTCCGGGCCGCCTCAACCAACATCAGGGAAACCAGGGGATTGTGGCCATGGACAGCGATATTCACTTGTTGGGGATCTAATACTCCTAAGTTGGCCTCAGACACCACCGGCTGCGGGGTACCAAACAAAACATCGCTAAGATCGGTAGAAATCTGCATACCCGTATAGTCTGCCAAAGCGGTGCGTAACCCTTGAAAAATGATGTTTACCGGATCGGCATCCATGCCCATCGTCGTCCCCGCCAAAACATTGACCACTTCCCGGTCGATCGCCCGCGGGTAAATGTTGGTCTGGTCAAACTTCCGGCGCCGGGCGGCCGTAATCGTCGAATCTAAAAACAGGCACGGCTCTTCATCGTGCTTGCTGAAATCGTTCAACGCTGTCCGGGCGACTTCCGCCGCCAAGGTTAAGTGGTCCTTCCCCGTAGGATCCAGGCCAAGCCGCCCGGCCAACCACACCAGCTTCGCCGGATCGGTCACCTGGTAATCGGCGAGGTTACCAGCGGCTACCTTGCTTAAGACGTAAGCAAGATGCCGGCCGTGGTCAGAATGGGAAGCTGCCCCACCAGCAATCAAACGGGCAATATACCGGGCGACAATCGTATAAGCCGTAGCCCCGCAAATCCCCCGGGAACCAGGGCCGTCACCGGCCTTGATCCGACAGGGCCCGGCAATACAAATCCGGCAACAAATGCCTTTATAACCAAACCCGCACTGGGGCTGTTGGGCCACGAAACGGTCAAATACGGTACAAATCCCCAACTCCCGGGCCCGGTTCAAGGCACCTATCCCCGCTTCATCGACCATGCGAACCACGTTTTTGGGTTCTACCACTCTGGGTGCGCCCGACGGTTTAGAGCCCATTTGGGTGTCTCGAAATCTGGGCATGTTGTTAATCAACCTCCTAATTCTCTTTTTGGCTAATCAGCACACCAAGAGTTTGCACCGGGCAGATAGAACTTTGCTAATATTTTGCCCTTTCCGAAATATTCAGGCATTTCTGAAAACCACCATTCGGTGCTTTGCGTCATCCAGGGGCAGCTTTACCCCTTTTATCGACGTAATCTTAATTACATTCGTCATCAAAACCGATTTTCCTGCAACCCAAACCGGTCAAAAAAACACTTAAATAATCCGGCGGTACTGCGCTGGGCTACCGGTAACAAAGTTTGCAAGGCTTGGTCGTATTCCCTGGTATTACCATCAGTAACGACTGAAAAAAAATCGTAGGCAACCTGAGCATTAGTGACGATCCACCGCGACGGGGACCAATTGCCGCCATACATACCGCCCGTGGACGCCGGGTATGCATTCCGGTTTACCTCCGCAAAAACTTCAAACTCACGGTGTCCGGCAAAAATTACCCCATGGGCATGGTGGGGTACACAAAGATCCTGAACTAAATGACCGGCAGCACCCAGTAAAAACATGGCCTTCTCCGGATTACCGCGCCGATAAAGATACCCCGCCCGCATAAAATATCGCTCAACTTCCACCGCTGCACTTGGCCAACCCCGCCAACCCCGCTGGGTAACCGGATTGTAATAATGGCTGACATTTTTCCAGCCCTGGTCTACCCACGCCGCCCCCAGGTTCAAACTTTCCCCAAACTTTCCCAAGATGCGGGCAATGGATTCATGGCCATCATTCCGCAGGATTTCCCGGGCTTGGGCATTGCAAAAATTATGGGTTAAGCCAGCCAGACCGCCGACAATTCCCTGCACCGGTGTAGTGACTGCCAGCAACCACCGGGTTGCCACCTGTAAACCAGGCACCCCAAAAGACATCCGCAGACTTACCTACCTTCCTTCCGGCATAACCGACCATTTCAATTATGACCGTCATCTCCTGTGCAAAAGAAAAAGCCCCGCTCTTCCCGGGGCTGAATTTTTCGGGGGGGAAGCCCCTTGGGGGAGGAGCTTCCAGAGGAGAAACATAGGGGAAAAAAAGGGGTAATCCCCTATCCGCTAGTATTTTCCCCTTTAATATCCGCACTTATTCATGGTCCACTTTGTCGTCAAGGGCCATTTTCCTGGTATTTTATACCATTGCCAGCAAAAGCAAACCCGGATAATCAGCTTAACAATCCCAGCCGTTTGATCGCCTCCAACATTTTCTCGGTATCGATGGGTTTGGCGGCAAAGGCTTCGCAACCGGTATCGAAACAATTGAAAACGGTCTCCGGTTCATTGAGGGCGGTGGTCATAATAATCTTAACCGTTTTGGAACCTTTCAACCCTCGTTGTTTCTCAAGCTCACGGATAGTTTTCAGGGTTTTGATTCCATCCAGTTTTGGCATCATTATATCCAGGCAGATCAGGTCGTAAGGCTGGCCTTCATCCCAGGCCAGCAAAAAAGCGTCAACGGTTTCGATCCCATCCACCGTGATATCGCAATCTCCATAACTGGAGAGGAATTTGTACAGGAACTTCCGACTGGCCAAATCGTCCTCGGCAATTAATACTCTCATTTTTTCACCCCTTATCAAGATCCCATAGATGACAGGTAACGGAATTTCTCTTGGAGCTTGTCCCAGAGTTTCCGGCATTGGTCAACATCTCCCTTGCGGGCCGCAAGCTCTATTTTAAAGGCCAGGTTTTTAATCGTATTTTCGTCCATTTTATAAGCAAGTTCTTTGATTTGGTGGGCCGACTTTTCCACGCGATGCAGCGCAACATCGACTAAAGCCGAATCCAGTTCGCGTAAAGCATTCTCGAGTTCGGTCAGAAAATCGGCATCAACCCGGGAAAATAGATCCTTGGGGCTTAAGGCCTCTATACCGGCGTATTCTCTCCCGCATTTATTTTCCTTGGCATTCCGCACCACCCTGGCTATAGCCTGAAAGAGTTCCTCCATTTGTACCGGCTTGGCCAGGTAATCATCCATACCCGCCGCCAGGAATTTCTCCCGGTCACCATATATGGCATGGGCGGTAAGGGCAATAATGGGAATATGCCTTCCCGTTCCCGCTTCCTGCTTGCGAATCCAATGGGTAGTTTCCAGCCCATCCATTTCCGGCATCAAGATATCCATCAGGATCAAATCATAATTGTTTTCCGCCAGCAAGCTCAGCGCTTCCCGGCCGTTAGCGGCAGTTTCTACATGATGCCCTTGCACCCGGAGCAGGTTAATGAGCACCGTTTGATTGATCAGGTTATCTTCAACCACCAAGATGGATAAAGCCGGTGTCTTTTGCTCAATATCCTCGTAAATGTCTTTCCGTTCAGCGGCACCAGATTTTTCTTGATCGGGAAAATCAAGTGTAAGCGTAAAATGGAAGGTGGTGCCCGTTCCCGGGGTACTTTCCGCCCAGATTTCACCACCCATCAGCTCAACCAGATTCTTAGAGATATTTAGCCCGAGCCCTGTACCCCCATAAGTGCGACTGATTGACCCGTCTGCCTGGAAAAAACTATCAAACACCTGATCCAATTGTTTTTTGGCTAACCCGATACCGGTGTCGCTTACCGATGCCTCCAAAAGGAGCCCGGAATCAGTTTTTTGCCGTAATTTTAGACGCACACCCACCTTACCCCGGTCGGTAAACTTGATCGCATTACCAATCAAATTGCTTAGAACCTGTTGAATACGGTAGGGGTCACCATTTACCAAGGCGGGTAGGGCAGGATCGATCTCATAAAACATGTCTAGACTTTTTTCCTGCGCCCGGGGGCTATGCATGGCCATGTTCTTTGCCAACAGCTGGTGCAGATTAAAATCAACCTTTTCAATATTTACTTTGCCGGCTTCGATTTTGGAAAAGTCAAGAATATTTTCAATGATCTTTAATAAGGCGTCACCCGCCATCTTGATTATCTCGAGGTTTTCCTTTTGGTCCGGTTCCGGGTTGGCCAAAAGGCTTAGGGAAGTCATGCCGATAATGGCGTTTAAAGGGGTTCTGATTTCGTGGCTCATATTGGCCAGAAACTCAGCCTTGGCCCGGTTGGCGACTTCCGCTTCCTCCTTGGCTTTTTTCAGCTTTTCTTCCGCCATCTTTCGCCGGGTAATGTCCTCAATTATACTGAAGTAATTTTTAACCTTGCCATCCTCGTCCTTTGCCGGGGCACAATAAATAGACCACCAGCAGGGTTGTTGCCGGTCATTGTAGAAAAAAACCTCTTTCTGCCACTCCTTACCGGCTAGCAAGGCGGCATTCACTTCTTTAGTATCTAAGGGTAAGTTTTGGAGCAGATCGGAACAGAAAACGGATATTCCCGCTAAGTCCTGGGGCTTGTAACCGGTAAGCCGGGTGAAATGAGGGTTAATATATTCGATAAAACCTTGGGGATCGATAATAATGGCCGCACTTGGGCTATGCTCCACAATTGAAGATAGCCGGCGGATCTCTTCCTCGGTTTTTTTAAGCCTGTTTATATCCCGGAAAACAATAACCATCCCCACCGTCGCCTGCTGCCGGTCTCTAATCGGTGCAGCACAGGCAGAAGCGAAATGCCTTTCTCCGTTACGGTTCAGCAGTACGGAGTTTCGGCGCAGTCCCTGGCTGACACCCTGGGTGAAAACGGCGGCGAAAGGATGTTTCAATTCCTGGTTGGTGTTGTGATCAACAATTTTAAAAACCTGATCCAGTTTTTTTCCTATGGCTTCTGCGCCGGTCCAACCAGTAAGCCTTTCCGCCACCGGGTTCATCATGGTCACATGGCTCTCCAGGTCGGTGGTAATGACGGCGTCACCGATACTCTGCAGCGTAATCTCCAGCAATTCTTTTTCCTTCGTTAACCTGGCGGTAAGCTTTTCCTCGCCGCTCGGTACCGACATCAGTTTTCACCTCTTACTACTTTCTGTAAACGGACGGGATTACATAGTTGAACCGGCTTTGCTCCCAATTAATTGATTCAGCTTGACCGATGAAGAGATATCCACCCTTAACCAGGAAGGAATAAAAACGATTAAGCAATTCTTTCTTAGTGGCCGCATCAAAATAAATCATGACATTGCGACAGAAAATAATGTGGAACTGCTGCTTAAAGGGAAAGCTGCTTTCCACCAGATTAAACCGGCGAAAAATAACTTGTTTCTTAACTTGATCAATAATCTTGAATTTACCTTGGTCTACGCTCTGAAAATAGCGTACCCGCCAAGTAGTAGGCAGTGATTGAAGCCCCTCTGCCGGATAAACGGCCATCCGCGCTTTTTGCAGTACCCGTGAAGAAATATCCGTAGCCAGGATCCGGGTATCCCAGTTGTGATGTTGCGGACCGAAAAAATCCAGCATAATCATGGCCAGGGTATACGGTTCCTCACCGGTACTACAGCCGGCGCACCAAATGCGCAGGTCCCCATTTTTTACTTTGCAGGTTACTTCAGGTAATGCCATTTCCCGAAAAAAATCGAAATGGCGGCGCTCACGCATAAAATAGGTATGGTTGGTCGAGAGTAGGTCCACAACGTTGGATACTGCTTCCCCACTGCCATCTGTGCACAAGTATCTGTAAAAATCAGTGAAATTTGAGAAACCCAGTTTCACTAAGTGATTATTTAAGCGGCTTTCGATCAGATGTTTTTTTTGTTTAAGATCAATACCGCAATAATCACTAATATAACCCACCAGTAATTGAAACTCCCGTTGGGACAAGGTAATCATCAATACTTGTCAAAACTGCTGTCGCTGAGCGAAACCGGCATCTTGGGGGTAGTAGCGGAATTGTTTGTCATTAACTGGTTCAGGTCGTGTTTTTGCAGTAATTCCTGCAGGACAGCCAACACTTCCGGGTCCAGATCCGCCAACTGCCGCCCACGATGATTGAGTTTTTTCAAGGTGAATTTACCGACTTGCCCTTTCAATAATTCGGCTTGAGAAGACAGCTCTTCGGCGGCGGCAGCACCTTCTTCGGAAGTGGCCGCATTAGTTTGCACCACCTGGGAAATCTGTTCCACTCCTTTATCGATTTGAGCTATGCCGGTAGCCTGCTCGTTGGAGGCGACAGCAATATCCGCAACCAGGGCAGCCATCTTGGAAACACCCTCCACAATTCTACCCAGCGCTTCAGCGGTTTCATTGGCGATCCTGGTTCCTGCTTCGGTTTTCTTGATGGAACCCTCGATCATGTCCGTTGTTTCCCGAGCGGCGCTGGCGCTACGGGCAGCCAGGTTCCGCACTTCCTCGGCCACAACGGCGAAACCTTTACCGTGCTGTCCGGCCCGTGCCGCTTCCACCGCTGCATTAAGCGCTAAAATATTAGTCTGGAAGGCAATCTCGTCAATTACCTTAATGATTTTGGAGATGTTATTGGAGGACTCGTTTATGGCCTCCATCGCTTCCAGCATGTTTTTCATCTGGTCGTTTCCCGTTACGGCATTATCCCGGGCATTCAAGGCCAGATCATTGGCCTGGTTGGCGTTAGCCGCATTTTGGTTGGTCTGAGCAGCAATTTGGGTTACAGAAACGGTTAACTCCTCAATGGCACTGGATTGTTCAGCTGCTCCCTGGGCCAGCGCCTGGCTGGAGCGCGCCACTTGACCGGAACCATCGGCAACCTGGTCGGCGGCTACATTGATCCCCCCCAAGGTTTCGTTCATGGCGTTAATAATAAAGTTAAGCGAATCCTTAATCGCACTAAAATCTCCTCTGAAATCCTGGGTAATTTGGATATCCAGGTTGCCCTTGGCCATCTCGGTTAAAACGCCGGCGATCTCGTTTACGTAGTTCTTGAGCGTACCGATGGTATTATTCAGGGTTTTCTTAACCTGATCAAAAGAACCCTGATAATTGCCTTGTAAACTTATGCCCAGGTTACCTTTCTCCATCTCCACCATCACCATTGCCGATTCCTGCAATGGAGTAATCACCGCATCCAGCGTATGGTTTACCCCTTCGACAATAGCCCGGAAATCACCCTGGTGATGTGAGGCGTCGGCCCGGGTTTCCAACCGCCCTTCTACCGCCGCTTTGGCCAACAGGTTGGCATCGGCAATCAGCAAGTTTACCGCTTCGATGCAGGTGTTAAGGTTGTTTTTGATGGTATTGAAATCACCATTGTAACTATCCGTGATTTGCGGCGGAATATCCCCTTTGGCGATCCGCGCCACGTAATCAGCCGCTACGTTTAACGGTCCGATCACCGCATCCAGGGTATGGTTTACCCCTTCGACAATGACCCGGAAATCACCCTGGTGCTTCAAAACATCGGCCCGGGTTTCCAGCCGCCCTTCTACCGCCGCTTTGGCCAACAGGTTGGCATCGGCAATCAGCAAGTTTACCGCTTCGATGCAGGTGTTAAGGTTGTTTTTGATGGTATTGAAATCACCATTGTAACTATCCGTGATTTGC
>JAQWAU010000004.1:0-46028 GCA_028707535.1 Heliobacteriaceae bacterium | reverse complement strand
CCGCCCTTCTACCGCCGCTTTGGCCAACAGGTTGGCATCGGCAATCAGCAAGTTTACCGCTTCGATGCAGGTGTTAAGGTTGTTTTTGATGGTATTGAAATCACCATTGTAACTATCCGTGATTTGCGGCGGAATATCCCCTTTGGCGATCCGCGCCACATAATCAGCCGCCACGTTTAACGGTCCGATCACCGCATCCAGCATTTCATTAATCCCTAACAGGCATTCTTTTTCAACCCCGCGGGCACTTGCTGTATCGGCGCGCACATCCAGGCGCCCTGCTTTAATTGCTTCGGTCAAAAGCCGGATTTCTTCCGCTGTTGTTGATTGACGTTGCTCCTGAACAGGATAGTTTGTTGTTTCACCCACTAAAAAATACCTCCCTTTTTTATTTAGGCTGATCAGGAAATTGGTGCAAACTTTCGAGATGTTCATTGCTGAGTAGGCGCTGGCAATCCAGAAGCAGTTTTACCGCATTACCCGCTTTGCCAATCCCCTTTATGTACCGATTTTGAAAACCTGCTCTGGCGTCAGGCGGGGGAACGATCTCCTCATCGGCGATGGAAACCACCTCGGCAACATTGTCTACAATCAATCCCACCGAAAGATCATCGATGTCGATAACGATTATGCAGGTTCGATCATCATAGTCCCGGGCATCCTTTCTAAAGCGCAAGTTTACATCCATAACCGGAATAATCTTACCCCTCAAGTTGATGATCCCCTTTACATATTCGGGTACTTCCGGTACTTCGGTAATCGCTTGGATCCCGCCAATAATTTCGGTAACATATTTAATCTCGATCCCGTACTCCTCTTTTCCCACTAAAAAGGTGAGGAATTTCCCCTTTTGCGTATCCTCTTCCTGTCGCCCTACTTCACCCACAATTTCTGACACCGGATCAACCCCTTTCCCAGTGAAATCTAGTCGGGTTTAATGAGCCCGGCCACATCCAAGATGAGACAGGCTTTACCATTTCCCAGAAGCGTACAACCGCTTATACCCTCGATTTTTCCCATAAACTTAGGTAGCGCCTTAACCACCACCTGCTGTTCTCCGAGCAAGGCATCGGCAAACAAGCATAAAAAGCGGGAGTCGTTTTCCACAATGACAATAATTCCATCGGCTATTTCGGTTATATCCGTTTTAACCTGGTATCGCCGGTGCAAGCGGACAACCGGGTAACACCGGCCTCTAACCATGATCATCTCATTGTTGTCAGGGTCGACAAATATATCACCAGGCCGGGCTTTAAAAGATTCCTTGATCGAAGTAATGGGAATTATGTAGACGGCATTACCGACTTTGACCTGCATGCCGCTAATAATGGCCAGGGTTAGGGGTATTTTCAAGGAAACTGTGGTGCCAAGACCGGGGCTGCTGTCAATCAAAACTGTTCCCCGGACCGCCTCAATATTTTTGGCCACAACATCCATGCCGACACCCCGTCCCGAAAACTGACTGATCACCTCGGTAGTAGAAAACCCCGGGAGCAGGATGGCGGAATATATTTCCCGATCAGATAACTCGCTTTCGGGTTTTTGGATCAAGCCTTGCGCCTGAGCCTTGACCAGAATCTTTTCTTTGTTGAGTCCTGCTCCGTCATCCCTGACAACAATATAGACATCCCCCCCTTCATTTTTCGCTTCCAGCTGCACCCTGGCCACCGGTGGTTTCCCAAGCCTTTTTCTCTCTTCCCGGCTTTCGATCCCATGATCAGTTGCGTTTCTGATCAGGTGCATCAGCGGGTCGGACAGATGTTCAATAATGTTCTTGTCTACCTCGGTATCTTCGCCACTGATCTCGAGTATCACATCCTTATTGAGTTTCTTGCTCATATCCCGGACAATGCGGTTCATCTTCATAAAGGTCATGCTCAAAGGGACCATCCGGATAGACATGACGATATCCTGCAGTTCATTGATTATTTTCCGGTGCTGACGGACAGCCTTATGAAAATTATCGAGACTGACGGCGGTAGCCAAATCGGGATTAAAAGTGACCATTGCTTCACTGATTACCAACTCGCCAACCATATCCATAAGCTGATCCAACTTGCCGACGTTAACACTGATCATGCTTTGGCGGCAGTTGACCGGCTGCCGCCCCTGTTCGGGCGCTTCTTCAGTATCCGCAGCAATAATTTGTTTACGGGCTTTTAACGGCTCGTCCACCGGTCCTTCATCTTCTATTACCCGTAGGTCCAGATGGTCCACAAAAGGGTCTTTTAAAAAGAATTCTTTTAAACGCTCCGGAACCAAACGGCTGGTGAACAGGATGTCAAACCCATTTTCCCGGATGAAGTCGGCAGTGGCATTGTTTTCAATGATATCTGCCGGAAGGTAGTCAATTTCTTCAACCTGGTCCTTTAATTGATGCACGATATTAAACGCCCTGATGTTTTCCATTTCACAATCGGAAGAAAAAAAGACTAAGGCCCGGTAGCGAATGTTACCAGTTTCAACCGAAGACTTGGAAGTAGCAATGTAAAACTTCTTTTCACCCGCGGCAAGTAAGGGAACATCGTCAATTTTCGCGGTGTTTTCCCCGCTATTTCCCCGGATTACAGAAAGGTATTCCCCGACAGCGGCAATAAGCGCCTTAGGATCCCCGTCCAGGTCGCAATCTTGTTCCAGTTTGGCGATTTCCCGCTTAATATAGTCGATGCTGCCAAGAACAAGGTCACATATCGTTGAGTACTCCAAATTTTCCGGGCAAGATTCGCGAATATAGTAAAAAAGATCCTCAATGGAATGAGCCACAGAAGCAATGCCGTCAAACATCATCATGGCGGCTGAACCTTTGATCGTGTGCATTATCCGGAAAATTTCGTTAATAACATTTTGCTCCAGGCAACGGGCTTTTTCGTTGGCCAGAATAGTCTGCTCCAATTGCTCTGCGAGTTGCAGGCTTTCAAAGATAAACATTTCCAACATCGGTTCCTTACTGAAGCCCTTATACATCTGGCAACGCCCCCCTTCTTTATAAAGCATTTAAGACCTGGACAACTTTCTCTTCGCTAAACGGCTTGACCAGAAACCCGGATGCTCCGGCCAAAATCGCATCCTTTACAAATCTTTCCTGACCCATGGCGGAGATCATTACTATTTTGGCCTGAGGATCCATTTTTTTGATCAGCTTTACCGCTCCGATTCCATCTACCTCGGGCATGGTTATATCCATCGTGACCAGATCAGGGCGCAACTCATTATATTTTTGGGCCGCCTCAAGCCCGTTTTCGGCCTCACCGACAACCTGAAAACGATTATTGTCCAGGATCATCTTGATCATATGGCGCATAAACAAAGCATCATCCACAACTAGCACCCTTTTCAACGCTATTACAACCTCCTACTTTTTCTCTTTCGGTTTCTCCAGGAATTCACCAATTTTGACTGGTGAGGACCCCTCATCCGCATTAGGTAACTGAATCATCTTCACCTTAGTACTAAACCGATCCAAAATAGTAAACAAAGCTGAAAGCATGTACTCCTTCAGTTCAAAATCGCGGTTGATCCGCCAGCGCAAAGTAACAAAATGCATGGTGCCGAAAATAATGTCAACAAGATTATTGCTGTTAATGTGATCAGCAAACTCTCCTTGCCTCTGGCCATTCGCTACCAACTCATTGATAAACCGAAGGCGCGCATCCATTATTTCCACCATTTTGTGGTAGACATCGGGTTCGAGTTGAAATGCTTCCACTGAGAAAAGGACCGCAGAAATTGCCGGGTAATTCTCGTAGTATTCGGAGTAGGAACCAACTAAAAAGATAATCCCCTCCCGAGCAGTCATTTTTTGGCTTTCAACCGTTCTTCTCAACAGCAAATCAAAAGAAGCAAAGTACTCTAGTACACCGAGGAGGATCTCCTTTTTGTTGGCAAAATGACGATAAATCGCCGCTTCACTGATGCCTTGGCGAGTGGCGATCTCCCGGATAGTCAGGCCTTGAATCCCCAGTTGGTCAACTATTTCTATAGCAGTGAGAATAATGCCATCTTTTCGCTTTAAATAAGTTTTGCTCATAATGCCCCATGCTCCCTTTGGTTAGTCAACGTTAACTTACTATACGTTGATGCCGGCGTCAAGGATAATTTCGGGGTTATTGTGGTTTCATGGAAACTAATAAGGTTTTTTTAACACATTGGGATCATCTCGTAATTACTGCCAGATCTTTCCATCTGTTTGATTGACAATGGCCGGAAAATATTGGTATCATAATCTATGAAGGGGTAAGGCCGCTGAAATCAGGAATTAACGCTTGTCAAGGAACGTCCAACGGAAAGGCGGGATTAACGATGAAAAGCCGAATTGCCGAAGCTATCTCCCTAAACACTGCGCCGGTAGCCATTCTTTGGGCGGATGAAAAGCCGGCGCAAGCCCTCCAGTTTACCGAAGGCCGGTGGGGCTGTGTCGTCTCAATGTTAAAAGCGGCCGCTACCGGCAAAACCGTGGTGTTTGACCGGAAAACCTTCGGGTGTCGAGGTGGTGGCACCGGCTTGGGGTTTGGTAACCAATATGTCAATTTTCCCGGGGGAATTGAATATTTTCTTTCTACTGGTAATAAACAATTCTGTGCTACGGAAATCGGCAAAAACATCGTCCGCAATATGCCGGCACTCGAACATGGCGAAGGATATGTAAAAACCCCCGAATTGGCCACCCAATTTGCGAAGACTTTACCAATTATCGACATACCCCACGAATACGTAATCTTTAAGCCATTAGCGGAAGTAAGCGAGTCTGAGGTCCCCAAGGTCGTGGTGTTCCTGGTCAACCCTGATCAATTATCGGCTTTGGTAGTTTTGGCCAATTACGCCCGCGCCACCAACGTTAATGTAATCGCTCCTTTCGGGGCCGGATGCCATACAATCGGGATCATTCCTTATCAGGAGGCGGAGATGCCGGTTCCAAAGGCCGTGATTGGGCTGTTCGATATTTCGGTAAGAAAGCTGATAAATCAAGATATCCTCTCTTTTAGCGTTCCTTATAAAATGTTCCTGGAAATGGAAAGCAACGTTTCCGGCAGCTTTCTCGATAAGGAAGTTTGGCAAAAAGTCCGGAAAAGGATTTAAAATCAGTAGCCGGGAAGGAGGGAGTAAACCATGCCGGTAATCATGTTCGAGGGTCCCAAAATGACCCGGGAACAGAAGGAAGAGTTGGTCCGGAATTTCGCCACTGTAGCCAGCCGGATCACCAACATCCCCCAAGAAGCTTTTGTGACTTTAATTCGGGAAAACAACCCGGAAAACGTGGGAGTGGGAACGGGACTTTTGATCGACAAACTAAAAGTAGAATAACCTGGATCCACCATACTGTTCAATAAAATCCCTTGCCTCCGGTAATTTTATATGGTATACTGTAAAATACGTTCTCAGAGAGGTTTAATCATTAAAAAAAACGCCATCTGTTTTAGCGACAGGGGCGTTTCTATTTTTACCGGAAGGAGGGGATTTTTTGGTTCAACAATTGGCGCTACTTTTTTGCCTTAACTGCGTCAGCACCAGTCTGGGTACCTTAAAAACTATTTTTCTTAGCAACAGAATTATCGTGCCAGTCTACATAACCACATTTCTTGATGCGGTTATTGTCGCTTACGCCTTCAGACTGATGGCCACGTCTGGCAGTTTTTCGTACATTATCATCTTTGCCCTGGGGAGAATAGCGGGGGTGTTTCTCGGTAATTTAATTGAAGGGAAACTCGCCTTAGGCCTATTGGAGGTCACCGTATACAAGCACCCTGAAGACGGGAAAATAATTGCCGATGAGCTTAGGTCATATGGTTACTCGGTTACAACCGAGATCGGCTACGGCATCGAAGGTAAAAGCCGTCTGGTTATGAACATCATCGTATCCCGCAAGGATTTCCCAGCATTGAAACACGTACTGGCAAACCACGGCCAGGTAAACATGGTGGTAAAACCTGTAGCTAAAGTCAGCGGCAAAGTCGGCGCTAAAAAAATTCCGGCAGTTAACAGCACAGCGAAAACCTTCTGCCGGACAGCCCGTTCGCAAGGAGCATCGGTAAGAAAGCCGTTACGCAGTGATAATGTAATCCCCCAAATTTTCTGACCCTTTCGCAATTTTCACCTGTTGACAACCAAACCTTTACTCAGGTAGAATTTATTCAATATCTTAAAATGACGATGACAGGGACCAGTAACTTTAATCGCCGGATTCAGAGAACTGCCGGTTGGTGTGAAGGCAGTCAAAGCGGAACAGTGAACTCCCCCTGGAGTTGCCGACCGAAATCATTGGAGAGTAGGCCCGGACGGAGTCTTCCACCGTTAAAAGGAAGGGGATATCGGATGCTTATGTCCCGTATCCTGGGTAAGGGAACGGCTTTTCTGCCGTTAAGTTGAGTGGTACCGCGAAGGTAAACCCTTCGTCTCAAATGGGGGACGGAGGGTTTTTTTATTTGAAAGGGGTGGTATCGAATGGAAATCGACCTTAGTGACTTATCGGGAAGCCAATCGTGTCATTTAGAACTATTTAAGGAGGTAAATCAAAAATGCGCAAACTCTATATCTTCGATACTACCCTCAGAGACGGCGAACAGTCCCTGGGGATTACCTTAAACGTCAATGAAAAGCTGGAAGTAGCCAGACAGCTCGAAAAACTGGGAATTGACATCATCGAAGCAGGTTTTCCGGCTTCATCACCAGGTGATCTGGAGGCAGTACGGACACTGGCCAGGGAAATAAAGGGAATGGTGATTTGCGGCCTTACCCGGGCAGTAAAAAAGGACATCGATGTCTGCGCCGAAGCCCTCCGGGAAGCAGAACAACCCAGGATTCATACGGGAATAGCGGTATCGCCGGTTCATATGGAAAAGAAACTGCGGTTTTCCCCTGACGAGGTGGTTGAAACAGCGGTAGCCGCCGTAATCCATGCCAAGAAGTACGTAAATGATGTCGAATTTTATGCGGAAGATGCTTTCCGCAGTGACCCCGCCTTTTTGGTAAAGATCTTGGAAAAGGTCATCGCGGCCGGCGCCACCGTTGTTAATATTCCCGATACAGTTGGCTATGCCACTCCCTGGGGATATGGTGAATTAATTTCCTTTTTGATGGCCAAGGTCAAGAATATCGAAACGGTAATCGTCAGTACTCATTGCCATAATGACTTAGGGATGGCCACCGCTAATTCGCTGGCCGGGGTTATGGCCGGGGCAAGCCAGGTAGAAGGTACGATCAACGGGATCGGCGAAAGAGCCGGAAACACCTCTTTGGAGGAAGTAATCATGGCAATCTACGCGCAAAAAACCCTTTACGGCGTAAACACGGCAATCAACACCAAGGAAATCGCCGCAACCAGCAGGCTTGTATCCCGGATTACCGGGGTACCTGTTCCCAGCCACAAGGCCATCGTCGGCGCCAATGCCTTTATGCATGCTTCCGGGATCCACCAGGATGGGGTCCTGAAAGAAAAAACAACTTACGAGATAATTAATCCCGAAGTTGTCGGTATCCCCAGAAACCTGATTGTCTTGAGTGCCCGGTCCGGGAGACATGCCTTAAGGCATAGATTGGGCGAATTAGGTTATCAACTGACCCAAGACCAACTGGATGGTTTGTATGCCCGGTTTCTGCAACTGGCCGACCAAAAAGGAGAAATATTTGACGAGGATCTGCACGCTCTGATGGGGCTTAACGGGCGGCAAAACCGGATAGTCCTGAAGAATATAGCGGTTAGCACCAACGGTATTTCCTCCGCCACCGCAACGGTCACCTTAGGCGTAGGTGAAGAAACATTAACCGACGCGGCCTGCGGGACCGGCCCGGTCGATGCAGTTTTTAAGGCAATTGACCGCATTGTCGGCAAAACCGTCAAGCTGGAGGACTACAGCTTGAAGTCAACCAGCCGGGGCAGTGAAACCTTAGGGCACGCTACGGTTAAAGTGCGTTATGCAGGTGGGAGCCTAATTGTAGGTAACGGAATCAGCACGGATGTGATTGAAGCTAGTACCAAGGCTTACCTGAATGCCTTAGCCAAGATTAATTTCGGCTGATTTCCCCTTAAAATCATAAATCAAAGGGTGGTACTTCAATCACCAGATCAGGTTCATTATGCACAAAAGTCACTTGTAAGGTTCCGACCAGATCAAAAACAGACTCATTGCCCAGTTTTTTCTGTTGAAGATCCGTATCCCGTAATAATTCTTCACTTTGGGGAGTCAAATGGATATTTATTTCTAAAAGGCATTGGTGCAGACGACGAACATTTCTAACCGGAATTTCCAACAATATGTTAATAGATTTATTTGAAAACATTTTGAAATCAAGGATCCAGCCGCCGCTTTTGGATATGGCTTGATTAAGTTGACCAATAATCGTGTGTCTGTCACTTCTGGTAAAGCCATTAATGCGAATAAATCTTGCCACCAATGCCGTCACCTCCTTTATCCTCAAAGCACGGATAAACAGGGTAGGATCGCTTCATCAAGGACGCCATCTTTACACCACCGGCATCGGTGGTTCTTTTTTTTAACTCATATTTGCATCCTATCCTTACTTTATTTTGCATCATCTCCATTGATTTTGCATTGAACATTATTTTTTAAGGCCCTATTCTTATTATTGTATTAAAGCCGAAGCCGATCAGAGCGCGGGGAAACCAATTTAGGGGTGAAACCATTTTTGTGGTAGGGCAACCCTTTTGCCCTAATCCGTCAGCTAACCCCGTAGGCTAGAAAAGGGAGGCATGTTCTCAGTGTTCAAAAGAAAACTGATCCCATTAGTCTTGGTAGGCAGTATGCTCTTGGCCCTAGCCAGTCCGGTTTTTGCTCAATCCCGGTCCGCTCAAGATACGCAGTATTTTTCGCAAAACCTGGTCAAGGTCGCTGAGCAGGCTACAACGTCCACCAAATTGCCCCCGGGTGTCACTTTGGATCCCAAAATTAACCCTGTGGCCCCCGTAACCGCAGATTACCAAACAAAGTTTGCGGCCATATTAAAAGTAGCCGAAAGTAAACTGGGAACCCCCTATCGGTGGGGACACAATGAAGACCGGGGACAGTTCGGTTTCGATTGCTCCAATTTCACTTCATATGTTTACCACCATGCCTTGGGTTATAAGATGACCACTTCTTCGCAAAAACAGTATCGTAACGTTGGATGGGTGGTGCCAAAAGACCAAATGCGTCCTGGAGACCTCGTTGTTTTTAATAAGGGTGGCCATGTTGCCATTTACATCGGTAATAACCGTGTTATCCAGGAGGGTGGCGGTCTTGGTAAAGTAGGTTACCTTAGCGTGGCCCCTGGCTCCTATTGGTATAAACACATTACTGTAGTCAAGCGTATGTTTTAACAGATTTAAGAAAAACGCCCAGTCAAACAATGTTGGCTGGACGCCTTTTATATTCACCGGAAAGAAACGCAAACATGCAGCTCAAGGCCGTTGGCTTATGCGGACTACCGGCAGGGCGCCGGAACATCTTTACCCGTTTCCCTTTGGAAATCATGGGTGTGTCCGCAATCACACGTGGTTTTCCCCATTACTTGATGAATATGCCTGCCGTTCGGCAAGGGAACCGCCGGACCGGTTCTTGCCTGATAATCATGCGAATGGCCGTCCCGGCAACTTGTATTACCGCTGATACAATGAACATGTCCCGGTTCATCCAGGGATGGTGACGTAATTCCCTCCATCTGATGACAGTGGTTGCATTCCCTGCTTGTTTGGCTGCAATACTTATGCACATGAGGATATAACGGGCAAGAGCAATCATACGGTTGCGGCATGCTCCTCACTCCTTGTAAATGCCTTTACCATATGAATATTAACGGTTTATGGTTTTTGTGTCTATTGTTGGCAGTCACTTTAGTCAGAAGCCCCCAATCAGATCGGAAATTCCAAGATCAATCTTAACCGGCCTTTTTTCGTGGGACCGGCATCTTCACTGAGCCGAAACTTGCCGTAACCCCGGCAGGCGATCATGTCCCCGGTGGCAACATCTGTGGCCGGATCTGTTTGCTGTCGCCAGTTTTGCTTTACTTTTCCCTGCCGGATCAAGGCAGCTGAAGCTGATCTGGACAGGTTAAAAGCCTTGCTAATCAGCGCATCCAGCCGTAAAGCGGCAACCGTAACCACCCGCTTTTCGAGCTGCCGGGTTTTGAGGGCTAATCCTACTTGGGCAACCAGGCTGACACTAACCGGGTACTTCCCCACCCGGTTAAGATTCTGGCCCAGGAAAGCAGCCATCTCCCGGGATACAAATACCGCCATCCCCACTTCCAGCGGAACAATGTCACCAATTACCTCCCGCTTGATCCCTAATCCCAATAAGGAACCCAAGTAATCGCGGTGACCAGGTGCAGCTTCTTTGCCTATCGGCAATACCTGTAAGGTTTCAATCTGAAAATCCGGCTGTTGGCCAGAATCGTCACCGGTGGAAATTAGTGCCCGGCAGCGCTCTGCCTCCTGATATCCCCCCCAGGCCAGCACCGACAGACCACGGTAACCCCGGCACACACTTTTTAACAAGCCCACCTGCCCAGGGTCAAGAAAATCGGTGAGCAACACCAGGTCCCGTCCTTTTACTGTGCACACCTGGTCGAAACAACGGGCCAGAAATATTTTTTCTTCCGGATTTCTGGCCAGATTGAGGATACTCTCTTTTTTCGGGGAAATCATACAACACCTCAAAACCTTATGGGGTTTTTTCGTTTTTCCCGGACATAATAACCTTAAACAATATTTTTGAAGGGGGAATTAGCACCGATGGCTCTAATCAGTAATCCGTTCGTCGCCAATGTACCACGCCAATTATCCAACCAAGAACTGGCCCAAGCCCTCCGCGTCGACTTAGCCGGTGAACTTGAAGCGATCATCGTGTATGAAGCCCATGCCCTGGCTACGACTGACGAAAGAGTGAAAAAAGTCCTTTACCACATCGCCAATGAGGAAAGACAGCATGTCGGTCAACTGCAGGAACTTTTGTATATGCTCGATCAAAATGAGGCCCAGTTTACGGAAAAAGGCAGGCAGTTCATTCAGCAACAACAGACACAAGGGTTTCAGCAATCCTTCCAGTAATCCGATTCGGAGAAATCAAGCCGGGGTATCGTGAGGACACGGTTCCCCGGCTGCTTTGTTTCCGGATTAAAATAGACTTAACTGGTCGGTTTCCCCCATTCCGGCTAAACAACCATGGTTCTGGAGGGACTCAATCACTGTCTTGCTCACCCGGGCCCGGACCCGCAGGTCTTCGATCGAAGAAAACGGGCGTTCCTCCCTGGCCTGCATAATGTTCTGGGCGGCCCCGGCCCCCACCCCCGGCAGGGACCCTAAAGACGGCAACAGCCCGGCCGGTTCGATCAGGAACCGGGTGGCGTGAGACTTTTGCAGGCTGACCCGCTGGATATTGATCTCCCGGGCATACATCTCCAAAGCAACCTCAAGGATCGTCAGCCAGTTTCTTTCTTTGGCGGTCAGGTCATTTCCTTTATGGTCCAATTCTTCGACCAAAAGGCGGACATGGTTCATCCCCCGGCAGATCATTTCGGCATCGAATTCATCGGCCCGGACCGTAAAAAAGGAGGCATAGAATGCTTCCGGATAATGAACCTTATACCAGGCAATCCGGAAGGCCATGGTCACATAAGCAACCGCGTGCGCTTTAGGGAACATATACTTGATCTTCTTACAGGAGTCGATGTACCACGCCGGCACTCCTTTTTCACGCATCAGTTCCTGATCCTCCGGCTTGACCCCTTTACCTTTGCGCACCCCTTCCATGATCGCAAAAGCCTTTTTTGGTGGCAGGTCTTGGTAAAGCAGGTAAATCATGATGTCGTCCCGTGTGGAAATCGCCTCATTAACCCGGCAGGTATCACTCTTGATTAAATCCCGGGCATTATTCAACCAGACATCGGTACCGTGGGAAAAACCGGAAATCCGCACCAGTTCGGAAAAGGTCTTTGGTTGGGTATCCTCCAGCATCTGCCGGACAAACCGGGTGCCAAACTCAGGGATACCGTAAGTGCCGGTATTGGAGCGAATTTGTTCCGGGTTAACCCCTATAGCATCCGGGGAGGAAAACAAGGACATGGTTGCCGGATCATCGAGGGGGACCGTTTGGGCGGAAACCCCAGTTAAGTCCTCCAGCATCCTAATCACTGTCGGGTCGTCATGGCCTAAAATGTCCAGTTTCACCAACCGGCTGGAGATCGCATGGTAATCGAAATGGGTGGTAATCGTGGCGGAACTGGTATCATCCGCCGGGTATTGTAAAGGGGTGAAGTCGTGGATATCAACTTCCCGGGGCACAACCATGAGGCCTCCCGGGTGCTGCCCGGTAGTCCGTTTCACCCCGGTACAACCAGCCACCAACCGGTCGATCTCAGCCTTACGGACCTCAATCTTTTTTTCATCGACATAGTTTTTTGCAAACCCATAAGCCGTACGGGCGGCAATGGTGGAGATCGTCCCCGCCCTAAATACCCGATCTTTGCCGAAAATTTCTTCGATATATTTATGTGCCCGGGGTTGGTACTCCCCAGAAAAGTTCAAGTCAATATCCGGGACCTTATCCCCCTCAAACCCTAAGAAGGTTTCAAAAGGAATATCGTGACCATCTTTAACCAGAGCAATTCCGCACCGGGGACAGGCCCGGTCGGGCAGGTCTACCCCTGCTCCGACACTCCCATCAGTAAAAAACTCGGAAAAACAGCAACCTGGACACCGGTAATGTGGGGGCAAAGGGTTTACCTCAGTGATCCCGGTAAGGGTGGCTACCAAGGAAGAGCCAACTGATCCCCGGGACCCGACCAGGTAGCCGTCATTGTTGGATTTCTTCACCAACTTATGGGCAATTAAGTACAAGACGGCAAACCCGTTAGCAATAATGGAATGGAGCTCTTTATCCAACCGCTGCCGGACAAGCCCCGGCAAGTCCGGGCCGTATAAGCGGTGGGCTGACGTTTCCGCCATTTCCCGGACCTGGTCGGCCGCTCCTTCGATCACCGGCGGGTAAAACTCATCCGGTATTGGTTTTACCGGCTCAACTCTAGCCGCCAGGGCGGCAGGATTTTCAATGACGACAGCCTTTGCCGTCGCCGGCCCCAGATAGGCAAACTCAGCCAACATTTCGTCCGTCGTCCGCAAATAAAGGGGAGATGGGTTATCGGCATCTTCAAACCCTTTCCCCACCAACAGGATCCGCCGGTAAACCTCATCCGCCGGGTCAAGAAAATGGACGTCACCGGTGGCAACCACCGGTTTCCCCAGTTCTTCACCTAACCGGACAATCCGCCGGTTAAGCTCATGAAGGGCCTCCTCTGAAGCCACCTGCCCCCGCCGGCAAAGAAACAGGTTATTGCCATTAGGCTGAATCTCCAGGTAATCGTAAAAAGCGGCCATTTCCCGCAGCCGTTCCGGCGGGGCATTGTTCAAGACCGCCTGGTAAACCTCGCCGGCTTCACAAGCACTCCCGATCAGAAGTCCTTCCCGGTATTTTACCAACTCCTGCCGCAGAATGCGTGGTCGCCGGTAAAAGTGCTCTAAGTGAGAAGTGGTAATCAACCGGTAAAGATTATGTAACCCGGTCTTGTTGCAAACCAAGATAATAACATGGTAGGAAATCAATTTTTCCCCGGAAGCCGGTGGTTTATCGACTAAGTAGCCTTCGACCCCATAAATAACTTTAATGTTATGTTTTTGCCCTGCTTCATAGGCTTCCGGAAAAGCCTGCACCACCCCATGGTCGGTAATAGCGATGGCTGGATGTCCCCAGGCCGCTGCCCTGGCGACTAAGTCTTTAGCCGTCACTACCGCATCCAGGGTGCTCATTTTCGTGTGGGCGTGTAGTTCCATCCGTTTTTCCGGCGCATCATCGGTCCGGAATGTCACCGGGGCCAAGTTGATGTCTTTGGCTTGAACAACAAGCTCCTGCAGGTACCGGTCGTGTTGGAACGATCCCCGCACCTTAACCCCCACCCCATCTTTAAGCCGACCGGCCCCCAAAAGCTGATCCTTATCATCCGCAAAAACCTTTACCATAACCGCACTGGTGCCATCATCCAGATTAAAAGTAACCAAACACCGGCCGGTCTTCATTTCCCGCGCTTGCAGACCGAAGACCCGGCCCCGGATAGTTACGCTGCGTTCTTCTTCATTTAGATCGGCGATCCTGGTTACCGTGGTGTCCCCAATTGGCCGCCCCAGAACAGGACCACCACCGGCTTTTTCTTTTTCCGTCCGGTTGATCCCATTAGCCACCACCCAGAGGCGCTTTTCCTCTTCTTCCCGGGCATGCTGGTACTCCTCCGGATCCGGCACCGGAATTTCTTCGATTACCAGCTCTACTTCCAGGCCGAAAGCCTGGGAGGCCGTTTTGCGCAAGTCCCGGAAACACTGCCGTTTGGCCAACAAAGCAGCTTGCACCGCTTCCAAAGTAAGAATCACCTGTCTGCCTTCGGTGTGCCGTCCGGCCCCAGCCAAGGCCGTGCGTAATACCGGCGCTGTTTCCGGTATGGTTACATTGACCCAACAATCCCAATAATCGTCCACCAATTGCGCCACATCAGCCAACACACATTCAACCCGGATATCCACCGCCACCAGGCCGGGAACCGTCGCCAGGATCTTTTCCCGCCAAACCTGCACCGCCGTTTCCGGCCATGGCCGGGTGGCCCTGACTAGAACCTCCCAGGCCGCCCGACTCTCCCTGACCGTTACCTGGCACAAATGCAAGCCCAGTTTTGTTTGTATCTCCTGGGTATATGTTGTTAACAATTAAGCCCAACCCCTTATTCTTAACCGGATACAGACCGAACCAAGGTCACCAAATCACCGGCCACCTCTTCGGCAGCATTTACATTGCCGAGGCCTTCAGTTGCCCGGCGCAAGCCTGCCCGCCGGATAGGATCGGCCAGTACCCCCTGAACAATGTCCACCACGTTCGCCAAGTTATCAATCGTCACCGCCACCTGTTGTTTAATTAGGAAACGGTGGTTTACCTCTTCGTGCCCGGGCAAAGGGGGAAATAAAATCTGTGGTAGACCCAGGGCTAAAGCTTCCGAAGCGGAAAGTCCCCCTGGTTTGGAAACGAAAACATCGGCACAAGCCATTAATTCCGGAACAGCTTGCGTAAATCCGTATACAACCAACTGGTCGGGAGAAACCGCCAAGGCTTGTAACCGTTCTGCCAACAAACGGTTTTTGCCGGCTACTACTACCAATTGGAGTGGCATAGTAGCCCCCGCTAGCAGCCGTTTTACCAAACCTGCGACCGGACCTAAACCCAGACTGCCACCCATCAGCAAAACCCGGTTAGGGACCGGATTTAAGCCGAGCCGTTTTTCCGCCTCTTCCCTAGTTAGTTGTTTGGCCCGAGCAAAAGCAGCATTAATCGGAATCGCCGTCACCAGCCCTTTTCCCCGGGCTTCCCCCAAAGCAGTCAATTCATCCAGCAGTGGTACGGCCGCCAGGTAATAGCGACTGCAACCGGGAAAAGCCCAAAAAGGGTGGACCGTAAAATCAGTCACCACCCCGGCAAGCTTGGCCCTGAACCAAGACTCCCGCTGCAAGGTACAAAGTACCCCTAAAGGAAATGGATGGGTACAGACAATTACCTTCGGTGCTGTTTCCCGGAGCAACCGACGCAGCCCCGGCCCCAAAAAAGCGTACAAATAGGCTGTTAACAACGACTTGCCGAGTGATGCGGCCACAGGTTTTTCCGCCGTCCGGTAAAGAAAGCGGTAAAAGCCGGGCACCCAGAGCAACATCTGCAAATAGCTGCCAATCACCGTGGAAAACACCCACCGTGGCCCACAACCAAAAGCATCGGCGACCTTTACCGTTGAACCCCGCCTGCTTAGAGCAGCCGCCACCGCCTGGGCAGCCCGCTCATGGCCGGCACCGGCATTAACCGATAGGATCAAGACATCTATTGAACCCACTTGGCCAACTCCCCATGTCAAAAAAAGCGGCTCCCGAACGGAGCCCGCTCCAACTAATCTTTTACCGTCTTAGCTATTTCCCAGTACATTTTCATCCGGGCCTTAAACCCTTTGACTAACCCCATCTTTTCCTCTTTCATCAAGTGTGTCAAATCCGGCAAAACAACTTCTGCTTTCCGCAAGTTTTCAGTATGGGCAAAATGCCGGGTTAAAGCCACTTCAACCCCGTACCGGCTGGCTTCCAACTTGGAGATGGCCAAAAAAACATCCCTTTTTACCGCCCTTTGTCCGGACAAATAGGGGGTAATCACCTGGGCTAAATCTGTAGCTAACCGGCCACTGCCGAACACACCGATGGTCATATCCACCTTACCCGCCAAAACCGGCGAGGCCAGGCTGGTTAGGTGTTTCGGGGTCAGCCCAATCAAGTCCGCATCCAGAAACATGAGCACAGGATGCATCGCTGCTTGAACCCCGGCCAATAACGCACCGCCTTTGCCAATGTTATGTGGCAGTTCAATTACTTTGGCTCCGGCATCCCGGGCGATGGTAGCGGTATTATCTTCTGACCCGTCACTCACAACGATTACGTCGTCCTTATAAGGTGAAGATAAAGCAGCCCGGACTACATCCGCTACAGTTCGCTCCTCATTATACGCCGGGATAATTATGGATACAGGCACACACCCAACTCCTCATCCGAAAATCAGGCATTATGAACCAAACTATGTTGAATTAATTCCCGGATTTTGGCCCTTACTTCCGTCCGAGGAACCTTAAACTGTTCGCCGTTTTTGCGGACCTTGATCTCGACAAGCCCGTCAGCAGCATATTTATTTCCAATCGTAACCCGGAACGGAATCCCGATCAAGTCGGCATCCTTGAACTTTACGCCTGCCCGTTCGGCGCGGTCGTCCAATAACACCTCAAACCCTTCCCGGTTTAATTCCTGGTAAATATCCGCTGCGGTTTGAACTTGAACCGCATCCTTTGTCGAAACCGGGACAATGATTACTTGGAACGGCGCAATTGCTACCGGCCAAATAATCCCGTCAGCATCATGGTTTTGCTCAATTGCCGCCGCCATGGTCCGGCTTACGCCAATCCCGTAACAACCCATCACCATCAACTGTTCCTGGCCCTTTTCATCAAGGTAGGTACAGTTTAAGGCCTTGGAATACTTAATTCCGAGTTTGAATACCTGCCCTACTTCAATCCCCCGGGCAGTAGTCAAGGCTGTCTTACAATGGGGACACGGCTCGCCGGATTGCACCAAACGCAAATCCGTTACCCCTTCAACCGCAAAATCACGGCCGGGACACACATTTACATAATGGGCATCCGGTTCGTTAGCCCCGGAAACTGCCCGCATCATTCCCATTACTTCCTGGTCCGCATAAACCGGAACATCCTTAAGCCCAACCGGCCCTAAATAACCGGCCCCTCCGGCACTAACCGCCTGGCATTCCGCTTCCGTCGCCAAGCGCAAGTCTAAACAGCCTAGATAGTTTAGTAGTTTTACTTCGTTAATCTCCCGGTCGCCCCGGATTAAAACGGCAATTAACTTATCATCCGCCAGATAGACCATGGTTTTGATCGTCTCCGCCGGCAAAACCTGCAGAAAACTGGCTACTTCGGCAATCGTCCTTTGCCCTGGGGTAGCCACTTTAGTCATCGCCAAAGGTAGTTCCGGGTCAACCGGTGGCTCAAAGCTACACTCGGCTTTTTCGACATTCGCCGCATAATCGCAAGCAGCACAATAGACCACCAACGCTTCCCCGGAGTTGGCCAATACCATGAACTCGTGGGTACCGGCTGTCCCCCCGATCGCCCCGGCGTCAGCTTCCACCGGCCGGAAAGTCAATCCGCACCGCCTAAATACATTACTGTACGCAGTATACATGTGGTGGTACGATTCCTCCAGACCAGCCTCATCCCGGTCAAAAGAATAAAGGTCTTTCATGATAAATTCCCGGCCCCGCATTAACCCAAACCGTGGCCGCCGTTCATCACGGTACTTGTTGGCAATCTGGTAAACCAAAAGGGGTAAATCCCGGTAAGAACGCACATTATGCCGAACCAAGTCGGTGACAATCTCCTCATGGGTAGGTCCCAAGCAAAATTCCCGCTGATGGCGGTCCTTAAGCCGAAAAAGTTCTTCCCCGTATACATGCCACCGCCCGGACTCCAGCCAGAGTTCCGCCGGCTGGATAATCGGCATTAAGATTTCTTGACCACCGGCGGCATCCATCTCTTCCCGCACAATCGCCATGATTTTTCGCAACACCCGCTGGCCCAGCGGCAAATAATGATAGACTCCTGCTGAGGACCGCCGGATAAAACCGGCCCGGAGGAGCAGTTGGTGGCTGACCACTTCCGCTTCCGCGGGAGTTTCTCTTAAAGTAGGCATCAGCAGTTGGGTCATTCGCATCGATCATTTCATCCTCCCATGGCATATTTCCCCTAATCGGGCAAACGGTCAATCTCCGCCAATAAGGCGCCGACCAATTGATTATACGGCACTTTCCGGACTACTTCACCCCGCCGGAACAAGATTCCGGCATCCCGGCCCCCGGCAATACCGACATCGGCTTCGCGGGCTTCACCAGGGCCGTTGACAACACACCCCATCACGGCCACTTTCAAAGGACGGGTTTCCCGCTCCAGGGCTTTTTCCACGGCTGTAACCACTGCCGTTAAGTCGATCCGGCACCGGCCACAGGTTGGACAGGCAATCAACTCCGGCCCCCGCTGCCGTAATCCTAACGATTTTAAGATTTCCCAGCCGGTAGTCACTTCCGGCACGGGATCCCCGGTTAAGGATACCCGCAGGGTATCACCGATTCCTTCCGCTAACAAGGCCCCGATCCCGACCGCCGACTTGATCATGCCCGTCCGGACCGTTCCGGCTTCCGTTACCCCGATATGCAACGGGTAGTCCACCAAACGGGCCAATTGCCGGTAGGCAGCCAGCATCAAAGGGACAGACGATGCCTTGAGCGAAACCTTCATCCAGGGGTAATTACACTCTTCCAGTAACCGGATATGTTCCAAGGCACTGGCTACCAAGGCCTCCGGTGTCACTCCCCCGAATTCTTCCAATACCTGTTTAGCTAAAGATCCGGCATTAACCCCGATCCGGATCGGTACCTCGCGGTCCCGGGCCGCCGCAACAACCTCCCTCACCCGTTGAAGGCCGCCAATATTACCAGGATTCAAGCGGAGGCCATGGACACCGGCTTCTACGGCCATTACGGCCAAACGGTAATTAAAGTGAATATCAGCAATTACCGGTAAAGAAGCCTCTTTGATAATTTCCGGCAGAACACCCGCTGCGGCGATGTCCGGTACCGCCACCCGGACAATTTCACAACCGGCGGCGGCCAAGCGGTCTATTTGGGCCAAAGAAGCGGTTACATCCTGTGGGTCGGTATTACACATTGACTGGACGGAAACCGGCGCCCCGTCCCCAATCGCCACCGGCCCGACGTAAATACGCCGGGAAATACGCCGGGGTAGTACCACAGCCGTGATTAACCCCCTCCTAACAACCGGATTACGTCATTGTAGGCAATCAACACCATCAAAAAGATTAAGAAAGCAAATCCCACCAAATGAATCATGTTTTCTTTAGCCGGATCAATCGGCTTGCCACGCAAAGCCTCAAAACCGAGGAAAAGCAACCGGCTGCCATCCAAGGCCGGAATGGGAAAAAGATTGATCACCCCTAAGTTGATCGATAGAATAGCTGCCAACAGCAACAGGTTTTCCATGCCGGTACTTGCCGCCTTGCCAATTTCACTAACAATCAACACCGGGCCGCCGACATCGGCCGGAATCCGCCCGGTAATCATTTGCACCAAAGATTTAACCACCATCACGGTTAGTTCATACGTATTGGTGAGGCCAAGATTTAACGCGGTGAAAAAGCCTTTCCGCTCTACGCTCATGGTCCCTTCATCGACCATAATGCCGATTTGACCGATATTACGCTCCACATCAAGTACCGGCACTACCGGGACCTGAACAATTTGGCCATCACGTTCCAACCGTAACTGCAATTCCTGATTGGAATTCGGTCGGATCTCCGCAATCAACGCCAACCAGTCACTGGTCTCCTGACCATTTACGGCCAGAATCCGGTCACCGGCTTGAATACCGGCGATAGCGGCTGGTTTGTCCGGCATTACTTCCCCAATCACATTTGAAAATTTGGGAATCCCGATAATTGTAAAAATGTAGATAAATAACAGAAAAGCCAAAAAGAAATTCATGAACGAACCGGCAAAAATCACCGCCGCCCGCTGACCTAACGACTTATTGTTAAAACTTCCCGGGTCGGAGGCGATGCTCGGGTTGGTACGCATTTCCTCCGGATCCATCCCGGCCATCCGCACATAACCACCAACCGGCAATAATCGCATGGCGTAAAGGGTAGATCCGTGACGGAAGCTAAACAGTTTGCTGCCCATCCCCACGCTGAATTCCAATACCCGCACTCCGGTCAACTTGGCAACAACGAAGTGGCCCAACTCGTGAAAAAAGATCATTAACCCGAAGACGAAAATAGTCGCCAAGAATGTAATCATGCCGTAACCTCCCTAATTCGTCTTTCCGCTTGCTCCCGCGCCCAGTGGTCGGCGCACCGGATCGCCGTTAAATCGGGATCAGCGCACCAGGCGTGGGTGTCCATGGTCTCCTTCACAACCCGGGGAATAGCGGTAAACCCAATCCTCCGTGCCAAAAAGGCCGCAACCGCCACTTCATTGGCGGCATTCATCACTGCCGGCAAGGAGCCACCGGCCTTCCCGGCCGCCAAGGCTAAGGCCAGACAGGGAAACCGTTGAAGGTCAGGAAGCGAAAAGGTCAATTGGCTTAAACCGGCCAAGTCCAAGCGGGGGCGAGAGGCAGGCCACCGCTTCGGGTAGGATAGAGCATACTGGATCGGCAGACACATATCCGGAACACCCATTTGCGCCATTACCGAGCCATCAGCGAATTCAACTAAGGAATGAACAATGCTTTGCGGGTGAATTAAAACCGAAATCCGGTCGAATTCGACCCCAAATAACCAGTAGGCCTCAATTACCTCTAAACCTTTATTCATTAAAGTGGCGGAGTCGATGGTAATTTTGGGCCCCATCCGCCAGTTTGGGTGGCTAAGAGCAGCTTCCGGCGTAACTTCGTCTATTTTGGCTGCCGACCACTCCCGGAAAGGCCCCCCGGAAGCGGTTAGAATTAAGCGCACATCATCGCACTCCTGGCCCTGCAAGCATTGAAACAAAGCTGAATGCTCACTATCCACCGGTAAAAGGGCAACACCTTGCTGCTTTACTGCCGCCATGACTAACGAACCGGCCGCCACCAAGGTCTCCTTATTGGCCAGGGCAATATTTTTTCCCGCCGCAATCGCCGCCAAGGTCGGGCCTAACCCGACAGCACCACTTACCGCAGTAACAACCGTATCAGCAACCGGGTGGGTCGCTACCCGGTTAAGCCCCTCTTCCCCAGCCATTACCGGCACACTCAACCGCTCCCGGTTCAAGGCCGCCGCCAGCTGTTCGGCTGCAGCCATATCCGTCATCGCCACCATTTCCGGTTGGTAACGGCGCACCTGGTCCAGCATTTTCCGCCAATTCGTCCCGGCCGCCAAGGCAATCACCTGCAATTGCTGCGGGTTTTGATCGACAACAGCCAAAGTTTGCTGACCGATCGAACCGGTCGACCCCAAAATTGCAATCCGTTTAGTCATCTATCTTCACCTCACGTGGCGCTGCGGGAATACACCCGCCCGATACATCGAGATTACCAACAATACCACCGATGGCCCGATAATGATCCCGGCAACCCCAAACGTCTTCATCCCCACATAAAGCGAGATCAAAGTCGCCAGCGGGTGTAAGCCGATCGAATCTGCTACCACCTTGGGTTCAATCAGCTGTCGAACCAGCACTAATACCCCGTATACTATCGCCAGTTGGGCCGCCAGCGTATATTTTCCCATGATTAGCTCCCAGCCAACCCAGGGCACCATAATTAATCCCGGCCCCACAATCGGCAAAAGGTCCAGCAGTCCTGTCAATACACCCACCGTAAAAGCATATTCTACACCCAATAGCGACAAGCCGGCAATAGTAATCAAACCCGTAATGGAAATCAGGATTGTTTGGGCGCGAATAAAACCCATAAATGCTTTACCCAAATCAACCAGCACCTGACGAATCTGCACCGCCCGGCCGGCAGGAACCAGCCGGTAGATCCCGTCAAGGATCAAACCTTTATCCCGGCTAAGAAAGAAGCTGGCAATCAAACTGAAGATTAATATGGTAAAAAAGCCAGGTAACGCCGCCAGAACATCCAGCAAATAGTTTGAACCAGAAACCATCATGCTTTTTACGCCCATTAAAATTTCCGCCATCCCGTTTTGGAGGGTACTCATTACTTCGGGAGAAGAATGAATAACAGCATAATAAGGGGCCGCCGCATCCACCCAAGAACTAAAAAACTCCCCGAACCGCTGAGGTGAAGGCAAAGTGGCAGAAATTTTAATTAACTCGACCACCAGCCTACTGATAATTACCGTCAGGCCGAAGGTAATTAGTCCCAAAAAAATGATTAGCGAAATAAAGGTGGCTAACCCCCGGGAAAGCCCCAAACGTTTAGATATTCTAGTTACTACCGGCTCAATGAACAAAGCGACCAAGGCACCGATAATGAACGGCAACAAGGCTGAAAAAACCTGGCCGGCCACCTCGGCAGATACCGGTAGGGCATACTCGAGCACAAAATAGCCAAAAGCCAGGGCTAAAGTCCAAATCGCCAGCCGTAAAAGGGTGGTCAGTAAATCTTGTTGCTGGCTCATTATACCACCCCCCCAAAACCTAAAAAGAAATAATATACCGCCGGGGCCGTCCAGAGAAGACTATCGATCCGATCCAGCACCCCCCCATGGCCAGGCATAATCTTTCCTGAATCTTTGGCGCCAACTGCCCGTTTAAGCGCCGATTCCGCCAAATCACCCATTTGGCCGATTAATGAAACGACCAAAGCGGCAATAAGCCAGAAGCCCGGATCAATCTGGGGAAACCAAAGCTTTCCGCAGAAAAAACCAATCACGCCGGCAGTGACCATGCCCCCAATCGTACCTTCGATCGTTTTTTGCGGGCTTAACCTGGGGGCTAGTCGCTTTTTCCCGAATCGCCGGCCGATAAAATAAGCGCCGGTATCGGTTCCCCAGGTAAGGAAAAAGGTAAGAAATACCGCCTCAATACCGCTAGGTAACTGCCGTAATAAAATTATATAACTTAACAGCCAGCCTACTACTAAAGCACCAACCACCGCTGAGGCCCCATCCTGGGGTTGCCCGGTGGGAAACGAAACAACCAAATAGGCCATAGCAGCCACGACACCTAAGGTGATCAGCCATTCAAAGCCCTTTGCTCCGTAATGAGCACTAACGGCCAACCCGATAATCAACGGATACCCCAGCCAGCCTGGTGGATTTATCGCCGATCGCCGCAATAAAGCCCGATATTCCCAAAAACCGATCAACGCCACGACTGCTAACGTGATGGTCAAAACCCAACCACCAAAATAAACAATACTGAGAGCCAAAACAATACCGATTAAACCACTAATAACACGTTCCGCCAGCATGCCGTGGGTACCTCCTAGACCTTAACTCCACCGAAACGGCGTTCCCGCCCCTGAAAGGCAATTAGGGCCTCCAGTAATTCTCTCCGACCAAAATCGGGCCATAATACCGGCGTAACCCAAATTTCTGTGTAAGCAGATTGCCACAATAAAAAATTCGACAAACGCAGCTCCCCTGATGGCCGGATCAAGAGATCGGGATCCGGCAAACCGGCCGTATAAAGGTACCGGCCGAAAAACTGTTCGTCAATATTTTCCGGCTGCAGCGCACCTTGGGCAGCCTGCCGGGCAATCGTTTTAACCGCCTCAACGATTTCCACCCGTCCACCGTAATTTAAGGCCAGGTTCAAAGTCAACTTGTTGTTTCCCGCAGTTTGCCGCATTGCTTGTTCCAGTTCCTGTCGTGGCATCACCGGCAACGCGCCAATTTTACCGATTGCTTGAACCCGCACCCCTTTAGCATGCAGTTCCGCGACCTCCCGCCGCAGATACTCCACCAAAAGGTCCATCAAGGCGTTTACTTCATCCACCGGTCGCTTCCAGTTTTCCGTCGAAAAAGCATAGACCGTCAAAACCGGAATGTTCAATTCGCAACAGGCTTCCAATACGCAACGCAATGATTCTACGCCGGCTCGGTGGCCCACTGCCCGGGGAAGTCCCCGCCGTTGGGCCCAGCGTCCGTTGCCATCCATGATAATTGCCACATGTTTCGGCAGTCGCCTTCGATCCAGTTTTGCCTGCAAAACATCTTCAGCTTCTGGCGTTTCCCGGCGGCTAAACGGCCAAATACGCCGCAGCAGCAAACTCAACCCTCCCCGATTTACCCAATTCAATCCTGGTTTAATTAAAACCCGAAAAACAAACGAATTTGTAACCCCCCCGGAACCCGAGGGGGTTTTGGAAATTAATCTTTGGGCAAGTGTTGGGGAAATTTTACATAAACAGCTTCAAATCGGTTACTTGAAGTCCGGCGAACACGCACGATCCTGGCAACAGTCCGGAACTTGAGGGTATCCGAACCGGTCATAACAAAAGTAATTTGCCTTCCCAAACCGGCGCAATATTGCTCTGCTTCCGGCAGGGTCAGGCCGATTAAGGTATTCAAGATCGTTTCATCTTCGGAGAACACACCACTACACTTCCATAATTTCTGCTTCTTTAAGCTCCATTACCTTGTCAATTTCTTTGATGTATTTGTCCGTTAATTTTTGAATATCGTCTTGGCCCCGCTTGCCTTCGTCTTCTGAAATTTCTTTTTGGAGGGATTTGATCTCATCATTCGCCTCCCGGCGAATATTGCGAACGATAACGCGAAATTCCTCCGCCCGTTTACGAACATTTTTTACTAACTCTGCCCGTCTTTCCTGCGTTAACTGGGGAACGACCAACCGGATAATATTCCCGTCATTAGAAGGATTCAGACCCAGGTTTGCTTTTAAGATCGCTTTTTCAATCGCCCCGGACACCGTTTTGTCCCAAGGTTGCACCACCAACAACCGGGCTTCCGGCGCAGAAATGCTGCTGACTTGGTTGAGTGGCGTCGAGACCCCGTAATATTCGACCATCACTTTGTCTAACAAAGCGGGAACCGCGCGACCGGCCCGCATCGTCTGATACTCCTTGCGCAATGCCTCAACGGATTTTTTCATTTTTTCTTCGGTTTCCTTTTTAATCTCGTTGATCACCATCATCCCTCCCCACAACACTACCTATTTTTTCTCCCATAATAACCCGTTTGATATTACCGGTCACTTCTAAGCCAAACACAATTAAGGTAATTTGATTGTCCATACAAAGTGAAATAGCGGTAGCATCCATTACCCGCAAACCACGGTTAAGTACATCAATATAACTTAATTCCGGGAGTTTTCTGGCGTCAGGGTTCTTTTGAGGATCTGAATCGTAAACCCCGTCTACCCCACGTTTAACCATTAAAATAACTTCTGCTTCGATTTCCGCCGCCCGCAAGGCAGCAGTAGTATCGGTTGAAAAGTAGGGGTTTCCGGTCCCGGCAGCGAAAATAACCACCCGACCTTTTTCCAAATGGCGGATTGCCCGCCGCCGGATATACGGTTCAGCAACTTCGCGCATCTCAATAGCGGTTTGCACCCGGGTGGCTACATCGCGTTTTTCCAATGCGTCCTGGATTGCCAAAGAATTGATCACGGTAGCCAACATCCCCATATAATCGGCATTGGCCCGGTCCATACCTTTAGCGGAACCAGCAACGCCCCGCCAAATATTGCCACCCCCGACAACCACTGCGATCTGTACACCACGTGCCCAGACTTCTTTAATCTGGTCGGCAATGGAATTGACCACATCGGCATCAACACCATACCCTTGATTGCCCGCTAGTGCTTCCCCGCTTAATTTCAGGACAACCCGTTTGTATTTCGGCTGCAACGAGGCTTTTCCTCCCCTTTTTAGATATCACCCTAATATCCCTTCTACAAAAGTGAAAAAAAATCCTTTTCTATAAAAAAGAGAACACCCTTGTGTCCCCTCTTCAATCGCCATTTTGCACCAACAAACTATTTGCTTATCTCCGCCATTACTTCACCAGCCAAATCTTGTTGCCGTTTGGTCAGCCCTTCACCCATCTCAAAGCGCACAAATCGGCGGACACTGATATTTTCGCCAATCCGGGCGATTGCTTCGTTAACCATACCCTGAACGGTCTGGTCGGGATTCTTAATAAAGGGTTGTTCCATCAAACAGGCTTCTTTGTAAAATTTGTCCATCCGGCCGATAACCATCTTGTCGACAATGTGGGCCGGTTTACCTTCATTCAAAGCCTGAACGCGGAGGATCTCTTTTTCTCTTTCCTGCACCTCGGCCGGTACTTCTTCCCGGGAAACATATTCCGGTTTGGATGCAGCGATCTGCATGGCAATATCCCGGCACAAAAGCCGGTATTCCTCAGCCTTAGCGACAAAATCAGTTTCACAGTTCACTTCCACCAGCACACCGATGCGGCCGGCCCCGTGAATATAAGACTCTACCCGTCCTTCGGCAGCAACGCGTCCGGCTTTTTTCGCTGCGGCAGCCAAGCCTTTCTCCCGCAATAAGGTTACCGCCTTTTCCAAATCACCGTTGGTCTCGGTCAACGCTTTTTTGCAATCCATCATCCCCGCACCGGTGCGTTCCCGTAATTCTTTAACCATCGCGGCAGTTACCACATTTACTCCCCCCTACTTAGTTTCCATCTCATTATTTTACCCTGAAGCCAAGTATTCTATTCAAAAAAAAGGGGAAACCAGGGGTTTCCCCCGGTTACCCCGTTGCCGCTACTGGGCGTCGGATTGTCCTTGATTGCCTTCCAGAACGGCATCGGCCATCTTCGAGGTTAATAGCTTTACTGCCCTAATCGCATCATCATTAGCCGGGATAACATAGTCAATCTCGTCCGGGTCACAGTTGGTATCGACAATCCCGATTAAGGGAATCCGCAACCGCCGACCTTCGGCAACGGCAATGCGTTCTTTGCGCGGGTCGATAACAAAAATGGCTCCCGGCAGTTCCTTCATATCCTTGATGCCACCAAGGAAACGTTGCAGTTTTTCCTTTTGGTGAACCAACTGCGCAACTTCTTTTTTGGGCAACAATTGGAAAGTACCGTCAGCCTCCATTTTTTCCAATTCCCGCAAACGGGAGATCCGCTTTTGAATGGTTTGAAAGTTGGTTAGCATTCCACCCAGCCAGCGCACATTCACGTAAAACATGCCACAACGTTCCGCTTCTTCTTTTACCGAATCTTGCGCCTGTTTCTTTGTGCCGACAAAAAGAACTTTTTTGCCTTGACCGGCAATCTCGCGTACAAAGTTGTAGGCTTCATCCACTTTCCGGACCGTTTTCTGTAAATCGATAATGTAAATACCATTACGTTCCGTAAAAATGTACGGCGCCATTTTCGGGTTCCAACGGCGAGTTTGGTGGCCAAAATGAACCCCTGCTTCCAACAACTGTTTCATAGATATTACCGCCATAACGTCCACCTCCTCCCCCGGTTTAAATACCTCCGGTTGCCTCATGCCACCCGTCACCCGGTTAAACCGGGAACCAGACGGAATGGTCCGCAGCCGTGTGAATTCAATATGCCGAAAGCAATTTTATCATATTTTGCCTATAGAGGCAAGCAAAACGCCCCTGTTCAACGCATACCGGCCAAGCGTTTTGCCAATTCTTCCGCGGTCATCTCTGCCGTTAAATAATGATTGCCATTCTGAATCCGTCTTGCATACCCTTCAGCCATTAAAAATCGGTTGAAGGCCACCGCATCGGGTATGATCCCGGCTACTTGCAGTTTTTTGGCCACCATCTCCGAAGAGTCCGCATCAGTAACAAAAATCGCAACTGTATTCGGTTCTTTTGCCGACACCGGCCTCGACGTTGTGTCGAACCGGGAAACCGGCGCCGGTTCCTCCCGCCGGTCAACTGCCGGCGCCGCCGTTTCCGTTGCCGGTAGCTTGCCTTTTACCGCTAACCATTCCGTAACGATTTCCGGTGCCGCCAACACGATTATTCCGGTTAAAACAAGGCAAGCCCCAATAACAAAAAGGACCCTTCCATCGACTGTGCCCCTTGCCTCCGTCTTTGGAAAGGTCAGAAAACCCTTAGCGGACCTCAAGGTTGCCAACTCCCCGGAGCTTTCGGCGCAATTGGATCGCCAGCTGAACCTCTCCCTGGCCCAAATCAAGCAGCTGAGCAATTTCCGTTTCGGTTAACCCGGCAAGCTCAAGGTGCGGTATCTGTTCATAGCGCAATTCCCTGGTCCAGTAACGCGGTTCTCCCCGACCTAGCCTGCTGATAATTTTTTCACCCTTAGCAAGCGGGTTGGTTTCCCTTGCACTTGCCTTAGCCGACCGGTTCCGCATTTGGCGATATTTCTGTAAAGGATATGGTGGAGAGACACGCAACAAACCGGCAGGCTTCGTTCCCACCCTGGTGGCTGCAGCCACCGGTTGCTTATGCTCCGCTTGAAGGGACTGTCTTTCATCCTTTATCATTGTAATCGTATCATTTACGGCCGTGATTGTTTCCTGGGCTACCGCTACTTCGGCGTGCAGTAAATTGACAACCTCGGTGCTCTTTTCCGTAACTCGGGTCAAAAGATTCTCCATATCCCGCTGCACCAACTTGGCCTCTACCAAGTGAACACTGATTTTTTCCGCCCGTTGTAAATCCACAGATTTCTGCCGTTGTTGCCTTACCATCAAAACCAACCCTACCAGCATTACCGAAATCCCCGCTACCGCGAGAATAATACCGCTAATCACCAGCTCCCCCTTTCTTTAAAATATAGGGTTCTATATTTTAAAATCAAAATGTCTTCCCCTTACGGGATCCTGCGAACTTCGCTCTTCCCCGGCATTTCCCCGGGCATTTTCCTGCCGGCCTTCCCCACTTTCCTGTTGGCCTTTTTGCTTTTCCCGGTCGCCAACCTTCGGGTTTTCGGAGTGTGTGGAAGCCTGAACAGACTTTTGCCGTCGCACTGCCGCCTGCCGGGCTTGCTGGGCCGCCAACTGTTGTTGGGTTTGGCCGGCCTGCTGCTGATTCTGTTGGTGCCGGCTGACATCCGTCATTTTGGGAACCAGCACCTGCAAGTCAACCGCCCGCAAGGTCATTTGCTGTCACCCCCACGCCTAAGTGTCATAGGGTAGAAAACGGAAATCCCCATCTTCAATAACGACCGTCGTGAACTCCACATTATCCCGGATCCGGGTAGAAAAAGGCCCGATGGTCAGCCCGACACCGGAATAAATAATGTTGCCCGCCCGGATTCTACCTTTGTGGGCTTGTTCTAATTCAATGTCCATCTGCCGTTTAGCCTGACTCATTTGTTCTTGTTCCTGAAGCACCTGTTCCTGGGTATTGACCAGTTTTTCTAACAGGACCTGTTTTTCCGGTGGTAGTTTACTGCGTTTTTGCCATTCTTGCAAAAGCTTGATCGCTTTAGTGGTTTTATCCAGGTTGGCCACCACATCTTTACACTTTTGGGCTAATTCATTATAGTAATGCCGTTTTTCCGGGCTAATCCCAACTTCCAGCTCGGTAATAGTTGCGTGAGGAGAACCAATTGTCTTCGCGACGATTTCCTCCCCCGCTCGACACCACCCGCCGACAATTAACCCCTTTTTTCCCCCTACTATGACGCTGCCACCGGCATCAATTTCCGAATGCATGCTCCCTTCCCCGATGATCACATCACCTTTGGCGCGAATGACAGCATTTTCTACAAATTTAGTAATTACGTTACCCCCAACAATAACTACCGACTTTTGCTGTCCTTGGACTCCCTGACGGACAGTAAGGTTTCCATCTATGGTTACCGACCCACCCTCAATGGAACCACCAACTTCCAAGTCGCCTGCACACCGCACCTCAAAACCTTGGGTTATTGACCCGTGAACAACTATGGAGCCAATAAACTCAAGATTTCCGGAAGAGAGGTCAACATCACCACGCAACTCATAAACCGGATCTACGTTGATGCGGTCACCGGTCAATTGCACGTGTCCCGGACAAGCCGCCGTGAGTAAGCACCCGTCCTCACTTAATAAAGTGTTTTTTCCGGCCTGAATCCGCTTGTCTCTACCCGGCCTGGGGTTAAGTTCCCGCCCGGTAACCGTGATCCCGGGCACCCCGTCCGTCGGTGGCACCCGAAAGGCCAGAATCTCGCCCAGACAAATATTTTTGATCATGTTTAAGTTGTAAAAATCAACCCGCCCGTCATCAAGTTCGGTCGGACGAATCTGCCGTTCTACATCGAAGCGGTAATCGATCCGGGCATCCGCCCCATCTTCGGCAGGCTTTCCTCTAGCGATGATCATCTTTTTTCCTAATAGCCCTTCTCCTATAACCTTTTTGACTAAGGCTGAGTCAAGGCCAAAAACAACACCTGCTGCTTTTAGTGCCGATAAAGCTTCTTCCACCGTTACCGGTTTGCCCCCCTGGGGAGGAAGGACCAGCATACTGGCTTTCATTTGATCACGTTCAATCTCGATTTTGACCTCGCCATCCCGGATCACTTCTTCTTGGGTAGCAGTAGCATTAATCGGAACGATGTCACCGGCATTTTTGTCGTTAATCCCCGCCATAACCCTACCCCCCTGCATAATCTTTTCTAGTGAACCTCGCCGTTAAACGAGCTTTTTTTTATGTCTGGCTAATTGTCCGCGCAAGCGCAGGACTGCCTTGGTATGCAATTGAGAAATCCGCGACTCCGACAACCCAAGGACACTGCCAATCTCTTTCAAGGTTAAACCCTCGTAATAATACAAAGCGATTACCGTCCGTTCCTTTTCCGGCAGTTTATCGATGGAATCGGCCAACAACTGTTGGACCTCGGCAAATTCCAAAGCGATCGTCGGTTCTTCAATCCGGGGATCAACCAGGGTATCGATCATCCGTACCGCATCACCTTTATGCGTGTCTACCGGCCAATATTCATCCAAAGAAAGCAGGGTCGTCGAACGCACATCAACCAACAGTTTTTGGAAGGTGGCTTCACTCAGCCCCATTGCCTGGGCAACTTCTTCATCGGTGGCTTCCCGGCCTAACTGGGCCGTCAAAGCCGCATAGACCTTCTCCAATTCCTTTGCTTTTTGCCGAATTGAAGCCGGCACCCAATCCATTGCCCGTAAGCCATCCCAAATAGCCCCCCGGATACGGGAAATGGCGTAAGTTTCAAACTTAAGCCCCCGTTCCGGCTGAAACTTTTCCATGGCATCCATCAAACCAAAAATCCCGTATGTAAATAAATCATCCCGGTCTACATTTTGGGGTAACCCAATCGCCAAACGACCAGCCACAAATTTAACCAATGATACATAAAGTAGAATTAATTCTTCCCGGGCCACCGGATCTTTTTGTATTTTGAAGCGGTGCCAAAGGGGATCCACTTTGGCCGCATTTTTCGCCCCTTTCATCCGTTTGCCCCCTGCCTGCAAACCTTGTACAACCACGGCTACCGCCCCCCCAGCAACAACCCCGTTCAATCTTCTAACTGCATTTTACGCATGATCTCCGCAGCACGCGCCGGGTCGGTAGCCAGCAATTGTTCTAAATCAGCAGCCACCTGTCCCGGAACAAAAGGGGTTGCACCAGGAACGGCAACATCCAACCGGCTGCCCGGTTCACCACTAGTCAATGTATTCTCCGCCTGTGGCTCCCCAAGACCAGCCTGTTCCACTGCTTGCACCGCTTTTTCCAAATAAACCTGGACAACCAGGGCCAAACCACCCATTACCAAAGCCGCGCAAAAACTCCGAAACAGCAAAGCCTTCCAGGATACTGCTGCACTAAAAGCAACAACCGATGTAAGCAAGAAAATGAACAAACCTAAACCTAAAGACACCCAAAGCTTATTACCCGTGACCAAGCTTTTCATCCTAGATTACCTTTTCACCCCGGTTGATCGTCCGGATAAAAACTTTGCCTTGATTCGTGTCTAATTCAATCGTTCTCCCGAAATTCCCCCCAACTTCCCGGGCCAAAATCGGGACTTTATGTTGCTTGAGGTTTTCCAATACCGCCTCCGTATTCCGATCACCAATCCGCATCACATCAGATGCACCCGGAAAAGAAAACATTTGTGCCCCACCCGCAATTTTAGCGACCAAACGGTTTTTCACCGCACCAAGCTTAACCATTTCAGCAATCAATATGGGAATCGCCGTATCGGCGAACTTGGCCTTGTTTTCCAGATTACGAGCCTGTGTAGATAAAGGCAGCATAATATGGGCTAACCCCCCGACCTTAACGCCGACATCGAACAGGCAAACACCCACACAGGAACCCAAGCCCGAAGTCAATAAATTATTTGGTGCTCTGGCTACCTTTAGGTCGGCCATGCCCACTTTGATCAGCATGCCCATCATCATCCTTACTTCCCATATGGTTTGCTGGCGAAAACCACCTCGCTAACAGGCAATGTCGAGGTCAATTACTCTTTCGAGATTTAATAAAATCAGCAAACGTTCCTCAAGCTTACCCACCCCGTACAAAAATTCTTGGTGTACACTGCTGATCAACGCAGGAGGTGGTTCTATCGAGGTAGCGGACAAACGCATGACTTCCGACACCCCATCAACAATCAACCCCACCATGATTTCACCTGTTTGAATGACCACAATCCGCGTCCGGTCCGTCATTTCCGTAGCTGCCAAGTTAAACCTTTTGCGGAGGTCGATCACCGGTACCACATTCCCCCGAAGGTTAATTACTCCTTCGATATAGTAAGGCGCCCGTGGTACCCGGGTAATGTTCAACAACCGATTTATTTCCCTAACATAATGAATGTCTACGGCATATTCCTCGCCACCGAGGAAAAAGGCAACCAATTGGAGTTCATTGTCAAAGCCCATGTTCCCGCCCCCACTTCCTAAAACAGGGTTCCGATATCGAGAATTAAGGAAACATCGCCATTGCCTAAAATTGTCGCCCCGGCGATACCTGGAATTCCTTGCAGCAATTTTCCGGCTGATTTAATGACAATATCCTGCTGGCCAATTAAAGAATCAACAATTAACCCGGCTTGATTATTCCCTTTCCGGACAACAACAACAAACAATTCCCCGGTAGTGTTCTCTTCCCCGGAGACCGCAAGCACCTGATGCAATCTAACTAAGGGAAGCACTTTGCCCCGCAGTAATACCACTTCCTGGTTCTGCACGTTATTGATCTGACCAGGCTGAATGCTTGTCGTTTCATCGATGGTGCTCAAGGGAATAGCGTAGATCTCCTTACCCACATTGACCAACAAAGCCTGAATAATCGCCAGGGTTAAAGGCAACCGGACTTTAAACATAGTCCCTTTGCCTACCTGGGTCTGAATATCAATCGAGCCGTTTAACGATTCGATTTTGTTGCGAACAACATCCAAACCGACCCCCCGGCCGGATATGTCGGATACCGTCTCCGCCATGGAAAAACCGGCTTTCCAAATCAGGTCTATTGCCCCTTGGTCGTCCAACTGTTCTGCTTCTTTCGCGGCAATTAACCCTTTTTTTACCGATTTAGCCCGAATCGCTTCCGGGTTAATCCCCCGACCGTCATCTTCTACTTCGATGACCACATGATTACCCTCATGTTTGGCCACCAGCCGGATAATCGCCTCCACCGGTTTGCCATTTTGGCGCCGGGTTTCCGGTTTTTCTACGCCGTGGTCAATAGCATTGCGTAATAAATGCACTAAAGGATCGCCAATCTCATCGATAACCGTGCGGTCCAGTTCCGTTTCTTTACCTTCAATAATGAGGTTGATCTCTTTGCCCAACTCTTTGGCCATATCCCGCACCATTCGCGGGAACCGATTGAACACCTGTTCAATGGGAACCATCCGCACCTTCATAACCACATTCTGCAAGTCAATGGTAATCCGATCAATATGTTCAATCGTTTCGCTAAGGTCGGTAGATTCAGCGTTTATCGCAATTTGGTCTAACCGCGTTTTGTTAATTACTAATTCCCCGACGAGGTTCATCAAAACATCTAAACGTTCGATATCCACCCGGACCGTTTGGTTAGCTTTCAGCAGCTTTGCGCCGGTTGCCGGACTCCTGCCGGCACCCGGTTCATTAGGGATGAACGGTTGCTCACTAATGGCAGCAGTGTCTTCGCCGCCGGATTCCACAACCCCCGGACGGGTTGTGGTAGAAGGCTGAACATCGTTAAGGTTAACCAAAGCCAGAGAACCGACCCTGACCTCGGCAATTGACTCCAAAGCGTGGTGGATAACTTCCTGGGTTGCTTGGGCCACGAACAAAACCTGAAAGGAAAGATCAAACTGCTCGTCTTCAATTTCCGGCACCGCCGGCACCGACTTAACTATTTCCCCAAATTCCTCTAACTTACGAAAAACCATATATGCCCGGGCCGCCTTCATGATACAACCAGAATCCAAGTCGATCCGGATGTGAAAAATGCAAAAATCTTTCCGCTCAGCTTCGTGAAGTACCGTTAAATCATACTGGTTAATGCTAAAATCAGGCGAAAACGCTTCATTTTTGGGGAAGGCTTCCACATCATCGGAATCTTCCAGAACACTTTGCCGCAGTAAACCCACCAACCCGGTAATATCGACAGTATCGCTATCACCGCCGGCAATTGCTTCAACCATGTTTTCCAATGCATCCAAACACTTAAACAACAGGTCAATTATTTGCGTGTTAACCCGAATTTCGGTGCCCCGCAGATTGGACAAAACGTTTTCCATCTCATGGGTTAGTTCGGCAATCCTTTCGAACCCCATCGTTGCCGACATACCCTTCAAGGTATGGGCAGAACGAAAAATCTCGTCCAAAACAGCGGGTTCGCGGGAATTGTTTTCTAGTTCCAGGATTTTCTGGTTGAGTGTTTGTAAGTGTTCACGGGATTCCTCCATGAACACATCCATGTATTGAGTTGTGTCCAACAGGTCGACACCTCCTATGCGGCTTATCTGTTCTGTAAAGACCGAACAATTTCGTCGGCTACATTGGTTATCGGTACGACACGGTCCACACACCCAGATTCAATCGCCACTTTGGGCATCCCAAACACGACACACGTCGAAGCATCCTCGGCGATTGTACGGCCCTGACGTTGCTTGATCAACTGCATTCCGGCGGTACCATCCCCACCCATCCCGGTAAGGATTACACCCACCATGTGGGACCAGAACTGCCGGGCAACCGATGTCATCATCACATCAACAGCCGGCCGGTGCCCACCAACCGGCTGTTCCCGCGTGAGCCTTACCCACATTTGCTTACCCGCTGCCGGATTGTTAGTTACCCGCACCTTTAAGTGATAATCACCGGGGGCGATGTAAACCACTCCCGGCAAAATCTCTTCATCATTTACGGCTTCCTTTACTGTTAACGCGGAAGCGGCATCCAAACGTTCCGCCAACGAACGGGTAAAACCTGGCGGCATGTGTTGAACCACCAAAACTGCCGCGGTTACGCTCGCCGGCAATTTAGGGATTACTTCGTACAAAGCCTTTGGTCCTCCGGTTGAAGTACCGATAAGTACTACTTGATCCAAGGGTCCCGCCCCCTGCCTCCTGGGCCGGAAACCAGCCTTCACAACCGGTTCCGGTATCGTATCCAAACCGCTGCTTTGCCGGGGATGCGGAACACCGGCCTGTGGTTTAATTTGGGCCAAAGCCGCCACTTTCAACTTATCAATTAGTTCTTTGCGCACTTTATGTATATCCAGAGAAATCGTTCCTGAGGGTTTCGGTATAAAGTCCACTGCACCTTTCCGTAAGGCCAACATCGTGGCGTGAGCCCCTTGCTGGGTTAAACTAGACAACATGAGCACCGGTACCGGTCTGTCCCGCATGATCCGGTCTAAGGTTGTCAAGCCATCCATTACCGGCATTTCAATGTCCAGGGTTACAACATCAGGCTTAAGCCGCAAAATTTTCTCCAAAGCCTCCTGGCCGTTGCGGGCTGTATCCACAACCGTCATTCCTGGCTCCGCAGTAATCATGTCAGCAATTACCTTGCGCATAAAAGCGGAATCATCAACTACCAAAACCTTGATTCTCGGCAAAGGTATCACTCCAAGATCATTTTGGAACATCACTGCTTGCTAATTTATTCTATTTCTTCCACACCCAACAGATATTTTCCTGCCTATCCTATCCGCATTTCACCGGACATTCTATTCAAAAAAACTCTTCATCCGGCTGAATAAGCGGCTAAAACCGGTTTCCAGCGAAAGATTCACCGGCAGCTTGCACAAACCGGCTGCCAACCGGGACATCGCCCGAGAAGCCGGAGCCCGTTCATTAAGTAAAAAAAACGGTGTTTGAACCCTCACGGCACGGGATACCAAGGGGTCTTCGGGGACAAATCCCAATAAGTGCACATCCCGGTGTAAAAACTGCCGCACAGCGACCAATAGTTTGTCAGATACGGCAGCCGCTTCCTCGGCATTTTTAACTCTATTGACAATAATCGATATTTGCTTGCCGGGTTGCCGGGCCTCAACCGACTTAATTAATCCGTAGGCATCAGTAATTGCGGTAGGCTCCGGGGTGGTCACCACCAACAGTTCATCAGCAGCAAAAAGATAAGCCAAAACATTATGGGAGACACCCGCTCCCGTGTCAACCAGCAGAACATCCACCGTTCCGTCTAAGCTGGACAGACTCGCCACCAGTTCATCCAATTCTTCTTTGCTCAAATTGGCTAGTTCGGCAATACCGGAACCCCCGGAAATAAAGCGGATACCTTTGGGACCTTCCTGGATAATCTCCGGGAGCCGTTTATCCCCATAAATAATGTGATAAAGGTTATAAGGGGCTACCTTGCCCATGATCAGGTCAATATTAGCCATTCCCATATCCGCATCAAGGATCAAGACCCGTTGCCCATATTCAATTAAGGCCAACCCGAGGTTCAAGGTTACACTACTTTTTCCCACACCCCCTTTACCACTGGAGATACAAATAATCCGGGTGGGTGTCGTCTCACCAGTAATTTCCGCTTCTACTTGTTGGCGCATATTCCGAGCCATAATTCGAAGCTTTTCGGCCTGGTCCATCATTAACTCGTCTCCCCGAAAATCAAATTGGCCAATTTATATGGTTCGGCGATTTCAATATCATCTGGAACATTTTGACCGACGGTAATATAAGATAATGGTTTGCCGGTAGTATAGGCGACATTCAAGATCGTGCCTAAGTGGTTGGTTTCATCTAGCTTGGTAAACAATAACCGGTCAACATTGAGTTGAGTATAATGTTCGATAATCTGCAGCAAATCCCGATATTTGGTTGTGACAGACAACACCAACAGGGACTGACTGGGTTGACTCGCCGCAATAAACGCCTGTAATTCCTCCATTTGCCGCGTGTTTTTATGGCTCCGGCCGGCGGTGTCGATCAACAGCAAATCCTTATCTCGGCTACGTTCAATCGCGGCCCGCAACGCCGGGGGGCTAAATACAACTTCCACCGGCACCCCGATAATTTCCCCAAAGGTCCGTAATTGCTCCACCGCGGCAATCCGGTAGGTATCAGCAGTGATTAACCCCACATTTTTCTTATCGACAATCGCAAACGTTGCCGCCATTTTAGCAATGGTCGTTGTCTTCCCAACCCCGGTTGGGCCGATTACGACTACTACTTCTTGGCGTTTTTCACTGCCGGCCATAACCAGCGGTTTCGGCTCACCTAACAAAGTAGCAATCCGTTCAATGATTTCGGTCTTTACCACCCCCGGAGCGCAATCTTCCGGGTTCCGGTGATTTTCCAACACATCTCGCACCAGCATCCCGGCAATCGACCGTTCTACTTCATTTCCGACTAACCGTTCCTCCAATTGCCGCCAATTCTGAGATGTTGACCGCCAATGGTCCTGGTCCAATCGGCCCAAGACTTCGCTCATCATGGTTCTTAATTGGCGCAATTCTGTTTTTATCCCGGTGATTCCCTGATTAGGTGTAATCAAACCTTTATTAGAAATAGGCTCCGGCCGGATCAGGCCCCTATTCCCGTCTGTTTTGTTAATGACCGGACCACCAACCAGCTTTGTCAAGGGGATGGCTTCAACGGCGCCGGTGATTTCCACCATTTCTTTGGCGAAAAACCCAAATATGCCTCCTTCTTTAATCTTGCGGGTATTAAGGATAATGGCATCCTTACCCATTTCTGCTTTTAGTTTGTACATGGCTTCGTTTACTGTCGGAGCGACAAAACGCTTTACGCGCACCTTAGCTCACCATCCCTACCGACTGAACTTCGATATTGGTCCCTACTTCGTTATAGGACAAAACCCCAAGCTGGGGAACCGCCCGTTCGGTTAACTGTTTAAAATACAACCGAACAATCGGGGCACAAAGCACCACCGGTTGATAGCCTTGTTGGGAAACCCTTTCCACTTCTTTGGCTGTTGCCGTCAATAAGCGCTGGGCTTCTCCGGGATCGAGCCCAAGAAAAGTCCCGTGCTCGGTATGCTGGATTGCTTCCCGGATCTTGTTTTCCCAGGCCGGTTCCAACATGATCACCGGCAATTGGCTGGTTCCAGGCAACAGGTAGGGCTTAACAATCTGCCGGTTCAAGGCTTGCCGGGCATACTCGATCAGAACATCCGGGTCTTTGGTCAAGCGGGCATGATCGGCCAAGGTTTCCATAATCGTCACCAAGTCCCGGATGGGCACCCGTTCCTTCAACAGGCCGGCTAAAATTTTTTGTAATTCACCGATCGTCATTAAATCGGGAATCAGTTCCGCCACCACTGTTGGGTAGGTCTGTTTAACGTGGTCGACCAAGGTTTGCACATCTTGGCGGCCTAGGATTTCAAAAGCGTGGGCTTTGATCACTTCAGTCAGGTGGGTAGCAATCACACTAGGTGGGTCCACCACTGTATAGCCGGCCAATTCCGCCTGATCCCGCATTTGGGCCGAAATCCACTTTGCCGGCAGGCCAAAAGCCGGTTCGGTGGTGTCGATACCGGGAATGCTGCCATCATCGACTCCTGAGGCCATCGCCAGATAGTGGTCAATTAACAGCTCACCACTAGCCACCTCGACGCCTTTGATTTTGATTGCATAGGCATTTGGCTTAAGCTGCATATTATCCCGCAAACGAATCGGGGGTACAACTAAACCTAATTCTAAAGCGCATTGCCGCCGGATCATGATGATCCGGTCCAGCAGATCACCCCCTTGTTGGACATCAACCAAGGGGATCAAAGCATAGCCCATCTCCAACTCCAAAGTATCCACGCTTAAAAGCGAAATCACGTTTTCCGGCCGTTTGATTTCTTCGATTTCTTGTTCCTGCGCTTTTTCCATTTCGGCTGCGGTGGAAGCCTGCTGGGTCTTGGTCATTTTATACCCCGTAATCCCCAAAACACCGCTCATCAAAAACAATGGTACCGGTGGTAAGCCGATTATTCCCAACACGGCCAAGACCCCGGAAGCAATATAGAGGATCTTGGGGTAGCCGAAAAGTTGGCTGGTCAACTCACGCCCCAGGCTGGCCTCGGCAGTCGCCCGGGTGACAATGATCCCGGTAGCGGTGGAAATAAGCAAAGCAGGAATCTGGGTAACTAAGCCATCCCCGACTGTCAAAATGGTGTACTTCATGGCTGCTTGGCTAACCGTTAATCCTTTTTGTAAAATACCGATGAAGAACCCGGCTAGAATGTTCACTACCACAATGATGATCCCGGCGATCGCGTCACCTTTAACAAACTTGGTTGCCCCATCCATCGCCCCGTAAAAATCGGCTTCTCTCTGGATGTCCTTGCGCCGCTGTTTAGCCTCACTTTCATTGATTAACCCGGCGTTCAGGTCGGCGTCAATTGCCATTTGTTTTCCCGGCATGGCATCCAAGGTAAACCGGGCAGCTACTTCTGCCACCCTTTCCGCCCCTTTGGTAATCACGATAAATTGGATAATTACCAAAATAAGAAAAACGATAAAGCCAACTACCGGGTTGCCCCCGATAACAAAAGTCCCAAAGCGTTCAATCACTTCCCCGGCATAACCCTCACCAAGGACCAACCGCGTGGAAGATACGTTCAACGATAACCGGAACAAGGTTGTAACCAGTAACAAGGTTGGAAAAACCGAAATTTCTAAGGCCCCTAAAACAAACATGGAAGCCAGCAGAATCAGAATCGCCACGGTAATGTTACAAATCAGGAGGACATCCAGCAGTGCCGGATTGAGCGGGATGATCATCATGACAACCGTGCCCAGAATGGCGATGGTAACCGCTAGTTCCGAATACCGCAAAGAATTGCCCGCTGTCCGGGATACCGCCATAAACGCCCCCCCTTTTTTCGCAATCATTAATGCAACTGTTAAATAGACATTTTTTTACGCTTCAACCGGTAAATGAATGCCAAAATTTCCGCTACCGCTTGAAACAGCTCGGCAGGGATCTCCTGGCCGATCTCTACGGAATGGTATAAGGCCTGGGCTAAAGGCTTATCTTCCACCGTGGGAATATCGTAATCTGCAGCAATTTCTCTGATCCGCCAGGCGATAAAGTCCTGTCCTTTGGCAATCATCACCGGTGCGGCCATTTTACCGGTTTCGTATTTAAGCGCAACAGCATAATGGGTAGGGTTGGTGATTACCACATCAGCCTTCGGCAGCTCCTGCATCATCCGTCGCATGGCCATTTGCCGCATTTTTTGCCGGACCTTGGCCTTTATTTCCGGGTTTCCTTCCATTTGTTTCCTCTCGTCCTTGACTTCCTGCTTGCTCATTTTCAGCGATTCTTCGTGGGTGTAACGTTGGTACCAGACATCAAAGGCCGCAACAATAACCAGCAACAACCCCACCCGCCAACCGACCTCAAAACCAATTTGGCCAATCGCGGCCACAGCGGTCTGAATATTCATTTCCATTAATTTAGGGAAAACCACCATGTTTTTTGCTACTATGGAATAAGCAGCACAGCCGACAATCGACACTTTCAAGAGACACTTTACCAACTCTGCCAAAGCATGTTTGCCGAAAACCCTCTTGATCCCTGACAGTGGATTTAGCCGGCCCCAATTGACCTTCAAGGCCGAAAATAAAAAGCCCACCTGCAGGAAGTTTGCCAACAACCCGGCAGCCAAGGCCACTAGTAAATACGGCGCCATTAAGAAAAAGGAGCGCAAAGCAATATCCCCACCCGTTTTCAACACCACCACGGGAGAAAGGTTCTCTTGGGTCGTCAAACCCAAAACATGGGACATAATCCGCTCCATGCCGTCAAATGTCTGTGGGCCCAAAATACTTAAGGCTAAAAAACAAAAAATGATCGCTAACGCGGTATTTACTTCCTGGCTTCGAGCTACCTGCCCCTTTTTGCGGGCTTCTTGCCGCTTTTTCTCGGTTGGCTTTTCCGTTTTTTCGCCCGCAAACCATTGTAGGTGCCAGTCCCACATTACCGTGTTCCCCCGCTCCTGGCCCGCTATTTTGTCAGCAGGCGCAAAAAGTTGGTCGCATCAGAAAAACTAAGGGCAAACAACTGATTTAACCCGGCAATGTAAAACGGCAATACCGCCCACAAAAACGCGATACCGACAATAATTTTAACCGGGATCCCCACTACAAAAATGTTCAATTGCGGAACCGTACGGGCAACGATCCCCAAAGCTATATCACTGACCAGGATCAAACCGATTACCGGCATGGCCAAATGCACGGCGGTCATAAACATCCCGGCAAACAACCGCACCATATAAGCCGCCAAGTCACCCGCAACGGTGGTCTGAAATGCCCACACACCAACCGGAATCATTTGAAAACTTTCCGCTAATAACTGCAGCAACAACAGATGCCCATCGAAAACCACAAAAAACAGCAAAGCCATTAATTGCAGGAACAAGCCGGTCATCGGCACTTGACTGCCCCACATGGGATCGAGCACATTCACAATCCCAAAGCCAATCTGATAATCAATCATTTGGCCGGCCGTTAATATCGCGGCAAACACCAACTGGAGGATAAAGCCGATCCCGATGCCCACTAAGGCTTCCTGACAAATCGTCACCGTAAAAGCCAAAAGATTATCCGTTGGGGGTGGCAAGGTGTTTTCCGGCCAAACCCCCACCAATAAAACGGCCACAAACAAAGATAACCCCAACTTGGCCAACGCTGGAAACGCCCGGTTGTTGAAAACCGGCGCCGTCGCAATTAAGCCTCCCACCCTGGCCACAACCAAACAATATACCTCAATATGCCCCATCAGACCCGCGACGATCGTATCCATAGCTTAATCCCTCAGCGGATAAACGTATAGTAGTGCAGGTCTCCAAATAAAGCGCCGACATATTGGAGCATTGCTTGCAACATCCAGGGCCCAAACAATAACATGATCACCAGGACCGCGATAATTTTCGGAATAAAGGCCAAGGTTGCTTCTTGAATTTGGGTTGTCGCCTGAAATATGCTGACCGTCAATCCGACCAACAGGGCCCCCCCCAATAAAGGGGCGGAAACAAGCAAAATCGCCCATAAAGCTTCTCGACCCAGTTGAATCACAAACTCTTGGGTCATCCCGATTCCCTTCTTAATGAATTGCCTACTGGTAACTAAGAATTATGGACCGGACTACGAGGTACCAACCATCGACTAAGACAAACACAACGATTTTAAAGGGCAGGGAGATCATCATTGGTGGCAACATCATCATCCCCATCGACATCAGTACCGAACCCACAATCATATCAATTACAATAAAGGGTAGATAGATTACCGCCCCAATTTGAAACGCCGTTTTTAGTTCACTAAGAATAAATGCCGGGATAACAACCCGGGTCGGGATCTCCCGGTATGTATTGGGCTGTTCAATTTCGGCCATATTCACAAATAAGGCCAGGTCTTTTTCCCGGGTCTGTTTAATCATAAACTCCCGTACGGGATCCAATGCCTGCACCAAGGCTGCCTCTTGCTGCAATTGGCCGGCTAGGTAAGGCTGCAAGGCCTTATCGTTAACTTGAGACCAAGTAGGTGCCATGATAAAAAATGTCAAGAATAAAGTCAGACCGATTAATACTTGGTTTGGTGGCATTGTTTGCAAAGCCAGGGCAGTCCGGACAAAATGCAAGACGACCACTATCCGGGTAAAACAAGTGGTCATGATTAGGATCGCCGGCGCCAGCGACAAAACGGTTAAGAGAAAGAGGATTTGCAGACTCGTGGCCACTTCACCCGGATCATCCGTAGTTTCCAAGCCGAAATTGATCGTCGGTATCGGCAAAGGAGCCGCCGAAGCGGGTGTGCTGGCGAAAACCAAACCGACTAACCCAACCAAAATCAGCACTACCCAGGCTTTGCCGAAAAAGGACTTCACCGCCTTTCCTCCCCTTCCCCCTGACCCTTATTTTCCGGTGAGTCACTGCTCCCGAGCCTGTCCAGTTTGGCCAGTTGGCTGTTCATTGTGGCATGGAAGGAGAGGTTAGGCTTGTCCCCTGCCGGATGTGACCGCCAACAGTTTTTCATGCCGTTAAGCAATACCCCAAACCCCGGCTTCTCCCGGATAACTGGGCCTGTTGCTTTAACCCGGCGCAATTCAGCCAATATTTGGGGATCAGTAATTTCTATAATCGGTTGAATAGCGTGGTCAGTAACCCCGATCACTAAAAATTTGCCGGCGACTTCTGTTATGTATAGGTCTTTATTGGGACCAAGGTTGGTTTGGTCGATTACGGCCAGCCAGTTACCCTCGGTCACCGGTTGCCGCAGGTATCTCCGGCACCGGACCATTGCATACCCGGCTAAACCCAGCACTAAAACCGTTATTCCCAACCTTAAAATTAGGTCCTTAGTTTCTGGTAGATTAGCCGATTTGTCCTCCCAACCAACTGTCTGTTGGTAAGGACGATCCTGAAAATTTGTTGTCTGGTCACCGGCCACCGGCTGAGCCACGACCAAAATCATTAGCAACAAACCGCCAAAAAACGCGAGGCCGCCGACAGCCCGGCGGCCGAAACGCCGAATTACGTACATATTTTCCCCGTCCGATTCAATTTGGGAGCCTCCTAGCTAAGTGCTTTTCGAACAGCTTCCAACACCCGATCCGGTTGAAAAGGTTTGACGATGAAATCCTTGGCCCCGGCTTGGATGGCATCAATGACCATGGCTTGTTGTCCCATCGCACTACACATAACAATCCGGGCCTTGGGGTCGATTTCCCGAATCGCCCGCACCGCATTAATCCCGTCCAATTCCGGCATGGTAATATCCATGGTGGTCAGGTCCGGATGGTATTCCTGCCATTTTTCCACGGCGACCGAACCGTTTTCGGCCTCCGCAACCACTTCAAACCCATTTTTGGTCAGAATATCTTTGATCATCATCCGCATAAAAGCTGCGTCATCGACAATCAAGACACGTGCTCCCATCCCCATCAACCTCCGTTACTGTAGGTTCGTAATCCGTTCGAGCGGGTTGGCAATATCCGTGATCCGAACGCCGAAATTTTCGTCAATAACGACAACCTCACCTTTGGCGATCAGTTTTCCGTTGACCAGAATATCCACCGGTTCCCCGGCCAGCTTATCCAGTTCAACCACAGAACCTGGTCCCAGTTCTAAAATATCCCGAATCATTTTCCTGGCTTTGCCCAATTCTACGGTTACCTGCAAAGGAACATCCATGATCAGGTTTAGGTTAGTCAAATCTTTATTCGGCGTTTGACCTTGGATCGGTGCAAACTGTACCGGCTGAACCGCTACCGGGACCGCTGGCGCTACCGGGGTCGGCGTTGTTCCAAAGCCGCCAGGTGCTGGTGGGGGTAGCGGGTACCCGCCGGTTGCCTGCCCTTCATAAGGTGGTTGTGCCGCGGCAACCACCGCCGGTGGCGTTTTTTGTTCCGGTGGCGGGGATGGCGACGTTACCGAACCGGCAGGACCCATCTCCGGAACCGGTGGGGTCACCGGCCCCGCCAGCATTTCACCCATTAAGCAATCGACTAATTGTTTGGCAAAAGGAATAGCGTAAACTTGCAACAGTTCACTATCAACCAACCCTTCAATTACCATCCGGAAAGAAACTTTGACTACCGGATCTTCCTCAGGATAGTGCAGTTCTTCCGTCGAAAAATCCATGGCATTGAGCATAGGTGGTGAAATGTCAATCCTTTTTTTGAGCATGGTAGCCATCGAAGTAGCCGCCGACCCCATCATCTGGTTCATGGCCTCGGAAATAGCGCTGAGGTGAATTTCGTTCAACTCGGTAGGGGGTGAGAGCCCATCGCCACCCATCATTAAGTCGACAATGATGGCAACATCGGACTCACGAATGATCAAGATGTTATTTCCCTGCAGGCCATCTGTATAGTGAACATCCACGACTACGAATGTTGCCGGGTACTCTGCCTGTAACCCCGCTTTAGTCGTTATCGTTACCTTTGGCGTGGTGATGTCCACTTTTTTGCCCAAAAGAGTGGAAAGCGTGGTGGCAGCCGTACCCATGGAAATGTTGGCGATTTCCCCCACCACATCCTTCTCCATATCCCCGAAATCCGTTTCGATTATGGCCTCAGGAACAGGTTCCGCAGGTTCGACTTCACTGCCCCGCAGCAGGGCATCAATCTCCTCTTGGGTTAGGACACCACTACTCATCTTCGGTTTCATCTCCTTCGCCACAAATCCCGGTGATTTGTACACCCAATTTCGACCCAACTATGCCAGGTCGCCCTAAATACTTTTCCCGTTGCCCGACCAGAATCGGCAATTCCTCAGTTGCCCGGCAGTCCAGTTGTAAAACATCGCCACACTGTAAGGCTAATAATTCGGCGATTTTAATCGTAGTGCGGCCTAAAAGAACGGTAACCGGTATGTATGCCCTTTCTAACCGACTTTTCAAGGCATTGAATTGCTCGGGACTATGTTCTTTAGCCGCATTGGAAAACCAAAAATGGGCGCTGAGTTTAGGCATAATTGGTTCCAACAGGATATAAGGCAGACAAATATTGACCATTCCCTCAACTTCCCCAATCTTGCACACCAACGTAACCAGCACCA
>JAQWAU010000012.1 GCA_028707535.1 Heliobacteriaceae bacterium | reverse complement strand
CGCTTCGGTTGCGGCGATGCTGCTGACCACGGAAGCGATTGTGGCCGATAAGCCGGAGAAAAAAGATGCGCTCCCGATGATGCCGCCAGGTGGTATGGGTGGCATGGGCGGCATGGACATGATGTAAATCAGCCCCGAAGTACCGGTCTCCTTAACGGAGGCCGGTACTTTTTTGTTTTGGCCGGTCCCCCTTTTGCATAGGATCTGGGGAAAGGGGGGGATCCGGTGCGTTTCCTTGTGGTAGCCGGGGGCACCGGGCGGCGGGTTTTTGCTTTAGCCGGTATTATTCTGGTGGGCCTGGTTTTAACCGGCTGGTATCATTTCAAAGGTGGGGAGGGGAAAGACCCTAATGGGCCACCAACTGTCGGGCAAACGGCAAAAACCGTGGTTCTTGACCCGGGCCACGGTGGTGATGACAGTGGGGCAAAAGGACGGCTGGGAACGGTGGAACGGGACCTTAATTTAGTGGTAGCCGAGAAAATAGGCCAAAAACTGACGGCGGCGGGGGTGAACGTTGTCTTGACCCGCACCGGCCCGGAAAACCTGTTCACCGGCAGTCCCTGGACCCAGCGGGCTGAACTTAGTCAACGCGTAGAATTAGCCCGGAAACACCAAGCGGCCGTTTACGTGGCCATCCATGGCAATAGTTTCCCTTCTTCCCGTTGGTCCGGTCCGCAAACATTTTACCAACCCGGTTCTCAGGAAGGCCGGCGTTTGGCTTTACACCTCCAGGCGGAAATGACCCGGCGGGTGGAAAACAAGGACAACCGGCAAGCCCGGGCTGAGGACTACTTTATATCCCGGGTTTCTCACTGCCCGGCGGTAATGGTGGAAATCGGCTTTCTGTCCAATCCCGGGGAGGAAAAGCTGCTCCGGACAGAGGCCCACCAGGATAAATTAGCGGCCGGCATCGCGGCAGGGGTGTTGCGCTTTTTGGCGGGCCAGCCGGCCCCAAACGGCGGGGACCGGAAAGTGGCAGGAAAAAGTTAGCCATAGACGGTCAGACCAACCCTTTGGTAAGATATAGGCATGACCCTGAGGATAATGTCAACGATAAAGGGGAATCAAGCATGCAGATCAACAGTGAACGGCAAAAAGGCAGGACTGTGAGCAGGGCTTGGGCTAGGACCAGGCCCTTAACTTGGGCCTTGATGGTCTGCTTGTTTTTTTCGCTTTTACCCGGCCAAGCTGTCGGGGGGGAAGCCGGTTACGGGGAACTTACGGATATTAACGGCCATTGGGCGGCAGCCGCGATCCAGGAGTTTGCCGATATGGGGGTCGCCCGGGGCTATCCGGACGGCACTTTCCGGCCGGCTGCCCCGGTTACCCGGGCGGAATTCCTTACCTTGGTGGCCGGCGTTTTCGATCTGCCGCCGGGAACAGCGGCCCAGCCTTTCCGGGATGTTAGCCAGGCAGATTGGTTTTGTTCCCAAGTAGGGTCAGCGAAATTGGCTGGCATTGTCGCCGGTTACCCGGATGGTACCTTTCGGCCGGACAAGCCGGTTACCCGGGTAGAAATGGTGGCAATGGTTCTCGGAGCGGCCAAAGACGGCTTGATGGAAACCCAAGCCGGTGCGCAGTTTCCCGATGTAGATCCAAAAAGTTGGCTGGCGGCGCCGGTGAACCGGGGGATTAAGACCGGTATTGTCAGCGGGTATGACGACGGCCGGTTTTATCCGGAAAAAGGGGCAACCCGGGCCGAAGCGGCGGCGCTTTTGGTGCGGGTTTTAGACCGGCTGCAAAACCCGGCCCGGCTTCCGGCCGAAGCGGACCTGGCGGCCGTAATCCTAGCTTTTGAAAATGCCGGGATTGACGAGATGAATCAAGGGGATTACGCGTTAACCCGTTCTTTAAGCTACACGACCGGCCTGGCCCGGGCCGCTACCCTGTTTCAAGCGGAACAGTTGGCTGACCGGGCGGCTTCCGGAGCAAGGCTGACCATTGTGCCTTTGATGCAAAAAACGGTGGTCCAGGACTGCCGGCAACTGACCGCCAAGGTGCGTTATGATTTTACCTATCAAGTAACCGTCACTATTGCCGGTGAGCAAAAAACCGCCGTCCAGACGGCGGCCGTGTTGTACACCTTAAGGGTGAAGGATGGAACTTGGCAGATTTACAAGCTTGCCGCCTTGCCGGGATAGCCGGGGGGAATTATCGACAAGACAAACGGTACGTTGCCGCTCAGTGAGCCGGGCAAGTGCCGTTTTTTCTGTTTTGCGCCATTACTTTGACGCCGGTCTGGAGATACTAATCCCTTGCTGGAACCGGGTAGGAAGACTACAATTAGGGCGTAGAAAAATAGGGCGTGGAAAAAATTGTTCGGCGGGAGAAGAATTTGGAGGGAGATCTGGTGGGAATTGTTTTTGGCGGCTTTGTTCCCCATCCACCGATTATTGTGCCGGCTGTGGGCCGTAAACATTTGGCTGTGGTGACCAGAACGGTGGCGGCGATGGAGGAGTGGGCCCGGGATTGTGTGGCCCGGCAACCGGAGACCTTAATCATTATCAGCCCCCACGGGCCGGTTTTTCAAGATGTGATTGCCGTTACGGCGACCGAGCGGGTCCAGGGCAATCTGGGTACCTTTGGTGCGCCCCAGGTTAAAGCGGATCTGGCCAATGACCCGGATTTGGTGGCAGCTATCCTGGCCGAGGCCGGGAAACAAGGGGTGGGTACCGGGCGGTTGGATGCTGTTTTGGCCAAAGATTTAGAGGTCCCCTTAGCTTTAGATCACGGCATTATGGTACCGTTAAGTTATTTGTTGACTGCCGGGTTTACCGGGAAGGTTGTACCGGTGGCGATGGGCTTTTTGCCCCGGCACGAATTATTTGCCTTCGGGCTCGCCCTCCGGGCGGCGATGGCCAAAGCGGCATACCCGGTGGGCTTGATTGCCTCCGGGGATCTATCCCACCGGTTAACCCGGGACGCCCCGTCCGGTTATGCCGAGGAAGGGTTTATTTTTGATGCCCAGGTGACCCGGATGGTCAAAAACTGGGATGTTGCCGGGATGTTAAAGGTTGAGGAGACCCTTTGTGAAAAAGCCGGTGAGTGTGGCTTTCGACCGTTAATTATGCTGGCCGGCGCTTTTGATGATGGGGCAGTGAAAAGTAAAGTGTACAGTTACGAAGGACCGTTTGGCGTCGGTTACCTGGTGGCTGCCTTGACTCCGGAGAAACCCGAAAAACCACAGGGGGAGAAACGGTTGGCTGAGCTGCGCCAGGCCGTGACGGATCAAGTCCAGGCGGTCCGCGAAAACGAGAGCCCAATTGTGCGGTTTGCCCGGGATACCCTGGAAGCCTTCGTCCAACACCGGCAACCGCCGGCTGTTCCCTTGAAGTTGGGAGGGCCGGACGAACAGCCGGCCGGGGTCTTTGTTTCCCTGAAGAAAAACGGTCAGCTTCGGGGCTGCATCGGCACGGTTGCCCCGACCCAACCGAGTTTAGGGCTGGAGGTCCGTTACAATGCGGTCAGTGCCGGTACCCGGGACCCGCGTTTTCTGCCGGTACAACCGGTAGAATTGCCGGAGATCATTTATTCGGTTGACGTATTGGGGCCGGAGGAACCTGCCCCCGACATCGCGGCCCTCGATCCCCGGCGATACGGGGTAATTGTGCGGGCCGGTGACCGGCAAGGGTTACTGCTCCCCAATTTGGAGGGGATTGAAACGGCCCAAGAGCAAGTCACCATTGCCCGCCGCAAAGCCGGGATCCCGGATGATGTCCCGGTGCAACTCAGCCGTTTCGAGGTGGTGCGTTATCACTAATAATGCCGCCAAGATCGAGAAAGAAGCCGCCTTCTACCGGGTAGAGCCGGCAAAGGCGGCCGGAAGGCCGCCCCGGGTAGAATGCCTGCTTTGTCCCTGGCATTGCCGGATCCCGGATGGGCGAACCGGCATCTGCCAGGTGAGAAAAAACGCAAAAGGACGGCTTTACAGCCTGAATTACGGTAAAGTGACCGGACTGGCCCTGGACCCCATCGAGAAAAAACCCTTAAAACGATTTCACCCGGGCATGATGGTCTTGTCGTTCGGCAGTTTTGGTTGTAATCTAAACTGTGGCTTTTGTCAAAACCACCAGCTTGCCCACGGAGCGGATCCCGGTTACCGGGAGGTATCACCGGCGGCAGCCGTGGCGATGGCCAGGGAAGCCGGTAAGTTCGGCAGCATCGGGCTGGCTTATACGTACTCAGAGCCGGGGGTGTGGTTTGAATACATTCAGGACACCGCGCCCTTAATCCGGGAGGCCGGCTTGAAGAACATCCTGGTAACCAACGGTTATCTGGAAACAGCACCACTGGAAGTGATTGTCCCTTATATTGATGCGGTCAACCTGGATATTAAAGGTTTTACCGAAGATTATTACCGGACGGCCTGTAAAGGTCGCCTGCAACCGGTGTTGGCCGCGGCGAAAACATTTAAGGCGGCGTGTCATCTGGAGATAACCACCTTGATTGTGCCCGGACAGAATGATCGGGAAGCTGACCTGACGGCCTTGTTTGATTGGGTGGCCACAGAATTGGGGCGGGATACCCCTTTACACCTCAGCCGGTATTTTCCACAATATAAATACAAACTGCCGCCCACACCCTTGGAAACGATGCGTCAGGCGGCAAAATTAGCCAGGCAACGGCTTGACCAGGTTTTTTTGGGAAATATGATTGAATGATTATGCGACGTAACGTATAATTATACTCGGTGTTACTGGATCAGGGGCACAAAAAAAGGGGGCGAACACCAATAATTCGGGCAGCAATTGTCGGGGCGACCGGATACGCGGGAGCGGAACTGGTCCGGCTTTTAACCGCCCACCCGGCGGTGGAATTAAATGCTCTGACCTCAAGGACCTATACCGGGGAGTTTTATGAAAGTGTGTATCCGCATTTAACCGGGCAGGTGGGACAAACCTGCCGGGAACAGGATATTAACCAAGTGGTGGCCGGGGCGGATGTTTTGTTTTTGGCTTTACCGCACGGGCTGTCTGTTCCCTGGGTAGTAGCCGCTTATCAGGCGGGGAAGAAAGTGATTGACCTCGGCGCCGATTTCCGGTTCCGGCGGCGGGATATTTACGAAAAATGGTACAAAGTGGAGCACACCGCTCCGGAGCTGTTGGCGGTTGCGGTTTACGGCCTGCCGGAGCTTTACCGGGAAAAAATCCGGGGGGCGGCGATTATCGGCAATCCGGGATGTTACCCGACCGCATCGGTGCTGGGGCTGGCCCCGTTGCTGGGACAAGGCCTGATCGATGAAAACCGGTTGATCATTGATGCCAAGTCCGGTGTATCGGGGGCCGGCCGGGGGTTGGCATTGGGAGCACACTACAGTGAAGTCAACGAAAATGTGAAAGCCTATAACATTGCTAAACACCGGCATACCCCGGAGATTGAACAGGAGTTGGCGGCCATGGCGGGGGTACCGGCCGGCACCCTTAAGATCAGTTTTTCGCCGCACTTGATCCCGATGACCCGGGGTATCCTGGCCACCGCTTATGCCGACCTCCGGGATGGGGTGACCATCGAAGAGGAAGTTTTGCGGGAAAAGTACCGGGAATTTTACGCCGGCGAGCCGTTTGTCAAAATTACCGGGGCGGATGTGTGGCCCCAAACTAAATGGTGCTATGGTTCCAATTATGTATTTATCGGCCTGACGGTTGACCTCCGGACTAGGCGGGTGGTGGTAACCACCGCGATCGATAACCTGGTAAAGGGTGCGGCCGGTCAAGCGGTGCAGAATATGAATATTATCTGTGGTTTTCCCGAGACGACGGGGTTAACCGGTCCGGGAATCTGGCCGTAAAGAATAGGGATGGTTAGACGATGCAGAATATTTACCCCCCGGTTTTGCCGGGAAATGTGACCTCACCCCAGGGCTTCCGGGCAGCCGGGGTGGCGGCGGCAATCAAGAAACCCGGCGTATTGGATATGGCTTTGGTGTGTAGTGACCGGCCCGCCGCGGCGGCGGCCGTATATACGACGAATCGGGTCAAGGCGGCGCCTGTACTGGTAACCCGGGAAAACCTGGCCAAGGGAACGGCGCGGGCGGTAGTGGTCAATGCCGGTAATGCGAATGCCTGTAACGGTGAACAAGGCTTGGCCGATGCCCGCCGGATGGCGGCTTTGACCGGGGCCGTTTTAGGGATTGACCCGCAGGAAGTCGCGGTGGCTTCTACCGGTGTGATCGGCAAACCCCTGCCGATGGACCGGATCACCGCCGGAATCCAAGCCTTGGGGCAGGAGTTGGCCCTTGACGGCGGTGACCGGGCCGCCCGGGCGATCCTGACGACCGACCTGACGCCAAAAACCGGCCGGGTGCAGGTGGCTTGTGGAGACAAGCTGATTACAATCGGGGCAATGGCGAAAGGCTCCGGGATGATTCACCCCAATATGGCGACGATGCTGGCCTTTTTTACTACCGATGCCCGGATCACCCCGGAATTGCTGCGGCAGGCGTTACGGCAGGCGACTGCCGTTTCGTTTAATATGCTTTCGGTTGATGGGGATACCTCGACCAACGATATGGCTTTGGTGCTCGCTAACGGTGAGGCCGGCAACCTGCCGATTGAGCGGGAAGGGCCCGAATTTGCCGCCTTTACCGCCGGGTTGACCAGTTTGGCGGTTCACCTGGCCAAGGCGATTGCCCGGGATGGGGAAGGGGCGACCAAGCTGTTGGAGGTACGGGTAAAAGGAGCGGCGACGCCGGCAGATGCCCGGTTGGCCGCCTTGGCGGTAATTAAATCAAGTTTGGTGAAAACCGCTGTTTTTGGCGGTGATGCCAATTGGGGCCGGGTTTTGTGTGCGGTGGGTTACTCCGGGGCAGCCTTTGATCCGGGGAAGGTCGATATTTTCTTAGGCCCGGTCCAGACGGCGAAAGACGGGGCCGGCCTGGCTTTTTCGGAAACGGCTGCCGCGGCGGTCTTGGCGGCCCCGGAAGTGGTAGTCACCGTAGACCTCAAGGAGGGGCCGGCGGCGGCTACCGCCTGGGGGTGTGATCTGACCTACGATTATGTGAAGATCAACGCTGATTACCGGACTTAGACCCTAGGCAAAAAGGGGAGATTTTTTTGTTGAAACCATTGGCTAAGGCGGGCATTTTAGTGGAAGCTTTGCCCTACATAAAAAAGTTTTCCGGCAAGACCGTTGTGATCAAGTATGGTGGTAACGCCATGGTTAATGCCGCCTTGAAAGAGGCGGTGATCATAGATGTAATTTTAATGAAGTATGTGGGGATTCACCCGGTCCTGGTCCATGGCGGCGGCCCGGAAATCAATACGATGCTTGAGCGTTTAGGGATCAAGGCGTCATTCGTCCAGGGTTTGCGGGTGACCGATGCCCAGACCATGGAGATCGTGGAAATGGTGTTGGCCGGCAAGGTAAACAAAGAGATCGTGGCCTTGATCCAGCGGTTTGGGGGTCGGGCCGTCGGGCTCTGTGGCAAAGATGGTGGTTTGATTACAGCCAAAAAACGCTTGGAACCCACCGATATCGGTTTTGTGGGGGACATTGTGCGGATTGATCCGGCCTTAGTCCGGGCCTTGGTAGAGCAGGGGTATATCCCGGTAATCGCCCCGGTTGGGGCCGGAGAAAATGGGGAGGCTTACAACATTAATGCCGACACGGTGGCCGGGGAACTGGCTGCCGCCCTGGCGGCCGACAAGCTGGTTTTACTGACTGATGTCGCCGGCATTTTGCGGGACCAGCAAGACCCGGACAGCCTGATTTCCTCCCTGCGGATCGGCGAGGCGCCGGCTTTGATTGAGCAGGGTGTGATCAAGGGTGGAATGATCCCGAAGGTCCGGTGTTGCGTGGAGGCCCTCACCGGTGGGGTTGGCACTACCCACATCATTGATGGCCGGATCGGCCACTCTTTGCTGCTGGAGGTTTTTACCGACAAAGGGATCGGGACGATGGTGGTACAATAGAAGCCACCGTGATTTTTACGGATTGGGGGTTGAGGCAGTGAGTCAGTTAGGTGACAACAAGCAAATCGTTGACCTGGGAAAAAAGGTGGTCATGAATACTTATGGCCGGCTGCCCATGGCTTTAGTCCGGGGAGCAGGGGCCCGGGTTTGGGATGCCAATGGCCGGGAATATCTGGATTTTCTCGGGGGTTTGGCGGTGAATTCCTTGGGTCACTGTCACCCCAAAGTGGTGGCCGCGATCCAGGGCCAGGCGGAAAAACTTTTACATGTTTCCAATCTTTATTGGATCGCTCCCCAGGTAGAGCTGGCCCAAGTCCTGGTGGAAAACTCTTTTGCGGACAAGGTGTTTTTCTGTAATTCCGGGGCGGAGGCGAATGAAGGGGCGATCAAGTTAACCCGCAAATACGCGAAAAAGACCTGGGGACCGGAAAAATACGAGATTTTGACGATGGAACATTCCTTTCATGGCCGGACCTTGGCTACCGTTACGGCCACCGGCCAAACCAAGTACCAGCAGGATTTGGAACCATTGCCGCCAGGTTTCCGTTATGCTCCTTTCGGGGACTTAACGGCTTTGGAAAACGCGATCGGCCCCCATACCTGTGCCGTGATGATTGAGCCGGTCCAAGGTGAGGGTGGCGTCAACTTCGCCGAGCCGGAGTTTTGGACCGGGTTGGGGAAACTGGCTCAGGAACGGAATCTCCTGCTGATTTTTGATGAGGTGCAGTGTGGGCTGGGACGAACCGGTAAACTTTTTGCTCATGAGCACTACGGGGTTACCCCGCAGATCATGACCCTCGCCAAAGCCTTGGGCGGCGGGGTGCCGATCGGTGCCCTCCTGGCGACCGATCAAGTAGCGGCGGCCTTCGGGCCGGGGGACCATGCCTCCACTTTCGGGGGTAACCCTTTGGTCACTGCCGCCGGGTTGGCGGTAATGGATGTGTTGTTGAACAACGGACTCTTAGGCCGCTGTCAGGAGATTGGCGCTTATTTTCTCGGCCATTTGCGCCGGTTGGCCGCCAAGCATCAAATGATTACCCAGGTGCGGGGCTTAGGTTTAATGCTGGCTTGTGAATTAGACCGCGACGGGGCGCCGGTAGTAGCGGCTTGCTTAGAAAAAGGCCTGATTATCAACTGTACGGCCGGCAAGGTATTACGTTTTGTGCCGCCTTTGATTATCAGCCGGGAAGATGTGGACCAGGCGGTAGCGGTCTTGGATGACGTTTTGACGGGGGTTGCCGTCGGGACGTAATTTACAGGAAAGGGGTGAAACCCCTGGTTTCCGGGCCGGAGAAAGGCTTGCCCTCTACTTCCATTGGGGGTTGTCAAAGCACAGGAAACTAGGTACGCTCTTGCCGAAAGCACCGGATTTGCATAAAGTACTCGTTATTGGCTCAGGACCGATTATCATTGGCCAGGCGGCGGAATTTGACTATGCCGGCACCCAGGCCTGCAAGGCTTTAAAAGAAGAAGGACTGGCGGTGGTGCTGGTTAATTCCAATCCGGCCACGATTATGACCGATGCCAATACCGCTGATCAGGTATATATTGAGCCATTGGATGTGCCCACCTTGACCCGGATTATCGCTCAGGAGCGTCCCCAGGGACTCTTGCCCACATTAGGGGGGCAAGTTGGCCTGAACCTGGCAGTTGCCCTGGCCCAAGCCGGTGTCTTGGCCGAATACGGGGTCCGCTTATTGGGGACCTCCTTGGAAACGATCATGCGGGCAGAGGACCGGGAACAATTTAAACTGACCATGGAAATGATTGGGGAGCCGATCCCTTGTTCCCGGATTGTATCTACCCTGGAACAAGCCTTGGCTTTTGCCCGTGAGGCCGGCTACCCCCTGATTATTCGCCCCGCCTATACCTTGGGGGGGACGGGAAGCGGTATTGCCCATAATGAGCCGGAATTACTGGCCATCGGTGACCTGGGACTGAAAAAGTCCATGATCGGCCAGGCCTTATTGGAACAAAGTGTGGCCGGGTGGAAAGAGATCGAGTATGAAGTGATGCGGGATGCAGCGGACAACTGTATCACCATCTGCAACCTGGAAAACCTGGACCCGGTCGGGATACATACCGGGGATTCCATGGTGATTGCTCCCACCCAGACTTTGACCGCCAAAGAGAACCAAATGCTGCGCGGGGCGGCGATCCGGATCATTAAAGCCTTGCAGGTGGAAGGCGGATGTAATATCCAGTTTGCCTTGGATCCGGCCAGTGACAATTACGTTGTCATCGAAGTTAACCCGCGGGTCAGCCGGTCATCAGCCCTGGCTTCCAAAGCGACTGGTTATCCAATCGCCAAAATGGCGGCTAAAATTGCGATCGGCCTGACCCTGGACGAGATTAAAAACCCGGTAACCGGCAAGACCACCGCTTGTTTTGAGCCGGCCTTGGATTACTGTGTCCTAAAAATTCCCCGCTGGCCTTTCGATAAATTTGTCACCGCCGACCGGCATTTGGGTACCCAAATGAAGGCCACCGGGGAAGTGATGGCCATTGACCGGACTTTCGAGGGGGCTTTGCAAAAAGCGGTGCGTTCCTTGGAGACCGGGGTTTACGGCCTCCGTTACCCGGGAGCGGCTACCTGGACGGATATGGAGCTGGCGGATAAACTGGCGCGGGCGGATGATGAACGCCTTTTCGCCGTCGCGGAGGCTTTCCGGCGGCACTGGACGGTACGGGAAATTTACCAGGATGCCAAGATTGATCCCTGGTTTCTGGCGAAAATTAAAGATTTGGTGGAATACGAGGCGAAGCTGACTACCTGGCCGGTGGACCCGGTGGTCCTGCGGGAGGCGAAAGTACGCGGGTTTTCCGATTATCAGATCGCCAAACTGGCGGGGGTTTCCACGCAAGTGGTCCGGGATATCCGCCTCAAGGCCGGTATTTTGCCGGTCTACAAGATGGTTGATACCTGTGCCGCCGAGTTTGAGGCCCTGACCCCTTATTATTATTCGACCTATGAGCAGGAAGATGAGGTTAGGGCAACCCCCGGGCCGAAGGCGGTTGTACTGGGGGCCGGGCCGATCCGGATCGGCCAGGGAATCGAGTTTGATTACTGTTCCGTTCATGCGGCCTGGGCTTTGCGGGATGCCGGGGTGGAGTCACTGATTATCAATAATAACCCGGAAACCGTTTCTACGGATTTTGATACCTCAGATAAACTTTTTTTTGAACCTTTGGCTTTGGAAGATGTGCTAAACATCGTCGACAAAGAAAAACCGGACGGGGTGGTCGTCCAGTTTGGGGGGCAAACGGCAATCAACCTGGCGGCCGGCCTTAAAGAACACGGGGTACGGATTCTGGGCACTCCGGTGGAAGGGATTGACCGGGCGGAAGACCGCAAGAAGTTCGAAGCTTTGCTTAGACGTTTGGGCATCCCCCAGTCGGAAGGCCGCACCGCAACTAGTGCCGAAGAAGCCAAGACCATTGCCCGGGAGTTGGGGTTTCCGGTCTTGGTGCGGCCCAGTTACGTGCTGGGCGGGCGGGCAATGGAAGTGGTGGAAAACCTGGCCGACCTGGGAACCTATATGGTGACCGCCGTTCGGGTCAGCCCTAAACACCCCATTTTGGTGGATAAATACATCCCGGGCAAAGAGGTGGAGGTTGATGCCGTCTGTGACGGGCAGGATACCATTATTCCCGGGATTATGGAGCATATCGAGCGGGCCGGGGTCCATTCCGGCGACTCCCTGGCGGTATACCCGCCCCAGACGTTAACTGCCGCCGAGCAGGCCCTGGTTGTCGACTATACGCTGCGGATTAGCCGGGCGCTTGGGATCGTCGGTCTTTTGAACATTCAATATGTGGTGTATAAAGGTAAGGTTTATGTTTTAGAGGTTAACCCCCGGGCTTCCCGGACGGTACCGATTATGTCCAAGGTTACGGGAGTGCCCTTGGTAAAAGTGGCGGTCCAGGTGATGTTGGGGAAAACCTTGCGGGAACTGGGCTATCCCTGTGGCCTGTGGCCGGAGACAGCTTACGTGATTGTCAAAGCGCCGGTATTTTCTTTTGAAAAATTAACGGATGTGGATGTTTCCCTCGGCCCGGAAATGAAGTCAACCGGTGAGGTGATGGGGGTCGATTTTCAACTGGCGGCAGCCTTGTATAAGGCCTTGACCGCCGCGGGGATTAAGATTCCCACCGGGGGCACTGTGCTCCTGGCGGTAGCCGAGCGGGACAAAACCGAGATTGTCGGACTGGCCCGGGGTTATGTGGCGTTGGGCTTTAAACTCCTGGCTACCACCCATACGGCTTGCGTCCTGAAAAATGCCGGGATCCCGGTGGTGGCGGTCGATATCACGTCCGTACAGCCTGTTTTGGACCGGATTAAAGACAATCAGATCCAACTGGTGATCAATACACCGACCCGGGGCAAGACAGCCGGCCGGCCGGGATTCCGGATCCGCCGGGCAGCTTCCGAATACCGGGTGCCTTGCCTGACTTCCCTGGATACGGCCGGGGCAATGTTGGCGGCAATCAGGCTGATCAAGGAAGGCAAATTGCCGGCGTGTCTGGCAATCGGGGATTATCAGGCGAGCAATGCGGCCGCTTGGCGGCAGGCTGTGGCCGGAATCAGAAAGGAGTTTAACCGTGAAGGAAGCTGAGAAGGAAGAATGGAAGTTCACCGGGCTGGATGACCGGTTGCGGGGTAGGGATTTTCTGTCTTTGCACGACTTTACCCGGGCGGAAATATGGTATTTGCTGAACCTGGCGAAAGAATTAAAAGCCGGGCAAAAGGCGGGAAACCCCTACCCTGTTCTGGCCGGCAAGTCATTAGGCATGATTTTTACCAAGGCTTCCACCCGGACGCGGGTTTCGTTTGAAGTGGGCATGTACCAGCTTGGCGGCCAGGCTTTATTCTTAAGTGCTGCCGATATTCAACTAGGCCGGGGGGAGCCTATAAAAGATATGGCCCGCGTGTTGTCCCGGTATTTGGATGGCATCATGATCCGGACTTTTGCCCATAGCGATGTGGTTGAACTTGCCCGGTACGCCTCGATTCCGGTAATCAACGGTTTAACGGACCTTTTACACCCTTGCCAGGTACTGGCCGACCTTTTGACGGTCATTGAGCATAAAGGCCAAACCGATGGGTTGCAGTTAACCTATATCGGGGATGGCAATAACATGGCTCACGAGTTAATGCTGGGTGGCGCTAAGGCCGGGATGCGGGTCGTTATCTGTACACCGGACGCCTACCGGCCTGACCCGGAAATTGTCCGGCTGGCGATGGCTGATGCCCGGGAGAATGGCGGCACAATTACCTTATTATCCGATCCGCAAAGGGCGGCAACCGGGGCGGATGTGCTTTACACAGATGTTTGGGCTTCGATGGGCCAGGAAGGTGAGGCGGCGGTACGGGCCAAGGCTTTCCAAGGTTTTCAGCTTAATCGGGAGCTGGTAGGGCTGGCCCGGCCGGAGGCAATTATTTTGCATTGCTTACCGGCTCACCGGGACGAGGAAATCACCGCCGAGGTGCTCGAAAGCCCGCAGGCGGTGGTATTCGATGAGGCGGAAAACCGTCTGCACGTCCAAAAAGCGATTATGGCGGCAGTAATGTAGTTCGGCCGAGGGATAGTCCGGCCAGCAGGAGGGGCTGGTGGACGAGATAAATCAAAAGGGAGTGCCGGCCGAGCAGGTTCAAGGGGTTGTCCGGGAGCGGAAAATTGATCAAACTGTGCCGGGCCGGGTAGAAGAGTTTTCCCGCCGCGGCACCGGTAAGAAATACGCCAAACCACGGAAACAAAGGAAAATAGTCGGCGGCATAAAAGTTAGCCGGCCGCAAGCCGAAGGGGAGCAGCCAGTCCCCGGTCACCGGATAAGCCGGCAGGTACTGTCCGGTGATGATCACGGCCAAACCACCTAATCCCAGCAGCAAGGGATGCTGTTTTTGCAGCAAAAGGTAAACAATCATGCTGGTCCCCAGGCAGTGGAGCACCCCAAAGATGATGTTGCTGCCTGGTAAGGCCAGGGAAGTGACCAAGGTGATTACCAGGGCCAGCACCAGCAGTTTGAGGCCCCGTTTGCCGTTGCTCCGGCTGAAAGTTGAGCTGAGGCCGGCAAGGAACACAAACATGATGGCCGCGATTTTGCCGGTAGCATAGAGCCAACCGGTTTGCCAGGTGACCGGTTGGTGGAAAAATTCGGCCAGGTCATAACCCAGGTGAAAAATGACCATCAAAACAATGGCCAAACCCCGTAACAGGTCGATTTCCCAAAGGCGTTGTTGGACGATGGTTTCCGGGCCACCTTTCAAAGCGATTCCAACACTTGTTCAATAAATATAGGGGGTTTTTCCCGCAGATCGACCAGATAGGGACTGACAATTACTTGTCCTTGGTAGTTATGGGTAAGCATAACTGTGGGGCGTAAGGGGGCCTCTTCGTGGAATTGGACGACATAACCCTCTTCACCGGTGGATAACCGCACCCAAGTATTCAGCATCATTGCCCGCAGGCGTTCCATAAATACATGGACGATGTGTTTGTCGAGGCCGGTTTTTGATTGGATCCAGAGGATATCTACGGCTTGGTAGTGGTCAAGCCGCCGGCGGTAAGCCCGGTTGGTGGTGAGCGCCGAATAAATGTCCGCTACGGCGATAATGCGGGCGAAAAGATGAATTTTAGCATATTTTAACCCTTGGGGATACCCGGTACCATCACATTTTTCGTGGTGTTGCAGGATGCAGAGCAACTGTTCAGTCGGTAGGCGGGTCCCGCTTTGTTGTAAAGCAGCCACACCATCCTTGGTGTGGTTTTTGATTATTGCAAACTCCGGGTCGGTTAGCCGGCCTTTTTTGTTGAGCAGTTCATTGGGAACGAAGATTTTGCCGATGTCGTGCAGGATTGCTCCGGTGGCGAGGCTTTCGAGCTCCTTGCGGGTCAACCCCAGGTTTAAGCCGATCATTGTGCTTAAAAGCGATACATCCACGGAGTGGTGTAAAGTATAGTCATCGGAGTCCCACAGCCGGGAAAGACGCAAGCTGACTTGTTCGTCTTCAGTAACGGCGGATACGATGTCGGTAGTGGTTTCCCGGATGCATTCCTCTTGAAATCCCTGACCATGGCGAAAGGCGATAAAGACATTCCGGACGGTTTCCAGGGATCGCCTAAACAGGATTTGTTCCGGTTTTTCCTTTTTTAAGCCGTGGACAGGGGATTTGGGAGCGGCAATGATGCCGATCGCTTCCCAATTGATAATGTCCTGGTAAATAACGGGGGTTAAGACGGTTCCCTCCGGGACCAACAACCGGCCGTCTTTGGTGAAGATATTTGTGGCTAGGATTTCCCCCCTCCGGTAATGTGGCGAAACTTTGGTTTCCCGCATATTACTCACCATTCCTAGGCACTTTTTTAGGTTTATTTTCGCGCTTGACTAGAAGAAGTCCTTTCAGTTTCTGCCAATCAAAAAAATAATCCGGTTTACATTCCTTGGGTGGTCTGCTACCATATGACTGGCCGGTTGCCAAACAGGTAATTAGGCCCAAAAATTGCGGGTGTGGTGAGGGTATGCGTTGGATCCCCAGGTTATTCCTGGTCATAACATTGTTGGTGGCTTGGTGGGAACCAAGTGTGGCCGGGGCAAACACCCGGCAACCGGGTGACCTGGTACCGGCGGAAGTTTTCGCCGGCGCCGGGTCTTTGAGTGCCGGGACTGTCCTAACGGTTGACCGGGAAAAAAACTTGTTTTTCAGCAACCTGCCGGAAATGCCGACTGAGCCCGGTATCCTTGCCCGGGTTGATAATGTGGTTTCTCCCGGGGGCATTGTCCGGGTTTTATATTGCCATTTCAACCTGTTGATTGACTATCAGGCCGAACCTTACCGGAATATTTCCGCAAATATCGGGGTGGTTTTCGTCAATAACACCAACCGGACCCTGGATGTATGCTATACCCGGTTGGCTAACGGGGTTAACCGTAACGTAACCGGTAGAGTGATTCATCCTGACGACCTGGCGCCGCCCCAACCGGGGGGGGATAGGGAGCCGGTGTATTTCGGTTCCCAATTGGGTAATGCCGTGCTGGCCGGGTTTTTTGCCGGGAACCCCGGGGGCCGGGAGCAGTTGTGGGCCACGATCGCCCCAGGGGGCAAGACCTGGTTTTACGATGCCGTGGGGCCCCGAAGCTGGGCAATCGGGATGGGTGATTTCTTGTTTCGGGACCATGCCACCGGTGAGCTGATTACTACGGCGGTTTTGGCCCCGGATGAACAGATTGGCATCAGGAGTTTTATTTCCCGGGATGATGCCGATTTGGCCGCTTTTTATGGGGCTACCGACTGCTTTTCCGGGGTGCTCGGCCGGGACAATCACGACCCTTACCATATGCGGGGTCTGTTCACCGGGGTTACCCGGAGCCGGACCTTTGATTATGATAGCCGGATTGACGGTTGCCGAACGATTACGGTGGCAGTGCCGCTTAAGGCCCAGGCTACCGATCCGGAGCGGCCCTATTATGCACCGGACATGTTTGTCAACGACTTTTTCCGGGAGGGAATTGATCCCTGCGGCCGGCTGGAAAACGGCTGCCCGGTAGCTATGCCGGCCGGTAATAACGGCTCTTACGGGGCGGATTGGGAGTTTGTGCTCCACCTTAAAGGCCCGGTGGCAATCGCGGTGCAAGGGGCGGTGCCTTTGCCGGGGGTGTTGATCAAGCCGTTTCCGGATATGTATAATCAGTTCTTGACCGTCATGCTGGATGAAGCGCCGGAGAATTTGCGGACCTTAAGGATCGCGGATCCCGCCTACCGGGAATACTATGCCGATTTTTCGCAACTCGGCCCTTTGGGTGCCGGGCGGGTGGCTTATGTATTGCCGGGAGAAGGGGAAAAGACCCATGTGCTCAAGTTGGCTTTGCCCCCAAACGGCTATGGCCCTTTTAAGATTATGTTAATGCCTGCCTTGCCGGCTACCGGGGATGTGCGGTAAAATTAAAACAGAAAATTCGGAAAGAGAGGGGAGCCATGCAAGCGAAGAGACTGCGGGAATTATTAAACCAACCGGGTATTATCCGGGCGCCGGGGGCTTATGATGCTTGGTCGGCCCGTTTAGTGGAGATGGCGGGATTTCCGGTGGTCTATATGACCGGATACGGGGCTTCGGCCAGTGCCTTGGGACAACCGGACATCGGCTTGATGTCGATGACCGAAATGGCCACTTTGGCTAAAAATATGGCGGCCGCCGTAACCATTCCGTTTATTGCCGACGGGGACACCGGGTACGGTGGGGTCTTGAATGTCATGCGGGTCGTTCGGGAGTATGACCAGGCGGGGATTGCCGGGATTCAACTGGAAGATCAGGTATTTCCGAAACGCTGTGGCCATATGGAAGGTAAGCAATTAATTTCCCAGGGGGAAATGGTGGCCAAGATTAAAGCGGCTACCCATGCCCGGTGCTCACCGGATTTTGTAATTATTGCCCGGACGGATGCCCGGGCGGTTACCGGTTTTGAGGATGCCTTAAGGCGGGCGCAAGCTTACGTAGAAGCGGGGGCGGATGTGATCTTTTTCGAGGCCCCGCAATCAGTGGAAGAGATGAAAATGGTGGCGGGGGCAGTTAAAAAACCGTGTTTAGCCAATATGGTGGAAAAGGGGAAGACGCCTTTGCTCACCGCTCAGGAACTGGCGGAAATCGGCTATAAACTAGTCATTTATCCGGTATCGTTACTTTTTGCGGCCACCAAAGCCATGCAGGCACTATTGGCGCAGCTGAAAAAGGACGATACTACCGCCAATTGCCTGGAGAAAATGGTCACTTTCCCTGAGTTTAACGAAATGATCGGTTTAGCCGAACGACGGTCTTTGGAAAAGGCATTTCTGGCCGAATAGCGGGCTGTAAAACGAACAGGAACCGGGGTTACCCGGTTCCTGTTTCGACTTACATTTTGTGTTTGAAAGTTTGGCAACAAGTTTCGTCATTCTTTTGGGCTGGGGTCGGACTAAGTTGGGCCAAATTGCTGTCCGGCGGGAAACCGCCGCTGCGGTCGTTTTGAACGACGATTTGTTTGGCGGTGCAAGTGTTCCCATTATTCCAGTAAGTACAGTTATCCACTGTACAGTTGATGTTCGGCATTTGTTTCCCCCCCCTTTCATTTTTTATTTCCTAGTTATCATGACTTGCCGAAAGGCATTTTATTCTGCCAAAAAAAGGTATGAAGGAGGTGGGCCGACAATGACCGGCAGTTTCAAAGATCAGGTTTACCAGATTCTTTTAGCCGAACAGGAAACAACCTTGGACTGGCTGATTGTCCAGATTTTCGGTGGCAGCCTTATTGCTGAGGGGCAGATGCAGGCTTTACAAACGGCAATTACGGCTTTGGTGGCCGAAGGGAAGGTGGAGCGGACCTTGTTGGGGTTGCAGCTGAAAAAAGTACCGATTGCCCCTGGGATTATTTAAGTAAAAATGTTTTGAATTTAGTGATTGAAGCATTTTTATTTACGTGATATGGTAATACCATTGGGAATCCTATAGAGGATGTTTAAGGGGGGGGTGAATGGTTGTGGCCTTTAAAATTACGGACCAATGCGTAGCTTGTGGAGCATGCATGGATGCTTGTCCAACCGCCGCCATTTCCGAAGGTGACATCTATGTCATCGATGCGGAAGCATGTGTGGATTGCGGGACATGTGTAGACAGTTGCCCTAATGGCGCTATTGAAGAAGGTTAAAGACAGATAGGCCTCGAGAAAAGGCGCGCCTGACTGTGTGCTGGCGCGCTTTTTTCGTGTTGCTGCTTATTGGCAGTTAAACGGCTATAGGTGCCGCTGTAGAATGGGAGGATGGAAGGACGATGTTTCAATGGATTATGCTGGCTTTGTTTGTGGGTTTGTTGCTGGCCAGTGGTATTTATAGCTCGCGTAGAACCAAGACGGTTAATGATTTTTTCCTGGGCAACCGGAAAATCGGCCCCTGGATGTCGGCATTTGCGTTTGGAACGACCTATTTTTCGGCGGTAATTTTTATCGGTTATGCGGGTAAGGTCGGTTGGGGTTTCGGCTTATCCGCCTTGTGGATACCGATCGGCAATGCTTTGATTGGGGCGTTGGCGGCCTGGTGGGTTTTGGGTAAAAGGACCCGGCGGATGACCGGACGCTTGGATGCCCGAACAATGCCCGAGTTGTTGGAAGCCCGGTACAATAGCCGGGGGCTCAAGTTATTCAGCGCCCTGGTCATTTTTGTTTTTTTGGTTCCGTATTCAGCATCGGTCTACATGGGGCTTAGTTATCTTTTTCAAGAAGTGATGCAGATTGAATACCTGGCCGCCAATTTGATCATTGCCACTTTAACGGCGGTGTTCTTGGTTTTGGGTGGCTACCTGGCGGTGGCCATTACGGACTTTATTCAGGGTGTGATCATGCTTGGCGGGGTCGGGATGATGCTTTATTTCTTCTTCTCCCACGAAGCAATTGGGGGGATTGCCAACGGTGTGGCAAAGATGGCGGCAATCAATCCGCAACTGGTTGCGCCGGTCGGCCCCCCGGGGGCGATTGCTCTGTTTTCGCTGGTGATCCTCACTTCCCTTGGTACCTGGGGTTTGCCGCAGATGGTGCAAAAGTTTTATTCGATCAAAGATGAAAAGGCGGTTACCCGGGCAATGGTTGTCGCCACGGTCTTTTGCGCCATTATTGCTACCGGGGCCTACACCATCGGGGCTTTTGACCACCTGTTTTTCAGCCAATTGCCGGTATTGGACGGGAAGCCTAATCCGGATCTGCTGATCCCGCAGGTGCTTACCCAGGTGTTGCCTTTGGCCGGGATGACCGTGATCCTGTTGCTGGTCTTGTCGGCCTCAATGTCGACCCTTTCTTCTTTAGTGCTGGTTTCGGCTTCGGCAATTGCCATTGACTTTGTGGGCTATTTAAGGCCTGATTGGGGCCGGCGGCATGGGATTACCCTTTTCCGGGGGCTCTGCCTGGTGTTTATCGCTTTGTCGTTGCTGCTGGCAATTGCCAAACCGGCAATCATTCTTGATTTGATGGCTATTTCCTGGGGAACGGTGGCCGGTACCTTTTTGGCGCCATACCTTTACGGCCTGTTCTGGCGGGGGACAACCAGGGCCGGGGCCTGGGCCGGGGCTTTGACCGGATTGAGCATTTCGGCAGGGTTGTCCTTGATCGCTCCTTTGTTTGGGTTGACCAAGGTGATGGGGGTTACCCTGGATACCCCCTTTGTTGGTAGTTTGGCGATGCTGGTCCCTTTGGTTGTGGTCCCGGCAGTCAGTTTGGTAACCCGGCCCTTGCCGGTCGGCACGGTGGCCCGGGCTTTTGGACCGGACCGGGAAGCCGGTTTCGGTGGGCAAAAGGAATTACAGTTTGGTTCTCGATAAAGCGTGTGAAGGGGGCTTTGGAAAGTTGCGGACACTATTGACAGGAAATGAAGCAATCGCCCGGGGGGCGTATGAGTATGGAGTTAAGGTAGCGACGGCTTATCCGGGAACCCCGAGTACCGAGATTCTGGAAAATATCGCCAAGTGTTCCGAGATCCACAGTCAGTGGTCCCCGAATGAAAAAGTGGCTTTGGAAGTAGGCTTGGGTGCGGCGATTGCCGGCGCCCGGGTTTTGGTGGCGATGAAGCATGTCGGGGTCAACGTCGCGGCCGATCCCTTGTTTACCGCTGCCTACACCGGAGTGCGGGGCGGATTGGTGCTGGTCTCGACGGATGACCCGGGAATGCACTCTTCCCAGAACGAACAAGACAACCGGCATTACGCGCCGTTTGCCAAAATCCCGATGTTGGAGCCTGCTGATTCCCAGCAGGCCAAGGATATGGTCGGGTTGGCTTTGGAGATTTCGGAGACCTTTGATACCCCGGTGTTGCTCCGGTTGACCACCCGGGTGTCCCATTCCCGCAGCCTGGTCAACTTAGGGGAACCTGGGGAGCGGGCAGTTAAACCTTACCAAAAAGATGTGGCGAAATATGTCATGCTGCCGGCTTACGGCCGGCAGCGGCGGCTGTTTATCGCGGAACGGGACAAACGGCTGCAGGCCTTTGCCGAAAACACCCCGGTAAACAGGATTGAACCGGGGGATCAGGCTTTTGGCATTATTACTTCCGGGATTAGCTACCTGTATGCCCGGGAAGCTTGGCCGGAGGCAACCATCTTGCATCTGGGGATGACCCACCCCTTGCCCAGCCAAATGATCCGGGAATTTGCCGGTCAGGTCGGCAGACTGTTTGTGGTGGAGGAACTGGAGCCTTATCTGGAAAACCAAATTAAGGCCATGGGGTTGCCGGTAACCGGCAAGCAGATTTTTCCCGCTTATGGCGAGTTGTCCGTTACCCTGGTTAAGGAAAGAATTGCCGGCGCTCTGGGTCGGGAAACAGCCGGCCGGGAGGCTGAGCCGAGGCCTTTCGAAGCACCGGGGCGGCCGCCGGTTATGTGTCCGGGGTGTCCCCACCGGGGGCTGTTTTACGTGCTCCGCCAATTGAAACTTACCGTTACCGGGGACATTGGGTGTTATACCTTAGGGGCCTTGCCGCCATTGGCGGTATTGGATACCTGTATTTGTATGGGGGCTTCCATCTCCGGCGCCTTAGGGATGGAAAAAGGCAATCCCGGCCTGGCCCGCCGGCTGGTGGCGGTGATCGGGGATTCTACTTTCCTGCATTCCGGGATTACCGGTTTGATGGACATTGTTTATAACGGGGGGACCGCGACGGTAATTATCCTGGACAACGGCACCACCGCAATGACCGGTCATCAGGACCACCCGGGCACCGGCCGGACATTAACCGGTCAGCCGGCTTACAAGGTGGATTTTGTTGCTCTGGCCAAGTCCTTAGGGGTTAAACGGGTTACCGAAGTAGATCCGTTTGATCTGCCAAAGGTAAAAGAAGTTGTTTCCCGGGAGATCGCCGTTCCGGAACCGTCGGTGATCATTGCCCGCCGGCCTTGTGCCTTGCTCGTCAAAACACCGGAGTCTCCGGTAGTAGTTGCCGGTTGTAATGCCTGTAAGGCTTGTTTGCGGCTGGGCTGCCCGGCCCTGTCCTTCCCGGAAGGGGCCGGCAGTGTGGAGGTTAATCCTGCCTTATGCACCGGTTGCGGGGTTTGTACTAAGGTCTGCAAATTTGGCGCCCTGCGGAAAGCGGGTGAAGAAAATGCCTAATGTGACCAACATTTTACTTGTCGGTGTCGGGGGTCAAGGGACAATTTTAGCGGGCAAAATCTTGGCCCAGGTTGGTTTAGCCCAGGGTTTAGATGTAAAGATGTCCGAGATCCACGGGATGGCGCAACGGGGCGGTTCGGTTGTCACCCAGGTCCGGATGGGCGAACAGGTGTTTTCACCCTTGATTGAGCCTGGGGAAGCGGATTTTTTGGTTGCCTTTGAAAAACTGGAAGCCTACCGGTGGGCCCAAATGTTGCGCCCGGCCGGAACCGTAATCATTAACGACCAACGCATTGATCCGTTGCCGGTGTTGGTCGGGGCAGCTGTTTATCCGCCGGACATTGTCCCAGCCCTCAAAGCGCGATTTTCCCCAGTACTGCTGGCGCCGGCCCAGACCTTGGCCGGCCGGGCCGGCAGCGAAAAGGCGGCTAATGTCGTTTTAATGGGGATGCTGGCGGCGGGGATGACTATTCCCCTGACCATTTGGCAGGAAGCTTTGGCCGCAGTTATCCCCCCTAAACTACTGGCAATCAATCGCCGGGCGTTTGCTGCGGGGTTGGAAACTTTTGGCAACTAACTTTAAAAAGCCTTCCCGAAAAATCGAACGGATTTTTCGGGAAGGCTTTGACTTTTTGCAGCCGGAGGACTAGTATAGAAAATGACGGCATAAGTATCAGCATATTTTTAATTTAGTGACAATTCAGTCTAAAAAGGTCAAAAACGGAATTCGCCCAAGCAGTATTTTGCGGATTGACGGGGTATATTGCCAGCAGAGTAAACCGCTAAAGGCTGCGGGGTGAACAAATATAATTTAAGGAAAGGGGAAAAGAAAATTATGGCACGTAAGAAGATCTCCATCGTCGGTGCCGGTAACGTTGGCGCAACTGCGGCCCACTGGGCAGCCTCCAAAGAGCTGGGGGACATTGTCCTGATTGATATCGTTGAAGGGCTGCCCCAGGGTAAAGGTTTAGACCTGATGGAAGCCTCCCCGGTGGAAGGCTACGATTGTAACATAGTTGGGGCCAATGATTATGTCGCGGCCGCCAATTCCGACATTTTCATCATTCCGGCCGGTGTGGCGCGGAAACCCGGCATGAGCCGTGACGACCTGATCAATATCAACACCAAGATTGTGGCCGATTGTGCCAAAAAAGCGGCAGAGTGCTCCCCCAATGCGGTTTTGATCATTGTATCCAACCCCTTGGATGCCATGTGCTATGTCGCCCTGAAGGCTTCCGGCTTCCCGCCGAACCGGGTTGTCGGGATGTCCGGGATTCTTGATTCCTCCCGTTTTAAGACCTTTATCGCTATGGAACTCGGCTGTTCCGTAAAAGATGTCTCCACCTTTGTTCTTGGTGGGCATGGTGACGACATGGTGCCCCTGCCGAGCTACACCACGGCCGGCGGGATCCCGATCCGCCAGCTGTTGCCGGAAGAGAAAATTCAAGCCATGGTGCAGCGGGCTCGCTCCGGTGGCGCCGAAATCGTCAACCTCTTGAAGACCGGTTCCGCTTTTTATGCCCCGTCCGCTTCCGCCGTTCAGATGGCCGAAGCCATTTTGAAGGACAAGAAGCGCATTCTGCCCTGTGCTGCTTACCTGCAAGGTGAGTACGGTTACAGCGGCGTGTTCACCAGTGTGCCGGTAATGCTCGGCGCCAATGGCGTCGAGAAGATCTTCGAAGTCGAACTGAACGAAGATGAAAAAGCCCTTTTTGCCAAGTCGGTTCAATCTGTGCGGAACTTGATTGCCGTTACCGGGATGTAAACAGGTTACTACTTAAATAGTGGCAGGCCGGCTCTTTGGGAGCCGGCCTGCTTTTGTGCTCAACAAGAAAACCCGCCGGTTAGGCGGGTTTTTTGACAATCTGGGTTTACCAGCGGCCGCGGGTCTGGAAACACTCCCGGCAATACACCGGTTTGTCGCCACGGGGCTGGAAAGGTACCGTAGTTTCCTTGCCACAATCAGAACAGACGACTTCATACATCTGCCGTTCGGGCCGGTTGTACCCCCCGTTGTTGCGCTGACGCCGGGCGGCCCGGCATTCCGGGCAACGGCCAGGGGCATTAGTAAAGCCCTTTGCGGCGTAGAATTCCTGCTCTGACGCCGTAAATACGAATTCCCGGCCGCACTCCTTGCAGGTCAGCACCTTGTCTTCGAACATGAATAGAAAACCTCCTCGTAGATCCTTCATACCCGCGCTTAGGGGAAAAGACAGTTCCAAATACTTCCCTAAGCCGGAGGCGGTCGAGAAGGGGTACCGTTTTCATCCTGAAGCTGATCGGGCTATAAATAGTATAACCGATACTTCGCAAAAAGCAAATAGCGCTTGTCCGGTGATTAAAACGCCCGAAACCGCGGTAAATCGCCATTAACCGGGTGATCCGACCATCCGGAAAAAAATTATGCTAAAATAATATTGCCATAATCTTGTAAGGAGGCAGACCTGGTGACAGAAAATAAGGAGCGCGAAATCCGCTTGGTGGCCATTGATCTTGATGATACTTTGTTGACACCGGAACTGACGATTACCCCGGCGGTTCAGGCGGCCGTCCAGGCGGCGATCCGGCGGGGAGTGGTAGTAACCTTGGCTACCGGGCGGATGTACCGGTCGGCCTTGCCTTTTGCCTGCCGGCTCGGTTTAGACCAGCCTTTGATTGTTTACCAAGGGGCGTTGTTGAAACATGCCAAGACGGGAGAAGTGCTTTGGCACCGGCCGTTGCCCGGGGAACTGGCCGGTGAAGTCGTGGAATTTTTGCGTGCCGCGAATCTCCATGTCAATATCTATCAGGATGACCACCTGTATATGACCCAATTTGGCTCGGCCGGGCGGGATTATGTCCGTTTGGCCAGGGTGCCGGTAAGTCTGGTCCGGGACTACCAGCCCCTTTTGGCTGCCGGTCAGGTGACGAAAGTTGTGGGGATTGGTGACCCGGCAGTGTTGGCTGATTTGGTGGGCGATGCCCGGAAACGCTGGGGTGAAGACTTATTTGTTACCCGTTCGAAACCCCAGTACCTGGAGTTTATGCACCGGAATGCCGGGAAAGGGCCGGCCTTGGCGTTTCTTGCCGGACGCCTCGGGATTAAGCGGGCGGAAACTTTGGCGATCGGGGATTCGTACAATGATTTGGACCTGTTGGCTTATGCCGGCCTGGGGGTGGCGATGGGCAACGCCCCGGCTGAGGTAAAAGCTGCTGCCCACTGGGTGGCGCCGACCAACCGTGAGGACGGGGTGGCGGTAACTTTGCGGCAATGGGTGATTTGACCAGGACTAGTTTTTCCACCCAAAATGGGAAACACTATTGCGGATGATGGCGGCGGGAGGGTGGTTTATGCCGGCCCCGAAGTGGTTTCAAGCGGCGATTATTTATCAAGTTTATCCCCGGGTTCACGGTTACAAAGCCGGCCGGTTCGGTACCCTGGCGGATATTCGGGCAGATTTGCCCCGCATAAAATGGCTGGGGGCGAATACGGTTTGGTTAATGCCGGTACAGCCAATTGGCCGGCTTCACTGCAAGGGGGTGTCCGGTTGTCCCTACGCAATCAAAGACTACAAGGCGGTTGCCCCGGAATTGGTAGAATTAGTCCCTGGGTGTCCGGAAGCTGATGTTGACCGGCTGGGCCGGCAACAATTCCGGGAACTGGTTAGGGCGGCCCACCGCTTGGAACTGCGGGTGGTCATGGATTTTGTTGGTAACCACTGTGCCCCGGACAATGTTTTGCTGGATCCGGCTAATCCCCCGGCCAAAGGCGGCTACCATCCCGAATGGTTTCTTTGGCCGGCAGACGGGACCGGTGTCTGCCCGTTACCGCCTTGTGCCGACTGGACCGATACCGCCGACTTAAATTACGGGGTTAAGGTACCGGGTAAACCCAATTATGACCTGCTGGGGTATGCGGATGACCGGGTACGCCGGGAGATGTGGGAGTACATGCTTTCCGTCCTGGAATACTGGGTGCGGGAGTTTGATCTTGACGGCTACCGGTGTGACTTTGCCCATTGGGTACCTTCGGCGTTTTGGCGGGAGGCGATCAGCCAGCTAAAACGGCTGAAGCCGGAGGTGGTCTTTTTTGCTGAAGCGTACGAACGTTTGAAGGAATTATTAGCGAGCGGGTTTGATGCTGTCTATGCTTTTGAACTTTACAACCAGCTAAAAAGCCTGCACCATGCCATCCGCTACGAAGACCCTTATTTCGAAGTTCAACATATTCCGGCGAAGATTAAATACGAGGAAAGTTACTATCCGCCGGAATACCGCCTGATCCGTTATACGGAAAATCATGACGAAATCCGCAGTGTCGTGATGTACGGGGGTATCGAACGGAGTAAGCCGCCGTTTTTACTCGCTTTGACCTTGCCGGGAATACCAATGCTTTATGCCGGTCAGGAATCCGGGGAAGAGGTGCGGCCGCCGTTGTTTGAAGGGGATTTCGGTGAGCAGTGTTTCCCGGAATTGGATTTCAAGCAAAACCCGGCGCTTTTGGCCTGGTACCGGCACGTATTGGCGGTGCGTCGGGAAAGGCCTTCCCTAAATTATGGGACGATTCGGTTTATTGAACACGATAACCGTAAAATGGTAGTTTTTTACCGGGCAGCTGCGGCCGACCTCACCTTGGTGATGATCAACTTCGCTTTTGCCGGTGAAGGGGAGGGGGTGACCTTTAACTTGCCTGAGGCCATATTGGCCGCCTGTTACCCGGCCGGTGGCCGGTTGGTCGAACTGTTGGCCGGGCAAATGGCGGTCCGGATCGGCTCACATACGGTCAGCCAGGAGGTACGCCTTTACCTGAAACCTTTGCAATCGGCAATTTTTACCCTCCGGGCCGGTGGGTGAAGGAGGAGGCAGGATGGAACGGGTCAGCGGCATATTACTGCATCCCACTTCCTTGCCGGGAAGTTACGGGATTGGGGACCTCGGGCCGGCAGCCTACCGGTTTGTTGATTTTTTGCATCGGGCCGGCCAGAAATTATGGCAGGTATTGCCTTTAGGGCCGACCGGTTACGGGAACAGTCCTTATGCCGGATTGTCGGCTTTTGCCGGCAATCCCTTGTTGCTCAGTCCGGAAACCCTTTGCCGGGATGGCCTCCTTGCGACCGGTGAATTGGCAGACTTGGTAGAAACCTTACCCGGGGCTGCGGATACGGCTGGGGACCAGGTAGACTTTCCCGCCGTCATCCGGTTTAAAGCAGCTGTCTTGCAGACCGCTTATGCCCGGTTCCGGGCTCAAAACGGACCGGAAAGCCCGGCGTTTCGGCGGTTTTTGGCTGATCACCGGGATTGGCTGGAAGCGTTTAGCTTGTACATGGTCTTGAAAGATGCCCACCATGGCCGGGAATGGACCGGGTGGCCCCGGGAGTACCGGACCTTGCCGGCAACCGGCAGACAAAAACTATCCCGGATGTACACCCCGGAAATTACTTACCACCAATTTTGCCAGTTTATCTTTTTCCGCCAGTGGCGAGCTTTGCGGGAGTATGCCGGCCAAAAGGGGGTGCGCTTGATCGGGGATCTGCCCATCTATGTTGCCTGGGATAGCGCCGACGCCTGGGACCGGCGGGAACTGTTTCACCTCGACCGGGAGGGAATTCCGGTGGAGATCGGTGGTGTACCCCCCGACTATTTCAGTCCGGAAGGCCAGCTCTGGGGCAATCCCACCTATAACTGGCCGGGGCAAAAAAAGTCGGGTTACCGGTGGTGGGTCAGGCGGTTTCAACAGCTGTTGGGGATGGTTGATCTCATCCGGGTGGACCATTTCCGGGGGTTTATGGCGTATTGGGCGGTGCCTTACGGGGCGAAAACAGCGGTGCAGGGCCGGTGGAAGAAAGGTTCCGGCGCCCGTTTGTTTACGGCGGTTACCAAGGCTTTGGGACCCTTGCCGGTGATCGCCGAGGATCTGGGGGTAATTACCCCCGGGGTGGTCCGGCTCAAGGAGCGGTTTGGGTTTCCGGGAATGAAGATTTTGCAGTTTGCGTTTGATGCGAACGAGCCAAGTGATTTTTTGCCGTTTCGTTACGAGCGGAATTGTGTGGTATACACGGGAACCCATGACAACGATCCGGTTTTGGGCTGGTTTTCCCATTGCCGGCCGGCAGACCGGGAGTATGCCCTTCGCTACTTAAACTCCGATGGTAAAGATATATGCTGGGACTTTATCCGGTTGGGCCTGGCGAGTGTGGCCGACCGGGCGGTTTTTCCCTTACAGGATGTCTTGGGTTTGGGCAGTGAGGCCAGGATGAATGTACCGGGTACAGTCGCCGGTAATTGGTGCTGGCGGTGTCGCAGTGAACATTTGAACCCGGTGGTGGCCGACCGGTTGGCCGGTTTGACGGTCCTTTACGGGCGTTAGCTTTGCAAAAGGGGTGACCGGGATGGGGATAGAAAAAGGCGAGGGCAGCCCTTGGGCGGTGGCGGTCGATCTTGGGGGCACCGGGATTAAGGGGGCCCTGGTCAACCGGCAGGGTCAGCTTTTGCGGTACCGGGAAGTACCAACGCCGGCGGCGGGTTTTGACCAGGTATGGCCGCGGATTGCCGGGTTAATCAGCGAATTAAGGGATGATGGCCGGGAGTTAGGGGGCAACCTGATTGCCGGAGTGGGGGTTGGTGTCCCCGGCGCTTTGCAGCCGGACACCCCGGATGTGGTGAGTTGGGCGCCGAACTTAAAATGGCGGGATGTTCCCTTGGGCCGGCGTCTGCGGGAACAGAGCGGGCTGCCGGTTTATCTGGAAAACGACGCCGACCTGGCGGCGGTAGGGGAACACTGGCAAGGGGCCGGCCGGGAATTTATGTCTTTTGCCGTGGTGACGGTCGGTACCGGGGTCGGCTGTGGTTTGGTGCTGGATGGCCGGCTTTACCGGGGGGCTGCCGGGACGGCTGGAGAGTTGGGGCACATGATCCTCCTGGCTGATGGCCCGGAATGTAGTTGTGGCCGGCAGGGTTGTCTGGAGACATTGGTGGCGGCCCCGGCCGTGATCCGGCTGGCCCGGGAACGGCACGCCGGACCTGGTCCCTGGCCCCAAGAGGCCAGGGACGTTTTTGCGGCAGCCGGGCGGGGGGAGCCGGTGGCCCGGGCGATTGTCCGGGAGGTAGCCGGTTATTTAGGCTGGGGTTTTGCCAATTTGTTGAACTTGTTAAACTTGGAGGCCATCATCGTCGGGGGCGGGGTGGGCCAGGCCGGGGAGTTGTTGTTGGGGCCGGTCCGGGAAACGGTGGCCAGGCTGGCTTTACCGGCCGCCGGTTCTCTTTGTCAAATTGTTCCGGCCCATTTGGGTAACACGGCGGGGATTATTGGCGCCGCGGCCCTGGTTTTACGGAAGCGCGGCTTAATGTTATAATAGATGTAGTCCGTTGGCCCGGCACCGGCCAAGGGCAACCGGTGGGGCAAGAGGTGAAACGGGTGGAAAAACGGGCGGAGAAGACAATCCGGGTTGTCGTCATTACCGGCTTATCAGGAGCAGGCAAAACCCAAGCGGTTCGGGCGCTGGAAGACCTTGGGTTTTTTTGTGTTGACAACCTGCCACCCAATTTGTTACCGAAATTTGGCGAATTGATTGTGCAATCCCAAGGCAAGATTAACAAGATCGCCCTGGTGATCGATATCCGGGGGGGAGAGTTTTTCGGGGCTTTGAACGTCGGGCTTGAAGAGCTGGCCGCTTTGGGGATTAACAGTGAAATACTGTTCCTGGAAGCATCGGATGAGACCTTGGTCCGTCGCTTTAAGGAGTCTCGCCGGCGGCATCCGTTGTCGGAAACCGGGCGCATTTGGGATGGGATCAAATTAGAGCGCCAATTGCTGGCCGACCTCCGGGGCCGGGCCAACAAGGTGATTGATACAACCGACCTTTCGGCGCAACAGTTAAAGGTCCAGGTAATCGAACTTTTTGGCAAAGGGGAACCGAACATTCAGCTGCGGATTACCGTGATGTCGTTCGGTTATAAATACGGGACGCCACGGGATGCGGATCTGCTCATGGATGTCCGGTTTTTGCCCAATCCTTATTACATACCGGAACTTCGCCACTTAACCGGCAATGAGGAGCCGGTCCGGCAATACGTGTTGGACTTCCCGGTAACGCGGTTGTTCACGCGCCAATATAACTCGTTGCTGCAGTTTTTAATGCCCCACTATATCGCTGAAGGCAAAACCCATTTAGTGATTGGGATCGGTTGTACCGGGGGGCGGCACCGTTCAGTGGTGTTGGTCAATAGTTTGGCCGGCTTCCTGGATCAACAGAATTATATAGTTGCCATCAAGCACCGGGACATCGATAAGAACTTGGGGGGCGAAAGAAAACGGTGAAATGGGTCCTTTGGCTCTACCCGGGGCTTAAGGTCAAGCGCTGGTTGCTTTTGTCCTTTTGCGGCCTGATTTTGCTAGGAGCCAGTGCCTCGATTCTTAATGACGGTGAGTTTTACGGTTTTTTGGAAAACAAACTGCGGGTGCTTTCATATGGTTTGGATCAGGCGTCTCTGACCGGTTTGGGGTTATTTGTCGCTGCCATCGGCGTTTTCTTCCTGTTATTTGGTTTTGCTTCGATGATGCGTTCGATTTTTGAAGCGTTAACCCCGGAGATGGAAAGCCGGTTGGTGGAGGTTCTATACCGGCGCCGCTCCCTCGGACGGGGGCCTAAAGTGGTGGTGATCGGTGGTGGTACCGGCCTGTCCGTCTTGTTGCGCGGGTTGAAAGAATATACGTCCAACATCACCGCGATCGTCACGGTGACTGATGATGGGGGCAGTTCCGGCCGGCTGCGGGGGGACCTGGGTATGGTGGCCCCTGGTGATATCCGGCACTGTTTGGTGGCCTTAGCCGATACGGAATCAGAAATGGATCAGGTATTGAATTACCGGTTTGTGCAAGGCAATGGGCTGGCCGGGCATAATATGGGCAACTTGCTCTTGGCGGCGGCGACGCAAACGGCCGGGGGCTTTGAAAAAGCGGTGGCTTTGATGAGCCGGATTTTAGCCGTGCGGGGCCAGGTTTTGCCCTCTACCCTGGAGGATGTAACCCTTTGTGCCGAGTTGGCAGATGGCCGGCAGGTCCGGGGGGAGACAGCGATCCCGGCGGCCGGTTCTCCGGTGAAGCAGGTTTATCTGGATCCGCCGTGCCGGCCATTACCGCAGACCCTGCAAGCAATTCAGGAAGCAGATGCGATTATTCTCGGTCCGGGTAGTCTGTATACCAGTGTGATTCCCAATCTTTTGGTCGAAGGGATGTGTGCCGCCTTGGCGGCTTCACCGGCCCCGAAGATTTATGTCTGTAATGTGATGACCCAGCCTGGGGAAACGGATGGTTTTTCTGCGGCGGCACATTTGGCGGCGATTCACCGGCAAAGCGGCCGAAAGCTGGTCGATTATATTATCGTTAATACCGAAATGGTGCCCCGGCCGCTTCTGCTCAAGTATAAAGCTAAAAGACAGCTGCCTGTAGTTCCGGACATCCGTGTCCTGGAAAAGCAGGATGTAATTGTGGTCCGGGCCAAATTAAATAATAAAGAAGATCTGGTCCGTCACGACCCGGTCCGGCTGGCCCAAACGGTGATGCGGCTGGTGCTCCGGGAAAAGGAACGGCAAAGCGGGATTGGGTTGATTGATTTTTTCCGCTTCCGGCGTAAATTGGCCCGGCCTTTCCGGCCGGGAAAAGGGCAAAACCGGCAGCTGTAAAGTTGCGGCTCTGGTAAACCCGTTTCCGCCAAAGGATGTGATTTGGTGTCTTTTTCCGGAGACGCGAAAGAAGAGTTGGCCCGGGTTATGCCCCGGCGCCGATGCTGTCAACTGGCTGAACTGGCGGCGTTGATCCGGATGGATGGCCTTTTGCAGGTCGGTCGGGGCCGGCTGATTGCCATCTTGGTTACGACGGATAGTGCTAGTGTTGCGCGGAAAGTTTTCCGGTTGGTTAAGTCGGTATTCCGCTTGCAGGCTAGGATTGTGGTCCGGCGGAAACGCCGCTTGAAAAAAAGCAATGATTATGTGATTATCTTACCAGTGCGTGGTGAACGGCCGGATCTGCTCAAAGATTTAGGGATTAAGGCTGAAAACGGCAACTTCTTTTTTGTTGCCAATGAGGACCTGGTAAAACGGCAATGCTGCCGGCGGGCTTATTTGCGGGGTGCATTTTTGGGGGGAGGTTCCGTAAACAGTCCGGAAGGGACATACCATTTTGAGATCATTACTGATGATGAAAGCCACGCCGAAAAACTTTGTGACCTTTTTCAGCGCTTTAAATTGGCTCCTAAAGTGAGTCGGCGTAGAACCTGGTTTATTGTTTACCTCAAGGAAAGTGACCAGATTGTCAAGATGCTGAGCATCATCGGCGCCCATACCGCCTTGTTGGATTTTGAGAATGTGCGGATTGTCAAGGAGATGCGTAACCAAGTCAACCGTTTGGTCAATTGTGAAACCGCAAATTTGACCAAAACCGTGAATGCCGCCGTGCGGCAAGTAGAAATGATCAAGTTGATTGCCCGGACCCGGGGACTGACCAAGCTGCCCCAACCCCTGCGGGATGTTGCCGAATTGCGCCTGCAGTATCCGGAAGCAAGCTTGAAAGAACTAGGTGAAATGTTAAGTCCACCGGTAGGTAAATCCGGGGTTAACCACCGGATCCGGAAACTTGAGCACATGGCTGAGGAAATCAGGTAATTCGCTTAAGCTTGCGAGCGAAAGAAAGCGGGGAACGGTTCATGCGGGTAGGTATTGGTCTGGCTACCGAGCAGACGCAAAAATTGATCATGACCCCGGAACTACGTCAAGCGATTGCGGTGTTACAATTAAACACCCTGGAATTGTCCCGGTACCTTGAACAGGAACTGTTGGAAAACCCGCTATTGGAAGTGAAGGAAGAACTTACCGGGCAACTGGATGAAGGGGAAATGCCGGAAAGAGAAACACCGGAAGAAGATGGACCGGAGCAAATTGATGCTGATTGGACGGAGTATTTTGGGGATCAGGGTCAGCCGGGGATGGTGCGGCGAACATCGGAGCAGATGTTCAGCAGTGATAACATTTGGGCGCCGGCGCCGAACTTACAAGAGTATTTATTGTTTCAACTGAATGTATTGTTGCCGGCCAACCGGGAACGGCGGATTGGCGAATTTTTGATTGGCAACTTGGACGAAAATGGCTACCTGACCTGTTCGCTTGATGAGGTCAGCCGGGTTTTGTTGGTTAATCAAGAGCAAGTTGAAGGTATCTTGAAGGTCATTCAAGGGTTTGACCCGGTTGGTGTCGGGGCGCGGGACCTGGCCGAATGCCTGCGGATTCAGTTGGTCCAAAAAGGCCAGCTGACCCCGGAGTGTGATGCAATTTTGCGGCATTATCTCCATGATCTGGGTAACGGCCGGCTGGTCTGGATTGCCCAACGGCTCAAAATTACCGTTCAGGAGGTACAAGCCCTCGCCGACTTGATCAAGAGTCTTGATCCCAAGCCGGGGGCCCGCTTTAGCCTGAATAACGATGTGCGCTATATTGTTCCCGACATCGTTGTTGAACGGGTTGAGGGAAAGTACGTCGTTTTGATTAATGATTCGACGGTACCCCACCTGGCCGTAAATTTTGCCTACCAGGCTTTACTGCGGCAGGAAGACCGGTGTGATCTCAAGACGCGGAAGTTTTTAGAAAACAAGCTTAGCGCCGCCGAGTGGCTAATCAAGTCAATCGAACAACGCCGGCTGACCCTTTACCGGGTGGTAACCTGCTTAGTCGATCTGCAGCGGGAATTTATGGATCGCGGTGTGCGCTTTTTGAAACCGTTGAACTTAAAGCACGTTGCGGATATTATCGGGGTCCATCAGTCGACGGTCAGTCGGGCGATCGCCAGTAAATACATCCAGACACCCCAAGGCGTATTCAAATTAAAGTTTCTTTTTGGTAGCGGGCTGGCATGTATCGGCAGTGGAAAAAAGAAAGCCACCGAGTGTATCAAACGGATGATCCGGGAAATGGTCGATCAGGAAGACGCCCGAAACCCTTTGAGCGACCGGGAGATTGCGGAACGGTTAAAGGGGGCAGGGATTGATATTTCCCGGCGGACAGTCGCCAAATACCGGGATGAGCTGCAAATTTTGGCTACACCGCAAAGAAGGCGGTATTAAGGCAGGAATAAAAAGGGCAATGGCGTATAAAATATAAAGTAGGTTTTTCCGGCAGCGTTTTCCGCTTTTTGGCGGAAATTATTTCTGAGGTTAACGGGACAATGATAGTCCCGGTGGGACAAAAAAGTACCCATTATTAGTGAGGAATCCTATTCGTGGCTGAAGGATTTTTAGAGTGGCTACCGGGGATTGTCCCCGAGTTAATGGAGATAGTAGAAAAACGGTATACTATTCTTCGCTACATTTCTTTTACGGGACCGGTCGGCCGACGGAGTCTGGCGGAACGGCTCGGCTGGGGGGAGCGGCTTGTCCGGCGGGAAATGGATTTCCTCCGGGAAGCCGGTTACATCCAAGTCCAGCCGGAAGGGGTGCGGCTCACTCCTTTGGGTGAGGCGATTGTGGCGGAGCTTGAAGGGTTGGTCCACCACACCCGGGGGTTAACCACCCTTGAAGAAGCTTTGCGGGATGGGGTTAATGCCGGCCGGGTGATCATTATTCCGGGGGATGCGGATCAAGACCTCCCGGCCCGCCAGAAGCTGGTTGCGCGAGCAGCCCGGATCCTCTTGGCGGTATTACCGGCAGATGGGGTGTTGGCGGTTATGGGTGGCCGCACCCTGGCCCTGGTGATTGATCATCTGCCTTCGGGGGCCCGCTGGCCGGGGATGGTGGTTGCCGCTTGCGGTGGGCTGGGGGAGGATGCCGAACTCCAGGCGAATTCGATAGCGGCCCGGTTGGCCCAGGCCTTGGGCGCCCGGTGCCGGTTGTTTCATGTGCCTGATTGTTTGTCGCCTGCGGCCTGCAGTGCTTTGTTGCTGGACCCTAAAGTGGTTGAGGTACAGGGTCTAATTCGTTCGGCCAGGGTGGTTTTAACCGGGATTGGTACGGCAGCGACGATGGCCCGGCGCCGGGGATTGACTGCCGGCGAATGGGAAGGTTTGTGCCGGCAGGGGGCGGTGGGGGAGGTCTTCGGTTCTTTTTTCAATCAGCAAGGAGAGATCGTCGGGGTCTATGAGGGTTTGGGTTTGCGGTTGGCAGACTTGACCGGCGGGGAACACCTGGTGGCAGTTGCCGGGGGCTGCCGGAAGGCGGCAGCGGTTTTGGCCGTTAGTACCTACCAGTTTATCGACACCTTGGTAATTGACGAAAGCTTGGCCCGCCGATTGTTGACCTTAATTAGGCAAAAAGCGTGAGATTGGAGGAGTATGGATGACGGTTCGTGTAGGGATTAACGGTTTTGGACGGATCGGCCGGTTGGCGACCCGGGCGGCGGTAGGGCATCCGGGGGTCGAAATCGTGGCAATTAACGATTTGACTGATGCCCGGACCAATGCCCATCTGCTGAAATATGATTCGGTGCATGGTACTTTCCGGGGGGATATTGCTGTTCATGAGGACAGCTTTTCGCTTAACGGAAAGCAGGTTAAGGTGTTTGCCCAGCAGGACCCGGCAGCCATTCCCTGGGGAGAAGTCGGGGCCGATGTGGTCATCGAATCCACCGGTCTGTTTGTTGACGGCGAAAAAGCGGCGGCCCACTTTACCGGTGGGGCGAAAACGGTAATTATTTCCGCTCCGGCAAAAAACGAAGACATTACCATTGTCATGGGGGTAAACGAACACAAATATGACCCGAAGGTTCACCGGGTAATTTCCAACGCTTCCTGTACAACCAACTGTTTGGCGCCGGTGGCCAAAGTCTTGCACGAAAACTTCGGCATTATTAAAGGGCTGATGACTACGGTCCATGCCTACACCAACGACCAAAAGATTCTGGACCAGACGCATAAAGACTACCGCCGGGCCCGGGCAGCCAACTTGTCCATTGTGCCGACTTCGACCGGTGCCGCCAAGGCGGTAGGCAAGGTACTCCCGGAGCTTGACGGAAAATTAAACGGGTTTGCAATGCGGGTACCTACGCCGAACGTATCGGTGGTGGATTTGGTCGTCGCGGTCGAGAAAAAGACGACGGCCAAAGAAGTCAATGCGGTGCTGAAAGCGGCGGCAACAGGGCCTTTGAAGGGGATTATGGGTTTTAACGAATTGCCTTTGGTTTCGCGTGATTATAATGGCACCACTTTTTCCGCAGCCATCGATGCTTTGTCGACGATGGTGGTTGACGGGGATATGGTCAAGGTAATTGCCTGGTATGATAATGAGTACGGGTATTCCTGCCGGTTGGTCGACTTGGCGGCATATATTGGGAAACAGGGACTTTAACAATCTTTTTTACTTTTTCGTAAAAAGGGTGGTAAAAAACCGGCTAAAGGGTATAATTCAAAATTAAAAGAATTTTGAATTTCTTAATTGATGGGGGTCTGGGTTTGAAAAAGCTGACCGTTCGTGATGTGGATGTCCGGGGAAAACGGGTACTGGTAAGGGTGGATTTTAACGTACCTGTTGATACGGCCGGAATGATTACCGATGACACCCGGATTGAGGCCGCAATGCCGACAATTCGGTATTTGGCCGGATCCGGGGCCAAGGTTGTACTGGTTTCCCACCGGGGCCGGCCGAAAGGCAAGGTCAATGAAAAAGACCGGTTAAACCCGGTGGCAGTAAGGTTGGGTGAATTTTTAGGCCGTCAGGTGCCCAAGCTGGCTGATTGCATTGGGCCGGAAGTGGAAGCGGTCGTAAACCGGATGCAACCGGGTGATATTGTTTTGTTGGAAAATGTCCGCTTCCATCCCGAGGAGGAAAAAAACGACCCGGTGTTTGCCCAAAAATTGGCCGGTCTTGCCGACCTGTTTGTCAATGATGCTTTTGGGGCTGCTCACCGGTCTCACGCATCTACTGTCGGGGTAGCAGCCTACATCCCGGCGGTGGCCGGCTTATTGCTGGCCCAGGAAATCACGGTGATGGGGCAAGCTTTAACCAGGCCGGCCAAGCCGTTTTTCGCTGTCTTAGGGGGTGCTAAGGTAGCGGATAAAATCGGGGTGATTGAGAATTTAATTAGCAAAACAGATAGCTTGCTGATCGGTGGTGGCATGGCCAATACGTTCCTTTTTGCCCAAGGCAAAGAGGTTGGTAAATCTTTGTGTGAGAAAGATAAAGCAGACCAGGCCCGGATAGTGCTGAAAAAGGCCCGGGAAGCCGGGGTAGAATTGTTGTTGCCGGTGGATGTGGTGGTGGCCACGGAACCCAAGGTCGGAGCCACGGCTAAGGTTGTACCGGTCGACGCGATTCCAGAGGATCAGATGGCTTTGGATATAGGGCCGGAGAGTAGCCGCTTGTTTGCCGAAGCGTTGGCCAAAGCGCGGACCGTAATTTGGAATGGGCCGATGGGCGCCTTTGAGTTGCCGCCTTTTGACCAGGGTACTTTGGCGATAGCGCAGGCGGTGGCGGCGGTAAACGGGGTGAGCATCGTTGGGGGCGGTGATTCCATGGTTGCGGTGAAAAAAGCCGGCTTAACCGCCAAAATCACCCATGTTTCCACCGGCGGGGGTGCTTCGCTAAAATTTTTAGAAGGATGCGAGTTGCCGGGCGTGGCGGTCCTCCAGGACAAAGTCCTAAAGGGCTTGAAATAACTGGCAGGTTGTGGTTTTATATATAAAATAAGAAATTAAGCAGGTGGTGGTTGTTTGCGGGTGCCCGTTATTGCTGGTAATTGGAAGATGTATTTAACGCCCGAAGAAGGCAGAGATATGGTTGTGGCCTTAGGGCCATTACTGGCGGCGTGCCGGGGACGGGAAATCGTGGTATGCCCCCCTTTTACTGCCTTGGCAACGGTGGCAACCGGCCTGGTTGGGAGTAATGTTCGTTTAGGTGCACAGAATATGCACGCTGCACCGGAAGGGGCTTTTACCGGGGAAATCGCGGCCGGGATGCTTAAAGCCCTGGGTTGTGCCTATGTGATTCTCGGTCACTCGGAACGGCGGCAGCATTTTTGCGAAACAGATGCCATGGTAGCTGAAAAAACCCGGGCCGCCTTAGCAGCGGATTTAATCCCGATTATCTGTGTTGGGGAAACCTTGATCCAGCGCGAAAACGGGATTACCCAGCCGGTGGTGGAGATTCAGGTGCGGGGAGCTTTGACGGGTCTACCGCCGGAACAGTTAAGGCGGGTAATTATCGCCTACGAACCGGTGTGGGCCATCGGTACGGGACGGACGGCTTCGGCAACCGACGCCCAGAATGGATGTGCTTTTATCCGCTCTGTGGTGAGGGCTTTGGACACCGGTGCCGCCGATCTTGTGCGGATCCTGTATGGTGGTAGTGTAAAACCGGAAAACGTTCAGGAATTGATGAACGGTACGGATATTGATGGTGCTTTAGTCGGGGGAGCCAGCCTTAAGGCAGATTCGTTTGCCCGGATTGTACGATATGAAGAGCAGTAGAGGTGGGAAACTTGTTGGCCAGAGGGCAGCGTCCGGTGATGCTCATTGTTTTGGATGGTTGGGGTCTGCGCGAAGAGTCTACAGGGAATGCGTTAAAGTTGGCGTCATTGCCGACATTTAATCATTTGTGGGAAACATATCCCCATACGGCGGTGGCGGCTGCCGGGGAAGAAGTTGGGTTGCCCGCAGGGCAGATCGGTAATTCGGAAGTCGGCCACCTAAATATTGGGGCCGGCCGGATCGTTTACCAGGAGTTGACCCGGATTTCCAAGGCAATAGACTCGGGGGAATGGCAGCAGAACCCGGTCTTATTGCAGGCCTTGGCCCGGGCCAAGGTGGACACCGGCCGGGCCTTGCATTTGATGGGTCTGTTGTCCGATGGTGGTGTTCACAGCCATATCACCCACCTGTTTGCTCTTTTGGACCTGGCGGTGAGTCAGGGAATCGACAAGATTTATATCCACGCTTTTTTGGATGGCCGGGATGTGCCACCAGCCAATGCGAAAAAATATATCAATGCTCTGGAAAAGAAGCTGCAGGAACTGGGAAAAGGCCAGTTAGTGACGGTTTCCGGGCGCTATTATGCCATGGACCGGGACAAACGTTGGGACCGGGTGCAAAAAGCCTGGGAGGCTTTAGTGTACGGCCGGGGAGAGATGGCAACTATCGGTCTGGCGGCGGTTGAAGCGGCCTATCATCTGCGGGTGACTGATGAGTTTGTAGTGCCGACGGTGTTGGTTGATGAGGCTGGCCAGCCGAAAGGCCGGATTCAAGATGGTGACACGGTGATTTTTTTCAATTTTCGGGCAGATCGGGCCCGGCAGCTAACCAGAGCCTTTGTGGAACCGGAATTTCGGGAGTTTGACCGGGGACCACAGCCCCCGCGGGTGAATTTTATCTGTTTGACCCAGTATGATGTAACCCTTGATACCCCGGTGGCTTTTATGCCCCAAAACCTGGACAACACCCTAGGTGAAGTCTTGGCCCGGGCCGGGCTGAAGCAACTGCGGATCGCGGAAACGGAAAAATATGCCCATGTAACCTTCTTCTTTAACGGGAGTGTTGAATCACCGAATGCCGGTGAGGACCGGATTTTAGTTCCTTCACCACGAGTGGCTACGTATAATCTCCAGCCGGCAATGAGTGCCTACTTGATTGTCGATGAAGTATTAGCTAAACTTGCGCTGGGCATCTACCCGGTGATCATCTTGAATTTTGCCAACCCGGATATGGTTGGCCATACCGGGGTGCTGGCGGCGGCCATTCAAGCTGTGGAGGTGGTGGACCAGTGTTTGGCGCGGGTTGTTCCGCAGGTACTGACCCAAGGAGGAACGGTTTTAATCACTGGGGACCACGGCAATGTAGAAATGATGGTTGACCCGGAAACTGGCGGGCCGCAAACGGCCCACACGACCAACCCGGTGCCTGTGGTGTTGGCCGGTGAAGAATATAAGGGCAGAAAGTTAAGGTCTGATGGGGCTTTAAGGGATATTGCCCCTACCTTACTGGGCTTACTCGGGATTCAGCCTCCCCGGGAGATGACGGGGCATACGCTGCTTTGTTAACGAATCATAAACTTTGAATTCGAAGTTTATGATTCCCAGGAAATATAGGAGGATGGCATCATGATTATTGCAGACATTTTGGCCCGGGAAATCTTAGACTCCCGGGGCAACCCAACCGTGGAGGTAGACATTACTTTAGAAGATGGGACCAAGGGGAGGGCAGCGGTGCCTTCGGGTGCTTCCACCGGGATCTACGAGGCGGTGGAATTGCGGGATGGGGATAAGGACCGCTATCAGGGGAAAGGGGTCCAACACGCGGTAGACAACGTTAACATGGAGATTGCACCGGAAATCGTCGGCATGGATGTTACCCGACAGATGGAAATAGATGCTTTGTTGTGCAATCTGGATGGGACCAAGAACAAGGAACACCTTGGGGCTAACGCTATTTTAAGTGTATCGATGGCTTGTGCCAAGGCAGCGGCTAAGTACTTGGACCTGCCTTTGTTCCAGTATTTAGGCGGCTTTTTTGCCCGGGAGTTGCCGGTACCGATGATGAATATCCTAAACGGGGGAAAACATGCCGATAACAACGTTGATATCCAGGAATTTATGATCATGCCGGTGGGGGCCAATAGTTTTCGGGAAGGCCTCCGCGTTGGCGCCGAAGTTTTTCACGTTTTGAAAAAGGTGCTGCGGAACCGGGGTCTAAGTACGGCGGTTGGGGATGAAGGCGGCTTTGCCCCGTTTTTGAAGTCTAATGAAGAATCCCTCCAACTGATTTTAGAGGCGGTAAAACAAGCCGGTTACGAACCGGGTACCGATATCCTACTGGCCATCGACCCGGCTGCTTCAGAGTTCTACAAAGACGGGAAATACCACTTGGTCGGGGAAGGCAAGGTAATGACTACAGCAGACATGATTGATTTTTGGGAGTACCTGGTTGACCGTTACCCGATTGTTTCGATTGAAGACGGCTTGGGTGAAGATGACTGGGAAGGCTGGAAGCTGCTGACTGAGCGGCTGGGCAAACGGGTGCAGATTGTCGGGGATGACCTGTTTGTCACCAATACCCGGAAGTTACGTCAGGGGATTAAAAGAGGAGTGGCGAACTCAATCTTGATTAAAGTCAACCAGATCGGCACCTTAAGCGAAGCTTTGGACGCAATCGAAATGGGCCGGCGGGCAGGCTATACGACGATTATTTCCCACCGGTCCGGTGAGACCGAGGATGCCACTATTGCCGATCTGGCCGTAGCGGTGAACGCCGGGCAAATTAAAACCGGCGCTCCTTCCCATACCGATCGGGTCGCCAAGTACAACCAGCTTTTACGGATCGAGGAAGAACTGGATGATTTGGCAATCTACCGGGGCAAGAAGACTTTTTACAATCTTGATCCACTTGGTGACTGACTAGAACATTTTCCCTACCCGTTTCCACCCATGCCCCACTGCTGTGGCGCTTAGATACTGGCGTTGGGGTGTGGGTTTTTGTTTGGACAAACAGGCCCGGAAAGTGGGCTTGTACTTGTGTTTGCCTGGACGATGTGCTAGAATTTTGCTGTTGGAAGTCGGGGTAAGGAGGTGTTACCCGGTTTGTTAATTTTCGTCATTGTTGTCCACGTTATTGCCAGCCTGGGCTTGATCGTATCTATCGTCATGCAGTCAGGCCGGAGCGCCGGTTTGTCCGGAGCGATTGCCGGTGGAGCGGAGAGCTTCTTCGGCAAAAAAAAGGGCATAGATGAGCTGCTGAATAAAATTAGCTTGGTTCTGGCGGTGATTTTTCTAGCAAGCGCATTGGCCTTGTCGCTTTTATGGTAAAGTTATTTTCGCCGGAACCGGGACGTTTTTTGAGGACAAGGAGTGTGAAAAAATAGTGAACTATCCGCTGATTGCGGCAGTCGTCGGGCTAATCGGCCTGTTGTTTGCCGTCTATTTGGCTGTCAGTGTACTTAAGGAGGACCAGGGGACAGAAAAAATGAAAGAACTGTCCCAGGCCATTTTTGAAGGAGCAATGGCCTTTTTAAACCGGCAGTACAGGACCTTAATCCCCTTTGCGGTGATTATTTTCATTGCCCTCCTGGCCGGCAACTGGGGTGACCAGACCAAGGCCTGGGGACAAGCCATTTCGTTTGCCGTCGGGGCTACTTTTTCCGCAGTTGCCGGTTATGTAGGCATGACGATTACAACCAAATCCAACGCCCGCACTACGGCGGCGGCGATGCGCAGTTTGAACGACGCCCTTTCGGTAGCGTTCCGGGGTGGTGCGGTAATGGGGATGTCTGTTGCCGGGCTCGGTTTGTTGGGTGTCTCCGTATTGTACATGATTTACCAGGACGCAGTAATCATCAACTCGTTTGCCTTTGGGGCTTCCGTAATTGCTCTGTTCGCCCGGGTCGGCGGCGGGATTTATACCAAGGCTGCTGACGTCGGGGCCGACCTGGTCGGCAAGGTGGAAGCCGGGATTCCCGAAGACGACCCGCGTAACCCTGCTGTTATCGCTGATAACGTGGGGGACAATGTGGGGGACACTGCCGGGATGGGAGCAGACCTTTACGAATCTTACGCAGCAACGACGATCGCGGCGATGTTGATCGGGACCAGTGTTTTCCCAGGCCGGATTGAAGGGTTGGTTTATCCCCTGCTCATCGGGGCAGCCGGACTGATTGCGGCCATCCTTTCTTCTTTTCTGGTGCGCACCACTGAGGATGGCAACCCGCAGACAGCTTTGAACAAAGGCTTGTGGGGGACCAACATCTTAGTGGCGATATCGACTTATTTTATCGCTTCGGCTTTATTTACCGGCGTGGTGGCACCGGAAGCCTTCATATACGGGGTACCGATTGGATTGACGGTTTCCGTAATCAGTGGTTTGTTAGTCAACCTGGCGATTGGCTGGATTACTGAATATTTCACTTCGTACAGCTATCCCCCGGTTAAACGAATTGCCTCTTCCTCCCTGACCGGAGCGGCGACGAACATTATTTCCGGTTTGGCCGTTGGCCTGAAATCGACCCCGGGACCAATTCTGGTAATCGTTGCGGCGATTGGGATTTCATTTCACTTTGCCGGTATTTACGGGATTGCCATGGCAGCGATGGGGATGTTGTGTACGGCCGGGATGGTCGTGGCGATCGATTCGTTCGGCCCAGTAGCCGATAATGCCGGCGGGATTGCCGAAATGGCCGGATTAGGGCCGGAAGTGCGGAAAAAGACAGACAAGCTCGACGCGGTGGGCAATACCACGGCGGCTGTGGCCAAAGGTTTCGCGATTGGTTCTGCAGCCTTGACGGCTTTGGCCTTATTTACGGCTTTTGCCGAGGAAGTGGTCAAATCCCCGGTGATTATTGCCGCCCTTAGTGGGGGCGAATTCGGACTGAACCTGCTGAACCCCAAAATCATCATTGGTTTGTTCATCGGTGGTACGGTTCCCTTCTTGTTCTGCGCTTTTGCGATGGAAGCGGTCGGGAAAGCCGCTTTTGAGATGATTGAAGAAGTGCGCCGGCAGTTCCGGGAGATTGCCGGTTTGATGGAAGGTAAAGCTAAACCGGATTATGCCCGGTGTGTTGATATTTCGACGCGGGCGGCAATTAGACAGATGATTGCTCCCGGCCTTTTGGCCGTCCTTACCCCGCTAGTTGTCGGGTTTGGCTTTGGTGCCCAGGCTTTGGGGGGCATGTTGGCCGGAGTTACCGTATGTGGGGTATTGCTGGCGATCTTTATGGCGAATGCCGGTGGGGCCTGGGATAACGCGAAAAAGTACATTGAATCCGGGCAGCACGGCGGCAAAGGTACGGATGCTCATTCCGCAGCGGTGATTGGGGATACCGTGGGCGATCCCTTCAAAGATACGGCTGGTCCGTCACTGAACGCTTTAATTAAGGTGACCGGGACGATTTCCCTCATTATTGCCCCGTTCCTAAGTTTATAAATTCCGGATTCGAACCAACCGGTTTCAAACCCGGGGGCCGTGGGTGGTCCCCGGTGTTTTGTTTTTGGCCTCGTCCCGGTTGCTTGTTTCTGCCAGTGGAGCGGTTAATGTTCAGGTAAATTGTGTTATAATAACGCTGGATAAGTGGAAAGGAGTCCCCAGAAATGTTCAATATCGGCTTCCCGGAATTGATGGTGATCCTGATCCTGGCATTGATCGTTTTCGGTCCGGCAAAACTGCCGGAGTTGGGGCGTAGTTTAGGTAAGGGCTTAACCGAGTTTCGCCGGACGACTGACAGCTTAAAGAAGCAAATGGATGAAGCGATGGAGCCGGTTCGGGAAATAAAGGATTCTGTTGAGGATGTAACCAAGCCAATCCAGGAAGTAAAACAGGCGGTTTCCAACCCGGTGGGATATGTCGCCGATCAGGCCAAGGAGGCGGTGACAGATGCTGCTACCGGTGCAACTAAGTCTCAGACTGACGAGGCAAAAAAAGGTGGTTAGATTATGACGGTTAGCGTTACCGGTGACGGGATGTGTTTTTGCTGTGGGGAGCGTAATCCCATCGGCCTGCACCTGACTTTTGCTTGGGAAGACGAAGAATACGTTACTTATTTTACCGCCAAACCGGAACACCAGAGTTACAACGGGATTACCCATGGCGGCCTGGTCTCGACGGTATTGGACGAGGTAATGGGCCGGGTGTTGAGCCAAACGGGCATTTTTGCCTTGACTGCCCGGATGGATCTGCGCCTGCGTCTGTCGGTACCGATCGGGGAGCGGGTGCGTTATGCCGGGAGGGTGGTTAAGCGGCGGGGTAAAGTGATCGACATGGCGGCCACTGCTCATTTGCCTGACGGGAGGCTGGCGGTGGAGGCGACGGCGCGTTTTTTGACTGTGGATTCAAGCCGGATGGAGGTTAAATAAACTGATGGTAACCAAAGGTGATTTGCCGGCCAGGGAAAGCCTATTAATTAAAAAGGAAAAAGGTTTTGCCCGCGGGGCCCGTCAGGAGCAAATCGAGGCTTGTAGGGAGAACGGTTTGGCCGCGATGCAGGGAATTGCCGGGGAGCTGGGCATCGCTGGGCGTCAAGCCGCCTGTAAGTGATGAGTCAGGGAATTAAGGTGCTTTGCGAAAACCGCCGGGCCCGCTATGATTACCATATCGAAGCCACATATGAAGCCGGAATGGCCTTGAAAGGTACGGAGATCAAGTCCCTGCGGCAAGGCAAAGGGAACATTAAGGATGCTTTCGCCCGGGTGGAGAACGGCGAAGTTCTGCTTTACAACATGCATATCAGCCCGTTTGAGCAAGGGAACCGCTACAACCACGATCCCCGGCGGACCCGGCAGTTGCTGTTACACAATAGCGAGATCCGCCGGTTGCAGGCGGCGGTGCAGCAACAGGGCTTCACTTTGGTTCCCTTGCGGGTTTATCTGGTGCGGGGACGGGCCAAGCTGGAGTTGGCGGTTGCCCGGGGGAAGCGGTTGTACGACCGGCGTGAAGATTTGGCCAAGCGTGAGGCCGAACGGGAAGTTGCCCGGGCAATCCGGGAGCGGGAGCGCCAGCCGCGTTAGGCCGGAGAATTAAGGAGGAGGAACGATGCCGAACCTTGAGGCGTTGCAGGCTCCCCAGGAACTGCTAATCCTGGGTGCCGCCACTCGCTGCGGGATTATTGACCGGATTTGGGCGAAGGGAAAGATCAGTGCGGCGGAATTGGCCGCTGAGCTTGAACTTGATTTGCGGGGGACCTGGACGGTTACCGAGGCGTTGATTGCCTTGGGATATTTAACCCGGGAGCCGGCCGGCGGCAGGGAAGACGGGTTGTTGTCCTTGACCCCGGAAGCTCAGGCGCTCTTGTTTGATACCCGGAGTAAAAGTTATATCGGCCGGGCATATATGCACGCCTACGGGATGGTCGGCAGTTGGTACCAGTTGCCGGCGGTGATCAAAACCGGCAAATCGGTCCCCCGGGAGTCAGACACCAAACATACGGTTGCTTTTATGCACGCCATGCGCCGTAGTGGCGGACCGGCGGCGGCGGCAATAACCAAGACGGCGGTCGAAGGATTGCCGGCGCCTTTCCGGGTCCTGGATTTAGGGGGCGGGCCCTTGACCCATGCCCGGGCCTTTGCTGCCCTGGGAGGGCGGGTGACGGTACTGGACACAACGCCGGTGGTGGAAATGATGGGACCGGAGTTAAAGCCGGATGAACCGGTTACCTTAGTGGCCGGAGATTTTACCCGGGAACTGCCGGCAGGGCCTTTTGACATAGCGTATATGGGCAACATTACCCATAT
>JAQWAU010000011.1 GCA_028707535.1 Heliobacteriaceae bacterium | reverse complement strand
GAACAAAGGTGAAGAAACGTGGCCGGTCGGGGGTTGACAGGAACGAAACTATATTGTATGATAATTGCCGTCAAACTTTGTTTCCGAACCGGCCCGTTGGTCAAGTGGTCTAAGACACCGCCCTTTCACGGCGGTTACAGGGGTTCGAATCCCCTACGGGTCACCATTTTTTGGGCGATTAGCTCAGTTGGGAGAGCACCTGCCTTACAAGCAGGGGGTCGGCAGTTCAAGCCTGTCATCGCCCACCAAACGGAGCAGTGGTGTAGAGGCCTAACATGCCAGCCTGTCACGCTGGAGATCGCGAGTTCGAATCTCGTCTGCTCCGCCATTTTTTTCTTGCAAAAACCGCAGCAATGGGATATAATTATTTGCATAAGGGGCTTGTTCTCAGTTGAAACTGGGGGCGGGTTCTTTATTTTTTCTAGGCGATTTTTGTTGTTTGGGGGGGTTGTTTTGCCTGATCCGGTTGCTTTTCAGTTTGGCCCAATAACGGTTAACTGGTATGGTATCTTGTTAAGCCTTGCCGTTCTGGTGGCTACTTGGGTGGCGGCCCGGGAGGCGCGCCGGCAAGGGCTGGATTTGGATTTTCTCTACAACCTGGTCTTGTGGGTGGTACCATTGGCCGTTCTTGGGGCCCGTGTGTATTACGTGGTGTTCAACTGGCAGTATTATGCCAACGATCCCCGGGAAATCGTGGCGATTTGGCATGGCGGCCTGGCGATTCACGGGGCTTTACTAACCGCGTTTTTGTTCGGCTGGTATTATACCCGTAAACACGGGGTGTCGTTTTGGCAAATGGCGGATGTGGCCGCACCGGCGATTATTTTGGGCCAGGCGATTGGTCGCTGGGGTAACTTTTTTAATCAAGAGGCCTACGGTTATCCGACGGCCGGCCCTTGGGCGATGTTTATCGCCGGTGAGTGGCGGCATCCCACCTTTTTATACGAATCTTTGTGGGACTTGAGCGGGTTTTGCCTTTTGTTGTGGTTGCGGCGGCGGAATTGGTTGCGGCGGGGGGAAGTCTTCCTTGCTTACCTGGCCTATTACTCCTTGGGTCGTTTCGGCATCGAGGCTTTACGGATGGACTCGGAGATGCTCGGACCTTTCCGCTTGGCCCAGGTGATGAGCCTGGTGTGGATCCTGGTTGCCGCCGGTCTGGTTTATTACCGGCGCCGTAAGGGGTTGGCTCAGGAGCCCGCAACACCCCCGGCAACTGGTTACGAGGGTTGAGCCGGCTGCCGGTTAATGCTATAATACCTATGGTTTATTTATACCAGCGGTGAAGGGGGATTTCTTCCGTGGGTAAACATATCGTCACGGTGCAAAAAGGCAATCTACAGCAAACGCTTAAGACCGGTGGATGCGGTGAATGCCAAACCTCGTGCCAATCGGCCTGTAAAACCTCTTGTACGGTCGGCAATCAAGTTTGTCAAAAGCCGGAAAAACGGCGGTAAGATCCAAGGGTAGGCAAACCCTCTGTTCCTCAGGGAATAGAGGGTTTTTATCTGCAGAGTAGAACTATTGGAAAAACTCAATGTTTAAGGTGGTTGGCAGCTTGACAGCTTGGTGGAATAAACTGGACGGTTATGATTTTCCGGCCCATGTGTTCACTTTTAGTTACGGTGAAACGGCTTTTTGTTACGATGTAAATTCTGGTTCCCTCCACCGGTTTGATCTGGCGGCGAAACTGGTGTTGGACACTTTGGCCGCCGTTCGGGGTGATGGGGAGGCGGTGCAAGACCGGTTGGCCGGCTCTTTTACCCAGGGAGTGATTGAGGAGATCTTGGCCGAATTGGGGGATCTGGAGGCCAAGGGCTTGTTGTTTACCGATGATGCTTTGGCCCGGCAATATGCAGGGTGCCGCCCGGTCGGGGAACCTACGGTAAAGGCACTATGTCTCCATGTGGCCCATGATTGTAATTTGTGCTGCCGGTATTGTTTTGCCGGGACCGGACCGTTTGGCGGGGACCGGAGTTTGATGTCGCCGGATATCGGGCGGCAAGCCATCGATTTTTTACTCCGGAATTCCCAAGGCCGGCAGCAGATCGAAATCGACTTCTTTGGCGGCGAGCCTTTGCTTAATTTTACGGTAGTACAAGAACTGGTTAGGTATGCCAAAGAGCGCTCGGCCCGGGCGGGGAAGAGCTTGAAACTGACCTTGACGACCAATGGGGTGCTTTTGGATGCGGATGTCGGGCGGTTTTTAAATGCCGAAGGACTGGCGGTCGTCTTGTCTTTGGACGGCCGGCCGGTGGTGCATGACCGGATGCGGCCTGATTGGCAAGGCCGAGGTTCCTACCAGGATGTGGTGGCCAATCTGCAGGCCTTTGTCCGTTCCCGGCCGGATGGGGAGTATTATGTTCGGGGCACTTTTACCCGGTTTAACCCGGATTTTGCCCGGGATGCCTTGCATATTCACGATTTGGGTTTTAACAACTTATCGGTGGAACCGGTGGTGGCCAGCCCTAAGGCCCATTATGCCTTATGTCCGGAGGATTTGCCCTTGCTGGACGAACAATACCGGGAATTGGCGGAGGCTTCCAGCCGGTATGCCCAAGCCGGTCGACCGTTTAACTTTTTCCATTTTCAGTTAGATTTGGCCGGAGGGCCTTGTCTGGCAAAACGCCTTTCCGGTTGTGGGGCGGGGTTTGAGTACCTCGCAGTGGCACCGAATGGGGATCTCTACCCTTGTCACCAATTCGTGGGCCGGGAAAAATTCCGGTTGGGGCACATAACCACCGGATTCCATAAAATGGATACAAGCGGGCAGTTTCAACAGGCGCATATTTACAATAAACAGGGTTGTTCCGCCTGTTGGGCCAGATTTCTCTGTTCCGGTGGTTGCCATGCCAATAATGTGGCTGCTACCGGGGATTTGCTTGTGCCAGCCCGGTTGGGTTGTGATTTAGCCAGGTTGCGGTTAAAGTGGGCTTTATACGCTAAAGTGTTAGCCGAGACAAAGGGTGACTAACTTAACTCACCAATTCTTGCCGGTTTAGCGAGGGATCGCGTAAAATATGCATTTTCTGGGTTTACCCGACGAGGATTGTCATGTTATAATAAATCTTGGCTTTTTGGATCGATAACAATAAACATATGACCTTTTGACAACGGATTAACCAGACGTTTTTCGCAGTTTGAAAGGGGGCACAAATGTTTCGGGGAAACGATATTTTTAACAGTCTGCTATCTCGAAAGAGTAAAAAGGGCTCCGGTGAGCAACTACAGGCTGAATGTGGCCGGCGCCAGCGACGTAAACGAACTTGGCGCGAGAACCTGGCCGGTTGGTATAATCTTTTGCCGAAGCCGGATTTTTCGTTTATCCGGAATAAAAAGGCATGGTTGCAAGAACGTTGGGCACAAGGCCGGTTGCCGGCCTGGGCCGATCGGTGGCGGCATAAAGGGTTTATCGGGGGCCTCGTGGGGATGGTCGCACTGGTGTTGGTGGTGGCGGTATTTGCACTATCCCCAGGGGGCCAAGCAGGGCAACCGGATGGTCTGGCCAACAGCCAGGGGTTGCCGGGAGAAGCCGCAGTGCGGCAAGCCTGCCAGGTAAAAATCGACGGGCAGCCGGTTTTTGTTTTGGCTAACCGGGAAGAAGCCGAACAGGTGGTAAAAGAAGCGGTAAACTTTTTTTCTTACGGCCAACTTGGGGATGGAATGGAAGTTCTGGCGATTGAGACCAAACAGCAGGTTACTTACGATGATGTCGAGGTAAGTCCGGACCAAATTCAAGCGCCGGCCACAGTAAAAGACTTATTAATTAACGGCAAAGGGGAAAAGGTTCGTTATATCGTCCAACAGGGTGATACCCTTTGGGGGATTGCGGCTAAACAGGGGATGAATTGGGAAGAACTCCGGTTGGCTAATTCCCAGCTGGTGAATGAAAATAAGTTGCAGATCGATCAGGAGTTGTTTCTTAACCGGCCGGTACATTATTTGAACGTGGTTAGTACCTACCGGATTACGGCGGAAGAGGACATCCCTTGCCCGACCAAGATTGAGCAGGATACCAACCTCCGGTCCGGGACCGTCCGGGTAAAGCGGGAAGGCGCCCCGGGGCGGAAGATTGCTACATATGTGGTAAGTAAGGAAAACAATATTCAGTTCGAAGAAGCCTTGACCACGGAAAAGGTGCTCAAGGAGCCGGTACCCCGGATTGAGGTACGGGGTAATGACCGTTATTATGTTGCTTCCCGGGGTTCTACCGGTAGCAGCTACTCCGGTGGTGGCAGTGGGGCCCTTTCCTGGCCGACCAATGGCCGGCGGATTACCTCCGGGTTTGGGTACCGGGGCCGGGAGTATCATCCGGCGATCGATATAGATGTAAACACCGGGGATCCGATTTATGCCGCCGCTGACGGGGTGGTCGTATCTGCCGGGTGGAATGGTAATTACGGCAAGATGGTGGTTATTAATCACGGAGGGATCCAGACCCGTTATGCCCACCTGTCCCAGATTAATGTCGGTAACGGCCAGACGGTTAGCCGGGGGGCTAAGATTGGAGCGGGCGGGGCGACCGGAAGGGCATATGGTAGCCACCTACATTTTGAAGTATACGATGGCGGGGCGAAGAACCCGTTGGGGTATTTAAAGTAGAATTGTGGGGCCTTCTGGAAACAGGAGGCCCTCTTTAAGTGTAGGGGAGCCATGTCCAAGGAATAATATAGTGATGAATCCTAACAGGAATGGGGGTGGTAAGAACATGTTAGATTTTGCGTCATTGGCCACCGTGGCTATTGTTGGGCTATCCATGCGGGGTGACCGTCCCAGTAATCAGGTTGCCAGATATCTTCAGGGGCAAGGCTTTGAGATAATTCCCCTTAATCCATCCGCCACCGAAATATTGGGTCAACCTTGCTATCCGGAATTGGCAGCGGTTCCCCAGGGTAAGGCCATTGATCTTGTCGCCGTGTTCCGCCGGTCGGCGGCAGTGCTTCCGGTTGCCCGGGAGGCCGTGGAGCGGGGGGCCCGGGTCTTGTGGCTTCCGGAGGGTGTGGTTGACCAAAGGGCAGCGGCGTTGGCCCGGAAAGCCGGACTGACGGTGGTTATGGACCGGTGTCTGAAAAAAGCCTATAAGGCTTGGTTGGCAGATGGAAACAAGGAAGTGTATGACGTTTTAATCATCGGCGCCGGCCCGGCCGGGTTGACCGCCGGGATGTATGCCGCCCGTTCCGGGTTGCGGACCGGAGTGTTTGAAGGGATAATCCCCGGGGGAGCGGTTGTTTCCACGGCTTTGATTGAAAACTATCCGGGCTTTGCCGAACCGATTGCGGGGGCAGAGTTAATGCTCAGGTTTCTGGCCCAAGCCCAACGTTTCGGGGTTGATTTGATTACCGAAAACGTGCTCCAAACTGGTTTGCGCGGTCACCTTAAACGGGTGGAAACGGCTGAAAAAGTTCGCTATGCCCGGGCGGTAATTATTGCCGGCGGGGCTAAAGCCAGGCGGTTGGGGGTCCCGGGGGAAGAGCGCTTCACCGGCCGGGGGGTATCCTACTGTGCAACATGTGACGGGGCTCTTTTCCGGGACAAAAAAGTGGTGGTTGTCGGTGGGGGTAACGCCGCGGTTGAGGAAGCCCTGTATTTGACCCGATTGGCGGCCGAAGTGGTCTTGATTCACCGCCGTGACCAGTTGCGGGCGGTAAAATTGCTGCAGGAGCGGGCTTTTGCCGAACCCAAGTTGCGTTTTTCGTGGGACACGGTGGTGGAGGAAATTGGGGGCAACCAAGCAGTGGAACTGGTGCGGGTAAGGAACGTAAAAACCGGGGTGATCACGGAGATTCCCTGTGATGGTGTTTTTGTGTATATCGGGTACAGTCCGGCCTTGGAATACTTGGCGGGCCAGGTGGCGAAAACACCGGAAGGGTATATCGCCGTGGATGCGACCATGGCAACCAATGTGCCGGGGGTTTTCGCTTGTGGGGACATCCGGAATACACCTTTGCGGCAGGTGGCAACAGCGGTCGGGGATGGGGCGATCGCGGCGGCCGCGGTAGACAAGTATCTGGTCTTCCGGCAATAAAACAGTAGGGTTACAGGTGGTGGCGGTCGGCTAGGTTGCATCGGAACAGGGCATGGTATATCATGATGATTAGAAAAATTGCCCCATGACCAGGAGAGGATGAATAAGCGTGGCGAAAAATTTGCCGGCAGGTTCCAGCTTTTTTCAACGCCGCCGCCTGATGGTGACCATTTTGGCGGTGCTGGTCAGTGTCGGTTTGTTGGGCACCACTTTAATTCCGTTGCTTACGGCGGTGCCTAGTGGCAGCCAGCAGGCCGGCGGTGGGCAGGAGTATAGTCAACAAGCGGAAGAGCAATCAAAACTAGATGCGGTGAAGCTGTATGAAGGCATTACGGTCGAGGAGCCGGCTAACGTTCAGGCTTGGTTGAACCTGGGCCATGCCCGCCATGATTTAGGTGTGGTTTACCTGAAAACCGGAAAAGCCGACCTAGGGGTTGATTATTTCCGTCAGGCGGTAACTGCCTATGAAAAAGTCTTGGAATTGCAGCCGGAAGATGTAAACACACGGGTGATGCTGGCAACGGTAGCCTACTATGCCGGGATGGCGGATACGGCCGAGAACCATTTCAAACTGGCCTTGGCCCAGGATCCCGGTAACCTGAACGTGTATTTGAACTACGGTTTATTTTTGCTGGAGGTACGGCAAGATCCGGCTGCAGCCAAAGGGGTCTGGGAGCAAGCATTGGCGTTAAATCCACCTTCTAATACTGTCAAGTATATTAAAAAAATGATTGAGTCGGCAACAGTCGCCGGGGAGCCACCAACCGGGAAAGCCGAATAGCCTTAAAAGTAAATCAAAACGAGTTTGGGATCAGGTCCCGGACTCGTTTGATTTTTGCTTGCAGGAATCTGCCCGGGAGGAGAGAATAATAACACGGGACCACGATACTGTTGATTGGGGTCCGGCCCTTACACCCGACGGAAAGGGGAAACGATTTTCATTGGGGAAACTGTTTGTGCAGGGGGGGATACCCCTGGAGGGTCGTGTACGGATCAGCGGCGCTAAGAATGCAACTTTGGCAATTATGGCCGCGTGTATCTTGGGTCAGGGTGAGACGATTTTGGAAAACCTGCCTGAGATTAACGATGTTGAAGTGATGATGGGAATTTGCCGGGACCTTGGTGGGGAAGCTGTCTGGTTGGAGCCGGGAACGGTGTGGCTCCGGGTACCGGATACGATTGGTTGCAAGACTCCATACCAGCTGGCGAAAAAGCTGCGGGCCTCCAATTTGTTGTTGGGCCCGCTGATCGGCCGTTTTGGGTGGGCAGAGGTAGCCTTGCCCGGGGGGGATAACATTGGCAACCGGCCAATGGACTTACATATTAAAGGCTTGTCGGGCTTGGGCGCTGCTTTAAAGGTTGAGCACGGCTATATCAGTGGTGGAATTGTCAATGGCGCAAAGCGGTTACACGGGGGGAAGATTTACTTAGACTTTCCTTCCGTGGGGGCAACGGAAAATATCATGATGGCGGCATCAATGGCTAGGGGACGGACGATTGTTGAAAATTGTGCCAAAGAGCCGGAAATCGTTGACCTGGCTAATTTTCTAAACGCGATGGGGGCCCGGATCCGGGGTGCCGGGACAGACCTCATCCGGATCGATGGCGTTAGGGAATTGGGGGGGGTACGTTACTCGGTTATTCCGGACCGGATCGAAGCCGGCACTTATATGATTGCCGCAGCGGCTACCCGGGGCCGGGTGGTTGTAGAAAATGTTATTCCTACCCACCTGCAGGCAGTTACCGCCAAACTGCGGGAAATCGGGGTAATTATCGAAGAACGGGATGATCAAGTATATGTGGATGGCCGGGGGGAGTTCCGGCCGGTTGATATTAAAACCTTACCCTATCCCGGTTTTCCTACCGATCTGCAATCCCAGATCCTTGTTTTGTTGACCACAGTGGGCGGCACCAGCCTAATCGTGGAGAACCTCTTTGAAAACCGGTTGCGGGTGGTTGACGAGCTCAAACGGATGGGGGCGCAAATTAAAATCGAAGGCCGGACCGCCGTAATTGACGGTGTAGAAACGCTGTCCAGCGCCCAGGTAAAGGCTACAGATTTGCGGGCCGGCGCTGCTTTAATCATTGCCGGGTTGATGGCTTCCGGGGAAACTGAGGTTGCTTGTGTGCGGTATGTCGACCGGGGTTACGAAAGAATCGAAAAAAAAATGACCCTTTTAGGGGCCAAAGTCAGGCGGGAAGAATCTAACGGATGATCCGGCCAGGCTTGAGAAAAGATAAGAGAAGTTGAATTTTTGTTTGGGGTGGTGTTGGCGTGGATTATTATAACGAATCTTATTCGTCAACAGGCGGCAACCCGAAGCGGCGGTTCGGCGGCCTTTTTTCCTATTTTATCGTGGCCTTGATTGCGGCCTTTTTAGGCGGCTATTTTTCGCAGTATTTTGTTCAAAAAGGGACGCCGGCGCCGGCGCCACTTGCTCCGGGCGGCTATGCTTTACCGGCGCCGGTGACCGACCCGGCGAGCATCGTCAATAGCAGCCGGATTGTCCAGGTAGCCACGGCCGTTGGGCCGGCGGTTGTCGGGATATCCAACCGGGCCCGGGCCGGTGGCCTTTTTACCCGCCAAAGGATTGAAGAAGTGGGTACCGGTTCCGGGGTGATTTTTGACGGCCTCGGGTATATCGTTACCAACCATCACGTGGTTGCTAATGCGGCCGAACTGGTGGTGTCCGTACCGGATGGCCGGACCGCCCGGGCCACTTTAGTCGGTTCTGATCCGCGGACCGATCTGGCGGTAATTAAGGTGGACCTGGACAACCTGCCGGTGGCCAAGTTCGGTGATTCCGGTCAGGTGAACGTAGGGGAACCGGCGATCGCCATCGGCAACCCGGGGGGTAAAGAGTTTGCCGGTTCGGTGACGGCAGGGATTGTTTCCGGGTTGAACCGCCAGTTGACCACACCGGAAGGTTTCGCTTTTAATTTAATTCAGACCGATGCCGCGATTAACCCGGGGAATTCGGGTGGGGCGTTGCTCAATGCCAACGGGGAGGTGATCGGGATTAACTCGATCAAGATCGCGATCTCCGGTTTTGAAGGCATGGGTTTTGCAATCCCGTCTAATCAAGTGGTGCAGATTGTCGATGAACTCCGGTCGAAAGGGAAAATCACCCGGCCGGCCTTGGGGGTAACCTTAAGTTTGGACATCGATAAAGAGATGGCCAAACAGTATAATCTGATTGTCGATTATGGGGTTGTGATTAGGGCTTTGCCTGGCGGACCGGCGCAGCGGGCCGGCCTCCAAAATAATGACATTGTGATCGCCTTTAACGGCAAAGAGGTCCGCCGGGGTGTCGATCTGCAAAAAGAATTGTTTGAGCACAAAGTGGGGGATAGCGTGGAGATCACGGTGGTCAGGGAAGACAAAAAGCTGGTTGTACCGGTGGTATTAGGGGAGTTGCCGCAAGGTTGATGCGTGTGGTGGTGGCTGCCGTTGGCCGGATTAAAGCGCCGTATCTGCAGGCCGGCCTCCGGGAATATGAAAAACGCCTGGGTGCTTACGTCCGTTTAACTATCTTGGAAGCAAATGAGGAAAAAGTGCCGGATCACCCATCGGCCAATGAAGCGCGGGTGATTAAAAGCCGGGAGGGGCAGCGGCTCCTGGCGGCGACTGCCCGGGTTACCCGTGATGCGTTGGCTGTCGCTCTGGATCCGGCCGGGGAAATGTGGTCTTCAGAGGAGCTGGCCAAACGGCTTTCGGAATGGGAAGTCTATGGGTCAGGTCCGGTGGTGTTTTATCTTGGGGGTACCTTGGGGTTGGCTCCCGAGGTCCTGGCCACCTCCCGATATCGTTGGTCCTTATCCCGGCTCACTTTTCCCCACCAATTGGCCCGGTTAATGGTAGCCGAACAGGTTTATCGGGCATATAAAATTATCCGGGGAGAAATTTATCACCGTTGACATTCCGTAGAGATGGTGGTATAATTCGTCCCACATTATCTGTAAAGAGTTGATGAAGGAGAAAAGTAGACCGGACCCAGTTCGCCAGGGAGGGAGTGTCACCGACTGGAAGCACACCCAGGACATGACCGGTTGAAGTTCGCTCCGGAGATGCCGGCTGAAAACGCGATGGCGTTAAGTAGGTTTGGCCGTAAGCTCCCGACGTTATCTGGGAGGGGGTATCGGAAGGTTTTTCCCGTACTCTTTTTGAGGGGGGTCTTTGCCTGTTGTAGGCGGACCAACCAGGGTGGTAACGCGGTAAGCGAAAGTTTCCCGTCCCTGATGGGCGGGAGGCTTTTTTTGTTTTTCGGCTACCCTAAAACCCCTTAAATTAAGGGAGCGTTTTCCCGTACCTTTTTTTGAGTGGGCCTGGTTAGGCCAATTAGGGTGGTACCGCGGAAGCCTGCCGCTTTCGTCCCTATTTTAGGGGAGCGGCAGGTTTTTTATTTTTCCGGTTAAGGAGGAATCGCGGTGATTGTGGTCATGGAATTAGCCGCCCGGGCGGAGCAGATCGGGGCGGTCCAACAGAAATTAGTGCAAGCAGGCTATGTAATGCAGGCGGTGAAAGGAGCCCGGGGCTTGATCATCGGGGCGGCGGGGAAAGGGGGTATCGATCACCAGGCCTTGGCGGCCATGCCGGGAGTAGACCGGGTTGTACCTGTCCGGCAGCCATATAAATTGGTCAGCCGGGACTTAGGTGGGGAAACTAGTTTGGTCAAGGTAAAAGACCTGGTGATCGGGGGCCGGGACCTGACGGTGATTGCCGGCCCGTGTGCGGTGGAAAGCTGGGAGCAATTGCTGGATACGGCGCAACAGGTAAGCCGGGCCGGGGCGGTGGTACTCCGGGGGGGTGCCTTCAAACCCCGGAGTTCCCCTTACAGCTTCCAGGGGCTGGAGGTTAAGGGGCTGGAATTACTGGCGGCGGTTGGGGCCTTGACGGGGTTACTTACCATAACGGAAGTTGTGGATGAGGCTAGTTTGGAATTGGCCTTGACCTATGTTGATCTGGTGCAGATCGGCTCCCGGAATATGCAGAATTTCCGGTTGTTGCAAGCGGTAGGACGTTCCGGAAAACCGGTGTTGTTGAAACGGGGGTTTGCGGCCACTGTCGAAGAGTGGTTGCTGGCCGCTGAGTATATTGTGGCGTCCGGCAACGAAAATGTGGTGCTTTGTGAGCGGGGGATTCGCACTTTTGAAATTGCTACCCGCAACACCTTGGATTTAAGTGCGGTAGCCCTGGTTAAAAAGCGCAGCCATCTGCCGGTAATGGTGGACCCCAGTCACGCCACCGGAGACCGGGATTTGGTCGGGCCGATGGCCCGGGCGGCGGTAGCTGCCGGAGCAGATGGCTTAATCGTTGAAGTTCACCCGGATCCAGGCCGGGCGCTTTGCGATGGGGCCCAGTCGCTTACCCCGGAAGCGTTCGTTGCTTTAATGCAGGAATTACAGCCGGTAGCCGCCGCGGTAGGGCGGGCTGTCGGCGGGGGTGGAGCGCTATGAAGCGCATTGGCTATTTGGGCCCCCGGGGCACCTTCTCGGAAGAGGCGGCTTCCCGGTACCGGGCGGAAACCCCGGGGGCTTTAGTGGCTTGTTCCTCCTGGGAAGAAATTTTCAACCAGGTAGCCGCCGGGAGTCTGGATGTGGGCGTAGTTCCCGTGGAAAACTCCATCAGTGGGGCGATCAAACCGGTCCTTGACCTTTTTACCGGTGCGGTTGATTTAACGGCCTGTGGTGAGGTGTTGGTGCCGGTGAACCAGGCTTTGCTGGTCCGGCCGGGGGTAAATTTGGCCCAGATAACTAAGATTTTTTCCCACCAGCATGCGTTTATCCAATGCCGGCGATTTTTGCAGGAGCATTTGCCGGAAGCTGCCTGGGTCGCGACGATCAGCACCGCTGCAGCGGCAAAGTTAATCGGGCGGGGCAAAGAGCCGTGGGCTGCTTTAGGTCCCGCCCGGGCGGCCGCAGTGTATGGCCTGCAGGTGCTGATTCCGGTGGCTAACGATTTTCCGGAAAATATTACGCGCTTCTGGGTGGTGACCCAAGCCAAGCAGGTTATCCGAACAAAAAACTAGAAAGGGAGGGAACCTCCTTTCTTTATGTTTATGTTGCTGATATATGTTAAACTGGAAAATAACAGGGGGTAGCGGAAATATAATAGTGTGAATATGTGAACAACTGTGGGGTTGGGGAAAGTGAAAATCCGTGTTGGTCAGGTATATACAAATAGGGCGCACGGAAGGTTCTTGGTAGAAAAGAAGGTTTTGGGGATCGGTAAACAATTTAATTACTGGCGGCGGGACAACCTGGATTATGTCTTGTATGAAGTGCTGGCCGGCAGCGGCAAGGGGAGGCGGTTTATCTGTTCATTGCCGGTTTTTGAAAAATGGGGTGGCCGGTAACCGTTATTTTACCCAAAGGAAACAGACGGCAATAATTAAATAGACGGCAACCAGCTGAATACCCTCCAACCAGTTGGATTCACCATCACCGGCAACCCGGTTGGCGATAAACACCGCCACGATCAGCGAGATCAGTTCGAATTCGTTAAAAACAGGACTCATCGTCCGGTTGATGGTGGCCCCAACCAGGATCAAGACCGGCATAACGAAAAGGACAATTTGCAGACAGGAGCCGACCGCAATTTCCAAGGCTACATCCATCCGGTTTTTAAGGGCCATCCAGATGGCGGTACTGTGTTCGGCGGCATTGCCGACGATGGGAATGAGGATGATGCCCACAAAAAATTGGCTGATGCCAAGGCTGTGGGTTACCGGTTCAATCGCTTTGACTAGGAGGTCACTCATCAAGGCTATCGCTACGGTGGCTAAAAGCAGCACACTGACCGCTTTGCGGCGGCTCCACCGGGGGGAGGCGGCATCATGATGTTCCGTGCCCAAGAGATCTTTGTGAGTGATAAAGGAGAAATAAAGGCCGAGGCAGTAAATAACGAGCATAATTAAGGCCAGGGTTAGGCTTAAGGGTTCATATTGCCAGGTGTCCAACAGCTCAGGACGGACGGTGTGCAGAAAAACGGCAGGTACGCAAAGGCCGATGACGGCAAAGGTAAGCATGCTGGCGGAAATTTCGGCGGTCTGCCGGTTGAAAATCTGGGTTTTGTGTTTAATGCCGCCGAAAAACATGCTAAGGCCCAGGACCAGGAGAATGTTGCCGACTACCGACCCGGCAATGGAAGCCTTGACTACATCGAACAGGCCTTCTTTCAGGGCGAAAAAGGCGATAATCATTTCGGTAGCGTTGCCGAAGGTGGCATTAAGGAAGCCACCGGTTTTTGGGCCGGTATAAAGGGCGATTTCCTCTGTGGCCAAGCCCATATACATGGCCAGTGGGATGATGGCGAGACAGGAGAAGCCGAAAACCCACATAGCTTCCCAGTTGCCGATGGTGGCGATGAGACTGGCCGGCAGAAACAAGAGCATCGGCCTCAGGTATTTTTCCAGCGGGAATTCCCCCTTAAGGTTGTTTTTGGTTGTAGCAATTAGTATCCAGCGTTAGCCGGCAACTCATTATATCGGTAAAGATTACTTTCCAAAAGGATATTTTATGGTTTAAAGGGGTGAGGGGATTGACCCAGCCGGCTACAGTGGCTCTCGTCCGGTGTACGAGTTATGAATACCAAACAGTAAAGCAAGCATTAACCAGGGGATTGGCGCTTTTAGGCGGGATTAGCCGGTATGTCCGGCCCGGGGAAAACTTGCTCCTGAAACCGAATTTGCTCGCGGCAGCCCTACCGGAGGAATGTGTGACCACCCACCCGGTAATTTTCCGGGTGGCGGCGGAGATGTTTATGGCGGCAGGGGCCAAGCTTACCTATGGTGATTCCCCGGCTGTTGGGAGTCCGGAAAAGGTGGCCAAACAGGCGGGTCTTTGGGCGGTAGGTGAAGAACTGGGGTTACCTTTTGCCGATTTCCGCCAAGGCCGGATGGTGAGTTTTCCGGATGGCCGGCAGAATAAGCAGTTTTTGATTGCGAACGGGGTTTTGGCCAGTGATGGGCTGATCAGTCTGCCCAAGCTAAAAAGCCATGGGTTTACGGTGATGACCGGGGCAGTAAAGAACCAGTTCGGCTGTGTCCCGGGTTTGCATAAGAGTGAGTTCCACGTGAAGCTGCAGCAAGTAGATGGTTTTGCCCGGATGCTGGTTGACTTGAATCGTTTATTGCGGCCCCGGCTGTATATCATGGATGCTGTTTGGGCGATGGAAGGCAATGGCCCGCGTGGCGGCCGGCCCAAGCGGGTGAATGCCCTATTGCTTAGCAGTGATCCGGTGGCTTTAGATGCTACTGCCTGCCGGCTGATTGGGTTGCCTCCAGAGGATGTGCCGGCAGTGCGACAGGGTGGTCTCATGGGTTTAGGGTTTTGGCGGGAGGCAGAGATTGCGCTTGTTGGGGATGCCTGGCAGGAGTTGCGGGTGACTGGATTTGCCACGGGGTGGAAGTACCTGTTTACCGGGATGGAAAGCGTTTTGGTCCGTAACCTATTGGCTTCCCGGCCCGTCATCCGTCCGGAGAAATGCCGGTGTTGCGGTGTTTGTGTAAAAATGTGCCCGGTAAAACCAGCGGCGGTTGCCTGGTCCGGCGGGAACCGGGTGATACCGCCGCAATATAACTATGCCCGGTGTATCCGGTGTTTTTGCTGTCAGGAAGTTTGTCCGGAAAAGGCAATCGCGATCCACACTCCATTATTGAACCGGTTGGCCACGGCGTTGTTTCGGCGTTAAAGCAGCCGCTGTAACGGACTTTTCGGGCCGATGCAGGGGGCGAGTACCAGGTAGGGAATCGGAAACTGGGGAAAGCCATAGACATAAGGGGTATACTCGTAAACTTGAAAGTAAATGACCAGGTTTTCGGGGGTCAGGTAAAAGTCGGGGTTTTTACTGATGGCAACAAAGGGCTTGAGCAGCGGAACATCCCGGCTTCTAATCTGGTGGCGGATCTCCTGGTTGATGCGTTGAACGTAATTACAGCCGGGAAGGAACAAGTCTTTGAGGTGCAATTGTTTGCCGGGCGCCAGATCGAAATTGAGCGATTTGAGCAAGGTGAGACCATGGGCAGCCGGTGGGGTATAGGCATAGACCTCTAAGCTGAGGCTCAAAAGACAGCGGGAGTTGAGCCGGGTATGATAAACTGCGGTAATTTCTGTTTTCGGATCCTTGCCGTAACCCTGCTTGCGGAGTAACTGGTTGAACAGGGCTTTAATTTCCCGGTTGACGAACCGGCTCAGGCGGGAGTTGGTAATCCGGACTACCGGGTAGGTTGCGTTAAGGCCGGGTTTTTTGATTTTATGGGCGATTACCCGGGGACGATAGGGGCACGAACGGGTTTGCCTGGTCACCGTTAATTCCCTCCTTAAGGTTTTCCTGGGGATGGATTTGTTTGGTACTATTGTATGTCACGTGAAAAGAAGAGGCACCGCAAACCAAGCTGGCCAGGAAAACCCGGAAAAAAGAAAAACAGCTCCCGGTTTAATCCGGGAACTGTTTTAACAGAGGAGGAGTTTGTGCAGAACCCCAGCTGTTAGCTAGCTTTTTCGGCCGCAGTAGCTGGTAGCTTCTCAACTTTTACCGCGCAGACCTTGTACTCCGGAATTTTGGAAATCGGGTCCAGAGCCGCATTGGTCAGCTTGTTGATTGCCACCTCGGGATAGTGGAAGGAGGTAAACACCAAACCAGGGGCAACCTTTTCCGTAATCCGGGCAGCCACGGTTACCTCGCCACGGCGGGAGCTTACTTTAACAAAATCACCGTCATTAATGCCCAGGTTGGCGGCATCCACCGGATTTACTTCCAGGTGTTCCTCGGCGTAGGCGATTTCGAGGGCGCCGGTACGCTGGGTCATTGTGCCGGTATGGTAATGGTAAAGCCGGCGACCGGTGCTGAGCACCAGTGGGTACTCTTCATCCGGCAGTTCGTCCGGTTCCACGTATTCCACCGGGTTAAATTTGCCTAGTCCCCGGCCAAATTTGCCGGTGTGGAGGAACGGGGTGCCGGGATGGTCGGTTGTCGGGCAAGGCCACTGTAAGCTTCCTTGTTCGAGGCGGTCATAGGTGATCCCGCCGTAAGAAGGTGTGACCTGGGTAATTTCGATCATGATCTCCTTAGGGGAGTCGTATTGCATCCGGTAGCCCATTGCGGTGCTGAGCAGGCAAATGATTTCCCAGTCGGGCTTGGCGTTGCCTACCGGCTCAACCGCTTTGCGGATGAGCTGTACACGCCGTTCGGTGTTGCTGAAGGTGCCGTCCTTTTCGGCGAAACTGGCGGCCGGCAAAACCACATCAGCCAGTAGGGCTGTTTCGGTTAGGAAAATATCCTGGACGACCAGGAACTCCAGGTTTTCTAACGAGTGCACGGCGTGGTTAGCGTCAGCATCGGACAAAGCGGGGTTTTCCCCCATAATATACAGGCCTTTGATTTTGCCTTCCCCGGCCGCATTGATGATCTGGGGCACGGTGAGTCCCGGACCGGCCGGCATTTCCGGTACGCCCCAGGCAGCGGCAAACTTGGCCCGGTTGGCTTCGTTAGCTACCGGCTGGTAAGCGGGGAAGAAGGCGGGCAAAGCCCCCATATCACAGGCCCCTTGCACGTTGTTTTGGCCCCGCAGCGGGTTGACGCCACTTGATGCTTTGCCGATTTGGCCGCAGAGCATGGTCAGGTTGGCCACGGCAAAGACGTTGTGGGTGCCGCAAATATGCTGGGTTAAGCCCATTGTATAGAGGATGCTGGCATTGATCGCCTTCGCATAGCCCCGGGCCACTTCCCGGATGGTTTCAGCCGGAACACCGGTGATTTCGGCGACATACCCGGGGGTGTATTTGGCGACAATTTCCTTCAGGGCTTCGAAGTCTTCCGTGCGTTCCTGAACGAATTGTTTGTTCCAAAGGTCCTCGGCGATAATCACATGAGCAAAACCGTTTAACAGAGCGATATCTGTCCCGGATTTAATCTGCAGATGGTATTGGGCCATTTCGGCCATTTCGGTTTTCCGCGGGTCAACCACAACCAAGGTGGCCCCGTTACGTAAGGCCTTTTTCACCTGCAGGCCGATGATCGGGTGCCCCTCCGTAGTGTTGGTACCGGTGGCCAGGATAAAATCTGCATCCGCAATTTCTTTGATCCCGTTGGTCATTGCCCCACTGCCAAACGCAGCCGCCAGACCGGCGACCGTCGGGGCGTGTCATAGTCGGGCGCAGTGGTCGATATTGTTGGTACCGAGCACTACGCGGGAAAATTTATTCATCAAGTAGTTTTCTTCATTGGTGCACCGGGCGGAGGAGAGAATGGCGTTGGCATCAGCCCCGTACTTTGCTTTGATGCCGCCTAGTTTTTCCGCGACTAGGTTGATTGCTTCCTCCCAGGATGCTTCCTCAAACTTACCGTTCTTCTTGATTAGGGGTGTAGTCAGCCGGTCGGGGTGATGGATGAAACCGTAGCCGAACCGGCCTTTGACGCATAAAGCCCGGCCGTTGACATCACCATCGGTCGAAGTAACCCCGATCACCTTACCATCTTTGACGTTAAGGTCAAAGTTGCAACCGGCCCCACAATACGGACAAGTTGTTTTGACCTTTTGGATTTCCCAGCGGCGGCCTTTGCGCAGCATCCCTTTTTCACTCAAGGCGCCAACCGGGCAAACGGCTACACAGTTGCCGCAAAAGGCACAATCAGATTCGCTGTAAGGGGTGTCCATGGCCGGCGTAACTTTAGAGTTAAAGCCCCGGTAGGCGAAGTCAATAATGTGTTTTCCCTGGATTTCGTCACACATCCGGATGCAACGGCCACAGAGAATACACTTGTTCATATCCCGGACAATGAACGGGTTGTCATCTTCAACCGGGTAATCGTGCTTGGCCCCTTTTAGGGTGTCGGCCTTGACGCCGTAAAAATAGGCATACTCTTGGAGTTTACACTCCCCGTTTTTTGGACAGGTCAGGCAGTCTTCCGGGTGGTTGGCCAGCAACAGCTCAAGAATAGTTTTGCGAGCCGCCAGGATCGCCGGGGTTTGAGTATTGACAACCATGCCTTCTTGGGCTTCCGTAACGCATGAGGCCGGCAAATTCCGCATGCCGGGAATTTCCACGACACAGATCCGGCAGGCGCCAGGCTTGCTTAGTTCCGGATCGTGGCAAAAAGTGGGGATAAAGACCCCGGCCGTTTTTGCCGCCTCAAGTACGGTAGAACCTTTGGGCACGGTGACTTGAATACCGTCTATGGTTAACGTAATGTTCGCCACCGCTACTAACCTCCTTCAAATTTCATCGAAAAACCTCGCTCCTTTCCATAATGGGAGGTGTAGCCGTTTCCGGCTACACCCGATGGCCAACTACCATGCCGTGCCGGTTTAGGCCGGTTGGCTCGGAGATCTGCGGGGATTTAAGCTTATTTTTGGGTTTCTTGGGCTTTTAGTTTTTCGAATACGCTTTCCAGACCCAATACTTCGGCCCAGGTTACTTCTACGAATTCGCCGTCTTTCTTGAGCATGGGGGTCAACGGCTTGTCGACGTAGAGCAGTTCGAGACCGAGCCGGCCTTTCAGGCATAAGGGCCGTCCTTCACCAGGGGTATTGGCGGTGATGCCGATCACCTTGCCGTCTTTATAATTCAGGTCGAATTGACAGCCGGCATCACAGAAGGTGCAGGTAGTTTGTTTTTTAGTCAATTCCCAGGTTCTGGCCTTGCCAGCCATGGGTTTATACAAGAGGGCCCCTACCGGGCAAACGGCGACACAACGCCCGCAATAGACACAGTCGGAACCGGCCAGGTCGGTATTCATTGCCGGCGCCACTTTGGTCTGGAAGCCCCGGAAGGTAAAGTCAATCACCTGCCGGTCTTCTACTTGGGCACAGGTGCGCACACACTTCCCGCACAGAACACACTTGTTCATGTTACGGATGATGTACGGGTTGCTATCCTCGAGCGGGTAGTCATGTTTTTCCCCTTCGAAGGAAGCCTGGCGGACATCATAACGGTAGGCATAATCCTGCAAACGGCAGTCTCCGTTTTTGTCACACGTGAGGCATTCGGTGGGGTGGTTGGCCAGCAGTAGTTCGATAATCGTCCGGCGGGCTTGCATGACGGCCGGCGATTCGGTCTCAACAACCATGCCGTTGGTTGCTTCGGTCACGCAAGAGGCCGGCATGTTCCGGGCTCCCTTAATTTCCACCACACACAGGCGGCAGGCGCCGAAACCAGGGTTGGCCGGGTCATGACACAGGGTGGGGATGAAGAAACCGGCCTCACGGGCGGCATCTAAAACCGAGGTGCCCGCCGGTACGGTTACCTGTTTACCATTGATTGTCAATGTAACCTTAGACAAGTCCAGTCCTCCTTTAGCCCCGGATGATCGCGTCAAATTTACACTTGCTTACACAACCACCGCACTTGATGCAAGCGGCGGTATCAAGGGTATGTGGCTGCTTGTTTTCACCACTGATTGCCCCTACGGGACATACCCGCCGGCAGGCGCCACAGCCGGTGCAGTTCTCGGCAATGATCTTGTAGACCAAAAGGGCGTTGCAGACACCGGCCGGGCAACGCTTGTCGATGATATGGGCTTCGTATTCGTGGCGGAAATAGCGCAAGGTGGTCAGAATCGGGTTCGGGCAGGTCTGGCCGAGGCCGCACAGGGAGGCGGTTTTGATCACATTGGCCAGGCGTTCCAAGGTGTCCATGTCTTCGACCTTGCCTTCACCGTCACAAATCCGGGTGAGGATTTCCAGCATCCGCTTGGTGCCTTCCCGGCAGGGGATACATTTTCCGCAGGACTCGTTCTGCGTAAAGTTGAGGAAGAAACGGGCGACATCGACCATACAGGTGTTTTCGTCCATCACGACCAGGCCGCCGGAACCCATGATCGCCCCGACTGCCCCAAGGGATTCATAGTCGATCGGCAGGTCAAGTTTTTCTGCGGGCAAACAACCACCGGATGGACCACCGCTCTGAACGGCCTTAAACTGCTTGCCGTCTTGGATGCCACCGGCGATATTGAAAATAACTTCCCGCAAGGTGATCCCCATCGGTACTTCGGCAAGACCGGTGTTGTTAATCTTGCCGGTCAGGCAGAATACTTTACTGCCTTTGCTCTTTTCGGTGCCCATTCCCGCATACCAGTCGGCGCCTTTGCGCAGGATGAACGGGACGTTGGCATAAGTTTCTACGTTGTTAAGGGTGGTCGGTTTTTGCCAAAGGCCTTTGTTGGCTGGGAAGGGCGGCCGTACTCGCGGCATCCCCCGCTGGCCTTCGATGGAATTTAAGAGAGCGGTTTCCTCACCGCAAACAAAAGCGCCGGCGCCGGCTTTGATTCGGATCCGGAAGTTAAACCCGGAACCTAAGATGTTTTCCCCTAACAGACCGAGTTTTTCCGCTTTGGCGATCGCCAGGTTAAGCCGGCGAATGGCCAGGGGATACTCTGCCCGGCAATAGATGTAGCCTTCGTCGGCACCGATGGCATAGCCACCGATCATCATGCCTTCAATCACGCCATGGGGGTCGCCTTCCAGGACACTCCGGTCCATAAATGCGCCGGGGTCGCCTTCGTCGGCGTTACAAACGGCATACTTTTTATCCCCTTGGGCGTTATAAACAAACGTCCACTTCATGCCCGTGCTGAAGCCGGCACCACCACGGCCCCGCAGGCCGGATTTTTTCACTTCGTCAATGACCGCCAGACGATCCATCGAGAGCGCTTTTTCAATCGCTTCGTAACCACCGGTAGCGATATAGTCTTCGATGCTTTCGGGGTTGGTCCGGCCGAGCCGGGAGGTGACGGTCCGGACTTGTTTTTCATAATAAGCCGACTTGTCCATGGTGACGATCCCGTCATACTCGGTGCGGCCTTCCGGAATTTGCATGGCGGCCCATTCGGTGACCGGCTGCTTGTTCACGACATGGCTTTCAATCAGTTGCGAGACTTTATCCGGGAAAATATCCCCGTAAATTACGCTGGCCATCCCCGGTAAGGCCACTTCCACAATGGGTTCCCGGTAACACATACCGATACAACTGGTGAAATCAATATCGATATCCAGGTTGCGGGCGGCGACTTCTTGCTTGATGGCTTCCATCACTTTGTCGCCACCGGCGGCAATTCCGCAAGTTCCCAGGCCGACAACGATTCTGGCCCGCTTAGATTTTTGTTGGAATTGTTCGGTGTACTTCGCCCGAATTTCGTTTAGGTTATTCATTCATTGCCACCTCCTCTACTGATACTGCGCCAACTTGGCGGGTAGGTCTTTGGCCTGCAGGCGGCCATGCGTATCTTCATTGACCATCAAGCAAGGGGATAAGCCGCATGCCCCGATGCAGGCCACCGTTTCCAGGGTGAACCGCAGGTCTTCGGTGGTTTCACCGTCACCAACCCCGAGCTGGTCCTTGATTGATGCAAAAATTTTCGAGCCGCCCCGCACGTGGCAGGCGGTACCCAAGCAAACGCGAATAATGTTGCGCCCACGAGGCTTAAGGTGAAATTGGGCGTAGAAAGTGACGATGCCAAACACCTTACTGAAAGGCATTTTCAATTCTTTAGCGATCTTGTCCAGCACTTCTTTCGGCAGGTAGCCGTAAATGTTCTGCGCTTCCTGCAATACGGGGATAATTGCCCCATCGAAGCCCCGGTAATGGTCAAAAACCTCTTGCATTGCTTCTTCCTGAGTTAGATCCGGACTGGCGCTACATGCTGTCAAGGCTAGTTCCTCCTCTCGTTAAACCCTAAATTTTTTGCAATTTGACGCCCCAAACAGTTCTTTCTTTGGAAAATCCGAAGAAACGCAGGGAACCGGCGGTTTCCACCTTGTCCCCCAGCTTAATCTCTTCCGGCGGCGCCGCAAACATTAAAACACTCACATCGCCGGTCCCGTCGCTGATCTGGAAACGGGGCCGGTTAAGCCACTTGAGCGAGGTTTTTTCTACCGCTCCCCGGAGTCGCACCGGGTCCCCGGCCTGCAGTTGGGCCAAATCTCTGATCTTGTAAAGTTTATAGCTTTGCATATCGACCCGGGCCGCCTGCCGCCGGTTCATGGTGTTGAGCAGCAGGGGCACCGCAACTAGGACCGCCAGCATCGGTAGAGCAGTTAACAAAAACCCAGGATCGGGATTTAGGGCGAAGGTAAACCCGACCAGGGCAGTCGCTATGCCGAGGCTGATGTAAGCGGGTACGGACATCCGCATGTGAGGTTAGCTCCCTTCTGACCATCCAAATGTTTGCTAAATTGAAACCGGTGAGTTTAGGGAAAAAAGGTACCGCGCCCCACCAGGCAATGATTATCGGTTGATCCGAAAGGTTTCAGCGAATCCGGCCGGAAAAACCGGCAGCACCACTGTCCGATGGAGCGCAAAAGGTACCGTAGTTAAGTAAAAGTCCGTTTATTTTTTCAGGTCTTCCGGAAACTCGTTACGGAAAGCGAAGTAATATACGAAACCGACGAAGATCATCCCACCGACGATGTTGCCGATGGTTGCGGGAATCAGGTTCCACATCCAGAGATCGCTCCAGGTCAACCCGCCGTTGGCATGAAGCAACGGATTCCAGAACTTGCCGTCGGCTACGGTCTTGTCAATGAGTCCGGGGAACATCTGGGTTAACCACATACCGGAAGGCAGGAAGTACATATTGGCAACACAGTGTTCAAAACCGGTGGCGACGAAGGCCATGATCGGGAACCAGATTCCAAAAAATTTACCGATAAAATCCTTGGCAGTGATGCCGAGCATGACGGCGACGTTGACCAGGAAGTTACAACCGATGGCCGCCAGGAAACATGACCACAATCCGATGTTTCCGGCGGATTTATAAGTTAAGGTTTTGGCTACGGCGATGCCAACTGCGGTCATGCCGAAAGTATTGGGCTCCGCTGCGGTAAGGTTGCCTTGGGTAAACGGTCCCCAAACCATTATATAGGCATAGGCCAAGGAACCGACTAAGTTACCGATATAGACCCAGAACCAGTTGTTGAGTACCTTACCCCAACCGACTTTGCCTTGCAAAGCCGCCAAGGGGCCCAACATGGCATCCCCCGTGAAAAGTTCCATGCCCGTAAGGATGATGGAAATCAAGCCGACCGGGAAGACGGCACCCAGGATAAGTTTTGCGCCACCGGCACCGAGGAACTTGGCCACTTCAGTGCTACAAACTGTGGCGAGGGCGGCGCCAACCGCAATGTAAGCTCCAGCCATGAAGCCCCGCAATAATAGCTGCGGGATAGGCAGATTAGACTTATACCTCCCGGCATTACCAGCTAGGCAAACAGTTACTGCTGGTGGGTTTGGCATAGAGTTTTACCCCCCTTTAAAAAACAAAATGTAAATAGAAGGTGCAGGAAAAAAATAAGGTGCTGTTTCTTGCCAATTCTGACTTACGGGATAATTCAGAAATTTAAGTCAAAACTTCGGTTATTTTTCGCTTGTGCCCCCTTTCTTTGCCGTAGTGAGCCCTGCCGGGAATCACCCCCCTCGGGTTGCCTGTCCGGCCAATGTGAAAGTGTTTCGGCCGACCCGTTGCGGGCAACCGGTTGTTGATACCCAAAAAGGCATTACTGCATATGCACAGATACAGTAGATATGTTTCTTCTTCATTTAATTGCCGAGTTCCTGCCTGGATCCATATCTTTTTTTCGCAAGGTGTGCCAAAATTCGCAAACCTTTGTTAAAGGCGGAATAAAAGCGGCAAGGCAGGTGAATGCGCTCTTGAACAGCAGGAAAAAGGAATTGGCGGGGATATAGCGAAATAAGCTGCCAGTAAATATTTCCATGGAGGTGTTGAAACTGAAAATCATCACTACGGCCGGTGAAGCCAAAAGTCTGCTGGTGGAAGGGAACAAACGGTATGTGGCGGGCAAATTGGCGGGAAAAGATCTCGGTCCGGCCAGACGCCAGGAATTGGTGACCAAAGGACAACATCCTTTTGCCGCCATTGTTACCTGTTCGGATTCCCGGGTACCCCCGGAATTAATTTTTGACCAGGCTTTGGGGGATCTGTTTGTGATCCGGGTTGCCGGCAATGTGCTGGATCCCGTGGTGGTCGGCAGTGTCGAGTATGCGGCAGAACACCTGGAAACCCCTTTGGTGGTCGTCATGGGACACGAAAAGTGTGGGGCGGTACAGGCGACCGTGGAAGGCGGGGAGGCTCCCGGCAGCATCGGGGCCTTGGTGGACCGGATTAAGCCGGCCCTGGAAAAAGTGCAGGCTAGCGGGGTATCCGGTTCCGAATTGTGTGAGCAGGTTTGTGACGAAAACATCCGGCGGGTGGTAGGGGAGCTGGCCCAAAGCCCGGTCATCAACCATTTGGTACACAGCGGAAAAGTGACCCTCACCGGGGCCAAGTATTATTTAGGGTCTGGGGAAGTCGTGTTTTTCGCGTAGACCACTGGAAGTATTCGGGGGAGAATAAAGGAGTCCGCCTTTTCTTCGGTGGACTCCTTTTGCTCTTTCGGGGAAAGGCTAAAACCTGGGGGGTTTTTGATGGACCAACAACAACGGGCAGGACAACAGCCGTCAGGGTGGGCTTTTTGGATCGATACCGGCGGCACCTTTACGGATTGCCTGGCCCGCCGTCCGGATGGGGCGATTCTTACCTACAAGCTGCTCAGTTCCGGGGTGATCAAGGGTAAGGTGGCGACTGGTTCTTCCCGGACGGTCGTCCGGGATCCGGCCCGGTGGCAGGACCCCCACGATTTTTTTGCCGGGTTTAGGTTAAATTTGCTGGCTTCCGGGGAGCAAGGGCCGGTAACCTGTTTAGATAGCGGGGTGCCGGTCAAGGCCTTTGAACAGCAAACCGGCCGGCTTTTTTTCGCCCGGCCTTTGGCGGTGGAACCGGCAGCCGGAATGACTTATGAACTGTTTTCGGGTGAAGAGGCGCCGGTAACCGGGATCCGGTGGCTGCTGGGCCGGCGGCTCGACCAGCCGGTTGGCGCGGTGGAGGTACGCCTGGGAACCACCTTGGGTACGAATGCCCTTTTAGAACGCCGGGGGGCGGTGACTGCTTTGGTTACCACCGCCGGGTTCGGTGATGGGCTGCGGATCGGGTACCAAAACCGGCCCCGGCTTTTTGATTTGAACATCCAAAAACCCCGGGACCTTTACACGCTGGTGGTCGAACTGCCGGAGCGAACCGGCAGTCAAGGGGAGGTTTTAGTGCCCCTTGATCCGGGTATTGTCCGGGAACGGCTCGCCCCTTTGATTGCCCGGGGCATCCGGGCTTTGGCGGTTTGTTTACTTAATGCCTACAAAAACCCTGCCCATGAACAGGTGGTAAAAAAGGCGGCCGGGGAACTGGGTTTTCCCCAGGTGTCCCTGTCTTCCGAGTTGGTACCTTTGCCCGGCCTGATTGCCCGGGGGGAAACAACGGTCGTTGATGCCTATTTGACTCCGGTGATCCGGGATTATGTTACGCGGATCCGTTCCCAACTGCCGGAAGCCGCCTTAAAGCTGATGACCAGTGCCGGCGGTCTGGTTGACCCAAATGGTTTTACGGGCAAGGAGTGCATTTTGTCCGGTCCGGCCGGGGGGGTGGTGGCTTATTCCCGGGTGGCCCGGGAGGCGGGTTGTTTGCCGGTGATCGGGTTTGACATGGGGGGGACAAGTACGGATGTAAGCCGGTTTGGCGGTGAATTTGAATACCGGTTTGCGATGGCGGTCAGTGACCCGGAGACAGGGGGACAGCTGCGGGTGGTGGCCCCGATGTTACACGTGGAGACGGTGGCTGCCGGCGGGGGGTCTGTTTGCTGGTTTGACGGCCAGTTGCCCCGGGTGGGACCCCAAAGCGCCGGCGCCGTTCCCGGGCCGGCTTGTTACGGCCGGGGGGGTCCCCTGACGATCACGGATGTCAATTTGTTTTTAGGCCGGATTCAGGCAGCCCTTTTTCCCTTTCCGCTTCACCTGGGGGCGGTTGCGGCCAGGCTTGACGAACTGGGTGAGCAGATGGCCGGGGCCGGGCAAAGCTATTCGCGGGAGGAACTGGCTGCCGGGTTTTTACTTTTGGCCAACAACCGGATTGCCGCGGCGATTAAAAAAATATCGCTGGCCCGGGGTTTTGATGTGCGTGACCACACCCTGGCCGGTTTTGGCGGCGCCGGTGGCCAGCATGTCTGTGCGGTGGCCCGGGAGTTGGACATTAAAACAATATTGTTACATCCATATGCCGGCATCTTAAGTGCCTACGGGATTGGCTTGGCGGATGTGGTTAAATTTGCCGAACACCCGGTTGGCCGGCCGCTTAATCACCGGGAATTACAAAGATTAGAACCAGTTTTGGCCCGGATGGCCGCCGGCCTTTACCAGGCTGTCCGGGCGGAAGGAGTACCACCGGAGCGAATCCGGCCGGCCCGCCGGCTGCTGGAACTGCGGTATACCGGCCAGGACTGGACCCTCCAGGTGCCGGAACCGGCCGATGGGGACTACTTAACCGCTTTTACGGAACAGCACCGGTTGCATTACGGGTTTACTTATCCCGGCCGCCAAGTGGAAATCCACGCTGCCCGGGTCGAAGTGACCGGGGTAACCGAAAAACCGTCCCGGCTGCCGGTGGCTGGTCAGGCTTATGCACCGGAGCCGGTAACCCAGGCCCGGGCTTATTTTGCCGGTAGTTGGCGGGAGACCCCGGTTTACCGGCGGGAGGACCTGCGGCCGGGGGCCCGGGTGACCGGACCGGCGATCATCGTCGAACCGACCGGCACCGTGGTTATCGAACCCGGCTGGTCCGGTGAGCTGACCGGGGATTTAAACCTGCTGGTCCGCACAGACCGTTTGCCGGCCGCTGCCGGTGCCGGCCCGGTCAATAGGGAAGTGGACTTGATTACTTTAGAACTGTTTAATCACACCTTGGCTTCCGTTGCGGAGCAGATGGGGGTGACACTGCAAAAAACGGCTTCTTCCACCAATGTCAAAGAGCGGCTGGACTTTAGTTGTGCTGTTTTTACGGCGGATGGGGAATTGGTGGTTAATGCCCCCCATATTCCCGTACACTTGGGGGCAATGGCGGCTACGGTCAAAAATGTGCTTGCCGTTTACCCCAAGATGCGGCCAGGGGAGGCTTATGTAACCAATGACCCTTTCGGCGGCGGTAGCCATCTGCCGGATGTTACCGTGGTTACACCGGTTTTCGGCGGGTCCGGTGACGATGCGGAACGGCTTTTTTTCACGGCGAGCCGGGCCCACCATGCCGAGATTGGCGGGATGACCCCGGGATCAATGCCTCCCCGGGCCAGGACCCTGGCGGAAGAAGGGGTGCTGATCCGGACGTTTAAGCTGATCGCCGCCGACCAGGCCAGTGAGGATGAATTAGGCCGTCTGCTTAGCACCGGGCCTTATCCTTCCCGGGCAGTGGCGGACAACTTGGCTGATATCCGGGCCCAGGCAGCCGCGAACCAGACCGGGGCGGCCTTGCTGCACGGCCTGGTCGCCCGCTACGGGCCGGCAACGGTTAAGGCGTATATGGACTATATCCGGCAGGCGGCCCGGCGGATGATGGAAACCGCTTTACTAAAAATAAAACCGGGGGAGTACGCTTTTAGAGATTACCTGGATGACGGCTCACCACTTGCGGTAAAAATTACCATTTACCACCGGGCCGGCGGGCGGGGAGAAGCGGTGGTGGATTTTCAAGGCACCGGTCCGGTGGTCGCGGGCAACCTTAACGCCAACCGGGCGATCGTTACCAGTGCGGTACTGTATTGTTTCCGTTGCTTAATTACGGAAGATATTCCGCTTAATGCCGGGATGCTTGTGCCTTTGACCATTTTGTTGCCCCCGGGCTGTTTTTTAAACCCCGTGCCCCACCCGGATCCCAGCCGTTGTGCGGCTGTTGCCGGGGGTAATGTCGAGACCGCCCAACGGGTCGTGGACGTGATTTTCGGGGCGCTCAAGGTGGTGGCGGCCAGTCAGGGAACGATGAACAATTTCCTTTTCGGCCAGGCCCCGGCAAACGGCCGGCCAGGGTTTGGTTATTACGAAACCATCGGCGGTGGGGCGGGGGCCGGTCCGGATTTTTCCGGCGCGAACGCTGTCCATACCCATATGACCAATACCCGGTTGACTGACCCGGAGATCTTGGAGGCCCGGTACCCCGTGCGGTTGCGCCGGTTTACCGTCCGGTCCGGTTCCGGCGGGGCCGGCCGTTGGCGGGGTGGTGACGGGATAATCCGGGAAGTGGAGTTTTTGGCCCCGGTCGAGGTTTCTTTACTGACCGGCCGGCGTCGTTACGCTCCTTACGGTCTGGCGGGCGGCCAGCCGGGGGCTAAAGGACGGAACCGATTGCAAAGGGCCGGCAGCCGGCCGGCTGAACTGGATTGGGCGGCGACTTTTACGGCCGGCCCGGGGGATATCTTAACGATTGAAACCCCCGGGGGTGGGGGATATGGTAAATAAGGCCTAGGAGCCCCTTTCTCTCTGGTGAGTGGCGCTTTACAAATTTACTTTTGGACGGTATACTAAATATCTGTAGAGCAACCCATTTGGAGAGATGGCTGAGTTGGTCGAAGGCGCGCGACTGGAAATCGCGTAGGCGGGGATGACCTGCCTCGTGGGTTCGAATCCCACTCTCTCCGCCAGCTTTGGGTCAATTTTGGCCGTGCTAGGCGGGGCGTTAGCGGTGCCTTGTTACCCGCAATCCGCTGTAGCGGGGCTTAATTCCCGCGCTTGAGGGTCTGCCTTGTAGGGACAGCCTCTTGTAAGTGGTGTTGACGGTTGGGTCCTACGCAACGGAACCCTATGAACCCCGCCAGGTCCGGAAGGAAGCAACGGTAAGTAGGCACTTGCGTGTGCCGTGGGAGTGCCTGGTCCGAGCTAACTGCAAGGGTAACGCCTGGAAGGTAGTTTTCGAAGCCGGGTGCACGGCCATTAATTTTATTTTCCGCAGCGAAAAGATGGTTTTCACCATCTTTTTTCCTGTATCAATACTTTGCGACCGGAGGATGGTATGGCCTATTCAGCACTCTACCGGGAATGGCGGCCCCAAACTTTCCCGGAATTAATCGGTCAGGAACACGTGAGCCGTACCTTGCAAAACGCGTTGATTTACGGACGGGTTGCGCATGCCTATCTTTTTTGCGGCCCGCGGGGTACGGGGAAAACCACGACGGCCAAAATTCTGGCGAAAGCGCTTAACTGTACCGGTGGAGCGACGGAAGCCGACCGCCCGTGTAATGCGTGTCCGAATTGTCAGGCGGTCAATCTGGGTACGGCCCGGGATGTCTTGGAGATCGATGCTGCCTCCAACCGGGGGGTGGATGAGATCCGGGAACTCCGGGAACAGGTTAAGTACGCGCCGCAGGAAGGAAAATACAAGGTTTATATAATCGATGAGGTGCACATGTTGACCACCGAGGCTTTTAACGCTTTGTTAAAAACCTTGGAAGAGCCACCGGCAAACGTAGTTTTTGTTTTGGCGACGACCGAGGCGCACAAGGTGCCGGCTACCGTGCTTTCCCGGTGTCAAAGGTTTGACTTTCGCCGGTTGGGGATCGAGCAAATCACGGATCAGTTGACCAGGGTTTGCCGCCACGAAGATGTGCAGGCCGACCCGGAAATTCTCCGTTATATCGCCCGTAAAGCCGACGGCGGGATGCGGGATGCCTTGAGTATTTTGGACCAGTGTATCGCCTTTGGCGGTTCACCGCTTACCTTGGCGGATGTAACGGTGGTTTTGGGGACTGTCGAAGATGAGCAGCTTTATTCCTTGGCCCAGCACCTGGGTCAGGGTGACCTGGGCGGCGCCTTGGTTTCCTTAAACGAAATATTCAATGCCGGCAAGGAGATCCGGCTGCTAACCCGGGACCTAATGGAACATTATCGGGACCGGTTGATCCTGCAAACTGTTCCCGGTGGGGAAGAATTAGTGGCGATTGAGGCCGGGATTGTTGACCGGATTAAGCAAAATCCGGCTTATTCACCAGCGGAATTGGAAAGCTGCCTGGTTGTCTTGGGTGAAGCCGAAAACCAAATGAAGTGGAGTTCTTATCCCCGGATTTTGCTGGAAGTAGCCTTTGTCCGGGTTGCCCGGCGGGAAATGCCAAAAGACCCGGCAAATAAACCGGCCCCTTCCCTAAAGGAAGCGGAACGACCGGCTGCTGTTTCGCAAAAGGAAGCGCCGGGTGGGCCGAATCAGGCTGATGGCCTGGACCTGGACCTGGTACAAGAACAATGGCCGGATGTAGTGGAGCGGGTAATCAACCGGGTGACCGGTTTACCCGGGCTGCGCGTTCTCCTTGAGGAACAGACCCGGGTGGTTGCGCAGGAGGACCGGGTTTATTTAGTACACAACAACCCCCGTTTCCCTAAAGTTGGCGATTCGCGGCTGGAAGCGGTGGCGGCAGCCGCCCAAGCAGAATTCGCGGCAAGCTTGGGGGTGCCGGTGAGGGTCTTTTTCTGGCCGGAAAAGCACTGGGAACAACAAAAAGGCGAAAACCTAACCAAGCCACAGGATGGCAGTAGGCCGGGGCCGGCAGCTCCCTGGGCTGATCCCCGGTTGATTCGCGAGGTTTTCGGGCAGCCGGATTTGGCTGTCGAGTTTGCCGAGGACGAACTTTTTACCAAACCTTCATTTTAATAACGAAAAACCGGGCATAAATACCCGGTTTAAACAGCCCAGCATTAACTGGGGGAGTGACGTAAAGGAACATTGTTTTCGTCTACGCCGGCTTCCGGGAAATCATCGGGATTGAGACCTTCAGTGATTTCCGGCAAGATGGTGTTATCCCTCTGGGGCTTTACCGGCTCATTTTTTTTCATCATTAAACTGTGCACCTCTTGTAGTTTATTGTTCCTTCGAACTGTTTTGTTCGCCGGCGCAGGCATTAGGACAAAGCTCGCTGGCGGCTTCGATCCGGTCGGCGGTGTCGGCTTTGGGTTTGCGGGCCTTAGGATTGGCCTTGTCGCGTTTTGCCAAAAAGATCACCTCCCTACCGGATAGCATGAAACCGGAACCAAATTAATATACCGGGAGATCTTGGTGTTTTCCCTTCCGGCTTTATTCGGCCGGGGAATTGTGATAAACTTGTCCCGTCAAGGAAAGGGGGAGATTTTTGTGTTTGGTGGCAATATGCAAAAGATGATGAAACAAGTGCAGAAAATGCAAGCGGATATGGCCCGACTGCAAGAGGAATTGGCTGAACGCACCGTTGAAGCAACAGTGGGCGGCGGGGCGGTTAAAGTGGTGGCCAACGGCAAAAATGAACTGGTGGCGGTCACCATTTCCCCGGAGGCGGTTGATCCCGAGGATATCGAAATGTTGCAGGATCTGGTATTGACGGCAGTAAACGAAGCCTTGGGCAAAGCCCAGGAAATGACTGCCCAGGAAATGGCCAAGATTACCGGCGGCTTAAAAATTCCCGGAATGTTTTAACTGATGTTTTACTATGCCGAGCCGATTGCCCTGTTGATTGAGGAACTGGCCAAATTACCGGGGGTGGGGCCGAAAACGGCCCAACGGCTGGCGTTTTTTTTGCTGCATGTTCCCCGGAATGAGGCGGTTGCCCTGGCGCGGGCGATTGTCGACGCCCACGACAAAATCCGGTTTTGTTCGATTTGCGCGAATTTGACCGATGCCGACCCTTGCCGGGTATGTGGTGACTCCCGGCGGGACCGGCGGGTAATTTGTGTTGTCGCCGAACCCCGGGATGTGGTGGCGGTGGAAAAAATCCGTGAATTTCACGGTTTATATCACGTTCTCCACGGTGTATTATCGCCGTTGGAAGGTATCGGTCCTGGCGAATTGCGGATTAAAGAATTGCTTGCGCGACTTGGCGACCCGCAACTGCAAGAAGTAATTATTGCTACCAGTCCGACGGTCGAAGGAGAAGCAACCGCCGCCCATTTGGCCAGGTTAATTAAACCACTGGGGGTTAAGGTCACCCGGATTGCCCACGGGCTGCCGGTTGGTGCTGATCTCGAGTATGCTGATCAAGTCACCCTTCTGCGGGCCCTGGAGGGACGCCGGGAAATTTAAACCGGAGCGGAGAGCCGGTTCTGTTTTCGTTCCCTAAAGCGTATACATGGCAAAGGACAGGCTAGGGGAGGGGGCGAAATAATGAATGTAACGGCTGAGGGGTTGGCCTTAACGGGCCTCGGGGCCCTTTTTTTAATGGCTGCCGGGAGTGTTTTTTTGCGGCCGCTACGCTGGGTGTTTAAGCTGGCTTTCAACTCGCTGCTTGGACTTTTGATGTTGGCTGGAACCAATTTGCTCGGGGGGCCTTTCGGCTTTACCCTGCCGGTAAACTTGTTCACCGCTTTACTCGTCGGGTGTCTTGGTTTACCGGGTTTTCTTTTGGTGATTATGTTGCAATATTTGCTCAGTTAACCATTTTTCAATAAATTTGTGCTTGGTCAAAAGGAAAATGCGAGTTTGTGTAGTATAATTAAAAAAACAGGTTTTACGCCTGAAGATATTCTATCGGATGCGAATCCTTAAAGTTTTCGCTAAATTCTGAATGGGCTTGCAATTCCTAACAACACCTCCGGATCCCGGGACAATCGTAAACAGGCAGGACAGTATTTTTTTGGGAGGGGTGCATTAAACATTGAGAGGCAAGCCGGTAGCGGGATTTGTCTCAATTGTGCCGCAATTATTCAACAATAATTGAGCGGTCCCCTTATAGTTGGTAAATGAGGGAGGGGATGACTTAGTAATTCTGAGCTACTTAAGATAATCAAAAAAAAGGGGGATAAAATTGGCTAAGAATATGAAAACAATGGATGGGAACAAAGCCGCGGCATATGTATCTTATGCTTTTACCGAAGTGGCGGCGATTTTCCCGATCACTCCATCTTCACCGATGGCCGAATATGCAGACGAGTGGAGCGCATTAGGCCAAAAGAACATTTTCGGACAAACGGTCAATGTTGTCGAAATGCAATCAGAAGCCGGGGCGGCCGGGGCATTACACGGTTCCCTGTGCGCCGGGGCGCTGACAACTTCTTACACCGCCTCACAAGGCCTTTTACTTATGATTCCGAACATGTACAAGATTGCCGGTGAGTTTCTGCCCGGGGTGTTGCACGTTACCGCTCGTTCCCTGGCCACCCATTCGCTGAATATTTTCGGTGACCACTCTGACGTCATGTCGACTGTCCAGACCGGGTTTGCCATGCTGGCAACCAACAGTGTGCAGGAAGTAATGGACCTGGGTGGGGTGGCTCACCTGGCGGCGATTAAGTCCCGCATTCCGTTCCTGCATTTCTTTGACGGGTTTAGAACCTCCCACGAGCAACAAAAGATCGAAGTCATCGACTACGCGGATTTTGCCAAGCTGGTCGACTGGGATGCCATCAAGGCTTTCCGGGAAAACTCTTTGAATCCGGCCCGGCCGGTAATTCGGGGCACCAACCAGAACCCGGATATTTTCTTCCAAGCCCGTGAAGCTTGCAACCCCTTCTTTGATGCGGTACCGGACATTGTTGCCGACTACATGAAGCAGATCAGCGAACTAACCGGCCGGGAGTACAAGCCCTTTAATTACTATGGCGCTCCTGATGCCGAACGGATCATCGTTGCTATGGGTTCGGTCTGTGACACGATTGACCAGGTGATTGACTTCCTGACTGCCAAAGGGGAAAAAGTTGGGGTAATCAAGTGCCACCTCTACCGGCCTTTCTCCGCCAAGTATTTCTTCGACGTGTTCCCGGAATCGGCGAAAAAGATCGCCGTACTCGACCGGATTAAGACCCCTGGGGCAACCGGTGAGCCCTTGTATGCGGATATCCGGAATATTTTCTACGACAAAGATTTCCGGCCGCTCATCGTGGGTGGACGTTATGGTCTTGGTTCCAAAGACACCACTCCGGCCGACATCATGGCCGTTTATGAAAACCTGAAAGCCGATGCGCCGAAGAACAACTTCACCATCAGCATTGTTGATGATGTGACCTTTACTTCCCTGCCGGTTGGCGACCCGATCGATACCACCCCGGAAGGGACGATCCAGTGCAAGTTCTGGGGTCTCGGTTCCGACGGTACGGTAGGGGCGAACAAGCAGGCTGTCGAGATTATCGGCGACAATACCGATATGTCCGCCCAGGCTTACTTCGCTTATGACTCTAAGAAATCCGGCGGGGTGACGATGTCTCACCTGCGGTTCGGCAAAGAGCTCATCAAGGCGCCTTACCTGATCAATACGGCCGACTTTATTTCCTGCAGCAACCAGTCTTATGTTTACAATTATGACCTGCTGGCCGGGATTAAAGACGGTGGTACCTTCCTACTTAACTGCGTCTGGAAACCGGAAGAACTGGACGAAAAGCTGCCGGCGGGCATGAGGCGGTTCATCGCCCAACATAACATCCAGTTCTACACCATTAATGCCGTGGATATCGCTGCTGAACTTGGCCTGGGCAACCGGACCAACATGGTGATGCAGGCGGCCTTCTTCAAGCTGGCCAAGGTTATTCCGGTCGACGAATCCATTGGTTACCTGAAAGACAGCATTCAGAAGGCTTACGGTAAAAAAGGTGAAAAAATCGTCAACATGAACAACGCTTCGGTCGATAAGGGCATGACCGATGTGGTTAAGATTGATGTTCCTGCTGCCTGGGCCAATGCGGTAGACGAGGCTGCGGCGGAAATTGACGAGCCTGATTTCGTCAAGAATGTTCTCCGGCCGATGAACCGTTGCGAAGGAGACAACCTGCCGGTTAGTGCGTTTACCGGACGCGAAGACGGCACCTTCCCGACCGCTACCTCTCGATTCGAAAAACGCGGTGTATCCGCTTTTGTGCCCGAATGGATCAAGGAAAATTGCATTCAGTGTAACCAGTGCGCCTATGTCTGCCCGCATGCCGCCATCCGGCCGGCCCTGCTCAACGCGGAAGAAGCAGCCAAAGCACCGGCGACCTTTGAAGCTATTCCTGCCGTGGGCAAACAACTGGCCGGCCTGTCCTACCGGATGCAAGTCAGTGCCCTGGACTGCGCCGGTTGCGGCAGTTGTGTGACCTGTTGCCCGGCCAAAACCAAGGCCCTGGCGATGAAGCCGATCGAGAGCCAGAACGAGGCTCAAATCCCCAACTGGGACTTCTTTACTACCGTTTCCATCAAGGACAATCTTTGGAATGTCGACACCGTCAAAGGCAGTCAGTTCCAGCAGCCCTTGTTCGAATTCTCCGGTGCCTGTGCGGGTTGCGGTGAAACCCCGTACCTCAAGCTTCTCACCCAATTCTTTGGTGACCGGATGCTTTGCTCCAACGCCACGGGTTGCTCCTCGATCTGGGGCGCCGCGGCACCGGCAATGCCGTTCTGTGTCAACAAGGAAGGCCGGGGTCCGTCCTGGTCGAACTCCCTGTTTGAGGATAGTGCCGAATTCGGTTTCGGTCTGTTCTTGGGGGTCCGGGCAGTCCGGAATAAGCTTGCTTCCTTAATGCAAGAAGCGTTGGCGATGGATATTTCCGCCGAGCTGAAAGCCGCTTTCCAAGAGTGGATCGAAGGTATGTTCGATGGTCCTGCCTCCAAGATTGCTTCCGCCAAGGTAATGGCTTTGTTGCCCTCCCAGGCGGCCGGAAACCCGGTACTTAGTGAAATCCAGGCGAAGAAGGACTTCCTGGTGAAAACTTCCAACTGGGCCTTCGGTGGTGACGGCTGGGCCTATGATATCGGTTACGGCGGGGTGGACCACGTTCTGGCCTCTAATGAGGATATAAACATCCTGTGTTACGACACCGAAGTTTACTCCAACACCGGTGGCCAGTCCTCCAAGTCAACCCCGACGGCGGCGATTGCCAAGTTTGCGGCTGCCGGTAAGCGGACCAAGAAGAAAGACCTCGGCATGATGGCCATGTCCTACGGCTATGTCTATGTTGCCCAGATCGCGATGGGCGCCGACTATGCCCAGACCCTCAAGGCCATCCGTGAAGCCGAAGCCTATAAGGGACCATCCCTGATCATTGCTTACAGCCCGTGTATTAACCACGGCTTGAAAGCCGGCATGGGCAAGAGCATGACCGAAGCCAAGCGTGCTGTGGAGAGCGGGTACTGGCAATTGTTCCGGTACAACCCGGATCTCAAGCAACAAGGCAAAAACCCGTTCAGCCTGGATTCCAAGGAACCCGATTTCGGTAAGTTCCGTGATTTCCTCACGGGTGAAGTCCGTTACGCTTCCCTGGCTCAACTCTTCCCCGAAGTGGCGGATGAGCTCTTCGTCAAGACCGAAGAGGATGCCAAGGAACGGTACGGCAACTACAAGCGGCTGGCCCAAGGCTAGTTTTTCGGCAAAACCGGAAAAAATCAGCGGTGGAGGGGGAATTCCCCTCCACCTGTTTTTCCCCCTGCCCTTGCATCCCGGCGAATTTTTCGTTATAATGCAATCGGTTGTTTAAAGTGGGGGTGTGGCTCAGCTGGGAGAGCGCCTGCTTCGCATGCAGGAGGTCAGGGGTTCGAATCCCCTCATCTCCACCAAATCAAATACCATCTATTGATAAAATGAATTTTGTCAGCAGGTGGTTTTTTGTTTGCCCAAAAGTCCAGTAATACTGGGCTTTTCTGCATTTATAGGCTTTGCCTTGTAGCAATAGTTGATGTTTTTGAATAGCCATTTTCGGAGGACACTTGACACGAACCATAACGGTTTTCGGGGCAGCCGCAGGGGCAAATCGTTAAAAGAAAGGTAATCGTTAAAAGTTGCACCGAAAATCAGGCTATCTTTTAACGATACACCGACCCGTTAAAAATAAAGATTTTGGCAAAGAAAACAGCTCGCCGATTGGCGAGCCGGATACCTTGGCAACCTTACAACCTTGACCGAGAAAGCCGCATGATTGCTGGGTTTTTATATGATTTAAGATTGCCAACACCCTTGATTGATTGGAAACCTTGATTTGGCATTGTTAAGCCGTGACTTCCGAGCCGTTCTTGAATCTGAACGCCATTTTGCCATCTCGGTCGACCGTCACTTGGTCGATTACGGCAAGCCACAGCTTTTCGTCGAACTCGTCGATAGCAAGCGGGCGGTTCTCGATGTCTTTGATGAAGCCTTCGATGATTTTGCCCTTACCGAGCCGCTCCCGCTTGGCAACTTCCAACTCATCGACCCGCTCCGAAGCTTTGCGATGCCGTTCAAGGTAGGCGTTGTTGCGCTCCGCCCATTCCGTTTGGTCTACTGCTGTACGGGCATTCTCGTAGATTGCCTTTCGGGAGAGTTCGGTGACAACCTCAATCTCACGGAATAATTCAGCAAGCTCCGTATCAATCGCCGTCGTATCACAAAGGACGTTTTGAGCAAGACTGCAGTCTTCAATTAGCCCATCGCGGTCATTCATCAGTTGGTTGAAAGCCGTTAAAAATCTTTCCTTAATCTCCTCTTCTGTGATATGTGGCGTCTGGCATCCTTTTCCGGGGTTACCGAGCCGTTTGTATTTATCATTGCACTGCCAGACCTCTTTGCGGTAGGTCTTATCGCCCTTATAACTGCCCCAGACCTTCTTGCCGAAGCGACCGCCACAATCCGCACAGATAAGCCTTGATGCAAATATGCTCGTGCTGCTTGTGGGTCTTCCGAGGTTCTTGCGGCGTTCAATCTCAAGTTGAACGGCGTCGAATTCGTCAGGATCGATACGGTTTTCCTGCCGTTTAACAAGGGATATAACAAAGGCGCGGGTAACCCACCTGTTTCGGGCGACTACCGCACCTCGTATCTCTGGAAAGAAGTTTTGCAACGGGATAGCATCCTCGACATTCTCCATCGCTTTGTGCAGCTTGCGAAAGATGAGAAGACAGGCAAAGAGAAGCTGATATTCCCGCGATATCACCAGTTGGATGTTGTGCGCGAACTCGTCAGCGATGTTTACAAGAACGGTTCGGGCAAGAACTATCTGATTCAGCATTCGGCTGGTTCGGGTAAATCGAACTCCATAGCGTGGCTCGCCCACCATCTGACGAACCTGCACGACGCAAACGACGATTCGGTATTCCATAGCATTATCGTTATCACCGACCGCCGCGTCCTCGACAAACAGCTTCAGCGCGACATTTACAATATGGAACACAAGCCGGGTGTGGTCGTGCGTGTTGATAAGAATGCGAAGCAACTGACTACCTCGCTCGAAAAGGGCGACAAAATCATTGTATGCACTTTGCAGAAGTTCCCGTTTGTCGACGTGCAGAAAGTGGCGACCGAGGGTAAGCGGTTCGCCATTATCGTGGATGAGGCTCACTCCTCCCAGACCGGCAAGGCAAGCGAACGCCTGAAAGAAGTTCTGGCTGACATCTCCGCACAGGGCGAAGACGCTATCGAAAAGAAACTGCACGAGTATGCCGTTGAGGAAGCGAAAGCCGAAGCCGTTCCACGTTTATAGTATGCGGCAGGCTATCGAGGAAGGTTTCATTTTCAATGTCCTCGAAAATTACACAACCTATGAGACTTATTTTCAAATAGGGAAGAAAGTAGCCGACGATCCCATTTACTCAAAAGGTCAGGCAAATAAGGCTCTCGGCAAATATATGGGGCTTCACCCGCACAACCTTGCCCAGAAGACCGAGGTCATCATAGAACATTTCCGGAGTCAGGTTCAGCACCGCATTGGCGGCAAGGCAAAAGCAATGCTTGTGACGGGTTCGCGTCTCCATGCCGTGCGCTACTACTTCGAGTTCCAAAAATATATAAAGAAGATGGGCTATACGGATCTGGGCGTGTTGGTGGCATTTTCAGGCACGGTCAAAGACAATGTTACCGGAGAAATGAAGGAGTATACGGAATCTAAACTGAATAACTTCCCCGATACTGAAACGGTGGAAAAGTTTGATTCGGTTGAATATCAGCTTTTGCTTGTCGCCGAGAAGTATCAGACTGGCTTTGACCAGCCGCTCCTGCACACGATGTATGTTGACAAGAAACTATCAGGTGTGAAGGCAGTGCAGACACTCTCCCGAGTCAACCGCACCTGCCCCGGCAAAACCGAGACCTTTATTTTGGACTTCGTAAACTCCCGCGAAGACATTGAAAAAGCATTCCAAGACTATTATCAGGAGACTGGCGTTTCCGAGACGACCGATCCGAACACTATTTACGATATCAAGAATGTCCTCGACAGTTTTATGCTCTATCTGGACAGTGAAATCGACGCCTTTGCGAAGGTGTTCTTTAAGGAGACGAAAAATCAGGGCAACATCGACCTTGCGAAGTTAAATGGATTCATAGACCCTGCCGTTGACCGCTATAACGCTCTTACTGAGGAACAGGACAAGATGGACTTCAAGGGTGCACTCTCGAAGTTCATCCGCTTGTACTCGTTCCTCACGCACATAATCAAACTTGGCGACGAGAAGCTCCACAAGTTCTACGCCTATGCCAAGGCCTTACTCCGAAAACTGCCGAAGGATACCGGTGAGCGGACGCCAAATCTCGATAACGATGTGTCGTTGCAATACTTCCAAAGTCGTATGAAGGCACTATCGCCCTCCTGAGAGAGGATGGCGTATTATACGGCAAGACCTCCGGTACAGGGCTGCCGCTTGAGGATGAGAAAGAAAACCTCTCTGCAATTATTCAAAAACTGAATGAGAGGCTTGGCACGAACTTTACCGAGATGGATAAGGTGCTTGAGCAGTTTGTGCAAGACATGGCAAGCAACGAAGAAATGGTGCTGCGGGCCAAGAATCCGCTCGATCTTTTCAAAATCATCTACGACAATAACATTATGGATGTAGTGCTTTCCCGTATGGAAGAGAACACCAAGTTCTGCGAACGGTATCTTGAAGACGAAGAGTTCAGAAAAGAAGTCGATAAAATACTGCTACCGCTTGTTCACGCGCGGCTCTCAAAAATATAAGGCGATGAATGCAAACCATGGTGTCATAAATACGATTAATGCCAATGCTATGTGGTTGGTGGATTAAATCGATATTAAAAACGACATATCTTGAAAGCAGAGACTACAATGAAACCCCTTGTCTCTGCTTCTTTTATTCAAAAGAAAGCGTCTTCTAAATTTCAATTAAAATCCACGCAAAACACATTGACAACCCTCGATATGTAGTATATACTTTTTCATATCGAGGGTTGTAGATGTGAGGTGATTAAGTTGAAAAACAATCATGAGGAAAGTGTAAAAGTTTTTAAGGCCTTGGCTGACCCCAACCGTTTAATGATTATTGAAATGCTTCAAAATGGGGAAAAGTGTGCTTGTCAACTACTAGACGATTTACATATTGTTCAATCGACTTTGTCTTATCACATGAAGACCTTATGCGGATCTGGCGTGGTGAATTGCCGCCGTGATGGAAAATGGATGTACTATTCCCTCAATAAAAATGGATGTGAGACAACATATAGATTATTGACAGAAATCATGGAATCACCTAATCAGAATGGTATAGATGAAAAATGTGCCTGTGAATAGACTGATAAAGGAGAATGTGAAATGCGAATTGTTATAATAGGAGCGGTTGCTGCCGGAACCTCTGCTGCGGCAAAGGCAAGACGAAACAATGAAGATGCAGGGATTGTCATTTATGAGAAGGACAATTATATCTCCTATTCAGGATGCGGTATGCCTTATTATATCGGCGGCGAGGTGGAAAGCGCAGATGAGCTGACCCCGCGCGATCCTGCGTTCTTTAAGAGTAAATACAATGTAGACATTTTCACTCGGCATGAAGTGTTGGCCATTTCTTCCGACGAGAAAAGCGTAACGGCCAAGAACCTAATCACGGGGTGTGTTCACCGATCATTACGATAAACTTGTAATCGCCACCGGAGCTAGAGCAACTATCCCTCCGATCAAGGGCGCGGATGGTCAACATGTTTTCACCTTGCGCAATATCAATGATATGAACCGTATAAAAAACTTTATCGACACGAACCGCCCTCGGTCGGCAGCCATTATCGGTACGGGGTTCATTGGTCTTGAGGTGTGCGAAAATCTCAAAGGGTTGGGCATGGAAGTCACACTGCTGGAGAAACTGCCGCAGGTCACCCCGGGGCTGGACAGCGATATATCGGTATATGTTCAGGACTATATCAGACAGAATGGCGTTGACTTGCTGACGGGTGTTTCAATTATTGAGATTACGGAAAACAGTGTGGCCTTATCCGATGGCAAGGCGATAAAGGCGGATATGGTTCTTGTGTCCACCGGCGTCCGTCCCAACACGGAGTTGGCGGCAGCGGCGGGGATTGAGCTTGGCGTTGCGGGTGCCATCCGCGTAAACACTAAGATGCAAACCAGTCTGCCTAATATTTATGCCTGCGGCGATTGCACCGAGCAATTCCATGTGGTAACGAGAAAGCCAGTCTACCGACCACTCGGCTCTACCGCCAACAAAACCGGTAGGATCGCGGGTGATAGCATGACGGGAGGCGATTTGGAATTTAGAGGTATTCTCGGCACAGGAATCTTCAAGATTTTTGATATGACGGTAGCACAAACAGGGCTTTCTGAACGTGAAGCCTTAGAACAAGGCTATGAGGTTGCTATATGCCATAACATTAAGCCTAACAAGCCGGAATATATGCATGGAAAGGAAATGGTCATCAAAGGTATCGCCGACAAAAAAACCGGGCGGCTCTTGGGTGCGCAGATTGTCGGATATGAGGGTGTTGACAAGAGGATAGATGTTTTTGTAACGGCAATTACCTTTAAAGCGAAAGCGGAGGATTTGTTTCATCTTGACCTTGCTTATGCTCCGCCGTTTTCAACAACCAAAGACCCGGTAATGTATACCGGCATGATACTGGACAACGCCATCCATAGGGGCAGACCGCTGATAACGGCGCAGGGGTTGGATGCGCTGATACAGTCGGGCGAAAAATACACGCTTATCGACGCAAGAGTTTCCGCCCAATACGAAAAAGATCATGTTGATACGGCACAAAGCATTCCCCACGAAAATCTGAGAAATACTGCCGAATCACTTGATAAAGATGCGGTCACGGTCACCTATTGCAATAAGGGGACTACAGGAAATGCTGCACAGAATGTCCTAATTAACCGTGGTTTTAAGCGCGTGTTTAACCTCTCGGGAGGGCAGAAGCAGTATAGTAAGACGCACGGTAAAGAATAGATCGCTCAAGCCATTGTAACCAATGGCTTTTCAGGGGCATAGTATATGAGTAAATGCTCATAAGCGTATGGAGGAGATGAAATGACATGGTGGATATTTTCAAGGCGTTGGCAGAAGAAAGTAGGCTGCGCATATTATCGTTGCTGTTAGAGGGCGAATTGTGTGTTTGTGAGATTGAGGCTTGCCTGAGAATGACGCAATCCAACGCTTCACGACATTTAGCGGCTTTGAAAAAGTGCGGCATTCTCGAAAGCTACAAAAATGCACAATGGACATATTACAAAATGAACGACGCCTTCATTCAACAAAACAAAGGATTATGGGAACATCTGAAAGACAGGCTCAAGGTGCTTCCGTCCTATCTCTTAGACTGCGAAGAATATCGGAAATGCAAAGCACAGGGATTGTGTAGGCAAAATAAAAAACCACATTAAAGGAGTGTTGTCAAGATGAGCAATGAAAAAAAGCAGGGCATTGGTTTTTTTGGGAAATATCTTACATTATGGGTGATTGTGTGTATGGCCATCGGTGTACTGATTGGAAAATTCCTGCCAGGGATACCGGATTTTTTAGGTAGGTTTGAATACGCAGAAGTGTCTATACCCATAGCCATACTGATATGGCTGATGATCTACCCCATGATGATGAAGGTGGATTTTACGAGTATTAAAAACGTTGGTAAAAACCCAAAAGGTCTATACGTTACCTGGGTGACAAACTGGCTGATCAAGCCCTTTACGATGTTTGCGATTGCAAGTTTTTTCTTCTATGTCGTATTCAAAAACGTAATGCCCGCTGACATTGCAAAACAATATCTAGCTGGTGCAGTCATACTTGGGGCGGCACCCTGTACAGCGATGGTTTTTGTATGGAGCCATCTAACCAAAGGAAATCCGGCATATACGGTGGTACAGGTTGCAACCAACGATTTAATTATCCTAGTAGCCTTCGTGCCGATTGTCGCTTTATTACTAGGTGTATCCGATATACAGGTACCTTGGGATACTCTGATCCTTTCCGTTGTACTCTTTGTTGCTGTTCCGCTGGCCTTGGGCGTTGTTACCCGCTTAACGATGATAAAGAAAAAGGGCGAGGAATACTTCACAAAACAGTTCCTACCTAAATGGAACGGCGTGACAACTATCGGATTGCTGCTGACTCTCATCATCATTTTCAGCTTTCAAGGCGAGATTATTCTGTCTCAACCACTGGATATTCTGATGATTGCCGTACCGCTCGTTATTCAGACATTCCTTATATTCTTTATCGCATACCTTGCATCTAAATGGCTAAAGCTGCCGCATGAGATTGCAGCACCTGCCGGTATGATTGGCGCTTCAAATTTCTTTGAATTGTCAGTAGCTGTGGCTATTTCACTATTTGGTGCAAAATCCCCTGCTACGTTGGCGACTATTGTAGGTGTGCTAACAGAAGTGCCGGTTATGCTGATGCTCGTCAAAATTGCCAATAAAACGAAACATTGGTTCCCGGCAAAGGAGGCATAAGAATGAATAACAATCGAAAAGCAATTATCGAGTACCTATATTTGGACTTAAATACCTGCGACCGCTGTGTTGGAACAGATGTGATCTTAGATGAAGTGATAGCTGTTTTAAAGCCGACATTACAGTTAGCAGGATATGAAGTGATTCAACGTAAAATTGAAATGTTTACATCGGAGATTGCGGCTGAGCATCAATTTTTATCCTCCCCGACGATTCGGGTAAACGGCAAGGATATCTGCCTTACGGTCGAGGAAAACGATTGTGGCTGTTGTAGCGATATTGCCGGATGCGATGTTGAATGCCGTGTTTTCCGATACGAGGATGAAATCTATGAAATCCCCCCGAAAGAAATGCTGGCAAATGCAATTTTGACAACCTTGTTTTCCGACAGCACTGATATTTCCAACACAGAATACATTATGCCGGAAAACCTAAAAGAGTTTTTTGCAAATAAAGATATTAATGCGAATGGAGAATTTACTATGAAAAAAATGTCTATCTATGAGCCTGCTATGTGTTGCGACACCGGTGTTTGCGGAGTCGGCGTTGATCCCGAACTACTGCGAATTTCTACCGCACTCAGTAATCTAAAGAAAAGCGGCGTGGAAGTAAAAAGATACAATCTTAATACCTTTCCACAGGAATTTATAAAGAACGAGGAAATCAACAAACTCATCATGGGTGACGGTGTGGAGTCGCTGCCTGCAACGATTGTAGACGGTAAAATCGTCATGACAAAAAGATACCCGACCAATGCTGAAATTGCAGAGCTTCTGGGTGTTCCGAAGTCCTATCTTGGCGAAGAAAAGAAGCCCAGCCGCGTTAACAGCGGAAACTCTTGCTGCGGAAATGGAGGATGTTGTTAATGAAAACTTTCGATGTGATGAATATCCCCTTAACAAAATATATGTTTTTCACCGGTAAAGGCGGCGTTGGGAAAACGTCAATCGCCTGTGCTACTGCGGTTACCCTTGCGGATAGTGGGAAAAAGGTGCTGCTCGTTAGCACCGATCCGGCATCCAACTTACAGGATGTATTTTCGACCGATCTAACAAGCAAGGGAGTTCCGATTGAAGAAGTCCCCCGCCTTGTTGTTGCAAATCTTGATCCAATTCAAGCCGCAGCGGAATATAAAGAAAGCGTAATCTCCCCCTATCGGGGTAAGCTGCCTGACGCGGTTCTTGACAATATGGCGGAGCAGCTCTCCGGCTCCTGCACGGTGGAGATTGCGGCATTCAATGAGTTTTCTAATTTTATTACAGATCAAACAGCCGAGAAAGAATATGACCATATCATATTTGATACGGCGCCCACAGGACATACGCTTCGGATGTTGCAACTTCCCTCCGCGTGGACGAACTTTATCAGTGAAAGCACCCACGGAGCATCCTGCTTAGGTCAGCTTTCAGGGCTTGATGAACGAAAAGATGTCTACAAACAGGCAGTTGACACACTTGCAGACGGGAAAGCTACAACCCTTGTGTTGGTATCCCGCCCCGATAAAACTCCACTCAAGGAGGCGGGGCGCGCCTCCGGCGAACTTGCAGATTTGGGTGTGAACAATCAAATCCTTGTCATAAACGGCGTTATGCCCTCTTTTGATGACAGCGTGTCCGAAAGCCTTTACAACAAGCAACAGGCAGCACTTACGGATATCCCTGATAATATCAAAAAGCTTGACCAGTTCTCTGTTCCGCTGCGGGCGTATAACATCACAGGTATGGATAATGTACGCGCACTTTTGTCTAGGGATAGTTTTGAAATAACCGATGAACTGCTCAACGCAACCATCGTTCCATCCTTGGAAAATGTTATTGATGATTTGTATCAGAATGATAAAAAGGTCATTTTCACAATGGGAAAAGGCGGAGTCGGTAAAACCTCTGTTGCTGCAGCGATTGCATTTGCATTGGCTTCCAAAGGTAAAAAGGTGCATCTTACCACCACCGATCCGGCAGCACACCTGAAATATGTTGCCAAAGAAACAGAGAGCATTACCATGAGCCACATCGACGAAGAAGCGGAACTCAAGCGCTATCAGGAAGAGGTTCTTAGCAAAGCAAGGGAAACCATGTCGGAGGATGATGTCGCATACATCGAAGAGGACTTACGCTCCCCCTGTACACAGGAAATCGCAGTCTTCCGTGCATTTGCGGAGGTTGTAGACAAAGCCGATCATGAGATTGTTGTCATCGACACTGCGCCCACAGGTCATACGCTTTTATTGCTTGATTCCACACAGAGCTATCACCGTGAGGTCAAGCGCACACAGGGTGATATTCCCGAGAATGTCAAGAAGCTGTTACCCCGCCTGCGTAATGAAAAAGAGACTGAGGTTATCATCGTAACCCTTGCAGAAACAACTCCTGTATATGAAGCCATGCGTTTAGAAGAGGATTTAGAGCGTGCAGAGATTACCACAAAGTGGTGGGTCATCAATTCATCAATGTACGCTACCGAAACCACAAACCGTTTGCTCAAAGCAAAGGCCAGCCACGAAATCGAGTGGATTAACAAGGTCGATACTCATACAAAGGGTAACTTTGCTGTTATCAAGTGGAGCGCAGAGGATATTACTGGAAGCAAATTATTAGAGATCTAATTACGGATAAAATATTAATTTATTCAAGTTCAGAACGCTTGATATGCACGATGTACAGCCTTGTTTTGTTGGGGTGTGCAAGAATTGAAATCGTTAAAAGATGCACCGCCCCAAAATCGGGAGCGGTGCATTTTATCAATAGATAGTACCTTTGCCATAAAAGAACGTCAATATTGATACAATGTTGATTGATGAAAAAGTCCAGTAGTACTGGGCTTTTTCGTATTAGCGTATGATGCTCTATAACCCGGCAGGTTCATTGATCCTTGATCAGAGCGAAACGCCGAGCTTCTCTATGGTCAAGCGAGTATATTGCGGGCTTCACTTCCATAGCGGAAGTGGAGACGGC
>JAQWAU010000039.1:9707-12209 GCA_028707535.1 Heliobacteriaceae bacterium | reverse complement strand
TGGGCCGTTCCGGCCCGCATTTTTTTACCAACCTTAGCAGGTAAACGCCAACAACTGTCAAATATTTGTAGGGTAAACACTATTCTGCCGAACGAAAACACGTTTAAGGGTGATATGATGGAACAACGACTGGGGCCCCTACAACTCCTTTTGGACTATGTTGAAACCCAAGTCTGGTATCTTTTAAATCCGGGAACTTACGGTGGGAGTAATTTAGCGCACGCCAATTTTCTCGGCAAAGAAAAATCAGCCTTAAAAAACACCAGTTTGCTTACCTTGTTTGATGAAAAACAGGCTGCTGTTTGTATAGAAGCCAACCGCAAAATATTCGAAACCAAAACGGCGGCCCGCTCGATCGAATGGCTGGAGAGCCTAACGGGCGAAAAGCGTTTGTTGTCAGTCGAGCGCATTCCCAAATTAAATGCCGCCGGGGATGTCGAGCTTGTCATTTGTATCGGATATGACATTACGAGTTTCAAGCATACAGAAGAAGCCTTGAAAAAAAGTGAAGAATTGTACCGCGCCATTGTCGAGGAACAGACGGAATTAATTTGCCGTTTCCGGCCGGATACCACGCTTACCTATGTAAATAAAGCGTATTGCCGTTATTTTGGCAAGACTCCGGAGGAACTGGTTGGGAGTTCTTTTTTGACCCTAATTCCCCCACTTGCCCACAAACAGATTAGGCAATACCTGGCCTCCTTCAAACCCAACCGGGCCCTGCAAAGTTATGAACACCAGGTAATCACCTCCGGGGGGGAGATCCGGTGGCAGCATTGGACTGACCGGGCCTTTTTTGCCGCTGACGGCCGGATCGCCGAGTTTCAATCTGCCGGCCGGGATATCACCCAAAAAAAACTTGTCCAGGTCGCTTTAGAAGAAGACAATTATAATCTGGAAGTCCAGGTCAGGAAAAGAACCAGAGAACTGGAGCACATCAACCACCATCTGCTCAACGAAATCACTGAACGCAAAAATGCGGAAATTAAACTAAAACAAAGTTGCGAGAAACTGAAAACAACCCTGGCGGGCACCGTCAATGCCTTGTCCTCCCTAGTGGAACTCCGGGACCAATATACGGCCGGCCACCAGAAAAAAGTAGCCGAACTGGCCGGCGCCATCGCTAAAGCCCTGAATTTGCCCCCTGACCAGGTTGAACAGATTTATATGGCGTCCCTGCTTCACGATATCGGCAAGATTACCGTTCCCGCCGAAATTCTCAGTAAACCGGGACCGATCACGCCTTATGAATTCGAAATGATCAAAGCCCATTGTCTGGTAGGCTATAATGTGCTGAGTACAATCGCGTTTCCGGGGCCAATTGCGCAAATTGTGCTTCAACATCACGAGCGAATCAACGGCTCGGGTTATCCCTCCGGCATCCCCGGTGACCAAATCCGGTTGGAAGCCAGAATCATCGCGGTAGCCGATGTTGTCGAAGCAATCTCTTCTCACCGTCCCTACCGCCCGGCCCTTGGTATTGACTGCGCCTTGCGGGAAATAGCCACAAACAAAAACGTTCTCTATGACCCCCAGATTGTTGATGTCTGTACCGAACTTTTTGCCGAAAATAAGTTCAGTTTTGGCGCCTTAAGCCCCCGCCTTTAGGCATGCACCGGTCAACTTATCCGGTATAGTTACCCGAAAAGTAGTTTCTCCTTCTTTTGAAAACACTTCAATGCATCCATTATACTTTTCGGTAATTTTCTTAATTAACGATAGGCCCACACCTGAATCCGAAGAATCCTGTTTTGTAGTATACCCGAATTCAAAGAGCTTTGGTATTCGCTCTTTTGGGATTGCCGCTCCGCCGTTAGTAACCCGAATAACGGTATTTCCCTTTTCAGCGGTAACCTCAATTTCGATATACCGGTGAACCTCGTCAACCTTTTCGATGGCTTCCAGGGCATTTTGCACTAAATTGCCCACTAAAGAAACCGCATCACATGTCCCCAAAGCCAATTTACTAAGGTCGTCGTTTGCAATAATATTGAACCGCGTACTTTCACCGACAACCGAACTCATTTTATTCACAATTACGGCAGCAATTTCCGGGCGAGAAATCCCGGTAATCTTGAGCCCCTGGCGAATACGAATGCTGTATTCTTCTATATAGGTAAGGGCCTCTTCCGGATGATTGATTTGAAAAAAGCCGTAAACCACCTGTAAATGATTGAGAAATTCATGCTGGTTTGTACGGTACTGTTTCACTAACGCTTTCGTTCCCTCAAGCTTTTGTCGCAACTCATTACGGTCCACAATTACACGCTGAATTTCCTGAAACTTGACCAGCAAAACTAAAGTGGATAAAAGAAGCAGCAAAACAACCGTCGTTACAAAAGGAGTTGCTTTCAGCACATTCAAGTGATCATTAAATAACCGAATATTCCACGTATACCAGAGAAAAAACGTCTCCAAAACCAACGTGGTCGCAATCAGTCCGATAATGGAATATAAAAGGTTGTCGATACTCCCCGGTGACGACTCACCGTGATTCACTTT
>JAQWAU010000039.1:0-9607 GCA_028707535.1 Heliobacteriaceae bacterium | reverse complement strand
AGTCATAATTAAACGGTATTTCAAAAAATACACCCCCTCTCTATTAAAAAATGTTACCCTAACCGGTCGACCTGTTTTGCTAAGCGATAACCGGTTTCGGTCATGGAAAATCCTTGCCAAATAAATCCGAGACAGCCCGCCATGGTTTCCGGATAAAAATGAAAACATCCTAAGCCGATAAGACAGGCAGAAATTACACTGTAAAGGAGAAAAGAACGTCGCCGGAATTTGCTCCTTTCTTCTCCTTCAATAGGTTTAGTTGGCACATCCGCCGGAGCATGTTTTACCACCGCCCAGCCGACAAACAGGGTGGCGAAGATTACGCACCCCCACATTACCGCCGGGCTCACCGGCAGCCAAATGGTTAGCAGCCCGGCGATCCCCAAATGAACAGTTAAGGTCATGAAAGTACACACTGCCGCTTTTTGTTGGTGAGCACCCCCGGCAAATATCCTTAAGCCCCCGGCGCAAATGGCTGACGTTCCAACCAAAGACAGGGAGTTGGTCAGCCAAGCAGCCGACAGCAGCAAGCCGGCGGTGATTAATGTGCTTCCCCAAAAGCGCAGAGCATACAAATAGACTTCTCTATCGTCTTCCGACCCTCCAGCCAAAAGGGCTAAACGGGAAGCATATTTATAATACAAACGGTCCATCATGCCAAACACCTTGAAAACTGTATAATTTTTGGTATTGTTTCTCTACCTTTTTCTACATCCGATTGATTTGTCCTGCACGTTTTGTATTTATTTGTGTAAATATTCAATTTCTTGGGCGTAAAATTCCCCCGGTAGTGTTTACCGGGGGAATAACTGTTCCACCAGCGACTCCCTCTATTGGGCCTGAGTGGTGAATTTCATTTTTATTGGTTCCGGAAGGATGTTGCCCACTTTGGACTTAACGGTTTTGAGCAGATAAAGAAAATAATCGGTGGCCGGCGCATAACCGGATGCCGGGGGTTTCACCGAGACAGTCTGATCATCGGTACCAGGAGCTACCCCCACATTTACCCGGTTATTCTTGTTGTCAAGGACATAGATGTTTTGGTCAGTTACTGTCGCGGGGTCAAGCGGGGCGTTGAATTTGACCGTCCATTCCTTACTTAGCGATACATCGGTTTTGACGACCGGCCAGTCCTTGAATGTTTGCGTATCCGAGGTAAAACATAGCACCGGGGTGTTACTGTTTATCCGGCTGTCATTGCCCAGTTGGGCACTGTTGTTAGCGCCCCAGGCCCAGACCGTCCCATCTTCCTTCATCGCCAGGGAATGATTTGCCCCGGCGGCAATCGCCACAACATTTGTCAAGCCGTTTACCTGGACCGGTGAAGACTTGCTCGTCCCCGTTCCATCCGTCCCGTCCCCAAGCTGGCCGTAATAATTAGCGCCCCAGGCCCAGACCGTTCCGTCATCTTTCAGGGCCAGGGAATGGTTTCCCCCGCCGGCGATGGCGCGAACACCCTTCAGATTAATTACCTGAACCGGTGAAGACTTTTCCGTTCCATCCGTCCCATCCCCAAGCTGGCCAAAGTAATTTCTGCCCCAAGCCCAGACCGTCCCGTCAGCCTTCAGGGCCAGAAAATGCCCCCATCCATCGGCAACAGCGGTAATCCCGGTTAAGCCGGACACCGGGGACCAGGTCGACCCGTTTGCCGAACTACTCGCTGACAGCACGGTCCCGTCCCGTTTGAGGGCGAGACCACAGTTGGCGCCGACCATAGTAATATCCGCCAATTCCAGGCATGGCGCCCATTTCATTTGGTTCCCGTATACCCATTGCCAAACCGTCCCGTCCCGTTTAAGGGCAAGGCGTTTGACGGCCCCGGTTACAGCAACAACATTGGTCAGCACCGGGTTTTGGACCCAGGATGAGCTGCCGTCTTCTCTCTCCTCCCATTCCCAAACCGAGCCATCTTTTTTTGAGGCAGTACAATAATCCGGTCCCCCGGCAACTGCGGATACATTAGTCAGACTGGCAATCGTCGGCTTGTTCTGAATGACGCTGCTGCCGAAAGCAGTTCCCCAGCTCCACAAAGCACCCTCATTGTCCAGAAAAAAGCTAGTATTGTTCCGAGCATCAATCGCCAGGCCGTTGGCGGCCGGGATAAAGCCGAAGGCCGGCAGGCAGGCAATCAGGGTGAAACTTACCAACAGGAGTAATGCACCATAGGTACAAAAACGGTTTAACACTCTTTCCGGGCCCCCTTTCTTTTTGGTTTTTTCAAGGCAACGTAACAAACGGCATCTTCACCGGATAGGCCAAAGGCTGACCGGTTTGCGTCCGGAGCGCTTTCCCCAGGTCCAACTGATAATTCCGCCCCGCCAAATAGCCACCTACCGGTGGTCCAACCACCACCTCCCAGCCGTCACCAGCTAACTTCAGGGTCACCGGCACCCGGCAATCCTGATCATCCCACACGGTAATCCCGGCACTCAGGCTGCCCGGGGCAAGGGGCCGGTTGAACCGCACGGTCCACTCCTTGGTCACCGTTACCGGTGGCGGCGGTGCCCACTCCCGGAACGTCGCGGCTGCTGCCGCCAAAGCCCGGTCCGCATCAACCACCCCCCACCCGAAAAAAATATCTTTCCCCGGAATTCCCCAGTCGGTGGCAGTTTCACACACCAACCCGGCAATTTGTCCTCCCGTCAGCCAGGGAAAACCCGCCTTCAACAAACCCGCCAACCCGGCAACCACCGGGGCCGCGAACGAGGTCCCGGTCATATACCGGTAGCCACCCGTATGATCACAGGTGTAGATCTCCTCCCCGGGGGCAGACACATCCACAGCATCGTTGAAATTCGAAAAAACGGAAATGCCGCCACCCAACCCCACAGAACCAACCGCAACTACCCCGGGATAAGCGGCCGGATAATCATAAACACCCGCCCCCTCGTTACCGGCGGCAGCGACCACGACAATTCCCTGACGGAGCGCATTTTGAACGGCTTCATTCTCCGCCTGGGAAAACTCTCTTCCCCCCAGGCTCAAATTAATTACGTCCACATTCGCCTGGACGGCGAAATTAATTCCCCGGACCGTATCGGAGGAAAAAACCGTGCCATCATAGTAGGCCACTTTAACCGGTAGAATCTTTACCGGAAAAACGCCGGCCACCCCAGCGATACCCTTCCCATTACTGGTAGCCGCCGCCACGATCCCGGCGACCGCCGTTCCGTGTCCGTTGATATCCAAGGGATCCGCATTATCCAGGACAAAATTATACCCACCGGGAGCAATCCGGTCCTGCAAATCCTCATGGGTGGCGGCAATTCCGGAGTCAATCACCGCCACGATCACCGTTTTCCGGGCGGTGGCCAGCCGTTCCCAGGCCTGTGGAAACCCGACAGTGGTTAGCCCCCACTGGCGGGCGAAAAACGGATCATCAGGCATCACAGTCAATTTTTGGCGGCGGTTGGGCTCCACATACTGAACGGAACCAGCTTGGCGCAACGCCACCATCACCGGACCGGGATCAATTCCCGGGTACAGACGCAGTACCTCCAATCCCGGGGCCACCGGCACCCGCTTGGCAATCTGAGCGGTAACCATCCCTTGCAGCCGGCAGACCCCTTCTTCCCCGGAGGGGGCCCCAGCCTGATACTTAACCAGTAGTTCAGTTTCCCGTTCCTGCAGCAACCCGGCTTCCTGTTCCCGTACTGCCGCCAGGGTTGAGTAATCACTTGCCGACATCACCTGCGGCCAACCCCAAAGCAAAACCCCACAAACTAAGGCCATAAGGACCCTTCTTGCCATAATAACCCCTCTATATTTATGGAGTAGTTTCAAACGAAACGGTCTGGGTAGCCGCATCCCAAGTGTAGGTCACACCAAAGGCCTCGGCCACCCAGCGGCCGGGCAGCATCAACCGGCTTGCCTTAACCTCAGGGGCCCCATCCATATTAACGGCCACCCCGTTGATCAACATCACCCGGCTACCTATGGTCAGCTGAACAACTCGTTCTTCTTTTAACAAGGTCACCTGCTGGATTGCCGCATCCCAAATAACGTCAGAGTCTGCCACACCGACGGCCGCCGCCAGATACCGTACCGGCAGATAGCAGCTATTATCCCGTTCGTACGGGGCTACATCCATGATTCGCTTTTCCCCGTCCACCGTATATTCCTGGTTTCCCAGCTGGAAGGTAGTAACCTGCCCGGACCCGGTAACCGTAAAGGTCATCCGCACAGGCTGCCGCAGGCTCCTGCCGGATAAACCTTGAATCCCCTGGCCCAGGTGCAGATTATAAACGCCACCGGCTACATAACCCCCCGGAGGTGGTTCAATAATAACCGAGCAGCCATCCGCCCCGGCGATTACCCGGACATCAATTCGCTCTGCTTGGTCTGCATCCGTTACATATACGTTCGCGGGAATAAGCGTTCCCGGCGCTACGCCACCGTTGAAGCACACCGTCCAAACCCGGAACCGGTCAGCCGTGGTCTGCGCTCCCCATTCGGTTTCCACCTCACCGGTTTCATTGACGGTAAACTCAAAGCTACAATCCGAAGTTAACCCATTCGCCGCCACATCCTGAACCGCCTGGGCCGGAATGGCAACTACATAAGCCGTTCCGGTAACAAACCCGGAAACCGGGGTAATCCGAAGGACCTGGTCGGCCACCTGATAAAAAACATCCACCGGATCGGCACCTGCCCGGCAGTTAATTTGAGCAAACGCCGGTCCTGGCCGCACCGGCTCACTGAATGTCACGGTTACGCTCACACCAGACTTTACCGCCCCGCCGGAAACCGGATCAGTTGCCAAAACTGTGGGAGGCGTCACATCGGTAACCACAAGAACCGGCTCAATCATTCGCGCCTCATTACCATCCGTATCCCGCGCAACAATGTAGTACCGGATGTTGGTACCAAGTCTGTTGCTGCCGATCGTGGCGGCATACTGCCCACCATCAAGCCGGCTCATCGTTACCTGCTCATCGGGAAGGCCGCTATCGGCCGGCTTGTAGAAAACCCAGGCGGCCTGTACCCCGTAATTATCCGTAATGGTTGCCGTAATCGTTAAATCCTGGTCCGGTGATGCGGTTGTTACCGGTTGGTGATCGATTACCGGCGGTATGGTGTCAACCACAAAACTGAGCCGGGCTGCCTCGGCCTGGTTGCCGGCCACATCGTTAACCATGATTTCGGCTTCATGCGGCCCTGGGATTAAAGCCGCATCAGCAGGAACCGGATACTTGAAAACTCCGCTGGTGAGATTGTAATAACTATTCAAATTGGCGCCGGTTACTTTGGCCTCCCCATCCAATTTGAAAACAAAACTGTTTAAATCAATCCCGCTGAAATCATCGGTAATCCGGGCGCTGAACACCGGTGTGGCTGTATTGGCGGACACCTGGAAACCGGATATGGTCGGCACACTAGTATCTAAAGCCAACAAATATTGTCCAGGCTTAGTAATCCGGGCGGTAACCGTTCCGGCTGTCTCGTCAACCGTACTGGTCTGAAAAACATAATAACCGGTGGAACCGTCCCAGCGATAGATAGCCAACCGGGACGCCCGGGCCGGATCGGCCCCGCCGGCCAGAAGCATCGTCGCATCAAAATTAAGGGTTAAGTCAAGGGGTTGGGTCGAAAAATCCGGAATCGGATTGTCATTCTCGTCCAATAAGTTTACGACGTACACATCCCCGATGGTCCTGGCCGGTATAGCCAAGGCAGCCAACCGGGCCCGGTCGCCGGAAGAGCCTTCGGGAACCGCCAAAATATGATAGCTCCGGCTGGGCAGCACCCACTTACTCAAATGTCCTTTGCAGTTACTGTAAGCACCATAAAGGGATGCCCCCGCTTGCTGCACCGTCCGGTCAACAGTGTCCACCGTACTGGTGTATAAATCCTTTACCACCGTCGACAAGGCTTTTTCAAGCACCTGCAAAAAATCCTCCAACCGCATCTGCCGCTGGGTAATTTCGCCGTCCCGGGTGTAAGCGGCCAATTTCAACAGGCTGGTTCCCTTGCCGTATTTACCCTGTTCTTGAAGATAAGTAGTCGAATACTTCCCTTCTATATTAATGCCCAGGCCCAGTTTCGGCCCGACACCCAGGGAGATGTCAAACGGCATACTGACCATTTCCCCTTCGCTCGTTTCTTGAGCCCAGTCCTGGGCAGTAGTGCCATCGATAGAATTAAAGGCCGCATCCCAGGTACCTGGAAACATATCAATGTAACTGCCGGTCGCCAGGTTGCGCAAAATATCTGACTTGGCGGTCGCCTGGGCCAACACATCCCCGGCCACTTCGGCAACAAAAGTGCGGTCTACCGGCTGTGTGTAAGGACCCAAGTTCAGGCCATCCTCACTGGGAAGCCCTTTTTTGAAAACAATATTTGTGGCCACCCCGTTTTCCTGTTCAACAGCGATCGAACGGGTAGACTCATAACTTAATTCCAATTCCTTGCCGGACAAAAAGTCCAGGCTCACCGCAGGGGCATCTTCCCCGGAGCCGAATTTTTGGCTCAAAGATGTTTTTAAAAACGACAAGTTGGCTTCCCCGGTGTATTCCGACTTGGAAGATGTCTTCCCGCCCGCGCCCGCTGTTGTTTCGTAGGCAAACACCGCTTCCCCCTCGACATTGCCTAAGGAGATTTCCGCACTCTGCGCCACACATAACGGGTTAGTCAGGTTCAGCTTGGCACCCACGCTGCCCTTCGCACCGGCGGCCACCCCGACGGACAACGTCCGGTAAGGGGTCACCCCCAGCAGTTCCTGGACCCTGTTCACAATAAAACCGGTCACCGGGTTGGGCACCGGCTGCGCCAGGTTTGCCGCTTCCAGTAATAGGCCGCCGGCAGCCAGTACCTGCTGCGAATGGTCGGCCCGCCCGGAATTCATAAAGTCTTCAAAGGTGCCGCTGATTCCCCGCTTCAGTTTGGTCGTCAGTTCCACCTCAGCCCCAACCTTCAGTTCCGGCTGGGCCTTCCCTTCCCAGGCCCGGGCAAACAATCCGGCCGAAGCTGATTCCTTCAGTTCCCCACCGTTTTTACTCACCAAAGTGACCTTATTGGCCACCCCACAGATATCGTACTGCAAGGCCAAGTCGGATGAAACCCCCGCTTCCAGCCCCGCCTCCAGAGCCTTGAGTTTTAACGGCCCCAGCTTGGCCTCCAGCCCTACCCCGGCAGAGATGCTGCGGTCAAATACCAGTGACCATTCCTGACCCACTTCCCGGTCGGTAACCACCACATTAAAGGCCGGGGCAGCGATAACGTCGGTCTTAACGGTACCGTCCCGGTTCAGGACCACCATCTGCCAGGCATTATCCTGGTACTGCCAGTCCGTTTGGATCATCACAAAGCCCTTTTCATCACTCGTCGCCGCAAAAACGGTATCCGTCCCGATGTAGCGGTAATTAAAGGCCGCTTTGGGCGACGGATTACCTTTGGCATCGAGCAGCCGGTAATGCCGGAAGACCTTACCCCCTTTCATTACCTCGGAGACTTGCGTGTCAGCCAGTGGAAAAAAGGGCATAAAGCAAACCGGGCCGGTTATGTATCCGGGAGCAACGGCCGTAATGGTCAGCGGGTTCGAACCAATCCGGTTACCGCTGAAACTGACCGCAGTAACGGTCGCCGTATAAATACCCGGTTGAGGGTAGGTATGCCGCACATTGTTGGCCCTGGTGTAGTCATCCACGGAACCATCGGCATCAAAGTCCCATTCATATCCCGCCGCAATCACTGGCGAGTCAGCCGTAAAAATCACTTCCAGAGGAGCTTTCCCGATCTGGCTGGAAGCAGCCAGGTTTACCCGCACCAGGTCATAGGCGGTAGTCAGAGCAGTCAAGGGATAAGGATCGGTGGACCCCCTCGTCCCCGGAACCGCATAGGCGGTATCCCCAATCCCATCACCATCACCGTCAATCCCCTGGTAATCTTTATAATAATTACCGACAAAATTAGTATAAGACTGGTTGTTGTAAGTGTAAATCACTTGTGCCGGTGAATGCCAATAATTGGTCCATTCGTTGGCATACACACAGTTTTTGCCGTTATAGCCAAAATCGTTCAGATAAAGATAGTTTCCCGTTACGGCCGAAGCCAGTTGCCGCCCACCGGTTTGCCCGTTCTTCTCGCCATCAAAAAACGCGGACCCCCGTAAAGCCACCGCAAATCCCTGTTCCGGGCAAGCCGTCAACGACTCTGTAATCCGGTCGATTAAGACCGGTAGGCCCTGGACTGCAGGGTCATTTCCCGGGTATTTGGCGGCTAAGGCTGCCTTAAACTTGGTCGCAAAAGCCTCGATTTCCCGCACATCTTCCGCAGTAGGCCGAAAATCCCGCCCGACAGCGGCATCCAGCGCGTTTTCGACCGCCGGCGCGTATTGATCTAAAAATTTGTAGGCCTGCAAAGCCAGGCCAGGCTCGCTTAAAAACACGGCACCGATAATCGGGCTGTACTGGTAATACTGCTCGATATATTCCTGTTTCAAGCCCCGGTCCCGGAAATCCCGGTAGACAGCAAGCAGAGACGACCCGCCGGCCAAGCGCCGGTTGTCCGCCTCCACCCAGGCCACTACCTCACTGACCGCACAGCCGCCACTCTGAGTCAGCCCCACTCCGTACGTGTTGTCCGTCAGCGTATTTTTTGTAATGATATTCCGGTAACACTTGTACAAGCCCATCCCGGAATAGTTGCCGGTGGCGATGTTTTCGGTAATTAAACAGGCATCGGCACCTTCGCCAAGAAAAATACCGCCTTTCTTTTCGGCGGTCGCCCCCCGGACAGTGAATCCTTTGATGACCACATTGCTCGCTTTTACGTCAATCACATGCTTGTTTGGATCTGTTGCCACAATAACCGTCGCATCGGCCCCGGCAGCCGACACCAGTTGGATTCCTTTGGTGATTTCCAGGTTCCCCGGGTATACGCCCGGATAAACCAAGACCTTGTCCCCCCCAAGGGATGCCGCCACCGCCTCCGCAAGGGAGGTAAACCCGGCGCCCGGAAACTCCTGGCGATCGTCGTCAACATAAATCGTCCTTCCACCGGTAGATATCACCGCAGCCGCTTCACCGCCACCGGCAAGGCAGCCCCAAAACAATAACCCCAGCATCCAACACCCAAGCACGGCAAACCACCGGCAATGCAAAGCCAGCCACTCCCTTTCGGTTTGGGGAATTCTGCATAAACTGCCCCATTCAAACTATTCCGATTCTTTCGACTTTTTTCGCGGAACTCCTGCAATGGTAAATTATTTAATTCGAAAAAAGCGAGTCAAGGAACAATCCCTGACTTGCTTTCTTTCATCCGAAAATCCCTATTTAAACGCGAAATTGAAGACATATCCGGTGATACAGGCGATTACCAAAATAACAACTACAAATGCTCCCACCAACCGGGGTTTAAATATACTCGCTAATAAAGTAACTTCCGGTATGCTGGCACCGGCTCCCCCGATCACTAACGCGGCAACTGTTCCCATGGCCATTCCCTTGCCAAGCAAGGTCATCCCGATCGGAATAATACTTTCTGCCCGGATGTACATGGGAATACCGATAACTGCCGCGATGGGTACGGCAAAGAAATTATCCGGCCCGGCCACTCTGCCCAATAAATCCTGAGGCATGAACCCGTAAATAAGCGCCCCAATACCAGC
>JAQWAU010000093.1 GCA_028707535.1 Heliobacteriaceae bacterium | reverse complement strand
GGAGATTGCGGAAAAGTTCCACCAAAGCCTGCTGAAGCAAGGGAGTCACCCTTTTCCCTTAGGGAAAAATCAAGCAACGATTGCTGATTGGGTAATTGCATCAAATGGTGACGGATGGTGCCGGGTAGATGACTATGAAAACCTGTATGCCCGGGGGGAAGCGACTCCTGGTTGCACCCTGCGGATTTTAACCCCCTTATCTTTCCGTAAGGGGGTGGTAAATTCACCTTTTCCGGAGCCGAAACTGATGTTTCAGAGTTGGCTGGCCCGGTGGGAAAATTTTGCCCCTCCGAACTTGTGCTTGCTTCCAGAGGAAAAGCTTCAGGTGGCCGGTCAGGTTCAGAATTCAGGTTTGGCTGAATTTCTCGAGCTTATCGGGAAAAACGTGGGGGTGGCGGATTTCCGTTTAAGCCTGAAAACCGTCGACTTCGGCAACTACCGGATTAAAGGTTCGGTCGGGATGGTGCGGTTGGATTGGCACCGGTTAGCTCCGGATATTTGCCGGTATCTTGATGTGCTCAGCCGTTTTGCCCATTTCGCCGGCTGTGGTTATAAGTGTACGATGGGTTTGGGGCAGGTTACCCGGATATAGCAAGAGGGGGGCGGGGGGATGGAAGCGGTAATAGTGCCGATTTCCGCGCTGAATGCTTTTACATATTGTCCGTACCGGTGTTACCTGGAGTATGTTTGCGGGGAATTTATCGACAACGAACACACCTTACAGGGTTCCTTTCAGCATGAACGGGTCGATACCCCGGGTGATTTTCTCAAAGAGGGGGTACGCAGTCACCGGGCGGTCGCTTTACTGCATGAGGAATTGGGGATTATCGGCAGGACTGATCTGGTCGAAGAAACTAACGGCTTGATTTATCCGGTGGAATACAAAAAAGGCCGTAAGGGAAAATGGAACAACGATGAGGTCCAGCTATGCGCCCAGGCCCTTGCTTTGGAGCAGCGTTTAGGGATTAATATTGCGTTCGGCTACCTGTTTTATTTTTCGTCCCGGGTTAGAGTCAAGGTGGTTTTTACTGAGGAACTGCGGGTTTTAACCCGGTGGACGATTGGGCAAGTCCGGGAGTTGCTGCAGAATGCCCGGCGACCGGCGAAAAAGTACACGCCGCGTTGTAACGGGTGCAGCTTGAATGCTCTTTGTTTACCTCGGGAAGAAGCGATGTTGATTCGCGCAGCGGGGGAGGTCGACAAAGAAACATGAGCAGTCTTTATATTACCGAACAAAATGCAACCTTGCGGAAAACCGATGAGCGGTTGGTAGTTACCCGGGACCGGGAAGTTTTCTTGGACGTACCCTTGATTAAAATCGACCAGATTGTGATTCTGGGTAATGTTACCGTTACGGCCGCCACTGTTGCCGAATTGATGGCCCGCAAGATCCATATTTGTTTTCTTTCGGCTACAGGCAAGTATCTGGGGCGGTATGAAAGCCCTGATTCCCGTAACGGGTTACTCCGCATCGCCCAGCACGAAAAATACCGGGATGAAGAACAACGGTTGGTTGTAGCCAAAAGGATCGTGTCCGGCAAAATATCCAACCAAGTTACCTTTATGGTGCGCAATCACCGGTCGTTTCCCCGGGAACAGGTGTTAGAAGCAATTAAAACAATGAAGCTGGCCAAAAAAGGGTTGGCCCAAGCAAAGAGTCTGAATGAGGTGCGCGGTTATGAAGGGAATGCGGCAGCGGCGTATTTTAAGGCCTTGCCGTTTATCTTGAAAAATGATTTCGGATTTGCGCGCCGGATCCGGCGCCCGCCGACAGATCCGGTTAACGCCTTGTTAGGATTGGGGTATACCTTATTGACCCATAATATTCAATCCGCGGCGGCGATTGTCGGGTTGGACCCATACATCGGCTTTTTGCACGGGGACCGTTACGGTCGGGCCTCGCTGGCTTTAGACTTGGTAGAAGAGTTCCGTCCGGTTATCGTGGATTCCGTAGTGGTCAGCATGATCAATAACAATATGGTGGTGGAACAGGATTTTGAACATGATTTGGGTATGGTTGTCATGAAAGATGCGGCGCGAAAAGACTTTTTCCGCAAATTTGAAGAACGAAAACATGCCTCGGTGACTCACCCCCTGTTCAAATACAAGGTGAACTATGTTCGCTGTTTTGAACTTCAGGCCCGGATTTTGGCAAAATGGATCACCGGGGAAATTCCCGAGTATATCTCTTTTAAAAGTAAGTAGGAACGATTAACCAATTTTTCAGGGAGGTATTTTCGATTTTAATTGTTGTTTCGTACGACATACCGAATGATCGTCGCCGGAACAAGATTTTTAAGGCCTTGAAGTCCTACGGGGAATGGATGCAGTATAGCGTATTTGAATGTAACCTGACCAAGGAACAGTATTTGAAATTGCGTAATCGATTGGACAAATTAATTAGCCCCAAGGATGACAGCATTCGTTTTTACATCTTATGTGAAGATTGCAAGGATAAAATCGAAAGGATTGGCGGCACCCAGCCCCGTGACGAAAGTGTTTTCATTATTTGAGCGTTGGGGTATAATGGAAGTGGTGGCAAATGACTGGCGTAAAAACCGAGGGGCTACGTAGGAAGCGAATTCCCGGGCGCCCCTCGGAAAATCCCGTAAGCCACGTGGGATAAGGAATAGAGGGTTCTGGTTTTTGTAAATGGCCTTAAAAAAGGAGGCAAAATCAGCGAAAATGACGAAGATTGAAGAGGATCTCGGAAAATAGCCCGGGAGTCGTTGAAAGACAAGGGTTAGGAGCCCCGGAGCCGAAATGGCAGCCATTCCGCGAGCGGAATTGAAACATAATTTCACCCTCTTCTGCAAGTAATACGCACTGCCGAAATGGCAGCCATTCCGCGAGCGGAATTGAAACTATACCCTGCTCCTGGCTGGCCAGGGAAATAGTGTGCCGAAATGGCAGCCATTCCGCGAGCGGAATTGAAACTCCGATGG
>JAQWAU010000003.1 GCA_028707535.1 Heliobacteriaceae bacterium | reverse complement strand
CTGAGCCAGGATCAAACTCTCCGAAAATATCGGCTAGCTTAATCTAAGCTCGCTTTTCCTTTTGTTTTGACTTTTGTCCGCACGCTTTCCTATTACAACTGTTCGATTTTCAAAGACCGGGGTTTTGGTCCAGGCAGCCCGGTTAGGGGCTGTCGGCCATCACCTGACAGTGATAAATTATACACTCAGCTATTCGGAAATGTCAACACCTAATTTTTTTCCATCTTTTGTCATTCGGCCAGTGTCAGCTGGTAAGCAGGAGTTTTAATATATATGGTTCCCTCAGCCTGCTCCACTAAGACTACCGGATAAATCTGCAACTGTCCACCAGGCGAGTCCAGGTCAAGGCACAAATGCCGTTCCCCGCCCTCCGCCGGCTTGACCGCTGTAATCCGTACCGGCACCCCCACCAGCTGCAGCCCATAGCCCGCCAAGGTAAGCACCAGCCGCCTCCCTTGCAAGGAAGCCAGCAACTGTTCAACCGCAACCCCGGTAGAGGCTTCCCCGGACACCACCATGAGGTCCCCTCCTTAACATACCGTTGTTGCCAGCCTTTACATATTAACACAAAACAACGCAGACAACAAGGAAAAACGGATAAGCGGTGTCCGAAGATTACCTTTCCCCACACCGCTTACAATTACTCCTACATTAACCATCTTTACGGTCTTATTGGGTTTTTTCTCCCGGTTGGGCCGTCAGGTAACGGTCAATCGCCTGGGCAGACTTTTTACCTGCACCCATGGCTAAGATTACGGTGGCAGCACCGGTGACGATATCCCCGCCGGCATATACCCCGGGAATAGAGGTCTGACCATCATCATCAGCCGCAATATTACCGTGCTTGTTTACGGCCAGCCCTTTGGTTGTCTTGATCACCATCGGGTTGGCCCCACTGCCGATCGCCACAACCACCGTATCCGCTTCGAGGATAAACTCCGACCCGGGAATCGGTACCGGCCGGCGCCGGCCAGACGCGTCGGGTTCGCCAAGTTCATACCGCAGGCATTTTAAGGCTTTCACCCAACCGTTTTCATCACCCAGCATTTCTACCGGGCTGGTCAAATATTGAAACTGTACTCCTTCAGCGTGGGCATGTTCGACTTCTTCCGCCCGGGCCGGCATCTCTTTGGCTGACCGCCGGTAGACAATCGTCGACTCGGCTGCTCCCAAACGCAAGGCCGTCCGCGCCGCATCCATCGCCACATTGCCACCGCCCAGCACAGCCACCCGGCGGCCCACGATCACCGGGGTAAAGTATTCGGGAAAACGGTACCCTTTCATTAAATTAGTCCGGGTCAAAAACTCATTGGCGGAAAAAACCCCACAAAGGTTCTCTCCCGGAACACCCATAAAACGCGGCAGCCCGGCGCCTGTCCCCAAAAACACCGCCGCATAACCATCATCCAGTATTTCCTGTACAGTTTTGCCTTTACCAATCACGATATCGACCTGGATGTCCACTCCCAATTGACGTAAATAATCAATCTCCGCCTGGACTACCGCTTTTGGCAGCCGGAACTCCGGAATGCCGTACATTAACACTCCACCAGGCACGTGTAAAGCCTCATACAAGGTAACCGCATAGCCCAGCTTGGCCAAATCCGCAGCACAAGTCAGCCCGGCCGGCCCGGAACCAATCACCGCCACCTTTTGGCCCTTTTTCGGCGCCGGCGCCGGCTTTTCTACTCCTTTGTCCATTTCCCAGTCGGCCACAAACCGCTCCAAACGACCAATGGCTACCGGTTCGAATTTTTTCCCCAGGACACATTCTGCCTCACACTGGGTTTCTTGCGGACACACCCGGCCACAAATCGCCGGCAGGCTGTTCTTCGATTTTACAATCTGGGCAGCCTGGGCAAAGTCCCCTTCCGCAACTGCTTTGATGAACTCGGGAATCGGCACTTCCACCGGACAACCAGCCAAGCATTGCGGTTTTTTACACTGCAGACAACGGGTAGCTTCGGCTACCGCTAATTTTTCCTGGTAACCCAAGGCCACTTCATTAAAATTATTTCTCCGCACCTGGGGATCCTGACAAGGCATCTCCTGACGCGGGGGACGGCCTTTTAGTGACACCCGCAGCCACCTCCTTGACATTCAACGACCGCTAACGCCCGCTGTTCTTCCCGCTTAAAAATTAACGCCCGTTTCATCGCCAAATCCCAATCAATTAAATGCCCGTCAAACTCCGGGCCATCGACACAAGCAAACTTGGTTTCCTTACCGACCAGCACCCGGCAAGCCCCGCACATCCCGGTCCCATCCAACATAATCGGGTTCATACTAACGATCGTCTTAACTTCCCACGGCCGGGTGGTGTTACTGATTACCCGCATCATAATCATTGGTCCGATCGCCCAAATTTGGTTGATCCGGCCTTCTCTTTGCGTATAAACATCCTTTAAGGCATCGGTGACAAAACCCCGCCGGCCATAAGAACCATCGTCGGTACACACAATCAGCTCATCACAAACTGCCCGCATCCGGTCTTCCCAAAAAATTAAATCCTTGTTTTTAGCCCCAATAATGCCAATCACGTAATTACCGGCCTCTTTTAACGCCCGGGCAATGGGGAAAACCGGCGCAATGCCGATCCCACCACCGACACAAACTACCGGGTCAGGGTGTTTTTTTATCTCCGAAGGCAGGCCCAACGGACCGACAAAATCTAAAATTGCTTCCCCTTCATTCAGCTTACCCAGAATCTTCGTACTGGCCCCAACCTCTTGAAAAATTGTCGTAACCGTGCCTGCTTGGCGGTTGTAGTCGGCAATCGTCAAGGGAATTCGCTCCCCTTGTTCGTTGCACCGCAAAATGAAAAACTGCCCCGCTTTGGCTTTGGCCGCTACCAACGGGGCTTTCACTTCAAAAAGTTTAACCGCCGGGTTAGTGGCAATCACTTCTTTGCGTACAATTGGAAACATGTAGCTTTCTTTCCCTCCTTAGCAAGCCCGAAATCAGAATAATTCGATAATTATCCGGAATGGGCTCAAGTTTTTATATATTCAGTATCTTTCCGCTTTCTCCTGCCGGAAAACTGGAAAGTAAACTTGTTTTCACATGTATACTTATTTACATCAGCAATTGACTCCCTGTTGACTTTTAAGTCCCTCATCATAATGCCGCTGAAAAACTTTTCTGTCAACCGCCAGGTTAAAAAACACCCTTACCGGCCATTTGCCGGCGCCACTGCCGCCAACCGAGGAAGGCAACCCCAACGGCATTGTCTCCGGACAGCTGCGGGCCGGCAAAAAACAGCTTTGCTCCTACGGCCCGGTGCTCCAGCCGTCGCCGCAAACGGTCCTGCAGGTACTTGTTGGCGGCAACCCCACCAACAAGCAAAATTGTGCGGATCCCTGTCGCCGTCACCGCCGGTCGTAAAATCTTCTCCAAAGTAGCCGCCAGACACCGCTCCACTCCCCGGGCCACCGCCGGCCCGGTTGCCTGGGCAACAATCCGGCGCAGCGCTTGGGTCTCCGCCCCCGAGAAACTGACATTATACCCTTTTACCGCTGCCGGGAAAATCTCCTCCGGCCCGCAACATTGCCCGGCCAAGCTTTCTAAGGCCGGTCCGGCGGGAAAAGGCAACCCCAGGGCAACCCCCACCCGATCAACCAGCTGACCAGCGTGTAAGTCGGTGGTTTCCCCCATTTTTTCTAGGCAAAAACCATCCCCGGTCCGAGCCGGCCCTACCCGCAACAGCTCGGTAGTTCCCCCGGAAAGGTGGACGGCTAAAAAATCCCGCGCCGCCAACCCCTTTTCGCCTGCCGCAAACAAACCGGCCATAAGATGTCCTTCCTGATGGGAAGTCGGAAAAAAAGAAACCCCCAGCACCGTGGCTAAAGAGTACGCCACAAGTTCCCCGGCCCGGAAAACCGGCAGGTAGGAATCCGGGACCGGCCGGGGTTTTACGGCGGCACAAACCGCTGTCACCGTCACCTTTGCCGCCGTTTGCCGTAATTCCCGGAACAAACTGTCCATCAGCACCGGCAGCTGCCGGCCGTGCAAAAAAAAAGCATCGTTCTGACGCAACCCCCGGGTACCTGCCGGCACCGGCAGAACCTGACGCCGTTCTGCCCGCAGACATCCTGTCTGATCGACGAAAGCCAAGGAGGTTGTATAACAACTGGTGTCAATACCCAACACACCGCACAATTCATTATTGGTCACGGGTATCCCCCATTTACCGGATTTTAAGGCCGGCACTCCCATTCCGCCTGTTCAAGCCCTTCGTCTTCATCAGCAAGGCTACTCACTTCCCGTTGTTCCCTGGCCAGTTGGCCTAAAATGCCGTTGACAAACCGGACAGCCGCCTCCCCGGAGTACATTTTGGCCAACTCCAAAGCTTCATTGATCGAAACATTTTCCGGAATATCCGGCCGGAATAACATTTCGTAAATGGCGATCCGCAACAGGTTCCGATCCACATTAGCCATCCGTTCCAGATCCCATTCTACCGCTAACCGGCGGATAGTGGCATCAATCACCGCTTGCCGGGCAATGGTGCCTTCCACCAATTCCCGGGCAAAGTCTGCTGCCGCTTGGCTGACCTGAAACTCCTCACAGGTGAACCGCAGGGCAAAACCGGAATCAATCTTGCCTACATCGTATTGAAACAAAGTCTGTAAAGCGGTCTCCCGCCCTAGGCGTCTGCTCACTACCGGCTCCTCCCCCTAAACTCTCCTGTTTAACGCACCCGGGTTCTTGGTGTATCCGCCGGCGGCTTAACCGTTTCCACCACCACCCGCACTTCCTTGACCTTGACCCCGGCCTTTTCTTCCAACTGCCGGCGGGCGGCTGCCTGTAAAGCTTCCCCCAGCCCAACCGCCCGGGCGGAGGTTAAAGCATCAACCCGCAAAACGAGCTTTACCCCATCCCCGGCATTTTTCAGGTCTACCCGTACTTCCCCCAACCCGACCATTTCTTTCGCCGCCCGGTGAACCAGGGACACAAGCGCCGCATGCATAATCTGGACCTCACCCGAGGCCGAGCGGTCGAGCACGGTAAAATTCCGGCGTAGTTGCGGCCTGAAAAGATATAAAAACCGGCCTACAGCCAACAAATAGATCACACCCAAGAGGCCCGGCCAATATTGTGCGGCCCTAAACGCCTGCCAAACCAGCCAAGCGGCAAAACACCCCGCCGGCAAGGCCACAATCCAGGCCAGGATTCGATTGGGCATTCCCATCGGCGAAAAACCTCCCCCCGAGTCTTATCGCCCGGCCGGTGTCTGCCATGTTTTCAGACTGTTTTTATTATAGCGGGTTTTGCGCCCAAATTACAACAACGGCAATTCTGCCGTTGTTCGTCATCTTTTCTCTATTTTATCCGCTCCTCATCTTTAGCATCCCCGGCCGTAAAGTTGACCCCTTGAATATGCACATTCACCTCGACCACCGCCAAACCGGTCATGCTTTCTACAGAACGTTTCACATTTTCTTGCACCCGTTTGGCCACTTCGGGAATCCGGGAACCAAAGTCAACGATAATATTTAGGTCAATTGCTGCTTCCCGTTCCCCGACTTCAACCTTGACCCCTTTGGTTAAATTTTTGCGGCCCAGCATTTCGGCGATACCGCCCCCCAAGCCCCCGCTCAGGGCCGCCACACCTTCCACCTCGTTTGCCGCCAACCCGGCAACTGTGGCCACTACTTCGTTCGCAATCCGGACATGACCAAGTTCCATTTTTTCTTGCCCATTTTCCATCGTGGTTCCTCCCCCTTTTTTATATATTGTAGCAAAGGAAGGCAACCAATACCAACAGCTTTTTCCACCTGCCGGGTTAGCCTTTAGTCATCACTTCAACCACAGCGGCCTTGACCCCTAAGGCGCGGGCCACCAATTCAGCCAGCCGGGCTTTTTCTTCCCGGGAAAGTGGCGGTCCCGGCACGACCACCGATACCGTCCCTGGTTGAATTTGAATAATCGCATCTTTGTAACCACTGGCCACAATGATTTTTTCCGCCTCCAACTCCTTTTTCATCAAATCACTTAACTCCAGCAGTTTTTTCTGGGCCTCTTTCCGGGTTTCCGGTGGTGACTGGTTATTATTGACGATTTCCCGCAAAAGCTCAATCTGTTGGCCCCGGGTGCGTTCCCGGTCCATCCGGTATTCCACAAAATAGTCTTCTTTGGGCACCTGTCCGGCAACCGGCGGGTTCGCTTCTTCCGGCCGGTCACCGGCAGCCACCATTGCCGCCTGACTTCTCGCCAACACAGCGGAAAAGACTACGGCGCCCAACCGGTTGACCCCGACCAGGCCAAGCATTAACAAGGCCATCCCGACAACAAAACCGAATAATTGGCAGGTTTGCCGGGACGGAAACCGAATTTTCATCATTTACCCCTCCTTGGGGAAAATACTGATTTTATGGGGTTGAATATCGAGCAAGGTGCGAACCGCCCGGGCGATGTTTTCTTTGACGGCCGGATCTTTTGCTCCCTCAGCCACAACAAGTACCCCGGCAATCTGGTAGCGCATTTCCCGCACAACTACCGGTTGTTCCTTCGCCGAACCGCCTTCCTTAATCACTACTACCTGCCGGGAGTCGGTATTGTCCGCAGTGAGCCGGGTGCCGCCTTGCTTGTCCTTCTCCTCAATTTTGCGGCTCTGGGCATTGGTGTTGATGGCGTATTCCGCTACCGTCCCTTGGGCCAGGCTTACCCGCACCTCTGTCGCCCCCACCCCGGCCATCCGCGCTAAAGCACTGGCCACCCGTTCCTCCAAGATTTTTTCTTGGGCGGACAACTCCAACCCCCGGTTGATTTGCCGTTCCGGTTCCTGGACCACCCCATTAGCCGATACCACCGGTTTAGGGGACGCAAAATACTTGGTATCCCCCCCTTGGAGCAACAAAAGCACCAGACCGATAAAAAACGCCGTCCCGATCACCGCAAACATCCGGTCTTTGGCATCCTTAAACGGCTGTTTAAACCAAGTCTGCATAACATCACCCCGTACTCCCTATTCCCAAATCACTTGCACCTGTTCCGCCGACACCCCATAAAAGCCGGTTAATGTTTTGACCAATTGGGTGGCAATGGCTGCCTGCCGGTCCTCCCCGGGTCCGGCTCCCGCCGGTGCGGCAGTTTCCTCGGACCCAACCGTAACCGGGCTTACCGGTTCACCTGCGGGTTCTCCCACCTGCTCTGCCCGGAGACGCACCCAAATCCGCTCAATCGCCGGCCCTTGCCCTTGGCCGGTGGCCATAACGACCTTAGCCGTTGCCCCGGCCACCCCATTTTTCAAGCCGGCCATCGCTTCGATCTGCCGTTCGAGCCGGACACGCGCTTCTTCCCAGGCCTGGGCCAAAGTATGCTCACGCAAGGCCTCCCCTTCCCGGCGGATTTCCTCATAGCCGGCAGCAGACACCTGAGGCAAAGCCCCGGGTCCTAAGGTATGTGCCCAGTCACTTTGCTGTAAAAAAACCATTAAAGGGTTGAGCACCGCCACCATGATAAAAATACCGGCCACCAACCGCACCAATCCCTGCATCCGGCCACTGGGCAAAAGCATGTCCAATACCGTTCCTACCAACACAATCAGGATGATCTGCTGAACAATTTCCCGAATAATCGCCAGTTCCCATCACCTGCCCCCGCCGGGATTTTTTATCGAAACATTACCATCAAATTGCCGGCCCCAACGACAATGGTCAAGGCCAGAAAAAACATTAAGCCGACCGCCGCCACGGCCCCGAAAACCAGGATCAAACTATTGGCAATGGTCTCCAAACTATCCGCCACCGGGCTGTTCCCCGCCGGCTGCAGCAATGCCCCGGCAATCCGGTAAATCAAGACAATCGCCAGAATTTTTATCGCCGGTAATAAACACAGCAGTGTAATTACGATGGCCCCAATCAAACCAATCCCATTTTTCAACAACAACGAAGATCCGATTAATACCTCGAAAGAATCGGTTACCAAACCCCCAACCACTGGTAACAAGGCATCAGTGGCATATTTGGCCGTTCGCAAGGCTAATCCATCCGCTACCGGACCGGCTACCCCAAAAATGGTGATTACCCCGACAAAAATGGTCACAAACAACCCCATCACCAGTTTGTACCCGTCTTTGAGCAGGCCTTGCAGTTGTTTTACCTTAAATTGGGGAGAGACATGGCCCAAAATGCCCAGCACAACGGTAAAAAACGCCAAGGGTAACAGCCAATCCCTGATCAAGGTACTAATCACGGCTATGGTGCCGAATATAAGCGGGTGAAACAAGGCCCCGGAAGCCAGGCCGCCCATGGCCGCCAACAAGGTCAACAAGACCGGCAACACTGCCTGCATAAACCCCACCATATCATCGATTGCGGTCTGACCGATTTGGACGGCCACCTGAAAACTGTGGACGGCAATCGTCACCAAAACCATATAGCCGGTGGCAAAAGCCACTTTTGCGACAGTCCCGGATTCCAAGGAGGTTTGCAAATGGCCCAAAATCGCCACAACCACCGCAAGCACGATCAGTTGCCCCAACAACGCAAAATTGGCAACCACTTCCCGGAACAAGTAAGCCAGAACATGCTGAAACAGGTTGCCCACCGACAAACCCAGCTGCCCGGTGCGAATATCCTCGATAATTGTCCGGGGGTCTAAGTGTGGCATTAACTTTGCCTTATCGTTTTCCAGTTCGTCGAGAAAGCGCTGCAAAGCGGATAAATCCACTTCGGTCACCGGATCAGCCCCCGGTGCATTAATCGCCACCGGTTCCATCGCCCAAGCCCCCTGGCCGATCATCATCACCAGGCAGCCCAACAAAATGAGGCTGGTAATCAGCCGCCGGCCTTTCATGGTAAGGCCCCCCGGGGTAACAGGTTCACCAGTGAATCCATTAAAGCTAAGATAATCGGTAATGCCAGCACCATGACCAAGATCTTGGCGGCCAATTCCACCTTCGTCGCAATGGAAGCTTCACCGGCGTCCCGGCAGATTTGGGCGCCAAACTCAGCCACATAAGCAATCCCGACGATTTTCATCAAGGTGTTCAGGTAATACCGGTTAATTTGGGCCTTATTGGCCAAATCCCCCAGCACTTGCAACACCGCCACGATTTTGCCCAACACAAATAAAAACAAAATAACCCCGGCGGCGATACTTAATTGGACAGCCAACTCCGGCCGCTGTTTCCGAATGACCACCAACAACACAGTGGCAATCAAGCCAACCCCCACAACCTGCAGAATTTCCACCGGTTCCCACCCCCTGGCTTAGTAGAGGGAGAAAACTGTCTTTACTTCGGCAAACAACTCCCCGATCAAACGGATGACCATCAACGTTACCACAGCAACACCACCAATCGCTAATAACTGAGCAATCTCTTCCCGCTTGGCTTCCTTGAGAATGGTATAAAAAACCGCAACCAGAATGCCAATTCCCCCGATTTGAAAAATACGACTGATATCCATCTGACCACCCCCGTTACCATACAAGCAAAATGATAAGCAAGCCTGTAAGTACTCCCCCGTAAGACCAGACCCGGGCCAGCTTTTGGCATTGATCCCGGGCGGCCTCCTCCCGGCCGGCCAACCGGTTTTTGATTTCATGAATCCGCAACAATTGGTCGTCCCGGGGCGCTTCCCCCAAACCCAAGGCCAACCTGCCGAGTTCCTCCCCATCACTAGGGTGTAAGGCGGAACCAGGTAACCATGTTGTCAAACAATCCCGCCAAACTGCCGCCGCCGGATCACCTTGGGACCGGGCCAGTTTTTCGGCTACCTGGCAAAATAACCTGTCCACCGGTGAAGCGACTCCCTGGCTCACGTTCGCCATTGCTTGCGGTAACGGGGTGGACCCATACCCAATTTCGGTAGCCAACAGGCCTAAAGCCCCTTGCAGACCAGCTAATTGACGGGGCCGGCTGTGTAAATCCTTGGCCCGCAGCCAACCTAAAAGGCCGCAAGCGCCCAAAACAAGTAAAGCCCCCAGTATTTTCAGCACCAGCGCTGACCCCCTTTAAGCAAACGACCCGCGCCGTCAAAAACCCCTTCTATCGTACCCGGACGGTGACGCCCCTTAAGGACCACAAACCGCTGAAATGCTTGCATTTCCAGCATTACCCGGAGCCCCGGCCGTTTGGCCAGGTCACCCAAGGCATACCCGTGGGCCGTAGCAATTACCGGCACCCCACAATGTAACGCCTCTTCCACCGCCGCGACATCCTCCAGGCGACCGATCTCGTCGGTAGCCAATACCCCCGGACCCAAGGCGCGTAACAACCGCAAAAGCCCCTGACTTTTCGGGCAGCCGTCCAAAACATCAGTACGTGGCCCGACATCATTCTGGGGTACACCCCGGTAACAAGCGGCAATCTCGGAACGTTCGTCAACCAGACCCACAGATACTCCTCGAAAGCCGATCTCCACCCGGCCTTTGCTCACCTGGCGCACTAAGTCCCGCAGCAAAGTGGTTTTACCCCCTCCAGGCGGTGAAATCAGCAACGTCGCATAAATCTTGCCCTCTTGGTCGAGCAGCTGGGGAAACAGCTGATCAGCAACCCCGGGATACTCCCGGGCAATCCGGATATTCAAGGCCGACACCGGGTGAATAGTCTTTACCTGACCGGCAGCCAACACCACTCTCCCCGCCAAACCGACCCGGTGACCCCCAGGCAAGGTGAGAAACCCCTGCCGGAATTCTTCCTCCAAGGCATAAACCGAACAACCAGACATTAAATGTAAGGTTTTGGTGATTTCGGCAGTCGTTACCCGGCCCAGAAGGCAGTCCGTACCCCCTGTACAGACCGCCAAGGGCCGCCCCGTCCGCAACCGGATTTCCGTAGCGGTCGTCATTAATTCCGGCTGCCGGGTAAGTAAACCGGTTAGAACCGGGCGCAAACCAGGGGCCATAAAGGGTAAAATTTGTTCCGTCCAAGGCCGTTTTTCCCCAGCCCCACTCACCGGCCCCCCGGCTTGTCCCCCATTTGAGGATGGGTTTTTGGGCCAACCTAAAGGCACTCCCTCGCCCCCCTTCCCTAAACCATATGGCTGTCTTGCCATATTTATGCAAAAAAGGGAGCCCACCGGTTATCCCGGTGAGCTCCCTTTTTTGCTGCCCCGATGGCCGATTAATGGCATAGAGAAGTGATACTCGGTTCACTGCCTTCCTCAACATCTTTATCTTTACGGATCATTTCCAGTTTTTCGGTGTCCGGTATAAAAACTACTTCATCACAGTTCGGACAGGTGACTTCTATTACCTCATCTTCAAAAAAAATGTCGGTGTCAAACGCGACAGTTTCCCCACAATGCCCACAAGTCAACTCGATTACATCATCAACCGGGAGCATTTCGTAAACATCATCTTCCAAACGGACCAGATCATCGTCCATGCTTTCTACCAGGTGTTCCAATTGATTTTGCGCTGCTTGCAGCCTGGTCACGTTTTCCGCCAGGTCACCAAGGACACCAATCATTTCCTGCAGCAACCGTCCTTCCTGGGTACTGCCATCCAAATCCAACCCCTGGGCCAAGCCCCTTAAAAACGAAATCCTTTCCCGCAACGCTTCCAAAAAAACAACCCCTCCTTGGACACCTGATTAGCCTTAACGGCAGTTAATAGTATCCCCAGGAGGGCGAAAAACTAGGCACGGGAAACATAATCCCCGCTCCGCGTATCAATAATCAAAACATCGCCTTCGTTAACAAAAAACGGCACCTGCACAACAGCGCCTGTTTCCAAGGTGGCTGGTTTACCACCGCCGGAAGCCGTATCCCCTTTTACGCCCGGCTCTGTCTTGGCAACTTTGAGCTCGACCGTATTCGGAAGCTCGATACCCATCAGATTCCCATTCCAAGTCAAAATGTGCACATTCATGTTTTCTTTCAAATATTTCAATTGTTCTTCCAGCTGGCTGCGTTGGAGACCGATTTGCTCAAAGTTTTCCAAATCCATAAACGTATATGTTTCACCATCATTGTATAAATATTGCATCTCCCGGCGCTCCATCCGTGCCCGGGGCATTTTCTCCCCGGCCCGAAAAGTTCGCTCGATGGTGGCTCCGGTTTTAACGTTACGCAGTTTCGTCCGGACGAAGGCCGAACCTTTACCTGGTTTTACGTGTTGGAATTCAACAACTTGAAAGGCTTCACCATCCAGCTCTATGGTCGAACCGGTGCGAAAATCGTTGGATGAGATCATCTACTGCCTAAACCCCTTTCCTATTTAGTTTGACGGTTATCAAACAAACGTAAAAGCTCCATGGGCAACGGGAAAATAATCGTGCTGTTTTTCTCGACCGATATTTCGCCGATCGTTTGGAGGGTCCGCAATAACAACGTTGAAGGGTTAAGACTAATCACATTGGCCGCTTCGAGCAATTTTTCGGATGCTTGCAGCTCACCTTGGGCGGAAATCACTTTGGCCCGGCGTTCTCTTTCCGCTTCAGCCTGTTTGGCCATGGCCCGCTTCATCCCTTCCGGGAGATCAATCGATTTGATTTCCACTAAAGAAACCTGGATACCCCAAGTTTCGGTACTCCGGTCTAGTTGCTGTTTCAGCATCTCGTGGATTTTTTCCCGCTCTGACAAAACCTCATCCAACATATGGGCACCGCAAACTGAGCGCAAAGTAGTCTGGGCCAGTAAAGAGGTCGCCAACCGGTAATTCTCCACATTCAAAACCGCAAACTCCGGATCATGCACATTAAAGTAGACAACCGCCGAAATCGCCAAAGGCACGTTATCCTTAGTAATAATGTCTTGCCCGGATACATCCATTGCGGTAGTCCGGATATCAACCCTGATAATTCTATCAATGCCAAAGGGGATGATCAAGCGTAAACCAGGTGATAATACACCGACAAACTTACCGAAACGCAATACGATTGCCCGTTCATACTGACCGATAACCCGCACGGAAAGCATGATTACAAATAATACCATTAGGAAAAGAATAACACTCTCGATCCAGTCCATGTCCACCGCTCCATTTCTATTTGTTTTGCGCTGAAGCACCCCACCATAAAGTTTGTTTTAGGTTCCGCTGCCGGCAACCAAAGCATACATGCAACAGGGGTCTTCGGGACATTACAGGACCAGTAATTCTTTCGGAGCACCGGTCAAAACCCGGCAGCCATCTTTCGTGATTATCACCAAATCTTCAATCCGCACACCACCCCGGCCGGGCAAATAAATTCCGGGTTCAACCGTGACTACCTGTCCGGGAGCCAGCAAATCATTTTCTCCTGGGGCCAGCCGCGGATCCTCATGAACCGCGAGTCCCACCCCATGGCCCAAACCGTGGCCGAAATATTCCCCATAACCGGCCTGCTTAATCACCTCCCTGGCCACCTGGTCTACCTCTCCCCCGCTCTTGCCTGGGGCCAAGACTGCCAAAGCCGCTTCCTGGGCCGCCCGGACAACCGCGTAAATTTCCCGCTGTTCCGGAGTTGGCTGCCCAACCATGACCGTGCGGGTCATGTCGGAACAGTACCCACCCTTAATGCAGCCAAAATCGAGAATTAAAAAGTCACCCTGCGCCAAAACTTTTTCGGAAGCCTGACCGTGGGGCAAGGCGGCCCGGTGCCCGGAGGCTACAATAAATTCGAAAGGGATCCCCTCTGACCCAAGTCGCCGTAAGAAAAACTCCAACTCCAGGGCGACCTCCCTTTCGGTGACCCCAGGCCGGATCGCGTCCAAAATATATTGGAATCCCACGTCGGCTAAAGCCACCGCCCGGGAAATCGCCGCCAATTCCTCAGGAGCCTTAACCACCCGCAATTTTTCCACGCGACCGGTTACCGGTACCCATTCTACCTGGGGCAACGCGGCCGTCAAAGCTTGCTGCTGGTGGACCGTAATAAAGTCCGCTTCCAGGGCAATCCGGTTCCAGCCCCTTGCCGCCACAATTTCCCGCAGGCAAGTAACCCAGGAACCTTGCTGAGGTACAAGCTCCCAATCCGGACTTTGTCGCCGGGCCTGTTCCCAATAGCGGAAATCAGTGGCCAAAAGGCATTGTTCCCGGGAAACCAGCAAAAAACCGGCTGACCCGGTAAACCCCGTCAGATAACGGCGGTTCTCCGGCTGCATGATCAAAAAAGCATCTTCATCCCCGGCCATTTGCTCCCGCAAACGCTCCACCCGATTCAAGCGATCACCCCCTTGCCGGCCAGGTAATGCCGGGCCGCTTCCATGGCCAACCGGTAACCGTCAGCCCCAAAACCAATGATTGCCCCAACTGCCACCGGGGCAATCAAAGACCGGCGCCTAAAATCCTCCCGGGCAAAGATGTTGGAAAGATGCACCTCGATAACCGGGATACCCCCGGCAACAATCGCGTCACGCAAAGCAATCGAGGTATGACCGTAGGCCCCGGGGTTAAAAATAATCAACTGGCTGTCGGCAGTTGCCGCCTGAATCCGGTCGATCAACATCCCTTCATGGTTGGATTGAAAGCAGACCACCTCCCAACCCCAAGCTTCGGCTAACACTTGCACCGACCGCTCGATTTCCCTCAGGGTTGTCCGCCCGTATACTGCCGGCTCCCGCCCCCCTAATAAATTTAAGTTAGGCCCGTTCAACAGCAAAATCCGGGTCTTCATCACCGATTTCCCCATTTCCTACAACATTTTACCACAAAACACCTGGTCAGCGGTATTCGCCGAGAAAACTCCAATAAGCGTTTTCCGGTGGATGGTCGACCCGTTTGTTCAAACGGATGGCATAGATCGGCCGGGTAATGGTCAGATCTTCTAACGGCAAGGCTACTACCCGCTTTAACAACAAGCTTTCTTCCGCCGCGAAACCCGAGACAAAACTTACCCCCAACCCGGCAGCAACCGCGGTGATAATCGCCCGGGTGCTGGTCAACTCAGTGATCCTATTCGGCGGTGGCCGCATCCCGGCCTGGGTGAACGCCGCTTCAATCACCTGTCGGGTGCCGGACCCTGCCTCCCGCCACAGCCACTTTTCGGTAATCACTTCCGCAATGGCAGCTTTTCCCTTAGCAACCAAACGATGGTCCCCAGGCACCAAAAAGACTAACTGGTCAAGGCACCAGACCTTAACTTCCAGATTTACCCCGGCCACCGGCACCAAACCAGCCGGCCCCCCCGGCAATAAACCGGCTGCCTGTTCCAAGTTGATATCCGGCAAAGCACCGACAAGGCCTAAATCCAACTCCCGCTCCAAGACTTGCTGCAAAATAGTTTCCGTGTTCCCGAGGACCATTTCCACCTTGATCCCGGGATACCTGGCCTGAAACCGGCCAATTACCGGAGCAATCAAATATTCACCAGGCAAGGTCGAAGCCCCGATTTTCAAACTGCCCCGTTTCAAATCAAGAAACTCGGCCAAAGCCACCCGCATCTGCCGGGTCGATTCAACTACTTTGGCTGCTTCCACTTGCAACACCTTGCCGGCCGGTGAAAGCGAAACATTGCGTTCGTGGCGTTCAAAAACCAGGACCCCGAGGTCTTCTTCCAAGGCCTTGATCTGCATACTCACTGCCGGCTGCGTCATCCCCAGCAATTTGGCCGCCCGGGTAAAACTAAGCTCTTCGGCAATAACTAAAAAAGTTTCTAACTGACGAAAATTCACCGGCCACCTCCGTTCTTCTCCCTGATGCTTACGTTCCACTGACCGGTAATTCCTTGAGTCTCACCGTCGGGGCCCCGCGGCTGGAAAAAAAGGTCAAATCATTCCCCACCCCATCGACAGCGTTGAGCATCGTCAGCAGGTTGCCCGCAATCGCCACCCCGCGTACCGCCCGGGTTAATTGGCCATTTTCAATCAGCAAACCTGCCGCCCCCAGGGAGAAATCACCCGAGATCGGGTTAGCAGTGTGTACGCCCATTAGTTCCGTTACATAAAGCCCCTCACTGATTTGCCCAAGCAACTGCTCCGGCGATTGGGCGCCTGCCTCCAGGAAAAAGTTGGTAGTCCCTACCTCCGGAGTGCCCTTAAAGGAACCCCGCACCCCATTTCCGGTAGAGACCTGACCTGCTTTCGTCGCCGTATAGGTGTTGTGTAAGAAAGCGTTCAGTCTCCCCTGGCCGATTAATACCGTCCGGGATGTAGGTACCCCTTCCCCGTCAAAAGGGGCGGAACCGATGCCCCCATCTAAGCAGCCGTCATCGATTAAACTAATTAACGGGGATACCACCATTTGACCCGTTTTGCCGGCAAACAACGATTTGCCTTTCTGTACCGCTTCTGCCGTCAAGCCAGGGGCCAGAATCCCCAGTAATTGGGTGGTGACAAACGGATCACACACCACCGGCATCCGCCTTGTCGCCACCGGCTTGGCCCCGAGCATCCGCACCGCTTTGGCCGCTGCCTCCCGCCCCACTTTTACCGGGTCGATCCCGGCCAACCGGCGGCTATAAGCCATCGCAAAACCGGTCTGGTTGTCCCCGTTTTCTTCGGCCACCAAGTAAATATAAACCCCAAGGTATGCCCCCCGGTAGGCAACATCCACCCCGGCTGAATTGACGACCGAGACCGTATACTCAGAATCCTGGTAAGCAGACCGTTCCGTTATTTTCACCCGGGGATCAGCAGCTTTCGCCGTTGCTTCGACCGTTTTGGCCAGCTCAATTTTGGCCTCAATGCTGGTTTGGCCGATCACCTGGTCCAAAGTATCCACCCGGGGGTAGGCAGCCGCCTTACCGGGAAGCCGGTGATGCACATCCTCACCGGTCCAGGCGGCATTAGCCAGAGCCCGGTCAACAGTTGCCTGTAAAGCGACACGGGTTAAATCCGTAGTGAAAGCATAGCCCATCCGGTCATCCCGAAAAACCCGCACCCCCAAACCCCGGTCTTCGGCCTGGGTCATCGTTTCTACCTGCCCACCGGCCACCTCAATCGAAAGCTCCTTGGCCTCCAAACCATAGGCCTCCGCCATTACCGCTCCTTTTGTCCTGGCCTGATCAACCATTTCCCGGGCCAGGACCCTAAGATCAAATTGCTGCATTTGACGTTTCACCACCTCCTAAAATTACAACCGCCGGATTTTTCCTTGCGCCCTTCCCTGCTGTCGGGGCTCACCGGTGCCGCCGACAACCAAGGAGGCCATCCGGATCGTCGGTTGCGCGTCAGAAACCGGTACCCCCTGTCCATCCTTACCACAGGTACCAATGGAAAAACCCAGGTCCCGGCCTACCCGGTCGACGACCTTTAAGGCTTCCGGTCCATTGCCCGTTAAAGTCGCCCCCCGGACCGCATGTTTGACCTCCCCGTTTTCGATTAAATATCCCTCGGCAACATCAAATACAAAATCACCATTGGCGGTATTGACCTGACCACCCCCCATTTTTTGCACCAACAAACCATAGGCGGTGTCCTTGATAATTTGCGCCGGGTCCTCATTCCCCGGGGTAATCAAGGTGTTGGTCATCCGCGGAATCGGTTTATGCTGGTAGGATTCACGACGACCGTTACCGGTTGACGGACAATTGTCCTTACCGGCGGTAAACCGGTCATACATGTAGCCACGTAAGACCCCTTTTTCGATCAAAACGGTTTTTTGACCGGGAATCCCCTCATCATCGAACCGGAAGGTCCCGTATTTCCCCGGTAAAGTGGCGTCATCAACCACCGTAACCAAGGGGGAAGCCACCTGTTGACCTTGCTTACCGGCATATACGGATAAACCTTTTTGCACTAAGTCGGCTTCCAACCCGTGGCCGCAAGCCTCATGCACCATCGTGCCCCCTGCTTCCCCAGCCATTACCACCGGCATCCTCCCGGAAGGAGCCGGCCGGGCGGTCAACATGAGCAAAGCCCGGTCCACCGCCGCCTGGGCCAGGTCCTCCGGCGCCTTTTCCCGGAACAGTTCAAAACCCACGGTTCCCCCGGCCGCATCATAACCGGTCTGGATCATTGCCCCGTCGGCAGCGACCGCGTGAACCACAAACCGGGTCCGGATACTCTCGTCTTCCAAGTAAAGGCCTTCCGAGTTAACTAAAGTGACTTCCTGGGTTAAATCCGCATAACCCACCGTTACCTGCTTAATCCGGGCATCTAAAGACCGGGCATGGTGATTGGCCCGCAGCACTTGTTCAACCTTATCCGCCACGGCGACCTGGTCGGGACGCTGTTCAACCGGCAGGTCAATACCGGGAACCGCTGCCGTCAAAACCACCGGTTGATTAGTCCGGTTGCCCCGGGCGGCATGGCTGGCTACTTTAGCCGCATGAAGCAAACCTTCCTTACGCAAATCGTTGGTATAAGCATAAGCAGTCGCCTCACCCACAATTACCCGGATCCCGGCCCCAAGATCAATCCCGGAGTTCAGCCGCTCGATCTGGTTGGCTTCACACCCGATCCCGGTAGTTACTTTCTTTTGAATGAAGATGTCGGCAAAATCGCCGCCATGGTCTAGGGCGACAGCAAGCACATCCCGCAAATCATCTTTTGGGGGCCTTTTTGTCAATTAGTCCACCATCCTAAATATCTTTGTTTTCTAAACACAAACCGGCCGTAAAGCCAACCCTAAAGCGGTTGCCGTGTTCGAACCCGCCAGCGGTCGCCAATCCGCCGGAACCACACCCGCCAAAGCGGTCGGCAAATCCCCCAAGGTAACCGGCACCGCCAGTTCCTGGGTCAAACCGGCAGGCAAGCCCGCCAGTTGGGCCGAATCGCCCACCAGGATCAGGCTGGAAAAAGCCTGATCCCGCGACTGAATTCGGTAAAAATCCAAGGAACGGCGTACTTCATCGGCCACTTGTTCGAGGTTACCCGGGATCGTGCGAACAAATTGCACCGTTCCCGCCTTTACCACCGTGATGGTAGCCTGCAAGGAAAGATCAAGAATCCCGAAGGTATCCCCCGCCAAGCCACCATATTGGCCATACAAACGTGCCAAGGCAAATGGGGCCGTCTCTACGGCGATTACCTGGAGCCCCACCTGGCGTAACACCTCATAGTATTCCACTACTTCCCGGCGGGGAGCCGCCACCAGCAACAGTTGGCTCTGGGTCTGCCCTTCCACCGCCACCGTTCCCTGGTTAACCAAATCAAACACCAAGTCCTCCACCGGAAAAGGGATATACCTTTCTACTTCCCACCGCATCGCCGCCCTAATTTCGGCTTCCGGCATTACGGGCAGCCGGATCTGGCGCATGATCAGATTTCGGGAGGAAAAGGCCAAGATGGCCTGCCTGGCCTTGCCCTTTAGGGTCGCCTGACATTCCCGCAAGGTGTCCAACAATATTGCCGGGTCTGGTGTTTCGTTTCCATCGGCTCCGGCGCTCGCCGGCAAAGGCCGGGTGACAATCCCGGAAACCTGATAGCTACGCCACCGGCAAGTAATTTCCACCATCCGGACCTGGGTGCGTCCAAGGTCAATCCCCAGATAAACCTTGCCCCAGTTCATGGCTTAATGCCGTTATCCCCAACCAAGACCGGTTCCGGCGGCCAGGAGTGCCGGGGGTTTTGCGCCACAACCATCATTCCCTGGGCAATAGCCGTGATTACATCAACCTTCCACTGTTGAATTAACACGTTTGTCCGGGAATAGACTTCCCCTTTTGAAGTAACAACATAACGTGGGGCCAGCCGGTTTAACGCAACCGCTGCAATATCCAAGCGGCACTGCTCACAACGACAAACTTCCGGGTGCCGCTGCAGTACATCGTCCAACAAGTTTATAACCACATCTTCCATTAAATTGTGCAACAAAACCGTTCCCTCCTCCAACCAGCCTTTTTTACGGTATTTCTGAACGCGGCAGTACTTGCGTAATGCATTCGACACCAGCTAAATAGTTCCTGCCGTGGGGTTTTTGCTTAACTGCTACCTGGATCAGGCATACTTGGGGAGCCTCCGGACAAACCGGCACCCGGGCAAAGGTCAGTGACGCAATCCCGGCAGCCAAGGGCTTGGTATCCAGACCTTCACTCCGTTGGACATTACCCCCGGAGTCCAGCCAGTACCGGACCGACACCCAAACCAGGTTCCCGGAATGAGCCGGCAACAGGACTTGACAACGCAATTCGCCAGGGTTAACAACGGCAAATTCCTTGCCCCGGCGAATATCTTTGGTAATCCAGTGCATTACCCATCTGACCCCATAGTTGCCTTCAAACCGGAAAGCATGCCGGTCCAGATGTTGACTGCCCAGGTGTAACAATTTTCCCCCGGCTAAAAACAACAAGGCCAAAATAGTAATCACACAAACCAATTCAACCAGGGTAAACCCCGCGGACCCGGTCTTCATTCGGTACCACCCGGTGGCGAAGCCGCTACCCGTACCCGCCCGTTGCGGGATACAATCACAAAGCGAAACTTTCCCCGCTGATCCCTTAAAGCAACCGTTCCGCCCATTCCCGGCAAGCCGGCCCGGCCGTCGGTAGCCCAGGTGAAATCGTGAGCCAAACCCGTATAGGGGTTAAAAGTTGTGGTTACCACCGCAATCCCGGCCGGCAGGCAGCCCCGGCGCACCACCCGGCCGTCAACGGTCCGCCGGATTTGGTATTCATTGATTGCCGGGAAAAAACTGGTGGCATAATTGACCTTTTCCTGTACTGACCGGTCACGGGCCCAAAGCAGGTCACTCTGCACCTGACGGGTGGCTACTTCCAGACAAACAGCGCTATACCAGTTGCTTAATACCGGTGCCCCGCAACAAAACAAAATCCCCAGGATGACCAAAACAGTCATCACTTCCGTTAAAGTCAACCCTTTTTCCCGCTCATTCCATAATAAGCAGCTACTCACCTTTTTAAACACAAAACCCCCCCACACCTTTTTTGGGGGAGTTCGACACACCTATCAAAATTCCCTTTTGTTTCTTGGTATTTTTTGTTCCGTTTCCCCTAAAATTCCCGGCGATTAATTAAACCTGCGGTTGACCAACCACCGGTCGGCCTTTCCCGGCATAAATCCACCTGCACCATCTGCCTGGCTTCACCGGCAGTCGTAACGACTGTTACCACGATAAACGCCGGCTGTCCCGGGTTAGGGCTGAGCGTAACGGAAACCGCAACCTCCTCACATAGCCCCGGCATCAAGGTTAACAACTCCTGTAATTGATCAATATCCAACCACAGCGGGTCACCGTTTACCGCCGCATAGTGCTGGACAGCGGCATACACCGCTTCCAGTCCCGCATCTGCCGCCAAGGCCAGCTGTTTCACCTGCTGGTCCGTCCGGACGGCAACCTGGGAATTTAGGCTTAAGGTCAAAACAACCGCCGTAATCAGACTGAAAAAAGCGATCAAAAAACAAACGTGCAGTAAAGCGCCCCCGGCGTGCCTACCCGTTAACCCGGCCCGCATCAGTTACTACCCCGCCGGCAGACCCAAGTGGTCAACCGGCAGTCCACCCCTGCCTGCTGCCAGACTCGGGCCGTAACCGCCCACATAACCGCTTGGTCATACCGGTTAACCGGCATCACGGTTACTTCCCCGCTATAGCCTGCCGGCAATTCCGCCACCATCCCGCTGTCGGCCGCTCCGGCTAAACCAAGTTTTAAGGCGGCCCGTTTTCTTTCCAACAATTGTTCGGCTAAGCATAATGCCTGGGTATTTGCCGCCGCCCGCTGCTCCAACCGGTCGGCTACAATCAAGGCGGAAAACAACGGGGCAAAAGCAAGGCCCAGTAAGGTTACCGCTACCACCACCTCTACCAGGGTAGCCCCTTGTTGCCGGTAAAAATCCTTCATTTATGGCACCTCCCAGGCTATTCGCCGGGAACTTCCGCCGAAACAACACCGGAAAAGTATTCTTCCGGATATAACCACACATTTTTGTCATCCCAAAACAACGGTTCAAAAGGATCCGGCCGGCCGGCCCCATATGGCGATAAATCCACCCCATCCGGTTTCCCGCCTTTCCCGACCTCAAAAAAGGCCAGGGTAAAACCGGCGTTGAGCGTCGGGGTCGGCCCCCGAACCGTAGTTGCCGCTTTCGCCCGGGGCAAACGCCGGATCAATTCTCCCGGTTCTTTGCCCGCCACCCCCCGGTCATCACCTATCCCGGCCGTTATTTTTTCCACCTGCTTACCGAGCAGACCGGCAATCAAATCAAGCAACGGGTTTGTCGGGGCAGACTTGGCCACGGTACCGTTACCTTTCTCCCCGGCCTCGTTCTTTTCCGGCAGGAGTACGGGATTCTGCTCCCAGGTAAGGGCAAACTGCCGGACAATCACATTTGCCCCCAATCCCTCCAAACTGGCCCAAAAACGAATCAGCCCTGCATAACTGCCTTCAACAATCAGGTCAACCGGCAGTTCCACCAGGTCCGGGTTGTTTGCCGGCCGGGGCACTTTGGCTCTAGGCACGAACAATTTTACATTGACCTTGGCCTGCTTGGCCGCTTCGCCGATCTGAACCACCAGGGCACCCGGATCAATAACCGCTTGGAAACCACTCATCACCCCGGCCAGGTTTTTTTGGCTCTGCACCCACCGGCTTTCCACCTGCTCATAAGTGGTAACCTTGGTTTGAGCCATAGCCAACTGGTCCCGTGAAGCCGGCAAAATACCGGGAAACTGCACATATTCCCGGATCTGACGGGCAAGCAGCAGTTTGTAGCCGCCAATCACAACCAAGATCCCTAAGGCCGCCCCCAATAAAATCTTCTCCCGCCAAGACCGCCGCTCCCACCACTTTTGCACAGGTAATGCCCTCCCTTGCGAGTTCTTGATTCTACCGGGACGAGGTCTTGGCTGCCGCTTGTTCCTTCTGGGCTGCCGGCGGGTTTTGCAGAACAGCCGGCAAATCCGCCAGCGCACAATTAATTTGAAAACGGGTGACCAACTGCTTGTTTACCTCGTGATCCTTGGCTTCCACCAAACTAACCGTGGAGAAATAGGGCAGCCGCTCAAGCCGCAATATAAATACCCCGATGTTTTCAAAGGCAACGGTTTCCCCATAAATGATCAAGGCACTTTTGCGGTTTTCCCGCTGTTCCATAGTAACCGTCGTCAACCAGACCCGGGGCGGAATCAGTTGGTTAACTTCGACAAAAACTTTGGACCAGGGCAACCGGGAATTTTTTATACTCCGCAGGTTGTCTAACTGGGTTTGGTTGGCCGCAGTTTCGGCTTCCATGGATGCAATCTCGGATAAGACCGGTGCCAGGGCCGCCAATTCCGCTTTGATTTTTTCCCCTTCTAACCGCCAGTGGTATAACTTTCCTAAAAAAACGCCATAGGTGATCAGCCCCAAACCAACGATTAAGACCACCCCAACCCGTACAAGCTGCTGTTTTTTATCCCGCCTTGGCGGCTGTAATTCTTCAGGCAACAGGTTGATCGACTGCACTGAAATCTGCCACTCCCTGCCTGTTTTAATCCGTGATGATTGTAAATTCGACAGATTACCATTTTCCCCTGCCATTAACCGGCATCAAATTCCCAGCGGTGGATCTGCATTTCCGGCAGGGCCGGCTCAGAAACCGGGTCAACGGCAATTATCAGTCCTTTGCCGTCAGGGGTGTTGGTGACGTGAACCTTTATTTCGATCAATACCGTCAATTTCCGGGTCAATTGTTTTTCCCCGGCCCGGGTCGTTGTTACCGTAAACTGCAGCCAAAATTGATCTTGACCGGCCGGCAGGTTAATCGTGCGCCTGGTCACCGGACTAGCGGGATCATCTACATCAAACATTTGAATTGAGGCATCAGCAATCTGGTAATAGGCGGTTAATCCCTTTTCCGCATCAAGCAAAAATAATTGGTCCGCAGCCAACCTGGTCTGCAGATCAGCTAAGGAGAGATAAGGAACATCTACCGGAGTAAGTTGACCATCGGGATACAAATCAGCAATCAACGGCCAAGCATAAGCCTCATGCGCCTGGAGCAACTGCTCTTTAAGCAGGTACAAAAAATGTTCCGCCCCCGCCTCGGCTGCATAACGGGCCTGAATGGCTTCCCGGTTGTGCTTGGCCGCCCCGATTTCCCGGACGGCATAACCGGCCAAGGCCACCGCCATGGTGACCAGGATCACCAGCACCACCAAAGCCAAAGGCACCGAACCTTTTTCCGGCCGAAACATCCCCGCACCACCCCCGGTTTTGAGCAATTAAGGTTCAACATAGACTAAATCGGCAAAACCGGCTTTGCAGGTAGCATAGATCCCCGCATAACCGTTTTCATACGTGTTATCGGTTAAGGTGCCCACCGGGACATTGTTGACAAAAAACGTATAATTGCCCCCTTCCCGGGCCAGAACCTTTAACTCGTAAGTACCGTCATACGGTTGAAACTCCACCGGACTTGCCGTCTCGGCCCCTTTTACCCCGAAGTAAGGGACCACCTTGTCCGCATCCGCCTGGTGATCAAGACGCAAAATATAGCCGGCGCCGGTCCCGTCAAAATGCACCAGGATCCCGGCCGTACCGGCCTGGTTTCGGTTGTTTTTAAGCGTAACCTTCATTTTATAATCAAACACAGTCCCCAGCCGGTAATTTTCAAAATATCCGTAATCTTCATGCCCGGCCTCCCGTTTGTGGTCAACCTCCACCCCGTCCGGGGAAACCTGCCAATAACCAGGGTCAACACCGCCACCGGTTCCCCCGGTAAAAACCCAATCCACATCATCAAATGGGGAAATCAACGGCGGCCCCATACCTTCCGTTACCACTACCGCAAATTGAGCCGTTTTAGTTATTGCGCCCCAGGTATAGCTTACAACTACATCGGCCCTGCCGGCCAGGTTGCCCAGAATACTGCCGGCCACAACCTCGATCAGATCCGGGGTGTCTAAGTAAGTAGCGGCCGCCGTAACGTCTTCCCGGCCATCCGAAAACCAGGCGGTAACCGGGTTGGTCGTCCACGCCGACTTAGCCACCGTTACCTGATTCCATTGCGGGAAAATGCCCAACAATACCCGCTCCGAACTACCCGAACCTTTAGTCGCCCGGGGCAAAACAGCCGTTTTTAACCGTAGCCAGGCGGCAGCCTCCTTGGGTAAAGTGCTGTCGTCCGCATACTGGAGATCAATCCACACCATGTTTTGCGCTAATTTAAAATCTTCTTTGTCCGTTCCGGAAAGCACCCGGACCGGCAGCCTGTCCCCGTCAACATAAAGGTGATAAACGGCAGGATCACCGGTGGTGCTGTTCAGGGCATAAACCACCCGGCGGTCCCCGGCCTGGTCCCGAATAATCAGCTCCATCCTTTTCCCGTCGGGAACCACGACATCACCGGCCGCTTGAATATCCATTAAAAACCGGTCAATTGCCTGCCTGACCTCTTGACGGACCGTCGCCTGCCGCTCTTCCCGGGAAAAAACCCGGTTGTTTAAGTTCAGCAATTCAAAAACCCCGTATGTAACGATGCTTAAAACCGTTAAGGCGATCATTACTTCGATCAGGGTCAAGCCTTTTTCCCGCCCGGCCAAACCACCACCCCCCTCCGGGTTCCGCGCCGGCAACAAATGGTGATCAAAATCAGCCCCGGATTACCGGGGGGTAACCCATGTCGCCAGACTAACCGTTCGTGGCCCGGTCTTTGCTTCCCATTCGACCCGGACGCGAATCTGCCGCAGCTGATTCCGGTCAGGGGCTACCGAACCGGGTATGCCGGCAGCCGCTTGCCGCTCGATAGTATACCTCAATCCGGGACAAGGGCCTTCCGGTCCGGAAACCGGACCGGTTACCCCATCTTCCGCCCACCGGCGGCCCAGATAATTGTTTTTTTCCGTCTCCAACACTTCCACCACGAAAGCAAGGGCATAGGCCTCCTGCTTTTGCCGGATACCTTGGGCCACCACCGCCTCATCCAGCATAAACACCGGGAAAAACCCGGCCGTGATGATCACCAGGGCAATGATTACCTCCAGTAAAGTCAAACCGGTTTCATCCCGCCCCACCCTCAAACCAAACACGTCCCGCCACCGCTGGATTGAACGGCCAAAAAAGCCGTCAGTACCCCGAAGGCCAAAAAAGGGCCGAACGGAATTTCACTTTTCCGGGTCAGCTCCCCGCATAAAATGCCGCCGATCCCAAAGATGGTGCCGGCCAGGCCAGCCAAGGTCAGGGCATAGACTACCGCGGGCCACCCCAGCAAAGCCCCGAAAACAAAAGCAAACTTGACATCCCCCAACCCTAAACCACCCCGGCTGCCCACATGCAAAACATACAACAGCCCACCACCGAACAAAGCCCCGAGCAACAAATCGGCACCCACCTGTCCCGGGTTCCCCCCCATCGCCGCCTGCCAGCCCCGCCAGACAGCCACCAGGGGCAGGGCGGCCAGCAACACCCGGTTCGGGATGATCCGGTGTTGTAGATCAATCCCGCTAATCACGATTAAAAACCCGGCCAAAACCACCGTCGCGATCCAGGTGGCCCCAAACCCGTACCACCAGTACAGCAAGGCAAAAACAATCCCGGTCGCTCCTTCAACCACCGGGTACCAGGGGGCAATCTGCTCCCCACATTCTTTACAGCGCCCTTGTTGCCGCAGAAAACTAGCCACCGGCACCAGTTCCGCCGGGGACAATCGGCGTTCACAGGCCGGACAATGGGAAGGGGGATATACGACCGATTGGCCGCGGGGAATCCGGTCAATACAGACATTGAGAAATGAGCCGGCAACAGCGCCGAAAATCAAACTAAAAATAAGGCCAAAACCCATCAACATCGCTTACCCCTTTTTCGTCCTTGTTGTCTAGGTGATGAAACAAAAGGAATGGTTGGAACCATTCCTTTTTTGCAGTTTATCCGGGTGCTGGTTGTTATCTCAGCTTGCTATCTTTCTGTTTTACCTCACCATTGTTTTTGATTTCCCAGATCATGTAAAGATCGTCCGCCCCATCTCCTGTGATGGCCCCCTCGTAAGCCCCGGTATCTTTTACACCAGTAACACCCGCTTTTCCATCCGGCCCTTTCGAATAATAAATCGCGTATGCTTTGGCATCCGAACCCGACGCAGCAATAGTAGCATAGCCGTAATCATTTCCCCAGGGGTCCTTGTCTTTTAATTTTGCATCAAAATAAACTTCTGAGGTTAAATCTGCCGGAAATGCTTTTTCGTCATTAACATACTGGATCAGCCCGACTTCCACCGACCGCATATCGGTCTTCACCCCGGCAGCCTTCGCCGCATCCTGGGTCGAACTCAGCTTCGGCACCAACACGACAAACAACACCCCGATAATCGCCACCACGACCATCAACTCGATCAAGGTAAACCCCTTCTCCGGCTTAACCCGGGTTAAGCGCCGGCGAAACCAGTTAACCATTGTCATTCCTCCTCCGCATCCTGAAGCTAACTCCCCACAGTATCCCCCTGTTTATTCAGCTCGCCACCCCCAAACTTTACTGACTGCCGACAGCACCGATTAATTCAAACATCGGCAAGAACATGGCAATCACCAAAAACCCGACCAGACCGCCAAGCAATACCATCATCAACGGTTCCAGCACCGTAGACAACCGGCTAACCACAATGTTTACTTCCAGGTCGTAATAATCGGCTATTTTTATCAGCAAGACATCCAAGGCGCCCGTCTCTTCCCCGATGGCCACCATCTGCACCACCATTGCCGGGAAAACCCCTGCTTGCTCCAACGGCCCGGCCATCCCCCGCCCTTGGCGGATATTCTCCTGGGCCTGGCCCAACCCCGCGGCAATCACCTGGTTGCCGACGGTTTTTACGACCACATCCAAAGCGGGCAAAATCGCCACCCCGCTGTGCAGCAAAGTGCCGAGGGTCCGGCTGAACCGGGAAACCGCCACCTTGGTCACAATATCCCCAAACACCGGCAGCTTCAAGGCCACCCGGTCCAGGGTATACCGCACCTTGGGGATTACCGCCACCCGCCGGGCACCCAGCCCCAAACCCACCAGTAAAACGATTCCCGCCCACCAGTAGCTCCGGACGGCGGTCGACAAAGCCAGCACAAACTTCGTCGGCCACGGCATCTCCGTACCCAGGCTCGTCAACAACCCGGCAAACGTCGGCATCACAAAAGTCAAAATGAACACCACCGCCCCCAAGGCCACCAACAGGATCACCAAAGGGTATGTAGTTGCCGCTTGCATTTTAGCCCGCAGTTCACTGTCTTTTTCAAAATGCACCGCCAGCCGTTCCATGACCTGGTCCAATACCCCACCCAACTCGCCGGCTTCAATCATTGAAACAAAGAGCGCCGGAAATACCCGGGGATAGCGGGCTACCGCCGCCGTAAATGTCCGGCCTTGGCGCAGATCCTCGGCTACTTGGGTCAAAACCTTGACTAAAGTAGGGTGACGCATTTGTTCTTTCAGGATGATTAAACCATTGTAAAGCGGGATCCCGGCATGGATTAATGTCGAAAACTGCCGGCAAAAAAGAGCCAGGTCTTTGCTTTCCACCCTTTTTCCCCAGCGCTCCCGCCAGGCAGCCCAGTCAAAAGGAGCGCCGAAAACGGCATTCTTGACTTCTTCAACCTTGATCACCAGCAGATCTTGTTCCCGCAACCGGGAAACCACCGCCGCCGGTGACTTTTCGTCCATAATCCCTTCCGCCGGCACCCCTGCCCGGTTTCTAACTTTATAGCGAAAACTCGGCATGGACTTCTCCCTGTTCCCGAATTGTGTAACACTTTATGTAAAATTTTGTTTATATCTTGTATCTATTTATGACATAAACCCTCCACTGTGACAAGAAGAAAAATTTTAGCTCCGAAGAACGAACCGCTGAAAAGCCTCCGGGTCACTTGATTTCCGGAGCGCTTCCGCCCGGGTAATCACCTCTCGTTGCAGCAGATTCTTCAGGGCGGTGTCCATTGACTGCATGCCCAGCTTACCACCGGTTTGAATAATCGTCCCAATCTGGTGGGTTTTTCCTTCCCGAATCAGGTTACGGACCGCCGGGGTCGCCACCAGAATCTCCTGGGCCAAGGCCCGGCCTTCCCCGTCCGCCCGGGACAAAAGTTGCTGGGATACCACTCCTTGCAAAACCGTTGCCAGCTGTACCCGGATCTGGGCCTGCTGCCCGACCGGGAAAGCATCAATAATCCGGTCCACCGTTTGAATAGTATCATTGGTATGTAAGGTCGCCAAAACCAGGTGCCCGGTTTCCGCGGCGGTAATTGCCGTACTAATCGTCTTCAGGTCCCGCATCTCCCCAACCAAAATAACATCCGGATCTTGGCGCATCGCCGCCCGCAAGGCTTTGGCAAATGACTGGCTATCCATCCCGATTTCCCGCTGGTTGACGATGCTTTTTTTGTGGCTGTGCAAAAACTCGATGGGGTCTTCCAAGGTAATAATGTGGGCTGCCCGCCCGGAATTAATGAAGTCAATTATCGCCGCCAAAGTCGTGGATTTACCGCTACCGGTCGGTCCGGTAACTAAAACCAGCCCGTTGGGCCGCCGCGCCAGGCCGGCGACCACCTCCGGCAAGCCCAGTCCCGCAAAAGTGGGAATGTGAAAAGGAATCAGCCGGATCGCCAGGCCGGTACCACCCCGTTGCCGAAAAACGTTTACCCGGAAACGGCCGACTGTTCGAATTGAATAAGACAAGTCCTGGTCACCGGTGGCCGCAAAAGCCGCTTGTTGCGGCCCGCTCATCACTTGCCCGGCCAAGACCTCGGTATCGGCCGGCAACAGAGGGCACGCCCAGTCCCGATCCCCGCTCCCGGCCGGCACACCGGCTGCCATAGGTGACACCAGTTGCCCGTTAATGCGGAAACAAGGAGGCATCCCCACCGTTAAATGAACGTCGGAAGCTTTAATCTTTACGGCAAACGTTAAAAGCTCGTCAATCGAAAACATAAGCTACCCTCATTACTTCCGCAACTGTGGTAAGTCCTTGCAAAGCCTTGTTATTACCATCTTCCCGCAAACTGACCATGCCGCTGTGGATAGCGGCATCCCGGATCGTTTCTGCGGTTGCTTTGCTCAAAATTAAATCCCGGAGGCCGGCGGTAACCGGCATGACCTCCTGGATCGCCAACCGGCCTTTATAGCCGGTGTTGTTACAGGCCATACAGCCTCCACCCCGGTATAAAGTCAACTCCCGGTCCTCCCCGGCCAACCCCAGAAAAATTCGCTCCGGCGAATCCGGATCCGGCTGGTATGCCGTTTTACAATTGGGGCAGATGTGGCGGACCAAGCGTTGGGCCACAATGCCGGTCACCGAGGAAGCAACCAAAAATGGTTCCACACCCATATCAATCAACCGGGTGACCGCTCCGGCCGCATCGTTGGTATGTAAAGTGGAAAAAACCAAGTGCCCGGTTGTTGCCGCCCGGACGGCAATTTCCGCCGTTTCCCGGTCCCGGATTTCCCCGACCAGGATCACATCCGGGTCCTGCCGTAAAATGGACCGCAACCCGCCGGCAAAATCCAACCCCGCTTTCGGGTTTACCTGTACCTGGTTAACCCCCTCCAAAACATATTCGGCCGGGTTCTCGATGGTGACAATGTTTTTTTCCGGGCTGTTTATTTCCCCAATCGTCGCATAGAGGGTGGTTGTTTTCCCCGAACCGGTAGGTCCGGTAAGCAAAATCATCCCGTAGGTATTGCGGATCAGCTGCCGGTATTGCCGGCCGGCTGCTTCCTGAAACCCCAGTTGTTCCAGATCCAACAAGGCATTACTCTTATCCAGCAACCGGATGACACATTTTTCACCGAAAATAGTCGGCAAGGTGGATACCCGCAAATCGATGGCCTTATTGCCCAGCTTAATCTGGATCCGGCCATCCTGGGGGAGCCGTTTTTCCGCAATATCCATCTCCGCCAGGATCTTGATCCGGGAGAGCAGGGCCGCATGGATTTGCCGGGGCAGATTCAAGATATCGTAAAGCAGGCCATCCAACCGGTACCGCACCCGGACTTTCCCTTCGTGGATTTCGATGTGGATATCACTTACCTGGTCTTTGACCGCCTGCTGCAAAATCGTGTTTACGACCCGGATCACCGGCCCGTCACTGCCGGCAGCAACTTTATCCAAGTCGACCAGTTCCATATCAAAAGCGCTCGCCCGGTATCCCCCTGTCCCCGCCTCGGCTTCCAAACCCCGGATCGCCGCTTCGCCGGCCGGGTTCAAGCCGAACACCTTGTTCAGCACCTGTTCTATTTCCTGCTCGGTCGCAATCGCCGGATCGATTTCCAAGTTGGTTGCCCGCTTCAGATCATCAATCGCCACCAGATTCAGGGGATCCACCATGGCCACAGTCAACCGGTCACCGACCTTTTTCAGCGGTAAACACTTGTGGCCCCGGCAGATTGTTTCCGGCACTAGTTTTACTACTGCCGGGTTTGGCGCAAATTTCAGCGGCGATACCTGGGGAATTCCCAGCTGAAATTCCAAGATATCGTTAATCTGCCGCTCGGTTACCAACCCCAAGCGCACCACAACCTTTCCGAGCCGTTCCCCGGTCCTATTGTGTTCCGCTAAGGCTTGCGCCAGTTGTTCCGGTGAAATCAACCCGTATCCAACCAACAGATCCCCCAACATTTTACGTTGTCCCGTCATTAAAGGCCCCCCTTGGCGGCTTGTTCAAGATGTCAACCGGCCAATGATTTTTATTGCCGCATCCAATGGAATATGCTTTAACACCGGATAAAGACCGATGTCTGTTGGAAGAACGAAGGTGACCCGGGAACCGCTCACTTTTTTATCCAGGGAAAATGCCTGCCGCCAAGCGGCAGCAGGAAAAGCGGGAAAACTGACCGGCAGCCCGGCGGCCCGGAGCAGCCGGTATACCCGTCCGGTTACTTCAGCCGGCAGCCCGGTGACCGTTTCGGCCAACCGGCAAGCCGCAACCAGGCCGATGGCCACCGCCTCACCATGCCGGTATACCTGGTACCCGGTTAAGGTTTCGACCGCATGGCCGAAAGTGTGGCCCAAGTTAAGCACCGCCCGTAAACCGGCTTCCTGCTCATCGGCAGCAACAACTTTCGCCTTGGTGTGGCAACATGCCGCCACCAGCCGGGTAATCGCCCCTAATTCCCGCCGCTGCACCGCCGCCGGGTCTGCTTCCAGAAACCGGAATAAAGCCTCATCCCCCAATAAAGCGGTCTTAACCGCTTCGGCAAAACCCGCCCCCACCTCCCGGTCCGGCAAGGTTTGCAAAGTAGCGGGATCAACCAATACACAACGGGGTTGGTAGAATGCCCCGATCAGGTTTTTCCCCCGGGGATGGTTAACCCCGGTCTTGCCGCCCACACTCGCATCAACCTGGGCCAACAAAGTTGTCGGCACCTGCACAAAACCAATCCCCCGCATAAAGGTGGCCGCCAAAAAACCGGCCTGGTCCCCGGCGACACCCCCGCCCAAGGCCACGATGGTTGACGACCGCTCCAACCGGGCCGCAACCGCCGCATCATAGAGTCCGGCCATAGTAGTCAGGTTTTTGTACTGCTCACCATCCGGAACCAAAGTCAGTGAAACATCATAACCAGCTTCCTGCAAGGAATGCTGTAACATTTTACCGTAAAGGGCCCGGACTGGCGGGTTAGTAACAATGAGCACCTTATTCCCCGGCAGGCAGCCGGCCAGTAAAGAGCCGGCCGATGCCAACAGACCCTCGCCGATTAAGACCGGGTAAGACCGGTCCCCTAGCCCGACCGTGACTTTTTCCTGAATCAACACCTATTCCCTTCCTCCGGATTTCTGGTCAGCAAACCGGTAATTTCATCGACCGTTTCGGTGATCGTTTTCGTTGTCGTATCCACGGTATATTCCGCACAAGCGTAATAAGGCTCCCGGGCGGCAATCATTGCCGCCACCATATCCACCGTCAGGTTCTTTTTGACCAAAGGCCGGTGGGGTCGCCCCGCGATCCGGCTCCAGATCACCACCGGTTCGGCAGTAAGCCGGATCAGCAGCCCCCCGGTACGCAAGGCCGCGACATTTTGCGGGTTCAACACCATCCCGCCGCCGGTGGCAATGACTATTTGGCGGCGTTCGGCAAGTTTTTGCGCCAGCAGGGCCTCTTCCGACCGGAACCGCACTTCCCCGTACCGGTCAAAAATCTGCGCCACCGTCAAGCCAGTCAACTCCTCGATCTCCCGGTCGGTATCAACGAAATCAAACCCTAACCGGACAGCCAACCGTTTCCCCACCACCGTTTTGCCGGTACCCATAAACCCGATTAAGACAATCTTCGTTTTTTGCCTTTGCATCCTCTTCCCCTTTTTTTCGGCTAACACCGGTTTAGCCGCCCGGCCCGTTGCACCACCTGGGCCAAATGATCACCACCGGTAACCGCCAAGACCGCGTCAGCCAACACCAGGGCCAAGACTGCTTCCGCCACAACGGCCGCCGCCGGGACCGCACAGGTATCTGACCGCTCCACCGCGGCTTTTACCGGTTGGCGGCTGGTAAGGTCCACCGTATGCAAAGGCTTCAGCAAGGTCGGGATCGGCTTCATCGCCACCCGGACAACTACCGGTTCCCCGTTGGTCATCCCGCCTTCAATCCCGCCGGCCCGGTTCGTCTCCCGGTAAAACCCCCGGGAAGCAGCGTAATATATTTCATCATGCACCTGAGAACCGGGCAGTTCCGTCGCCGCAAAGCCAAGGCCGATTTCGACCCCTTTAATGCCTGGAATGGCCATCAAACTACCCGCAATCCGGCCATCCAACCGGCGGTCCCCGTGAACATGACTGCCCAAACCCACCGGTAACCCGAGGGTAATCAGTTCAATTATACCACCCAGGCTATCCCCACCAGCCTTGGCCCGGTCAATCGCCTGCATCATCTGCGCTTCGGCCGCCTTGCCGGCACAGCGCACCGGCGACCCTTCCACCCGGGCCGCAAAAGCCGCCCAATCCGCCGCAGACCAATCGGCCGGCAACCCCTCCCGGTTTCGGACCCCGCCGATGGCCACAACGTGAGAGTAAACCGCCACCTGCAACTCCGCCAACAGCCGGTGGGCCAAAGCGCCTGCCGCCACCCGGGCCGCCGTTTCCCGGGCGCTTGCTCTCTCCAGAACGTTCCGGATGTCCTGGTGCCCGTACTTCAGGGCCCCGGGCAGATCGGCATGGCCGGGACGGGGAGCGGTAACCTGTTTTTCCGTTAATACCGCCTCTTCCCCGGGGGCCATAACTGGCGCCCAATTGGGCCAGTCCCGGTTCGCAACCTGCAGACAAACGGGACCGCCGGTGGTTTCTCCTCCCCGTACACCCGCCAACACCGTTACCCGGTCATTTTCAATCCGCATCCGGCCGCCCCGGCCGTACCCTTGTTGCCGCCGGGCCAGTTGCCGGTCAATCTCCCGGGCGCTCACCGGCAGACCGGCAACCATTCCTTCCACGATTACCGTCAAAGCCGGTCCGTGCGACTCCCCGGCAGTCAGATAACGCAGCCTTCCCACCAGCCTCACCTCTTTTCACGCAAAAATCATGGCTACTTCCGTTAATGATCGGTTTTTCTATTTTATTCAACACCTGGCAGCAAAATCCTGCAACGCCTGCCCCATCACCGTCACCGGCGCTTCCCGGCCCGTCCACAGCTCAAACGCGGCCACTCCTTGGTATAACAGCATCGGCAGGCCGTTTTGGCCCCGGCAACCCAGTTGCCGCCCGACCGCCAGCAGTTCTGTCTCCACCGGATTGTATACCAAATCACAAATAAACACCCCCCCATGCAACCAGGCAGCAGGGGATACCGGGTAAGCCCAATTTTCTGCCGTCAGCCCCAATGGGGTCGCATTGACGACCAAATCAGCCTCTTTGGTGCAAGCATGCAAAAGCCCGGCTTCCCAAGCAATGCCGGCCAGTTCCACCTGCCCGGGCCGGCTCCCGGCAGCCCGGGCTGCCGCGGCCAGCAAGCCCCCGGCCCGGGCAGGGGTCCGGTTGACAATCGTCAATTTCCGAATCCCATGGGTCACCAAGGCGAAAGCCACCGCCCGGGCCGCTCCCCCCGCCCCCAGGAGTACGGCCCGTTTCCCGGCCACTGAAAACCCGGCGGCCGCTAATCCCCGGATAAAACCGGTCCCATCGGTATTAAACCCCCGGCTTTTGCCATCCGGACCAAAAACCACCGTATTGACCGCCCCGAGCCGCCTGGCAACAGGGTCAACCTGATCGAGCAAAGGCAAAACCGCTTCTTTGTGGGGCACAGTGATATTCGCCCCGGTAAAACCCAAGGCAGCCATCCCCGCCACCGCCCGCCGCAACCCGGCCAAAGGCACCGCAAAAGCCGCATAACGCCAATTCAGGCCGAGATGAGTAAACGCCGTGTTATGCATCACCGGCGAAAAAGAATGGGCCACCGGACACCCGAGTAAACCAACCCAGCGGGTACTACCGTTAATCGCCAAAGTCTATGCCCCCCCAAAGCCAAAAAGAGGGTCAGCACTCCGGCCCACCCTCGATGGCTTTTATGGTTTTTTTCGAAAAAACCGGAGCCGGCGCCAACGCGGGGGTTGCTCCGCCAGCACCCAGCGTTCCAAATGCCTGACTAACCGGGTACCGATAAACTCATGACGGCTCAAGGGACGAACCAAGATCGTCCGCAGCCCTGTCCGGTTGCCGCCCCAAACATCGGTAAAAACCTGGTCACCAATTACGACGGTGTTTTCCGTTGTCGTCCCCAGCAGTTTAATCGCCCTTAAAAAGCCTTTACGCCGTGGTTTACGCGCCTTGGCAACGTAAGGCAAATTTCGCCCCAGCGCAAACGGACGTACCCGGTTTTCAACGCCATTGGAAAGGATGCACGCTTTAATCCCGTACTTCGAAAAATCTGCCAACCACTGGGCCACTTCCGGACAAAGCTCCTGCCTTTTCCATTCGGTCAAGGTGTTATCTAAATCTAGAATGACCCCCTTAACCCCTAAGGCGGCCAAGCCGGCAATATTTACTTCGGTTACCCGGTTAAACCGCTGTGCCGGTTTAAGCACTCGCATGGCCACCTCCCATGGAAATCATGATTATAACCATTATAACGAAAATAACGCGAAAAGTAATTACACCCAAGAATCCCGTTAAGGATTATATCGATCGGCTCCCCGGCTTGGCAAGCGCAACCCCCTGGCGGCACAAAGGACAGGCTTCCGGTTCCCAGGACACCACGGGCAGCCGCAAGGCAGCCACAAAAGGCGCCCCGAAATCAACCTGCCCGTTTGACCGATCGACTAAAGCCGCCACTGCGGCCACCGTTCCCCCGGCAGCAGTAACCAAAGCCGCCGTTTCCCGCACCGAACCGCCGGTAGTAATCACATCCTCACAGACAACCACCTTTTCCCCCGGCCGGATCCGAAAACTGCGCCGCAAGGTCATAACCCCGTGCTCCCGCTCCGCAAAAATTGCCCTTACCCCAAACAGGCGGCCGACCTCGTAAGCCACCAGGATCCCCCCCATGGCCGGGCCGATCACCACCTGGGGCATGATCCCCTGTTGCCGTAGCGCGGCAACCAGCACACCGGCCAATTTGGCCGTGTAGGCCGGGTGTTGCAAAACCTGAGCACACTGTATGTAGCGATCACTGTGCCGGCCGGAAGTCAACCGGAAATGGCCTTCCAACAAAGCGCTACTTTCCCGGAACACCGCCAAAACTGCTTCGTTGTTCATCCCACAACCCCTACCTTCCTTATTTAATCGGGGCCGCCAGCGCCCGGGCCATTTCTTCCTCAATCCGCCGGGCGGCCCCGGCCTTGTCCCGGGCCGCCGTAACCGGCCGCCCCACCACCAGGTAGTCCGCACCCGCCCGGATCGCTTCCCCTGGTGTCATTACCCGGGCCTGATCATTGCCGGCGGCCCAGACCGGCCGCACCCCAGGGGTAACCACCACCAGTTCCTGACCAAACCGCTGCTTTAAGGGCCGAATCTCCTGCGGGGAAGCCACCACCCCACCAACACCGGCCGCCTGGGCCACCGCCGCCAAACGGACGACATTTTCCGCAACCGTCCCCGGTAAACCAATTTCCGCATTCAAAACCGTTTGCGATACCGAGGTTAAAATGGTTACCGCCAAAACCAAGGGACCTTCCCCGGTTGCCCCTTTTGCCTGGTTTGCCCCGGCCACCGCCCCGGCTAACATCTCCCGGCCCCCGGTGGCATGGACCGTAAACATCCGGACCCCCTTCCGGCTGACCACGGCAGCCGCCTGCAACACGGTATGCGGAATATCGTGAAACTTCAGGTCCAGGAAAACCGGGTACCCTAAAGCCATAATTGCTTCGGTTACCCCAAAACCCGCACTGTTGTGCAGTTGCATCCCTACTTTAAAAAGGCCGCAGTAGTCCCCTACGGCCCGGACAATCGCCAAGGCTTCTTCCCGGGTGTCCACATCCAAAGCAACGATTAAACGGTCTTTAACAGCCACAATTCCCATCCCTTCCACTTAACCTTAGTCTGCCCTTTTTTCGCTTCCACCCGCCGATTCTCCTTTTCCAATTCTGTTTTTATCTGTGTTATAATCTAAAGTAAGGTGTTTCCTAAATAAGTATAAAGGAGTGATTGGCTTGGCGAAAACCCGGAAAGGCAAGCTTCTCGTCACTGCCGCGTTCGGACTGTTGCTGCTTGCCCTTGTTTTCCCCGGTTTGGCGGCGGCGAACGTCCCGTTGGCCGTAAACAACGAAATCGTCCCGGCGCCCGAATTACAGCTGATGAACGGGGTCAGCATGATCCCGGCGGACAACTACATCCGGCTGGTTGGCGCTGATCTCGAGTGGTCCTCGGCAAATAACTTTACAATCACTGAAAACGGAATGACCATGAACCTGGCTCTCGGCAACAAAGACGCCAAACTGGGTGACCGGTCAATTTCCCTCCCTGTTCCGCCGACGAAAATAGACGGCAAGGTATGTATCCCCCTCCGGGTTGTCAGCAATGCCTTCGGCTTTACGGTCGAGTGGAACGAAGAACAGCACCAGGCCGGCTTAACCCGTCAGGAAACCCGGGATGGTTTGACCGTGGCTGATTTGCTGATTAAATCCAACGCCGCCAGTGAAGCTTATAATACCTGCTCATTGGAGGGCCTGTTTACCATTAATGTCGCCGTCACCGAAGACGGAAAACCGGTGGCCGAAACTCCCCTGAACATAACCTCGCAAATAACCGGTCAAACCCAAGAAAAACCCCTCCAGGCATACACCAAACAAACAATATCCCCGCCCGGGGACGAAATCCCGGCCATGACCATGGAATCCTACATGACCGAGGAAAAAATGTATATCCGGCCTAACGGTGAAGACTGGATCGTTCAAGACCTGCCTTTTTCCCCGGAATTCTGGCGGGAGCAGCAGGAGATCCAGTCCGACCCCTTAAAAGCTACCGCCCAAATGCAGGAAATGGGCATCCTTTTGAACTTTGGTAATGATGTAACCATCGATAACACCGGCTACTATGTGGTAAATGCCACCTTAGACCCGGAAAAATTCATCGAAGGATACCAAAAGCTCTTAGGGTCGGCCATGATCGGATTACCGCCGGCAGACCCGACTAACCCTGCTGATTTCCAAAAACAGTTCATGGAAGTATTAAAACAAGCAAAGGTCGACTATAATTACACAGTCCTGATCAATAAACAAACCCAGATCAGTGATATCGTCAAATTTGACGCCCGGATAGCAATGAGCATAAAAGACGCTGAAGTAGTGGATATTGATTTGGGCATCAAAGGAGACATGAAGATCACCAACCTCGGCGCCCCGTTTAAGGCCCCCGACGTCAAAAACGCCCGGGCTATCGACGTAGAATAAACCGCAAAAACCGGAAAATAAACACCGCTTTCAGGCCGCAAGGTCTCAAAGCGGTGTTTTACTTAATCGGGCAATAAGATTTTTGTCTTTTGGCAAATTTTATCATTAGGTTTTCCCCATCCTTATACAGGGAATGCCCAAAGAAACCATCCCGCAATAATCCCTGTTGCTTGGCAAAGCATGTACCGGGTACATGAATTGTCGTGCTTACATCTAAGCTAACCGGGTGGAAAAAGTCTTTATACACCACATACCGATCCCATTGGTAATACATTTTGCCTAACTTGGCAATATACATGCCCAGGGCCATAACCGTTTCTATACTGGGATAATTATAAGGTGATACGGTTGTAAACAGATACCGGCATTGTTTGCGCTGTTCTGCGCGCCGGGCAAGCATCCCCGCCATCCGCTCCTGCAGTTTATTTCCCCGGAAATCGGGGTGCACCAGGGAAAGTTCCAGTTGCGCCACCTGGGGCAATGCCTCATCACCAAAGTTCAGTTCCCGGGCCATATTATCTTCCCGGTAACCCGGAAATAAAATTGAGCAGGCCGCATACAACCGGTTATGGATAAACAACCCCAAGGATTCCCCGTTACCGTCAAGGATTACATGATGCTCCGCCAAAGACAACGGCACACAGAAAGACTTGTGTTCCAATGTGTCTAAGACACAGCTTTGCAAATGCATCAATGCCGCCACATCAGTTCGATCAAGCAACCTGATTATGTATGGATATTGTTTTGCATCCCGCAAACTGGGAATTTCCCCCTGTTCAATCATGTCTACCAACTCTATTCCTGATTTGCGCGCCGATTCAGCCAGCGCCGGTTGCTTATTTGGTCAACCGCCGAAGCAGCACCGGCTAATACACCGATGGCTACACAATTAGCGGCGATACTACCGCTGACTACACCTTCAAGTTCATCATCGGAAAGTTTGCCGCCGGTCCCTTTTTCCAAAGTTCTAATCACTAACCCTCTGAGGTATTCCAGTTCCGCCAGGCTGAATTCCAGGCCTGCCTCTTTTAACACCGTCTGAGCTTCCGCTACTGTCTCCCGGCTGAATAATTTATCTGACCATTCTCCGTCCGCCTCCAACTTAGCGCACAGTTGTTTTACTCTTTCTTCCATGTTTTATGCCTCCCCTTTTGGTCAACCAATAATTGCTACTTTATATAATCACATGGTTAACCATTAATCCACCCGGCCGGCCATGGTATCACAAACCTCTTTTCAATATTTCGTTTAAGTTAAGTCCACCGGCAACCAGATCCAGAACATCATCTTCCAGTTCCCGGTTTTTATTTGTTTTCAACAGCAGATCTTTGATCTGCATCCGGCTTTCCGGGCTAAAATCGGCTTCATACAGCCTTTTCGCCAGCGCTAATAACTGCCGGTATTCCTCATCATCCCAGAGCGGGGTAACCGCACCGCCGGAGATGATTTTATCCAAATCTGTATTAAACGCTTCAAGCTTGCCGTTCATTTGCTTACTCCTTGCTCATCAAGAATTTTTTTCAATTCTTTCAAGGCTCGATACAAAATTGTCCCTACATTACTTTCCGTCATTTCGCTTATCTTGGCAATCTGCCGGTTTGTCAAACGGGCACCGAACTTTAAGGCGATAATACTTCTTTTGCGTTCATCCAGACACATAACCGCCCTTAAAAGGATCTGCTTGCGCTCTTGATCAAGAATTACATCCTCTGGTCTAAACTCAGTTCCTTCAACATCTAATCTGGTTATCTTTTTATTTATATAACTGTTTTTTTGATAGTAATTAATTACGACATTGTGAGCGATCGCAAACAACCAAGTCTGTAATTTTCCCCGCTCCGGATTGTATGTATGGTATTTTTCCATCGCCTTGGTAAATACTTCACTAACCAAATCTTCGGTTACATGCGTTTCTCCCACCCTAAAATGGATGTAATTATAAAGCAAGCGAAAATACGTATTGTAAACATCGGTGAATAATTCGCGATTAACTTTCTCCTCCACCGAAGCAACATTCATTACCTTCCACCTCTTTGCTAAAAAAAGCGTTTAACCCTGTATCCAGCAAAATATTTTGGGCGTCCCCGGACGCTAATTCCGTTAAGGTCATTTTTGACATGGCTAACAGCATGGCCTGTTTCCCTTCAGCCGTGTATATCCGCTGGGCATACCGGTTGCTGAAGCTCTCCAGGTTTTCCGCCGCTTTTTTAACGATCGATTTCACTTCGTTAAAGGCTGCCGCCGATAATTCGCTATCCGGCAAATAATTACGCAGTCTGCCTCCCGGCCTGAAGGCGGGATAACTCTCCAGACCCATAAAACAAAGGAACCAATCTGCTTTATACCGGCCAATGGCGGTGACGATCCCCCTATAATCCGCAATTAGTTCATCCAGCAAATGATTACGGGCCGCGCCGAAAAACCGCCAGGTAAAATAGTGAGTCGCCTCATGCTCCCTCCTGATCACCATTGACAACTCCCGCCAACGTGCCGGGGAGATTCCCAGCATGCCGGCACTTACCCCGCTGTACTCAGCGGTACTTAAAATCAAAAATGTATCCTGGTAACACTCCCTTTGCGCTTTCATTTGATTAAACGCCAACTGCCACAACATATCCAGGTTTCCTTTATTGCCTGATTTTTCCCGCCATCTCTTTTTATACTTGGCGATCCGGTCCCAATTGTTATAGCCCTTAATCATACAGGCTCCCATCGAAGCCGGGATTACCGCCGGTTCGTTGCGACGGAAAAAAAGATGTACCAGGGTTTCAAAATCACCCCGATTGCTTGTTTCCATTACCGGTATCCTGCCGGCAAAGGTTTGGTAAAGGTAGACCCGCAAATTGACCGGGTCTGCCAACTCTGTCCCCGTTGCTTCCGGCATTGCCGCGGTATCCGTCCCCCTCCTGGTTGCCTGTTGGTAATTGGAATTCTTGCTCATCCCGGCTTGGACCGGAAAACGAAACTGGATAAATCTCTCCCGCAACACTGAATATGCGTCTTTTCGGGAAATATCGGCAATATACTCTTCCCAGTCGGTCACAAACAGTTCATCTTGCGCCGGCACCGGCTCCCCCGGTCTGAACCGGTCATGACGAAAATGATTCTCGCGCAAAAACAATAACTGTTCGGGCAAACAGATCACACCCCGTTAAATTATTTAGGCCAGTTGCCTTTTCACCAATTGGCTGAATAAGCCGTCCCGGGCTAACAAATCATGATAGCTGCCGGATTCGACCACCTTCCCCCGGTCGAGCACGATAATCTTATTACAATTAACAATTGTGCTTAACCGGTGCGCGATTACGACCCGGGTTGCGTTTAACCCGGACAGGCTTTCACTGACAATCTTCTGGGTCCGGTTATCCAGAGCACTGGTGGCTTCATCAAAAAAAAGGATTTTGGGTTTGGAAATGATCGCCCGGGCAATTAAGAGCCTTTGTTTTTGCCCGCCGGAAATAGTGCCGCTCCCTTCAGTAACCATTGTGTGCATTCCCATGGGCATATTCTTGATGTCTTCTTCCATGCCGGCCATCCGGGCTGCCTCCCAGGCGTGATCAATGGTTAAGCCGGGATTGGCGCCGACAATGTTGCCAAATATACTGCCGGCCATCAATTGGCCGCTCTGTAAAACTACACCCAACTGGCGACGAACCGAACGGATGTCCAGCCCGGCGATATCTTGCTGGTCATAATAAATCTGGCCGCTGTCCGGCTGCTCAAAACCAAGCAATAACCTGAGTAAGGTAGACTTTCCGCTGCCTGACGGCCCGACTATGCCGACATAATCACCTTGTTTTATCTCAATCGTCACATCATCTAAAATCAGGGGCCCATCTTTCCGGTAACAGAAATTTACATGACTGAGCTCAATATTGCCGGCAAGCTCCCCGGGATCAGCCTTTTCCTGGTCAAACTCGGGCAAAGTCTCAAAAATAGGCTTAGTTCTTTCATATAAAGGCTTGATGATATTGAGCTGCAAAAACAAATTGCATATTTCCAGCATTGAAGCTAAGAACTTGGAAAAGGCGGCGTTGAAAGCGATAAACTTGCCGGCAGGTAAATCGATCCCTTTAATTTTCAACAATGCATAAAAGATCACCCCGGTCGCGATAATGTTTACCGTTGAATTGAACACCGCCAGCTTATTCCCCAGATTTTCTTTGCGGTAGGTAATATCCCTGATTTTACTAAACTGCCGGGCCCAGTTATAAAAAGCCCGTGTTTCCGCCCCCGACGTTTTTATTTTGCTGACACCACTAAGCAGGCCGAAAACCTTGCCGGAAAGATTGTTGTTAAGGTCAACGATTTGCCGTTCATAACGGATTTGGAAATAACCGAACAAGAGCGAAACAGTCATGACGACAAGCACAATCACCATACTGATGAAGGCCAGCTTCCAGCTGTAATAAAACAACAGAAAAAAATAAAATACCGAAAAAATGCCGGAGATAACCGTGTTCGCCGCCGCCCCGGATAATACGGTCCGGATTTGGCTGATCCCCATGGCCCTACCCGCCAGTTCACCAGCCGTATAATCTTTGAAAAACGGCACCGGCAGACTTAATAATCTGTCCCATACCGCCGCTTGCAGGTCTGCTTCCGTTCTTCCTTCGATCCGGTGCATGGCAAAAGCCCGGGTCAAGTTAAAGGCAAAAGTAGCGACGGCAATTGCAATAAGCAAGAACCCGATCTGGATCAACAGCATACTTTCACCATCGGGAATGACACTATCAAAAATGATTCCGGTCACCGCCGGAGTTAGGGCTCCCAATAATCCGCCCAGGATACCCATCATAAATACGGCAATAATGTCCCTTTGCCAGACGCCGTCGGCTAAAAAGATGAGCAGTTCCTTATAGCCGACAACTTTTGCCGGCAGCGGGCGATAAAAAGTATACGCCCGGGCCTTGATTGTGTCCGCTGCTTTACGGTCCACAACCATTTTCGTCTCGTCAGCCGGATCGAACAAAACATATTTTTTCGGCGTAACCGGCAACAAAGCCACCGGTTGCCCGTCTTTTTCTTTGTAAGCCAGTAAAGCACCGTTGTCCTCTTTCCACCACTCATCTTTCAGAATAACTTCCCGTATTCTTATCTGTGATGCCCTGGTGATATCACCTAAAAGATCCGCCGGGGCAATTTCGTTTTTTTTCAGCCTAGACGACGGAACGATCTTGATTCTTTTTGCCTTGCCTACAGCGGCACAGGCCTTAAACAGCAGGTTGTCAATAAATATTTCTTCGGAATCCAAATCAGTCCTTCGTTTCGGGTTCATGGCGTCTATCAGCCGGTGCAGACCACTGCTCATAAATGACTGGTCTTTTTTCACTTTTAGTTTATTCCTTAAAACTTCCGCTTCTTTTTCCGATTTGAGCATTGCCAAGGCGGACGTAAAAACTGATTGGTTATAACCTGCCACGGCATCAAGCACAGACTGGAAATCAGCTTCCCAGTCTACCTGATGTGCCGCCTTATCTTCGACACCCGCCCATTTTTCGGTCCATTTTTTTAACCAACCGGTTAGTTTTGCTTTATGTTCCGTAACCGTTATCCCAAGCAACTCAGGCCAATCAATTTCTAATACCCAGGTACCGGTATGACCAACCGCCAACAGCCCGAACCGGCCGTCTTCCCCGGCAACCGGCGCCGTACCCAACAAGACATCCCCTTTTTCCCCCGAAAACAAATACCTCCTGCTGCCTACCGGATCACCGTTCATGATTTTGGTCACAAAGATGTCTACCTTTCCTGCTTGCACCAGCCACACTTTATTTGCATCCAGAATCACCGGCCGATTTCCGGCAGCCTCGATCCGGCGATATTTTAGGCCGTTAATAAGATCCACCGCTCAACCCCCTTTCGTAATGAATTAAGCACTGATCAATTGGGCATATAAACCGGGAGCATTTTTCAGTTCCTCATGCGTGCCCCGCTGCACAATTTTGCCCTTATCCAGCACAATGATTTCGTCACAGTCTCTAATCGTACTCAGGCGATGGGCGACAATAACACAGGTACATCCCCGGCGCCGAATGTTTTCATCGACTATTTTTTCCGTGTGCACATCCAAAGCACTGGTTGCTTCATCCAGCACCAGGATGGAGGGGTTGGTGGCTAATGCCCGGGCAATTTCCAGCCTTTGCCTCTGCCCACCGCTAAAGTTGGCGCCGCCTTCACTTACTTTGTGTTCGTAACCCTTGTCCCGGATGGCAATATCATCATGAATACAGGCATCTTTGGCGGCCCGAATAACGTTGAACTCCGAAAGGGTGCTGTCCCACATGGTCAGGTTTTCTCTGATTGTGCCGTCGAACAAAGTTATATCCTGGTCAACAACAGACAGGGAATTGATGATGACATTCCGGGGCAACTGTTCCCGGCTTACCCCGTCAAACCGGATTTCTCCCGACCACGGCGTGTAGATCCCGGTGATTAACTTGGCCACAGTGCTTTTCCCGCAGCCTGAACCACCCACCAACGCCACCCGGGAACCCGGCTTCAGACGGAGATTAAAATGCTCGATCAGCGGTGCATCCCAGGGATTATAGCCGAAGGAAAGTTCTTTGATTTCAATATAACCTTCCAGCTTTTTGTAGGCATCTTCCCCGCTAACCTTTACTTCACGGCAGACGTTCCCGTCAAGACCATACTTAAAGACATCTTCCAACCGGTTTATATCACCTTGAACCTGTTTGATCTTCATCCCCATTTGGGTTAAATTGTTAACCGGTTTCATGAAATTCCCCAGTAAAGCCTGAAAAGCAATTAACGAACCGATGGTTAATTGCCCGTTGATAATAATCAGCCCGCCGACAAACAAAACGATTACATCGGCAAACTCAGATAAAAAATTGGGCAGGTGAAACAATGTATGTACTGTCTTGCCCATTTTCTGCTGGGCGTTAATTTCTTTGGCGTGATACCCGGACCATTTGGCAAAGAATCCCGCTTCCGCTCCCGATGCTTTTATGGTTTCAATAATGTACAAACCGGAAATGGAAAAGCCCATTACCTTCCCCTTATCCTGCAACAGCTTTTTATTCATGATTTCTATTTTATTGGCCGAATAAACCAGGTATAAAATACTCAATACCGCGGTCAGCAGGGAGACAATGGTCAGCGGGATACTGTACTGCAGCATAACAATAAAATAAAAACCCAGGGTCAATAAACCGATTACGGTTTCCGCCAACTCTCTGGATAAAAAGGCGGCTACCTGGTCATTACTCTGCAGCCGGTTGGCGATATCACCCGCTGAACGCTGCTGAAAAAACAACACGGGCAGCCTGAAGATATGCCAGAAAAATTTACCCGCATTAGTTAAGGCAATCTTGGTTTCCATCCTTAACAAATAATGTTGCTGGCTCCAAGTCAGAACAGCCTGGAGGATAACGACCGCCCCCATCCCCCAGAGCAAAGGTTTTAGCCAGTCTCCTTTCCCGCCCAGCAGAATATCGTCAATAAAAACCTTGGAAAAGGTGGGGACGATTAAACCGGGGATCACCATCAATAAGCCGACCAAGACCAGATAAATCAACGCTGTCCTGGAACCGTTCAACCAATTCCTTAAGGAATCAATAAAACTGTTCTTCTTACCGCTTGGCGCAAAATCAGCTCCCGGCTCAAAGGTCAAGATTACGCCGGTAAACGAAAGATCAAATTCTTCGGCGGAAACAGTCTTGGGACCGGAGCCCGGATCGTTTAAAAAAACCTTGTCCCCAGCAAACCCTTCCAAAACAACAAAGTGATTGAAATTCCAGTGAATAATGGCGGGGAAGGGTCCTCGCTTTAAGTCTTCCGGTTCTCTGCGGTATCCCTTGGCAATAAAACCGTGTCTCCGGGCCGCCTTTAATATGTTGCTGGCCTTAACGCCGTCCCGGGTAACGCCGCAATCAACCCGGAGCTGTTCCAGGGGGATGTATTTTTTATAATAGGCCAGAATCATGGCCAGTGAAGCCGCGCCACATTCCACTGCTTCCATTTGCAATACAGACGGTACTTTTCTTCGCTTGGCGTTTACATGCAAGGTAATCACCCCAATATCCAAACACTGAACTAAATGGGAAGCACTTTTTTGATAAACGGTATAACCATACTGATCGGTTTTTGCCGGGCAACCTTTACTTCGCCGACACACAAGGTACCGCTGTCAATGACCAGGGGCGGCCCGTCAGGAGTGGACCATTTGTAACCGCTAGCGGTACTATTGTCAATGATCAACTCTACTTTTACTTCGATGGGCGCCCCTTCACCGGACAACCGCCGGACCAGTTCATTATTGCCCAGGGTAAGCATCATCCCTTGGGCGCTTACCGGGTACTTGGAAACAGATACAATGTTACCCAGCATAAACCCGTGCTCTTCTTTTTTAACCGTGCTGGGACAAATGTTTACTTCCATACCCGGGATTATCTTTTTCCCTTGCTCCACCGGTACATAAATGACGGCTTCCAGTGATTCCATTTCTTTTCTTTCCCGCGCAATACTGCACACGTTCTGCCCCGCCTGAACCAAATCGCCTTTCTTCAGCTGCAGTTCCAGAATCCGCCCGGAAACGCCGGCGACAATTTCACTGTTATTGATTAAGTCACGCTGCATTTTGGCGATGGTTTGGTCCAAATCCTTTGCCAAAAGAACACCGGTATCCCTGAACCGTTGCCGCAACAAATTTAAATTCGTCTCTGCCTCGTCAACCTCGGATCTGGGCAGTTGGTTTGCTTCCGTCTGCAGTTGCTGTAAATTTTCCATTTTTGTTCTCAGACCCGATTCACCCAGGATAAACGTGCGTTCAGCTTCTTTGAAGTCATTCAAAGAACCGGCCCCGCTTTCATACAAAACCTTGGCGACGTTGTAATTTTCCAAGCTCTCTTCATGTCTAATCTTCGCCTGTGCCAATTCCCAATTGGCATTCTCCAACTCAATGGCGCGGTTTTTTTCCGCCGTAATTAAGTTTGCCTTTTGCACCGCTAATTGGGCCCCGGCCAGCTCGATATCCCCGGAAAGCTCCATTATTTTCCCGTATATATTAAAATTGAGCATGCTGCTGTCCAGTTGCGGATTATTGAAGTCTAAACTTCTAATCACCGCCAGGTCTTCCTTATACTTATTTATTTCATTAATCAGATCTGTTTGCTTCACCCGGGCGATCACATCGCCTTTTTCGACATAATCGCCATCCTGGACACTTACATCTGTTATCTGACCATCGGCATGATGAATGATCCGGGTAATGCCGCCGCTGGACATAATTATTCCCTCGCCCATAGCCTTGTCGGCAATACTGCCGGAAAAACCCCAGATCAGGCCGGCGAAAACTAAACCGGCAACGGCGGCAAAAGCCACCCAGCCGATCGGCGACGTCACCGTTAACCGCTGGTCCAGTTCTTCCGGTGAAGACAAACGGTCTAAAGATACTTTTCTAAATACTTTGCTATCTGCCATTTTTCGATTTCCTCTCTTCTTTGAACAGATTCAATCTACATATTTAAACTCGCCGTTCACAATGATTTTTTTATAAACTTCTCTGCCCTGAACTTCCCCGTAATCATTAAAACTGATCTTCCCCGAAACTGTTTCCCAGGGATTCATCTCCCGCAAATAGTTTGCTAATCCCGCCGGTGAACAACTGCCGGCCTGCTCAATTGTCCGGGCAATCAAGGTAAGGGAATCATACCCCTGCATCGCCCATACATCCGGCTGTTCACCATATTTTTGACTGTATCTTTGCTGAAACCGCACCAGTTCCGGTCTTAAATCGTGAGGATTATAGATTGTCGCAATGACAATCCCTTCGGCGTCTTTCCCCAACACCTCAATAAAATTGCTCACATCCAGCCCGTCACCGGACAAAATGGCAACATCCCGGTCAAGTTTCCGCAATTCACTGATCAAGGCGGCCCCTTCCGGCATATTAAGGGCCAACAACACCGCATCAAAATCCAGGGCCTTCCACTTATCGTAGGCCCGATTAAGTTGCATTTCACTTACTAAACCCGAACTGCGATCAACGACCCTGATCCCGTTTTGCCTGGCTTCATTCTCAAAGGCAACCGCCAGGTTATTGCCGTACGAACTGTCCTCATAACAAATCACTACATTTTTATAACCGGCCTTTTTAGCATAAGCACAGATATTCGCCGCAATTTTTTTATCACTCGGGATGTTCTGAAATATGTATTTATAATCTTTTTTCATTAATTCCGGATTCGAAACCGTGGGTACCACTGCCAGCATTCCCGCTTCTTCATATATGGCTGATACCGGAATACATATATCCGAAAACCAGTGCCCGATTACCGCCACCATGGCCGTATTTTTGGCAAACGCCTGGGCAATATCCACGGCGTTTTTAAAAACTCCTTTGTCATCGGCGATTTCCAGCTTAATTTGCTTGCCGTTGATTCCTGCCGCGTTAATATCCGCTAAGGCCAGCTCTAACCCTTTTAAATAATTGGTTTTTTGGGCGGCAAACTCAAGCGGCACCGGAACACCGATGGTAATGCCGTCTCCTTTGTCTGCCTGTTTTTCCCTTTTTTCGGCTAAATTATCGGCAAAACATCCGGTCAGCATAAATGCCCCTAATATACTAAAAAGGATCATCCTCGCAAAATATTTCATCCGAAAAAACCCTCATTTCCCCTTAGATTCTTGAAACATTAGTGGATCCTGGCTTATATTTAGAAATTATTATAAATACCAGCCCCAGAAATACGATGGCTTTTTTATCGGCAATGAAGTTAACAAACTTACTGTTCGCAGAAATATCACTGGTCTTTCTTGCTTCTATTTCTATCCCGGTCATTAACCTGTTTGTGTAAATAAACAAAAGTCAACAACCGAACTACCGTTCTGTTAACAAAAAAAACAGACACTACTCCCCTGGCAGTTTAATTGGTGCTTCTTGACTGGGGTTAAGTGGCTTTTAGTTCTCGTCCAGTTGCATTGACGGCTGTTACTGTAGCTATCAGCCTATTGCACAGAGGTTAGGCGTGAGTTTTCACCTTTTTAGCACCCTGAACTGTAAGATTTTCTAAACCCAGGTGTTCTTTTTGTCTGCTGAAATAGCGCTCAACGCTTGTTCTTTTATCATAAAGCCTCTGCCAGTTCCTGGTTCCCCGGTGAGGGCTGCAGAATAGCCTTGGGCTTTCAATTTTAGTTTTTATCACCATCCCAAAAGATTAGTCTTGAAAAGCAGAATAAATAAAAAAAACAAAGCCATTATAACTACCAATATCGACAATTTGTCCTCCAAATCAGTATACCGTATCTTAATCTAAAATGGTTAACTGTGGATTATTTTAGTCGATTAGAGAACAAAATAATAGACTGCCAACCTTTTTGTCAACAGTCTGAAGCTGCCCGAACAGGGCAGCTTTATCTCATTAAAACCTACTTTTCCCCATCTCCCGAAGGCTTTTTCCCCGGGTTTTCCGGTGGCGACAAATCCTTCAGCAGCTTGGTGATCGCCCGTTTTTCGATCCTACTGACGTAACTACGGGAAATCCCCAGTTTGCGGGCAATCTCCCGCTGGGTCTGGCGGCAGCCACTATACAAACCGTAGCGCAATTCCAATACATAGCGCTCCCGTTTATTCAGTTTTTGCACCTTGTTCAACAGGGCAGCCTGCTCAAACGCCACCTCTACAAGCTCGGCAACCGCATCGGGATCGGTCCCCAGGATATCGATCAAGGTGATTTCATTACCTTCTTTGTCAACACCGATGGGGTCGTAAAGCGATACCTCCCCCCTGGTCTTTTTCATTGCCCGCAGATGCATCAGGATTTCGTTTTCAATGCACCGGGCAGCATACGTAGCCAGTTTGGTCCCCTTGGATACCTTGAAGGTATTGATCCCCTTAATCAAGCCGATGGTGCCGATCGAAATCAAATCATCATTATTTTCTCCCGTCCCGTCAAACTTCTTGATGTTGTGAACACAATGCCTGCCCAATCGCTCCCCTGAACCCCAGAGAGACCACCTCTCCCCGGCACTCCAGCCGAATCTCGTCAATCAGCAGTTCCACAATCTGGCGTTTTTGCCCAAAACCAATGGTTATGTCCCCTTCCCGGTAAGCCGCTGCTAACCGGAGTACCTGCTCCCGGGCGGCCTCCCCGGTCGCCCCGTCCCCGAACACCGCCAGCCTGCCGGCAAACCGCCCGATCTCAGCCCGCAATTCCTGCATTTCCTGCTGTAACCGCTTGAATTCGGCCTCCAGCGCCACCGCAGAAATCAGGCCTTTTTGAAAGAGAAATTTCACCCGTTCGGTCTCTTTTTCCTTTTCACCCAACTGTCCGGTAAGCGCCGCCTGGCCGTGACGCCAAGCCTCAGTAGCCGGCAAGTGCTGCCGGGCAAAGTAGCGCCGGAGGTTTTCCGGCCCTAAAAAAAAGCCGGTAACCACATGCCAGACATAAGCATCAAGCAGATCAGCCCGCAGCGACCTGGCCGGACACCGCCCCGCCCCCACTGCCCGGTTAGCCGGATATTTGCCACCACAGCGGTAACAGGGATACCGCCGCTTACGCCCGGTGTCCCGGTCAATCGCCCCTGAATAGGTGGTACACCGCCAGCCTTTCCCGCAATGGCCGCACTTTAACCGGGATTTCAAAAGGTAGGAATACGCGCCGCGGCCGGTGGCCGTTTTCCGGTTGCGCTCTTTTTGCCCTTGGACCCGGGTAAAAAGGTCCGGCGCAACAATCGCCGGCACCGGCACTTCCACCCAGTCAGCCGGTGCCCGCCAGACATAAGTAACCTTTTTGTTCCCGGTGCGGGTTTTTTCTCCCCTAACCACCTGTCGGCGCCGCCGGTTATAGTAATATTTGCCGATGTATACCGGTGAGGAAAGTAGCCGGCGGACCGAGCTTACGGCCCAGTGACTGCTTTCCCCCCGTTTGGGCACCGCCCCCAAATGCCGTAGCTTCTCCCCAATTTCCCGCATGGTCAAGCCGTCGTAAATATACCATTCATAAGCCAACCGGACAAAGACGGCTTCCCTTTCGTTAACCTTTAGCTTACCGGCCTCCCAGTCATAACCATAAGGGGGGCTCCGCATCGGCATCACCTTATGCTGGGTTGCCACTGCCCGCACCCGGCCCCGTGTCGTCCGTTTTTTAATCAAAGCTAATTCATATTGGGCAATTACCGACTGCAAATTGAAAAAAAGTTCCCCTTCCGGGGAATTTATGCACTCGGTGTCCACAAAAACCAGTTCGACCCCCTGTTTTTGCAGCTCCCGGCAGATAATCAATTTGTCGGTCAGGTCCCGGCTCAACCGGTCCGGATGAGTACATACCACCAGGGAAATCAATCCTGTCTGAACATCCTGCCGCAACCGGTTTAAGGCCGGCCGTTCGATATCTTCCCCGGAGAACCCTTCTTCCCGGTACACCCGGACGGTTGCCGGATCCCGTCCCAACCGGCTTACTTTTTGGCGGCCCAACTCAACCTGCCCGTCAAGGCTGGTTCCTTCATCAACCTGCATCCCGGTAGATACCCGGGCATAAACGGCAATCATCCTTCTTCCCTCCGGTCACCAGCTTGCAAACATTTAATTAACAAGGCGGTAACCTGGTCAAACAAAGCCTCAGTAGCCGGGGAAAGCACCAAAGGTCCCTCCGGTTCCGGCTTTTGCCAACAGAAAACCACTTTCACGCCCATCACCCGGTTATCTTTATGCCGGATAAATGTTGTCCTATGCCGGCTTCCCTGGCTCATCGGCTAAAACGACCGCCAGCCCGGCAGCAGCCGCCAGCCCCAAAAAGCCACCGCAGTAAAACGTCGCCTGGGGCCCAAAATAGTTCCAGAGCAGACCGCCAAGCACCGAAGCCGGCAGGAGGCCAATCCCTACCAGGGTAGCATGCAGCCCCAACATAGTCGCCCGCTGTTGCTGCGGACCAATTTCGGCAACCAAAGCCTTTTCCACCCCTTGGGTAACCCCTTGATAAATGCCGTAAAGACCGAAAAGCAGCCACAATAATTCCCCATCCGCTACCACCGCAAAACCCAAATAAACCAAAGCATACATCAGGTACCCGGCAACCAGCAAACGGCGACGGCCCACCCGGTCGGACAAGGCCCCCGCCGGAAAAGCGGCCAGGGTATAGACAAGGTTAAAAAGAAGGTACAACAAGATTACCTGCGAAACACTGAAGCCAAGATCAGCAGCCCGCAACAACAGGAACTGATTCGAGGAATTACCCAGGGCAAAAAGAAAAACCACCAGCAAAAACATTTTGAGCCGGGGTGGTAGGGAGCCCCAGCTTAAGTTAAGCTGTACCTTCGTTTGGGAATATTGCTCCTTGGGATTGTCGTTTAGGGATTTCCTGGTCTCCCGCACGAAAAACAATAAAGCTACACCGGCAAAAGCCGGTACCAGGGACCAAATAAAAACCGTTTGATAATCACCGTTATAACGCGTAAAAAAGTAATAAGCCAACAAGACCCCAATTACCGCTCCCAAGGAATCCAACATTCGGTGCAGGCCAAACGCCGCCCCGAAATGCCCGGGAGTGGCCCCTTCAGCGATCAAAGCGTCCCGGGGGGCTGTCCGCACCCCTTTACCAAAACGGTCCCCGATCCGGCCCCAGAGGACCCCGGTCCAGGAAACCGCCAAAATAATCGGGACTCTACATATTCCCGAAAACGCGTACCCGGCAATGGCCAGGGGTTTTCTTCTTTGCAGCTTGTCCGAAACCGCACCGGCACCAACTTTTAACAGACTGGCCAGGCTTTCGGCTATGCCCTCAATCAGGCCGACAATCGCCGGGGTGACCCCTAATTTACCAACTAGGTAAAGGGGAATCAAAGGATAAATCATCTCACTACCGACGTCGGTCAGCAAACTGACCAGACCGAGCAGGACAATGTTTTGCACCGGTGTGTTCACATCCTTTTGACAATGTGAGCGACAAGACGGAGGTTGTGCTCCACCAAAGTATTGCGGGCTGCCTCATCACCGGTCTGGAGACGCCGCAGGCAGTCCGCCTCCTCTTCCTCGGAGAGCGGCTGTGGAAACGCATTGTTACTAATGTAACTGAGTAAAGCCGTAATCCCCTTGATAAAAGGGGTAATCAGGGCCGCCACTATGCCAGAAATCATCCAGCCACCTCCGGTCTTCACTGTCTTATATACTATGGAGACCATCTATAGAGTGTGCACCACCAAATGGTGTCAAACCGGCCAATAAAAAAAACGGTACCCTGCACACTGGGTGCCTGTTACCGCCTATCTGCCCTTCCTGTTTTTCAACCGGTGTTTTTTGCCATCTCGATCGCGCATTCCCGGCAAACAACCTTGCCCTTATACTTTTGGACCTGATCCGCGTTACCGCAAAAAACACAGGCCGGTTCATACTTTTTGAGGACAATTTTTTCCTCGTCGACAAAAATCTCCAGGCCGTCTTTTTCGCCGATGCCCATAACCCGCCGCAATTCCATGGGAATAACTACCCGGCCTAATTCATCAACTTTCCGCACAATTCCCGTTGATTTCATAGTGGTCCTCCTTCCTCTCCCAAAAATCGACTTCCTTTTCTTTACTATACCCTCCGTAGTCTACACCGTCAACCTTTATTTTCCACTTTGGGCTGGAAGGGAATCGGCCGGGTCCGATTTTTTAGGATTCTTTCGTCTTCCCCGACAAATTTGATTACCTGCACAAACCGGGACCAAGCAAGCAAGGCGGCATCGAAACGGTGAGGATGGGCCCGGATTATTTCCGGCAATTGTTGAAACCAGTTGTCTACATCAGGCCGGCCTTTTTCATCGCTTGCCCGACTATCGAATATCACTTGGTCATCCCAATAGAAAATATAGATATTAGCCTGTTCGTCATAGCAAAACCAGCAATTCGGTTTGTTGACATCATCAACATCCACCGGTGCCTGGCGGGGACAAAAAGCAGCCAAACCGCATTCCCGACACAAACGGATTTCCAACTCCGCATCCGGAATCGCGTAGATGATTTGCTGCGCTGCCACCGGTACCAGCCTCCCGTTGTGGTTCTCCCGATATACTTCCACCAGGTGGCTGCCTTTGTGACCACCAAAATTCCGCAGGACCAGATTGGCCCCAGCTAAATTCTCCTCTGCCCAACGCTGAATCGCCTTTGCATTGAGGCGGGCCCAGCTGCCGGCCATTTGCTTTTCATGGTGGCACTTTAATAATTGGGCCTGCCCCCAAGTGTACTTAACCACCATAGTAAATAACGGGTTGGCCAACAAGAATTCTTCAAAAACCTCCCGGTCCTCCCCATCAGCCTCGCTGCCCAGCCAACCGTCAAACCAGCCGACTACTTCCTGGCGACTCTCGCGATGGCTATGGCTAAGATTATAAGAAATAGCCCCGTCCCAATCAAAGACGGCGCGGAAACCCCGCTGATCATAAGCCACCCAGCTGTAATACCGGGGGAAATCATCAAATCCCGGCGGCTTTTTTTCCGGACACCATTCCTGAGAACCCAGGGAAAAAGCCGAATCCAGGCAAAGTGTATACTCATCAACTACCTGTAGGGAAGCAATGACCGCCCCAAGTTCGTCCAAAGAAATAACCGGTTGGCCGCTAACAAACCGGTAACCTTCTTTGTAAACTAAGTTCATCAAAGCGTTCGCCGGTGTTTCCCAAAGGTCAACTGTTGAAAAATCGTCCTCGGCACGCAGAATGCCGAAATCGCCAACATCCAGCCCGGCGTAGACTTTCTCCTCACCTTGCTTTAAGTAAACTGCGAGCACTTTTACGCGAGGTTCTGTAGTGGTTTCATCTTTTGGGGCGCTCTTACCCAAAATAGTCACCCCCTGCCTCTAATTTTATCATTTCGCCACCAGTAAATAAAATCCTTTGCACCCCGGAAAGAATAATCGTTCGTCACCCGGACAAAATAAACTATAACCTTCCGCAAAGGAGAAAATACATGGATAATGGCATTGAAAAAACCAAACGCAATTCACTTGACGGCACAACCTGGGAGTTCCTTAATACCGGATGGTGGGCCTGGCACGTCATCGCGATCGCCTTTACTTTCTATCTTGGCCACCTGCTCTGGCCTATGCGTTAACCTCAAACCCTGGTTGAAAAACCAACAAAAAGCCCCCGGTTATTCCGGGGAATTTTTGTTTCTCTGAAAATTTCAAACCTTTCGGGTTAGGTCATAACGGAAAACAGCATTTCTATATCTTGGTCATCATTCTGGCCGGCGTGGTGATCATTACCACCCTGTTCCTGGGATAACGCCGCCATCAAGACATCCCGGGTGTTGTTTAACTCCATAGCCCATCACCTCCGGCACTAGTTTCCCACAAATAGGCGGAATTAATCCCCGTATAACGTAACCGGATAAGGGAGGGTTTTAAGGACCTCGATCACTTCTTTCCTGGTGTCGGGTGTCGTCCGGATAACCACCAAACCTCCGGCTTTATCAATGGTAGTAGGCACACCCAAATGCCCATATCCCTCCAAAACGTCCCCTAGATGGAACACCCGGTCCGGATCAAGCCTTACTCTTAAGAAAGCCTCCTCGCCACCGCCTTGGGGCCGACGCACCAGGTCAAGGGGGGCCAACGGTCGCGGCACCTTGAGCTTAATCAGCTGGTGTGGTCGGTTAGCCTGGGCCAATGGCACCCCATTTTCATCCCATATTTCATTAACCACCGTAAAAAAAACCGGTGTCGCCGGTCCCGTAAATTCCAGGAAATCCCCCGGCTGCACCCGGTTGCGTACCTCAATCACGGCAAATTGCCCATCACGGTCATAGTCCCTGACAACCCCGACAAAAGTATAATCCCGCCGGTAGGAAACAGCCGGCTCCTGCCCTGGCCGCCCCGCCAAAAAGCCCCGGGTATATGGCCGGTGACTGACCTTTCCCAGTTCAACCTGCCCGGTTGTCTGGGAGCAAAAAGGCTGGTGCGGGGCCGGATTACGTAAACAACAATCGAGTGCTTTCCGGTATACTTGGGTAACTGTGGCCACGTAGTGGACACTTTTCATCCGCCCCTCGATTTTGAAACTGTCGACACCAGCCGCAACCAAAGCAGGCAAGTCAGCCAACAGACAAAGATCCCGGGAGTTAAAGATATAACTGCCGCGACCATCTTCCTCCAAGGGCAGGTACATCCCCGGACGGGTTTCCTCCAGCAAGGCGTAGCGCCAACGGCAGGGCTGGGTGCATTCTCCCCGGTTGGCCTGCCGTCCGGTCAAGTAATCACTAAGCAGGCAGCGCCCCGAATATGATACACACATGGCCCCATGGACAAACACCTCTAATTCGACGTCCACCGCTTGCCGGATCTCCTGAATTTCCGCCAAAGACAATTCCCGGGCCAAAATCAGCCGTTTGGCTCCCAAGCCGGCCCAAAATTTAGCCGCCTCCCGGTTGGTGATGTTGGCCTGAGTGCTGATATGCACCGCCAGGTTCGGGGCATGACGGCGAGCCAAGGCAAAAACACCCGGGTCGGCAACAATCAAAGCATCGGCCCCCATACCCGCCAAACGGCCCAGATATTCCGGCAACCCGGTCAGGTCTCGGTTTTGGGCAAAAATGTTGACGGCAACATAAACCCGTTTACCCTGCCGGTGGGCCAAATCAATCCCGGTAGCCAGATCATCAAGGGAAAAATTTCCCGCGAAGGCCCGCAGCCCGTATTCTTCACCGGCCAGGTAAACTGCATCCGCCCCGTAATGCAAGGCCATAATTAATTTTTCCAGGTTTCCCGCCGGCGCCAAAAGTTCTTTGCCCATAACCATCATCCATTTCTCCGGTCGGCGCCCTTAGCGGATATACTTGGCCACCGCCCGGTTATGCTCATCCAAAGTATTGCTAAAGTAGTGAGAGTTATCACCTTTGGCCACAAAATACAGGTAATTAACCTTCGCCGGGTACATAACCGCGTCAAAACTGGCCTTTCCCGGGGAAGCAATCGGTCCGGGAGGCAGCCCGGCGTATTTATAGGTATTGTACGGGGACTCAACCTCCAGATCCTTAAAGAGCAATTTCTCTTTTGGCGTACCCAGGATGTATTGAATGGTGGAACAAGCCTCCAGCTTCATGTTTCGCTTTAACCGGTTGTGAAACACCGCCGCAATCGTTGGGCGTTCTTCCGCTTTAACCGCTTCCCGCTCAACCAGTGAAGCCAAAATCACCGCCTCACGCACGGAAAGTTTAAGTTCCTGCAACCGGCTCCGTACGGTCGGTGTCAACTCTTGAGCAAACCGGGCCACCATCAGCGCGATAATCTCCTCTTCCGACGTTTGTCGGGGAACACTGTAAGTAGCCGGAAAAAGAAATCCTTCCAACCGGTTAGGGTTCGCCGGTAACCCCCGGAGAAAATCGTAATCAAATTGCTTTTTCGCCAAGGCATTGAGAAAATGTTCCCGGTCCACCAAACCTTTTTCCACCAAGAGATTGGTTATTTGCTGGATATTGTATCCTTCCGGGATCGTAAAGCTGTACAAAACCGTGTATCCTTGCACCAACCGCTCCTGGATTTCAGCCAAAGTCATGTGGGGCCCGAGCGCATATTCACCGGCCTTCAAGGAGCCGTTCGCCTGGGTACGGATAAAAAAGCGAAAAACCGCCGCATTACGAATAATCCCATTTTGTTGCAGAATCAGCCCAATTTCTTTAACTGAGGCATTGGGCGGAATGATGACCGTAATTTCCTGCGGCTCCCCACCGGACACCAAAGGGAGCTGTAAATCCTGATAGGTCTGATAAACGGCCACCCCGAACAGCAAAAATAACACCAGTAAAAAAGTAAAGAATTTTCCCTGGGACTTCCGTGGCAATTACTCCCGCCCCCCTGAGCAAAAAACCTCCGTTTCGACAACGGAGGAGCATTTCAATCCATTATACACACCGGCTGCCTTGATTTTCAATCCTTTCCGCTACATAACCCGGAACTTTGCCTGAAAAAAACCACCCGGTTTCCCGAATGGTTAAAAAACCCGGCTTTAATTGTCTTCGTTATCCTCGTCATCATCTTCTTCACCGAATTCCTGCCAATAATCGGCTACTTTTTCCCATTCCTCGTCATCTTCAATGTGTGTGAAGACTTCCTCACCATTCTCCTCATATTCTACCCGTAAAATGATGGCTTCGTCTTCTTCTTCATCTAAAGGCAACAAAATGGCGTATTCCCGGTCGTCAACTTCAATTCGGTCCAATTCTTCAAATTCAAGCTCGGTTCCTTCCTCATCCGTTAGAACAATAATGTTTTCGTGCTCTTGTTCCACGACCCATCACCTCAATTCGGTAAACTAAAGATATTGTATATTAAGGGTATACCCTTGTCAATGAATACCAACTTCAGTATTACCCACCTGGCGATTACCTAAACATCGGCATGCCGGCTACTTTTCGGCATTATTGGTCTGAGAATCCAAATAATTCTGTAAAATTAAAACTGCAGCCAGTTTATCCACTACCTGCCGGCGCTTGGCCCGGGAAATATCACCGGCCAGCAATGTTTTTTGGGCCGCCACCGTTGTCAACCGTTCATCCCAATACGCAACCGCAATCGATAGCTCAGCGGCCAAGAGGCGGCCGAATTCCTGCACCGCCGCTGCCTGGGGACCATAGCTGCCATTCATATTTCGGGGCAACCCCAACACCAACAACTCCGCCGCATAGGTCTGAACCAGTTCCCGGATCCGTTCCAGGTCATCCCTAACCCGTTTGCGCCGGATCGTTTCCAATCCCTGAGCCGTCCAGCCCAAGGCATCGGAGACAGCCACCCCGATAGTTTTGGCGCCCACATCCAAACCGATTACCCGCACAACCCTTATACCACCTTAATACAAAAGTCCCGGCAGACCCGGCTGCAATAGCCGCAAAGTACACAAGACCCTGCCTTGACCACCGCCCGTGAATCTACCAGCCCCAAGGCCCCCTGGGGACAAACGGTGACACACCGCCCACACCCCGTACACCATTCCTCAATCAGCAAGCGCCTCTTGCGCCGCCTCACCTCCCGCCAGACTCCCGGAGCCACCTCCCGGCTTTGGAAAAAAGCCAGATTGGCGGCAAGTTCCCGTTCGTTTTGCATCCCGACAGCAATCGCGTGCAGGTGGGGCTGGTCAAGGGCCCAAGCCAACGCTTCCGGGGCCTGGGCAAAAAGGTTGCCGCCACCCAACACCTTCATCCCGTAGATCCCTTTCCCGGCGGTATAAGCCGCGGCAATCGCCGTAGTCATCTCTGCCACCGTGCCGTCGATAATGCCCAGTCCCGCCATATTGATCAGCGGATGCACCACATCAAGATCAGGGTCGGCCGTCGCCGCCCGCACCCCGGCAACTGCGTGCGTTGAGATTCCCACCGCTTTGATGGTCCCTTTTTGTTTCAACGCCAGTAAATATTCCCAAGCCGCCCGGTGGCCGGCGAAGGTCAAAGCACTTTCCTGTTCGTGCAACAAAAAGATCTCCACCACATCCCGGTTAAGCTCCCGGCGGGCCTCTTCTACGGCAGCCGCCATTTGGGCCGCCGAATAAGCGTATGCTTTGCTGGCAATAACCACGTCACCGGCAAAGCCCCGCAAAGCCTCCCTGATGTAAGGGTAAGTGCCGTAAATTTGGGCCGTATCCACAAAGTTGACCCCGGCCTCAAAGGCGGTCCGCAGCAAGGCAGCCCCTGCCGTCAAGGGCAGTCCGGCTTGCAAAGGACCCAGGGTAAGACTGCCAAAACAAAGTCGGGACACTTTAAGTCCCGACTTTCCCAACCATCTATCCATTTTCCTAATCCTTTAGTCAGAACTGTTATGCCCGGACTGGGTGTTAACTTCCAGATATGAACGGACCAATTCTTCCAGTAAATCATCCCGTTCCAGACGGCGAATCAAACTCCGGGCATTTTTGTGGCTGGTAATATAAGCCGGGTCGCCGGAAAGCAGGTAACCAACCAATTGATTAATCGGGTTATACCCTTTTTCTTTCAAGGCCGCATAGACGGCATGCAAAATGTCCTTGGCCGCCAAGTCGTCTTCCGGCCTGCTTTGAAACAACACTGTTTCGTCAAACATCTTGTCCGCCATCGCTGACCCAACCCCCCCTGTAAAATACCCTGCCCTACACTTTATACCCATCTCTGCACCATGTATTCTTCATCAGTTGCTATTTTCCTCTAAAAACCGGTGAAAAATACCTAGCCTCAGGCCCGTTTTTCCAATTGCTCCTGCAAGACCTTTTGGGCTGTGGCCAGAGCTGCCGGAATTTTAGCCGGCTCCTTCCCCCCGGCCTGGGCCATGTCGGGCCGGCCACCCCCGCCACCGCCAACCACCTGGGCAACCGCTTTTACCACCTTGCCAGCATGTACCCCTTGGGCGACCACATCTTTAGTCGCCGCAGCCACTAAATTCACCTTGCCATCGGCAACAGCCGCCAGGACTAAAACACCGGAGCCAAGCCGGTCTTTCAACAAGTCGGCCAGCTTGCGTAAACCCTCCATATCCGGTGCGGTCACGGTGGTAGCGAGCAATTTAACCCCGGCAACATCCCTTGCCCTGGTCAAAAGATCGGCCGCCTCATGACCCGCCAACCGGTCTTGCAACCGCTCAATTTCCCGTTCCTGATCCCGCACCAAGGTCTGCAAATTGGTCACCCGGCGGGCGACTTCACTAGGAGGTACCTTCAAAAGAGTGGCCAATTCCTGGACTACTTGTTCCTGCGTGTTGAGGTACCGTAAGGCTGGCTCCCCGGTAACCGCTTCCAGCCGGCGCAAACCAGCCCCGATGCCCCCTTCGGTTACCAGTTTAAACACCCCGATTTGACTTGTGTTGGTCATATGGGTGCCCCCGCAAAGCTCCAAGGAGTAATCCCCCATCCGGACCACCCGGACTATTTCCCCATACTTCTCGCCGAATAAAGCCATCGCCCCCATCGCCTTCGCTTCCGCCAAGGACACCGTCAACACCTTGACTGGCAATGCCCGTAAAATTTCCTGGTTGACGGCATCCTCCACCGCTTGCCATTCCTCCCGGGATAAAGGCGAAAAATGCGAAAAGTCGAACCGCAGCCGCTCCGCCGTAACCAAAGAGCCGGCCTGATTAACATGTTCGCCTAAAACTTCCTTTAGTGCCTTGTGTAACAGGTGGGTAGCGCTATGGTGCCGGGCAACGGCTTGGCGCCAAAAAACATCAACAGCAGCGGTTACGTTCTCGCCGGCCCGCAAGGTCCCCTCCACTACCACCCCTTGGTGGACAATCAAGCCCCCGGGCATTTTCTGGGTGGATTCCACCCGAATCGTGGTCCCCCCGGACCGCAACCACCCGGTATCCCCAGTTTGCCCGCCAGATTCGGCATAAAACGGGGTCGCCCCCAAAACAACCTGCACCTTGGTTCCCGCCTGGGCAACCGCCACCTCAGCCCCGGCAACGACAACTGCCAAAACTTTATCCTCTCCGGTCAAATGGTTATAACCGGTAAACCGGGTGGCCAACCGGTTGCCCAAGGCTGCCCAGAACTCCATACCCGTCCCGTAAACCGTATCCTGGCGGGCAGTCCTGGCCCGCTCCCGCTGGGCCGCCATCGCCCCGGCAAAGCCGTCTTTGTCAACAATTAGCCCGTTCTCGATAGCGATATCCTCCGCCAGGTCCAAGGGGAAACCATAAGTATCATACAACGCAAACGCCTGTTTGCCGGATAAAACAGTCTCCCCCGCTTGTTTAACCTTGGCCACCATGTCGGCAGCCAGCCGCATCCCTTCATTCAGGGTTTCGTGGAACCGCTCTTCTTCCAGCTTGATAACTTTTTGGACAAACTCCTGTTTTTCCGTAATTTCCGGGTACACCTCACCCAACAAGTTCCCCACCACCGGAACCAAGGTGTTCAAAAACGGCTTTTCAATGCCGATTACCTTGCCAAAACGCACCGCCCGCCGTAAAATCCGGCGCAAGACATAACCCCGGCCTTCATTCCCCGGTAGTACCCCGTCGGCAATCAGAAAAGTACAAGACCGGCTGTGGTCGGCAATCACCCGGAAGGGAAATCCCCGCTCATCACGGTGATAAGGCCGGCCGCTTATCTTCTCCACCCCGGTAATCAACGGACGCAATAAATCCGTGTCAAAATTAGAATTGACATTCTGCAATACCGAGGTCACCCGTTCCAACCCCATTCCGGTATCAATGGAAGGCCGGGGCAAAGGGGTCAGGTTACCATTTTCATCCCGGCTGTACTGCATGAATACCAGATTCCAGATTTCCAGCCAGCGATCACAGTCACATTCACCAATCGCACATTCCGGCGCCCCACACCGCAGATGTTCCCCCCGGTCAATCAGAACCTCGGAACAAGGGCCGCAAGGGCCGGTATCGCCCATCGACCAGAAATTATCCTTTTCCCCCAGCCGCAAAATCCGCTCTGCCGGCACCCCTACCTCATCACGCCAGAGAGCAAAGGCTTCGTCATCATCCAAATAGACCGTGACATAGAGTTTATCCTTGGGCAAACCAAGCACCCCGGTTAAGAATTCCCAGGCATACCGGATCGCGTCTTTTTTGAAGTAATCACCAAAGGAAAAATTTCCAAGCATCTCGAAAAAAGTATGGTGACGGGCTGTCCGCCCGACCGTTTCCAAGTCATTGTGTTTACCCCCAGCCCGGACACACTTTTGGGCAGTAGTTGCCCGGACGTAAGGGCGTTTTTCAAAGCCGAGAAACACATCTTTAAACTGGTTCATCCCGGCGTTTATAAATAACAGCGTCGGGTCATTCTGCGGAACCAGAGAAGAACTGGCCACTACCGTATGGCCCTTTTGGCGGTAAAAATCCAAAAACAATTGCCGCACCTGATTACCGGTATACTGCATCACCGCAGATCCTCCTCACCGATTTTATTCGGAAAATAAAAAAACTCCCCCTGCCTCAAGCTATCCTGGGGCCAGGGACGAGTCTTCCTCGCGGTACCACCCTGGTTACCGGAAAGATCCGGTCACTTGTTTCTGCGCTAACGGGCAAACCCGGTTGGGTCGTCCCCAACAGCTCCAGGATGGCCGCCAACAACTTCCTTGGCCTTCTTCCAGCCGGGAAAGGCCTCTCTGGAAAGGAATTAAGCCATTGACTATTCCTGTCTTCACCACTTTGGCTTATGATATGATCATCTGTTCTTGGGACAATCTGTCAAGAATACTATACAGTTTACCGGTCGTCTATGTCAAGTTGACGTACCGCGCTGACCGAGGGCGAAGGTAGCTGCCGCAGCCAGAGCGATATGGGGCACCGACCATAACCAGTTACCCACAGGTCCAACCGGCCCGTCGCCGATTACCTGTTCATTGAAGAAAAACCAGAGCAGAATAGGTGGTAGTTGCAGTAGAACCATAGCGCCAAGGCTTACGGAGAGGCCCGTTTTCTTGTGCTTCAGACCCTGGTTGTCCCTCAAGCCCGGTCAAAGGGTAAACACACCGTTGAACAGTACAATCCAGCCCCATGGCAACATAGACCCAATGGCATCACTGGTTAGACCCGGCAAGTTAACAATATAGGTCAAACCGGTAATCATAGCTGATACCCCGACGAATATGACCAGGCCGGTTAAGTGCCTCGATAAACATATCTCCTTGGCATTCATGCCCCCGCTATGCCTCCTTGCGGTTATTTCTTTAGATTCGATTTAATGTTGTAATTTCCTGCCGTGGTCAAGCGAAAGCCTGTGGCGCTGTCACAGAACCGTAACCTGATTGAAACAAAACCGCCACTTCACTAAGGGATAATTAAAGGTGAACCTCCCATCGGCCCGGTTCAAGGCAGTCTGCTACTTAGGCCGCTAGGCGGCCGGACGTAGATACATGGTCCGCTTCGGGATGGCGATCCCACCCTCGATAATCTCGCCGTATTTCGCTTTAGCCAGGATATTACGGGCACCGTGTATATCCCGGTGTAACTCGTACCGGCACTTGCACCGGTAGATTCTGCCGGGCGCGTCTGTTGCGGATTTCACCTGTTCCAACGAGAAAAGGGTAACCCAGGCAATTCTTCACCTCCCTACACCTGCGGGTGTTGAGGAAGGGGACTTCTTGCCGATTGTGTTAAAGGCAAAAGGAGGCATCCAGATTGACCCGATCACCATTTTCCCGGCTAGACCCGGTCCTTACCGGGATCAGGCAACACAAAAAGTGGCTGATTCTTTTTCTGCTGGCCGGCGTCACCGCCGTAGCCGGCTACACTTGGTGGGCCGGCAGCCAAAATGCCAAAATAAACTACTTGACCACCCCAGTAAAAAGGGGTGCCGTGATCAGCACGATTCCGGCCAGCGGCATGGTGGAACCCGTAAGCACGGTATCTTTAACTTTTAAGAATGCGGAGATTGTCAAAAAAATCCACGTTAAAGTGGGTGATCAGGTAGCGAAAGGACAATTGTTGGCCGAACAAGACAATGAAAACCTGCTGGCCACAGTCCGGCAGGCGACCGCCAACCTGGAAAGCAACACCGCCAGACTGGCCCTATTGACCAATGGTGCCCGGCCGGAAGAACTGATCCAGGCCCAAGCAACATTCCAAATGGCCCAGGCAGCTTTGGATCTCGCCGAAACGAAAGCGGCAAGAACCAGGGCCCTTTTCGAAGCAGGGGCAGTTCCCCAGGCTGATTGGGACCAGGCCGCTACTGATTTAGCCAACGCCCAAAATAAACTTGCCCAGGCCCAAGCGGCCCTGGACTTGCTCCTGGCCGGCAGTCGGCCGGAAGAAATCACCATCGCCGCCACCCAGGTGGAAAATAGCCGGATCCAAATCCAGACAGCGGAAAAAGACCTGACCGGCACCAATCTGGTAAGTCCGATCGACGGGATCGTCAGTGTCATGAACGGCGCCGAAGGGCAGCGGGCCACGGCTAACAACAACAATACCAGTGGGGCCAACGGGTTTATTGTGGTGAATTCCACCACCTTACAACTTCGGGCCCAGGTTAACGAAGCCGATATCGGCCGGACCCAACTGGGCCAAAAAGTAGAATTTGCGGTTAACGCCTTCCCGGCCAAAACCTTCACCGGCCGGGTCAGCGCAATTGCCCCGGAGGCTTACACCGTCTCCAACGTCCAAATCTTCGACATCATCGTCCAGTTGGACGAAAACTACCCGGAACTAAAAGCCGGCCTCCCGGCCAATATCAACATCATCGTCGACCGGCGCGAAAATGTTTTAACCATTCCTAAAGGGTGTGTCACCTTCGCTACCACCTATCTGAATACCCGCCGCCAAGGAACAGGAGACTCCCCGGAAGAAACCGCCGCAAATAGCGACCGGGAATCCCGGAGTATCATTCTGGTTCGTGGTGAAGACGGACAGCCGGTTCCCCGGCGGGTCAGCCTCGGCTTGGCTGATGTGCGCAATTACGAAGTCCTTAAAGGTCTTAACGAAGGAGAAACCGTCATCACCGGTACCTTAGGCCAGCCGGCAGCCAGCACAAACACCTCAGGCAACCTGCCCTTTATGGGTGCACCCCGGCAATCCGGCGGCCCCCGCCGGTAAATCGGACAGCACGATTATTTTTCAAGGGGACGGTGTTTTTGATATGTCCGGCAACCCTACCATTGAACTGGAAAACATCAAAAAAATCTACCCGATGGGAACATCCGGGGTTACCGCCTTGGCCGGCATCGACCTGACCGTCGAAACCGGAGAAATGGTGGCAATCATGGGTTCTTCCGGATCAGGTAAGAGTACCCTTTTAAACCTCCTCGGCTGCCTGGACCGGCCGACCACAGGCAATTACCGGCTTACCGGGGAAAACGTTTCCGCGATGACCAAGACCCAATTGGCCGCGATCCGGAACCGGGAAATCGGGTTTGTCTTTCAAGGCTTCAACTTATTGGGGAAAATGACCGCCTTGCATAATGTCGAATTGCCTTTAATCTACACAGGCGCCGGTAAAAGCGAAATGGCCCGGCGAGCCGCCGAAGCCCTGGGCTGGGTCGGTCTCACCCGGTTTTCCCACCATTTGCCCAACCAGTTATCCGGCGGCCAACAGCAACGGGTCGCGATTGCCCGCGCTTTAGTCAATAATCCGACCCTCATCCTGGCCGATGAACCCACAGGGGCCCTGGACTCCCGGACCAGCCTGGAAATCATGGCCGTAATCCAACGTTTACACCGGGAAAGAGGCATCACTATCGTGATCGTCACCCACGAGCCGGAAATTGCCGGCTACTGCCAACGGTTGATCCGGCTCAAGGATGGCTGCATCATCAGTGACCAACCGGTGAACCGGCCGGGAGACGCCCTGGCTGATCTGGCCCGGTATCCGGCCGCCGGGGAGGTGAACTCCCTTTGATTTCGAATAATCTCCAGGTCGCCTTCAATGGTTTGAAGGCGAGTAAAATGCGCGCCGCCCTGACTATGCTCGGGATCATCATCGGCGTTGCGGCGGTAATCATGATGATCGCCATCGGCCAAGGGGCCCAGGCCCAAATCTCCCGCCAAATCACCGGCATGGGCGCCAACTTATTGGTCGTGTTTCCCGGGGCCGGAACCGGTGCCGTCCGGGGGGCAGGCGGCAATGTCAATACCCTCACCTGGGAAGATGGACTGGCCGTCGCCGAACTGGATCAGGTCACCCGGGTAGCCCCGGAACTAAGCACAAATGCCACCCTAAGTTTTGCCAACCAAACCTGGACTACCCAAGTGATCGGCACAACCCCGGAAATGACCTTGCTCAAAGATTGGCCCCCGGCAACCGGGCTTTTCTTTACCCCTGATGATGTGCAGACCAGCGCCCCGGTTGCCGTACTGGGCCAAACTGCGGCCGACAACCTTTTTCCCCCCGGCCAGGACCCGGTCGGCGCCCAGATCCGGATAAACAAGCTGGCTTTTACGGTTGTCGGCGTACTTACCCCGAAAGGAGCCGCTCTTTCCGGGCAGGACCAGGACAATATCGTCTACATCCCGGTAACCACAGCCCAAAAAAGACTGCTTGGGGTCAAGTATGTCCGGTTACTTAATGTGCAGGCTACCAGCCCGGAAAGTATGGCTTTCGTCCAGACCAGTATCGAAAACCTGCTGCATGAGCGACACCGTCTGGGCGCACAGGCCGCTAACGACTTTACCGTCCGGAATATGACCTCCCTGTTGGAGATGGCGGAATCCACCACCGCGATCATGACCCTGCTTTTAGCCAGTGTCGCCGCAGTTTCCTTACTGGTGGGCGGGATCGGGATCATGAACATCATGCTCGTATCGGTCACCGAACGAACAAAGGAAATCGGCCTGCGCATGGCGGTAGGCGCCACAGAACGGCACATCCGCAACCAGTTCCTGACCGAAGCCCTGGTGCTTTGCCTGACCGGCGGCATCTTGGGTATTGGCCTGGGCTATGGCGGCGCGAAAATCATTTCCGCCCTGGCGGGCTGGCCAACGGCAGTAAGCCTCGGTTCCGTCTTGTTGGCCACCGGTTTTTCCGCGGGAATCGGCATCTTCTTCGGGTATTATCCGGCCAAAAAGGCGGCGGCGCTTGACCCGATCACCGCTCTCCGGTTTGAAAATTGATTTATACCAATACCTTTAAAAATACATAGCGGCAGATTACCTTGCCGACAACCACCACCGGTACGGCCAACAATAACCCTAAAACCCCGAAAAAATGGCCACCGGTTAATAAGGCGAAAATCACCGCTAAAGGGTGCAAACCAACGGAATCAGCCATAATTTTCGGGGAAATCAGGTTAGACTCCACCTGTTGGATCAGGATCATCACCCCCACCGCCCATAAAGCTAACCGGGGTGACTCCAGCAAACCGAGTACCACCGCCGGGAACATCCCGATAATCGGACCAAAGTAAGGGATTAAATCGGCGATCCCGGCCACAATCCCAATCAACAGGCTGTAGTCCATACCGATCAGCAACATCCCCAGCGTAGTGAGGCCCCCGACAATCAGCGAAATCAGCAAGTGGCCCCGGATTACCGCTTTGAGCACCTTATCCACTTCACCGGCCACCACCAATACATCCGGCCGGAACCGGTGCGGGGCAAGCCGCGCGGCCTCCTGACCAATCATTTCCCAATCTTTGAGAAAATAAAAAGTCATTACCGGGATTAAAACCACATCTATCGCGTTGGCCGCCAAGCTTACCGCTCCGTTTAGGACCCACCGCACCATCGCCAGCAAGGTCTCTTCCCCCCGGGCCAGGGTCTCCCCCCAGACCTGCTGCACTCCAGGGGGAAAGCCGGCCTCAACCATGCTTTGCTGAAGCCAGGCAATCAGGTTTTGGATTTCGGTGGTATATACCGGTAACTGGGCGCTAAAACGGTTCAGTTCCCCGACAATCCGGGGAAACCCCACAGCAATCAACCCGGCCGTACCGCCGAAAACTAACCCGAAAAGACCCAGGATCGCCCAAACCCGGGAGAAACCGCGCCGTTCCAGCCAGAGCACCGCCGGATGTAATACATACGCGATGGTTCCGGCCAGGAAAAACGGCACCAACACCCCCCGGGCCAGATAGGCAAAAACCAAAACACTTAACGCCAATCCGGTAACCAGAAACAATCGCCGCCGACCATCAACCCGCATCGACAGAACACCCCCGGTGATAAAAAAACCCGGCTTTTTTGCCGGGTAAGATTGGCTAAGCACGTAGCAACCCCGTTGTCCCGAGGTGTCACGGGGACGGTTCTGCTGACACCCAAAATATTCGGGCAGGAGGTGTCAATAGAACCGTCCCCTGTCACCCCTCAGAACGCGGCCCGCGCAGCGAGCGCCGGCGCCAACCGCATTAACCGGTCGGCTGTGGGGCCACCTCGTTCCCAACCGGGGATGGCTCTGCAGTTAAGGCAACTAAACTGCCGTCCTCACCTACCGTAAAGACCTCATTGCGTTCATTAAACTCAACATAACAACGCCAGCAATAGTACTGACTGACTCCGACCCGGCCGACCTGGTTGCCGCCACATAGTGGACAGCCCACAAAAACCCCTCCTGTTTACCGCCGCCAGGCATCATGCCAATGGTCGGCTACAATCACCGTTTCCATCTCCCAGCTCAGCACATCCGGCCAGGGTAGTTCCACCCTGCCGGTCAATAAATCCTGCACCAAACCATCGGAAACTTCCAGTCCGGTGATCTCCCCTGCCTGAGAATTAAAGACCAGGTCTCCAATCTGACCCAATTTTTTACCGCTCCTGGTCACCACCGGCAACCCGGTGAGCTGTGAAATACACACCTGGGCCGGCGAATCTGTTTCCGGCTCTTTACCTGGCGGCAGCCCACCCGGTGCCCGAACCATATCACCGGTGAGCTCTACCTCACCTAGGGGGAGCCGGGCTTTTTCCGTCCCCCCCGGCGGCTGAATCAGCAAGGCGGTAATTTTTCCTTGGCCGGGATCTACTACAAGGTCGACGGCCTGCCCCAAGGTTTCTCCGGTAGCCGGATTCACCACCGGCAAATGCACAATCTCTCTTCCCTTGCGCATCGACATCCCCCAGTTATGTTTTCCCTCCAGCATCTAGTTTTACGGTTTTGCGACGGTCCTATACAGATTATTGGCAAAAAGGTTAATCCCGCCGCAGGATCGTACCGCCGCCAACCACCCAATCCCCATTGTAAAAGACCACGGCCTGGCCGGGTGTAATCGCCCGCTGGGGGGTAGTAAATTCCACCAGCACTTCCCTGCCCCCGGCCACCGGATGAACAACCGCCGGGGCCGGCTTGGCCGCATAACGAATTTTCGCCGTCACCGCCAGCGAGACCGTTAAATCCGGCACATCGACCCAGTTGAGACCACCGGCAAACAGCCGGTGGTTGTACGTTTCCGGGTCTTCGCCAACCACTACCACATTACGGCCGGGGTCCAACGCCACCACATAAACCGGGGAACCTAAAGCCAAACCCAAGCCTTTCCGTTGGCCGACCGTATAAAAGGCCAGCCCTTGATGAGTACCGACGACTTCACCCCGGGTATTTAAAAAAGGCCCCGGAGTAAACCGGGCGACCGGGTACCGGTCCCGGAGAAAACCCCGGTAATCATTGTCCGGAACAAAACACACTTCTTGGCTTTCTGGCTTACCGACCACCGGCAGCCCTAAAACCCGGGCCTTTTCTTTAACCGCTGTTTTAGTGTATCCGGCCAGGGGAAACACGGCCCGGGCCAAATGTTCCTGGGTTAAATTGTAGAGCACGTAACTTTGGTCTTTTTTAAGGTCAGCTCCCCGGCCCAACCGAAAACGCCCGGTTTCCGGGAGATACCCGGTACGGGCGTAATGGCCGGTGGCGATCTTGGTCGCCCCCAATGCCCTGGCCTGGTCCACCAGGGCTTTAAATTTAATCAGCCGGTTACAACGCACACACGGGTTTGGTGTTCGGCCACCAAGGTATTCCCGCCCAAAGTAACCGATAACCTCCCGTTCAAATTCCGCCTGCATATCCACCACAATATGGGGAATGCCCAAGGCTGCCGCCGCCTCCCGGGCACCGGTCACCACCCGGCCGGCCGCGGCACCCGTTACCGGTTCTAAAGCCAAGGTCATCCCGATTACCTGATACCCTTTTTCCGACAAAAGAGCGGCGGTAACGGAAGAATCCACACCACCGCTTAAGGCCACAACCACCGTTGGTTTCATGCTTCCTCGGCCACCTGTTTAGCCTGATAGTCTTCGATTGCCTTATGCAAGGCTTCGGCGGCCAGATTGCTGCAGTGCATCTTTACCGCCGGCAGTCCCCCCAAAGCCTCGGCCACCAGTTCATCCGTTAAAGCCAGGGCCTCGTCGATCGTTTTGCCCTTGACCATTTCCGTACACATCGACCCACTGGCAATCGCGGCCCCACAGCCAAAGGTCCGGAACTTGGCCTCTTTAATCCGATTGTTTTCGACAGTAATGTGAATTCGGGTGACATCCCCACAAACCGGGCTGCCTACCTCGCCAACCCCGCTGGGGTTGTCCATTTCCCCTACATTGCGGGGATTGGTAAAATGCTCAATCACTTTTGCGGAATATTCCATTATGTTTGCCTCCCCGGTTATCCTTTGTTGGGATTATAAAGTGGTGACATCGCCCGCAGTTTTTCGGTTATTTCGGCGATAACCCCAAGTACATAGTCAATCTGCTCCGCCGTCGTACCCCGGCCTAAGGTTAACCGCAACGAACCGCGGGCAATCTCCGGCGGTATGCCCATCGCCAACAACACATAGGATGGATCCATAGAACCCGCAGAACAAGCCGAACCCGAAGACGCGGCGATCCCGCGCATATCCAAAGCCAAAAGCAAGGCTTCCCCTTCAATATAATGGAAACAAGCGTTAACGTTAATTGAAACCCGTTCGGTCGGATGCCCGTTTAACCGGACGGCGGGCAAAGCGAGCAAACCGGCAATCAACCGGTCGCGCAACTTGGTCAGCCGGTCCATTTCCGCCGGGAGCTCCCGGGCGGCGATCGCGGCGGCAACCCCAAAGCCGACGATTCCCGGCATATTTTCCGTCCCCGGCCGGCGTTGACGCTCCTGGCCGCCGCCATACATCAACGGCAACATCTTGGTGCCCTTACGCACGTATAGACAGCCGATCCCCTTCGGTCCGTAAATCTTGTGGGCGGAAACCGACAAAAGGTCTACCCCCAATTCGTTCACGTCCACCGGGATCTTCCCGACCGACTGGACGGCATCGGTGTGGACAATGATCCCTTTTGCTTTCGCCATCCGGGCAATCTCTTTTATCGGCTGAATCGTGCCTACCTCGTTATTAGCGTGCATAATCGTCACTAAAACGGTTTCTTCCCGCAAAGCCCTTTCAAAATCGTCGATGTGGACCTGTCCATACGCATCAACCGGCAAAACGGTGATTTCGAAGCCTTCTTTTTGCAAGGCCAGACAGGTATCCAATACGGCATGGTGCTCAACCGCCGACGTGATCACATGGTTACCCTTTTTCCGCATTGCCCGGGCCACCCCGAGAATCGCCATGTTGTCGGCTTCCGTACCACCACTGGTAAAAATAATCTCTTCCGGATGCGCCCCGATTAAAGCAGCGACATTAGTCCGGGCTTCATCCAAGAACTGTTTAGCGTCCCGGCCAAAACCGTGCAAGCTTGACGGATTACCGAAGTGGTCCTGCAGACACGCTATCATCGCCGCCGCCACATCGGGGTTAACCGGGGTTGTTGCGCCATGATCCAAATATACCTGCTTCATTCGGGATCGCTTCTCCCTTCGCCGAAATTTGCTTTCGCGGCCTCCCGGCACATATCGGCCAGCGTAATTGAATCAATCACTTGTTCGATCGCATCCCGTACCTGCGCCCAAATCTGCTTGGTGATACACTGGGCTGCCCTGGCGCAACAGTCCGGTAAATCGTCGTTCACGCAATCCACCGGGGCCACCGGCCCTTCCAAAACCCGGATGATATCACCCACGGTAATGGCAGCCGGCTCCCGGGCCAAAACATAGCCACCGGTAGCACCCCGAATGCTGTTGACCAAGCCCGCCTTACGCAGTACCGCGATCAACTGCTCCAGGTAGTAAACCGAGATGTCCTGGCGATCCGCCACTGTTTTCAGCGAGACCGGCCCTTGGCCATAACTGTGGGCCAGTTCATACATCGCCCGGACACCATACTGCCCTTTGGTTGATAATTTCATCCTCTCACCTCCGGTGTCATTGCCGGCTAAATTGCTGCGGTGATTCACCCGCCCGCCTACCGGTTGCAATTCCTAGTAATTCAATCGGATTTGCATTTTCGCATATCGTACCATAACACTCGGGATTTGTCAAACCCAAAAAATTAAGGCGTTTTCCTCTTAGTCTTCCCGTTTATCACCCCAAATTACATTTTTTCTCCCCCGGCCTGCCTGTTCGGCAATCACCGGGAAATCCTACGGTCGATAGGAAGGTGAACACTACAGCCTTAGTTGCCGCCGGCAACTTTAAATCCGTCCCTGTTGACGGGCAGTCGAAAAACAGTTACAATTCTTCCTGAAAAAGCAAATTCGGCGATGGAGTTCGCCATACCTGCCGTAAGGCTGATGACTCCTACCCATCGGTAATCTTTGGGTAGGTTTTTATTTTGTCTAATCGCTGGATCAGGGAGGTGTTTAATTTGGCAAATTCATTTTCCGCACGAAGAGATCGGCTCCTTAACGCAACGGTGGAACTGCAAACCCTGGCCATTCAAAAAAATAACTCATTCGCCGCTGAACTACTAACCGAAAATATCCGTCGTCTAAAGCAAGAATCTTTTACCCTGGTAATCGCGGGAGAGTTTAAGCGGGGCAAATCCACTTTGATTAATGCCTTACTGGGCCGTGACCTGCTACCAACAGCCATTGTTCCCTTGACCGCTATCCCTACGATAATTCAGCATGGCGGAAAGCCAACTGCCCGGGTGGTTTTTTTAGATCATACCGAAAGCACGGTAGAGATCAAGGAAATCGCTCTTTACGTCACCGAACGCCACAACCCCCGTAATGTAAAACAGGTGCAGGCGGTATACCTAACTTGTCCCTCCCCTTTTTTGGCCCAAGGAGTAGTCCTGGTGGATACCCCTGGCGTGGGTTCCGCTTACACGCATAATACGAAAACCGCCTACAGCTACCTGCCTTTGGCTGATGCGGCCATTTTCCTTACTTCTGTGGAAGCACCCCTAAGCAAGGCTGAGCTGGATTATTTAAAAGACGTCTACTCCTATGTCAATCGGGTTTTTTTCATCCTAAATAAAATTGACCTTGTTGATCCGGCAGATCTGGCTGAGGCCCTTGAATTTAGCCATAACCTTCTGCAGGAAACCTTGCCCGGCCAAAAAATCGCTTTATTCCCTTTAGCCGCCCGACAGGCGCTACAGGGAAAACTACACCGGGATTTCCGAAAAATAACGCAAAGCGGTCTTAATCACTTCGAACAGGAACTTAATAATTTCTTGATTACCACTAAAGGAAAACTAATCCTGGAAGCCGCCGCGCGGCGTTCCTGGCGCATAATCAGCGAACTGGAACTAGGACTTAATATCTTACAGCATGCCCTGGAAAGCGATCTGGCCGGCCTAAAGGAGAAAACCACCCGCTTCCAGGCAGAATTACAGCAACTAACCCAAGAAAGAGAAGAACACCTTCACCTGCTTTACCGGGAAGTAGACCGCTTAAACAATTTGATCTCGACAGACCTTGCCGCTTTCCAAAAAGCAGTCCTCCCGGAGTTTTTGGCAGCCCTTGAACAGTTTGTCCGGGAACAGCAACAGGCTCAGGTTTCAAACCGGGACTTAGCCCAAAATTTAAACACTTTCATCTGTGATTTGATTCAATCTGGGCTTCAACAGTGGCGTAAGGAAGAATGGTATAAAATTCAGGAAGAATTCACCGTGATCTCCACCCGTTTCTTTCAACGGATTGAGGATATCAACGCCCGGATGATGACCATCTCTGCCGAAATTTTCGAAGTACCCTTCACCCGGATCCCTATCCCGGATTTAGTGCTTGAAAACAAAAGATTCTATTTTCATTTTGAAACAGGGGCCGGTTTAATCCCGTCCCTGAATGAACTGCCGGGTTCCTCCCTGATCCCCCGGAATCTAATGTTAAGGTACCTACAAAAAACCGCCCGCAACAAGCTAACCGAATTGTTGGACCGGAATTGCGGCCGGGTTCGTTATGACTTAACGGAAGGATTGAAAGAAAATGTGCAGGCTGTGGCCAAGGATCTCCGCCGACGAACCGACACACTCCGTCAAAGTCTGCAAGAGGCCCTGCACCAAGCCATCCATATTCAAGAACATCACGAGACCACGCAAAGAACGGCCCAAAGCACCTGGGACCGTGAATTGACCACTTTACAGGAAATAAAAAAGGAGATCACCCCCTTGATCCGGGATGAATTTCTCTATCCCCAATCCGGTCGGCAATAGAAAGCGGCGTAAAACTTCCGATGAATACAACCCGGCTTCCCCCCTAACTTGTCGGACCACCTTCCCCGGCAGCCATGATCACATCCGCCAGCCGGCCGACCACATCACCGGCCGGAGAATGATAATCCTCAATACTGCCGGCTGTGCCGGCCAGGGCAGGATCCAGCGGCAGACTGCCCAACCAGGGAACTCCGGTTTCCGCCGCCAGGGCTTCACCTTGACTAGGCCCCAGGACATCAATCCGCTGTTGGCAATGGGGACAGATGATTCCAGCCATGTTTTCTACCAGGCCGATAATCGGTTTCTCCAAAAGGCGGACCATTTTGATCGCCTTTTTGACCACAAGTACCGCCACATCCTGGGGAGAAGAGACAATGACAACCCCGTCTACCGGCAAGGATTGCAAAGTCGAAAGAGGAGCATCCCCAGTACCTGGCGGTAAGTCAATCAACAGTACATCCAAATGATCCCAATTGATCTCTTCGAAAAACTGTTTAATCGCACCGCCGACCAATGGACCCCGCCAAATTACCGGGTCGGTATCCTGTTCTAAGACCAGGTTAATCGACATCAACCGGATCCCGGTTTGGGTCGTTGCCGGCAAAACCCCGAATTTTAGGGAAAGAGAGTCTTTATTCAGACCAAACAACCGGGGGATACTTGGTCCGGTTATGTCACCATCCAAGATCCCCACCTTTAACCCCCGGCGCCGGAGTTCCACTGCCGCCAAAGCGGTTACCGAAGACTTGCCGACCCCGCCTTTTCCGCTCATAACCGCAACCACCCGGTCAATCCGGCTGAATTCATTAGGAACGGCCAGCTCGATACCCCTGTTTTCCTGCCGGCCACCGGCCGGTTTTGCCTGTTTCCCGGCTTGTTCGTTTTCGGTCATCATTTATTCGCTCCTGTGTTATTTTTTTAAGCCGGCGGTTAATTTTTCCCAGATCTGGTTCACTTGCCGGGCCGGAATACTATCGGCATCCTGTTCCAAAATAGTTTTCCCGGCAGCGACAGCTTGCGCAAACAGCGGGTCAAATTCAATCCGGCCGAGCAGCTTTGCCCCTTGGGCCACAGCAACCTGCTCCATTTCTTGGGCCATTTCCTGGTTGATATTCCACTTGTTAATCACCACAAAAGCCTGCCGGCCAAAATGGCGGCACAAGGCCAAAATCCGCTCTAAATCATGGTGCCCGGAAACCGTAGGTTCCGATACCACCACAGCGGCATCCACCCCGGAGAGAGTCGCGATTACCGGACAGCCAATTCCGGGAGCGCCGTCAATCAAGATGATTTCCCGCCGGTCCTGAACCGCAACTTCCATAGCCCGCGAGCGAACCAAGTTTACCAGCTTACCACTGCTGGCTTGGGCAATTCCTAGTTTTCCCCGCACCAGAGTTCCAAACTTGGTCTCAGAGACAAACAACATTCCGGCCTGTTTTTCCGTAAGGGCCAAAGCCTGTTCCGGACAAACATCCCCACAAGCACCACACCCTTCACACGCCAGGCTGTCAATGGCCGGTTTCCCGCCATCCCCCGGTAAAACAGCCGCAAACCGGCACACCGGCCCACACCGGCCGCAACCGGTACACCGGGCTTCAGCTAAAACCGCTAAAAATCCGCTGGTAAAAGGCTCCGGTGTAACCCGTTCCCTGGTAGGCCTAAGGACCAGGTGTAAATTTGCCGCATCCACATCGCAATCCGCGATTACACTTGATCCGGCAATACCGGCAAAAGCGGCTACCAACGAAGTCTTGCCTGTTCCCCCTTTTCCGGAAACGACGGCAATCTGCTGCACAGGGTCACCTCCTTGGCTAACCGGGTCAAGAACGCGGCGAGCTGGGTCCGGAACTCCGGTAAAGTCCGGACCGGCAGTTCCCCAATTGAATAGATGGCGGCCACCCGGGGATCGTATTTGATCTCCCCCAGCACCGGTAACCCTTGGGCCCGGCAGAACTGCCGTACTGGTGAATCCCCCAAACCGGCCCGGTTAATCAATACCCCGCAAGGGATCTGTAACGCCGCCGCCATTTCCACCGCCAGCTGCAAATCGTTAAGTCCGAAAGGTGTCGGTTCGGTAACCAGCACCAGGTAATCTACCCCCCTGACCGCAGCCATTACCGGACAAGAGGTTCCCGGCGGGGCATCAATCAAAGTCAGTTTTTCTTTTCCCGCCTGTTGGCGCACTGCTTCGATCACCGGAGGACTCTGCGCTTCACCGACGTTAAGCTTTCCCTGAACTACCCGGACCTTGCCGGAATAACCTATGGCGACTACCCCGGTTTCCCGGGGTACTTCCTTGATGGCAGCATGGGGACAAGCCTGCAAACATGCCCCGCAGGAGTGGCATAATTCCGGGTAAACCTCCGGCCGTTTGTTCAGGAGCACAACGGCATTGAACCGGCAATGAACCCGGCATTTGCCGCAGCCGGTACATTTTTCCGGGTCAAAGACCGGAACAGGCACCGTTGCCGGTACGGTTTTTTCCCAGACCGGCCGTAAAAACAAATGCGCATTAGGTGCTTCTACATCGCAGTCCAGCAGGGAAACCGGTTCTTCACAAGCAACAGCGAGGTTTACGGCGAGGGTAGTTTTTCCGGTACCCCCTTTGCCGGAAGCAATGGCGATGGTCCCCTGGAGCATGTTTCTCCTCCTAATGCGCCCCACAGACGGCGTCTTCGCCGAGAACGGCCAATTCTCCCTTGGCATACGCTTCAATTACCGCACCAACCTTGGCCCCGGTACCGGCATAAACCTCAATCCCGACACTCCGGAATCCCAACAAAGGCCGCATCCCGATCCCGTCAACCGCAATCGCGTTGACTTTGTTGGCCGCCAGCAGGTTAACCGGCACCAGACAGCCCCCGTCAACATGCGGCGGATTTCCCAATATTTCAATTTTTACCGGCTTACCGGCACAAAAGTCTACCAAAGTAAAGCATTCACACCGGCCAAAATGACCGGAACGGGCCGCCTCCGGCCCCCCCGGCACCATCGAGGGGATCGCCAGCCGGAACTGCTTTTGTTCCGTTTTCGTCATCAACATTCAACCCCTTCCTCAGTATTAACTTGCTTTAAACTCACCGGCTTGGAACCGTTCCACCGTTTCCCGGACCAGACCACCAGCCTCTAAACCGATTTTAATCCCCGCCTCTTTTAACACGGCAAAGGCTTTTGGCCCGACCCGGCCGGTCAGTACCCACTCCGCTTGCCATTCCACGACAATCTGGGCAGCATTCAGGCCTGCCCCTTGCGCCGCATTTACATTAGCCTGGTTATCAACAGCTTCAACCAACCCGCTTTCCGGGTCGACAATTAAAATATACCGGGCCCGGCCGAAGCGTTCGTCTACCGGGCTGTCCAAGGACTGCCCGGTAGCTGTAACAGCGATGTGCATGTAACTCCTCCTTGGTTTGCTCAACCTTCCGGCTTTTGTGGTCCAACCGGCCGGCCGGGGTTAAATTGTTGGCCGCGGCCGCCAAAACACCGGCCCCGGCCGCCGCCCCGGGGACGGCCCCCCTGACCCAGGCCGGAACCTACCATTGACTTGACCCCATCAACCAGTTGCCGGCAAAGGCCCCGGCCCCGACCGGTCATTTTTCCTTCACCCTGGGGTCCTGTACCGTCAAAACGCGGCATAAGCGACTCCTCCTTTTTTATAAGGATACCCATAAGTGTAACTTGCACTATACGGGGAAATTTAGCCCTCTGACCAAGTTAAGGCAAAAAACCTAACGGTTTTCCGTTTCCTCCGGGCACAGGCGTCCCTGCAAGACTTGCCGGCACTCCGCCAAAACACCGTTTAACGACGCCAGGTAATCACCAAGGACCACCGTCCACTCGTCTAAATGTTCCAAACCGGCGGAGGTAACGACATATTCCCGGCGGGCCGGTCCGGAGCGGCTAGTATCCCAGGTCGACTGAACATACCCGTTATTCTCCAACCGTCGGAGTACCCGGTAAACCGCCGGGACATCCAAACCGGCATGGGTAACCGCCAAGCTTTCCGCCGCCTGGGCAATCTGATAGCCGTGCGAAATGCCCAACCGGGCCAGGCAAGCCAACACGATGGGCTCAGTAAACCGGTACAAATTCCCCATTTCGCAGGAACAGGGCCGGTTTCCCCGGTTACAGCATTTTCCCCGTGGCATCTCATCAACCCCCATATGTGTAAGTTACACATATATAATAAAAAGATAAATTCTTTTTTGTCAAGCTTTTTCCTCCGGATTATTCCTTATTTTTTTCCGTCAGCGCCGCCAGCCGGTCTTTTACCTCCTGTTCGTAACCCCGGTCAGTCGGTTTATAGTACTTTACCCCGGCCAATTCCGGCGGCAGGTATTGTTGCGGGACATAACCACCGGGAAAATCATGGGCATAAAGATAGCCTTTACCATGCCCGAGTTGGCGGGCTCCCCGGTAGGAACTGTCCCGTAAATGCGGGGGTACCCCGCTGACAACAATATTTGCCGCATCTTCCCAAGCCTGTTCAATACCCAGATAACTGGCATTGGATTTCGGCGCCGTAGCCACATATACCGCTGCCTGGGCCAAAGGGATCCGCCCTTCGGGCAGACCGACAAACCGGACCGCTTGAAAAGCCGAAACCGCTACGGTTAACGCCCGGGGATCAGCCATTCCCACATCCTCGGCCGCGCAAATCACAATCCGCCTGGCCACGAAAAGGGGGTCCTCACCGGCTTGCAACATCCGGGCCAACCAGTACAAAGCGGCATCCGGGTCGGAACCACGCATGCTCTTAATGAAAGCGGAAATGGTATCGTAATGGGCATCCCCATCCTGATCGTAACTGAGCACCGGCCGTTGAACCGATTCTGCCGCCACCGCCGCCGTGATTTGCCGGATGCCGTCCGGGCCGGGAGGGGTGGACAGCACGGCCAGTTCCAGAGCATTCAAGGCCCGGCGCACATCCCCACCGGCTACCCGAACCAAATGGGAACGTGCTTCGGAAGTAAGGTTCACCTTATACCGGCCCAGTCCCCGTTCCGGATCGGCTAAAGCCCGGTCAATCATCACCCCGACCTGGGCTTCGGTCAACGGTTCCAACCGGAAAATGCGGCTCCGGGATAGCAAAGCGGCATTAACCCTAAAGTAAGGATTCTCCGTTGTCGCCCCGATCAACACCAGAGTTCCTTCCTCCACCGCCGGTAAAAGGGCATCCTGCTGGGCTTTATTAAACCGGTGAATCTCGTCGATAAATAAGATCGTTTTTTGGTCATAATGATTCAAACGGTCTTCACTTTCCTGTACAATCCGGCGCAGATCCCCAACACCGGCCGTAACGGCGTTTAAACGTTCGAACTGACTTTGGGTGGTGCCGGCAATTATCGCCGCAATGGTTGTTTTTCCTGTTCCGGGCGGCCCCCAAAAAATCAAGCTGCCCAACTGGTCGGTTTCTATCGCCCGGCGTAACAACCGGCCCGGACCTAAAATCGCCTCTTGCCCCAGTAGTTCTTCCAGGTTTTGCGGCCGCATCCGGGCCGCTAAAGGCCACTGTTTTTGACGCCGGCCTTCTGCTGCCAAGGAAAACAGATCCACCCATATCCCTCCAAAAAATAAAAGCCGGGATTCTCCCGGCTAAAGACTATAAGACAATAAAAATCCGTTATTCCAGATGTTTGTCCAACAACTTCGCCAGTTCCGGCTTCATTTTATAACCGATGACTTGCTCAACAACTTGGCCACTTTTGAAGACTGCGATGGTAGGAATGGACATAATGCCATACTCAGAGGAAATCTGCCGATTTTCATCCACATTCAACTTGCAAACCAAAGCTTTGTCTACATAATCATTAGCAAGTTCCTCAATCACCGGCCCGATCATCTTACAAGGCCCACACCAATCAGCCCAAAAATCGACCACCACTGGTTTTTCCGCTTCCAACACCATGCCCCGAAAATTAGCATCAGTCAACTCAATTACATTTTGGCTCGCCATACTCCCATCTCCCTTTTGCTTGCTCCGGATAGCAAAGACCCCGCCCAGTTAACCCCGTATACATTAACTATAATCAACGCCATTATAGCGCCACAGATTCCCGGTGTCAACGAGGGCTTCCTCTGCCTTCCGGCTACCTGCCCGGGAAACGGCCGGTCAAATCCCGGACAACCACCGCCGCCAGGATTAAACCAACCACCGGTGGTACAAAGGCCACACTACCTAAAATTTTTGTCCCGTCGGTTGCTCCCAATTTTACCGGCGGCTCGGCAGAATAGACCACTTTTAGATTATCCACTCCCCGCCGCCGTAATTCTCGCCGCATCACTCTGGCTAAAGGGTCCCCGGCCGTGGCGTAAATATCGGTTACCTCAAACCGCGTCGGGTCAAGCTTGTTTCCGGCCCCTAAAGCACTAACGACCGGCACCCCGGCTTGTTTAGCCTGCAGAATAATCGCCAGTTTGCCCTTTACCGTATCTACTGCATCTACAACATAACTTAATTCCGGCGTGATTATCTCTTCCCCGGCCGTAACCCCGTAAAACCGCTGAACCGACGTTACCCTGACCTGAGGATTGATATCCTTTACCCGCCCAGCCATGACCGCCGCTTTGGCCTGGCCTACCGTTGAATGCAGGGCATGCACCTGACGGTTAATATTGGAAGGACTGATTAGATCATGGTCAACCAGGACCAGGTGGCCGACACCAGAGCGGGCCAAGGCTTCCACCGTAAAAGAGCCGACCCCGCCTAAACCGAAAACCGCCACTTTGGCCTCAGCCAGTACTTGCAGGCCGGACTTCCCGAGTAAAAGAGCGGTCCGGGAAAAAAGTTCCCCCCCCGGGTCCATTTTAGCTTTGACCTGTTTTTTTGCCGGGCATAGCCACCCGGACATGCAGTTCCGCCAACTGGCGGGCCGCCACCGGCGCCGGGGCCGCTACCATCAAATCAGCCGCCGACTGGGTTTTGGGAAAAGCAATCACATCCCGGATGGTCTCCCGGCCGGTAAGCAGCATCACCAACCGGTCCAACCCGAAGGCAATGCCACCGTGAGGGGGAGTACCGTACTCAAAAGCCTCCAGCAAAAAGCCGAACTTTTCTACCGCTTCCTCTTGGCTGAACCCCAGTAAAGCAAACATTTTTTCCTGGACATCCCGTTGGTAAATCCGCAAGGAGCCACCACCGATTTCCACTCCGTTAAGTACCAAGTCGTAGGCCTTCGCCCGTACCCGCCCGGGATCACTAGCCAAAAACGGCAGGTCCGCATCCTGGGGAGCGGTAAACGGGTGGTGCATCGCCACATAGCGCCGTTCGGCCGGATCGTACTCCAAGAGGGGAAAATCATACACCCAGGTAAACTCCAGCCGATCGGGAGCAATCAGGTTAAGCCGCCGGGCCAGTTCCAGCCGCAGGTTGCCCAAGGCAGCCGCTACTACCACCGGATCATCGGCCACAAACAAGATTAAATCCCCGGACTCTGCTTGCATCCGGTCAAGTAATGCCTGTAATTGCGCCGGGGTGAAGAATTTATTGATTGGTGACTTCGGCCCTTCCGGGGTCATTTGGATATAAGCCAGCCCTTTTGCCCCGTACACGGCGGCAAACTTGGTCAAATCGTCAATTTCCTTGCGGGTGAAGTCGGCACAACCCTTAGCGTTAATTCCTTTAACCTGCCCGCCCCTTTTAACGACCGCGGCAAAAACTTTAAATTCCGCTTCCTTAACCACATCGGCAACATCCACCAGCTCCAACCCGAAACGCAGGTCCGGCTTGTCCGTCCCGTAACGGGCCATCGCCTCACTATAAGGCAGGCGGCGGAAAGGAACCGGAATCTCCCGGTTTAAAACTTCCTTGAAAATATAAGCAACCATTGTTTCCATCAAGGATAAAATTTCATCCATCCCGGTAAAAGACATTTCGATATCCAATTGGGTGAATTCCGGCTGCCGATCGGCCCGCAAGTCCTCATCACGGAAACAACGGACAATCTGAAAATAACGGTCCAGGCCGGAAACCATTAAAATCTGCTTGAACAGCTGGGGTGACTGGGGTAAAGCAAAAAACTCCCCCGGGTGTACCCGGCTGGGAACCAGGTAGTCCCGGGCCCCTTCCGGTGTCGACCTGGTCAACATCGGGGTCTCAATCTCCAAAAAACCGTGTTGATCCAAGAAATCCCGCATCGCCTTGGCCGTTTTATGCCGCATAATCAAATTCTTTTGCATCTCCGGCCGGCGCAAATCTAAGTACCGGTACCTTAACCGCAAGGTTTCGTCCACATCCACCCCGTCTTCGATATAAAAAGGCGGTGTTTTCGCCTGGTTCAACACCTTAAGTTCCCGGACGTAAATTTCCACATCACCGGTCTTCAGGTCCGGATTTTCCGTCCCCTCCGGCCGCCGCCGGACTTCACCGGACGCGGCCAGCACGTATTCCCCCCGCACCCCTTCAGCCAGGTGAAAAGCGGCCGCCCCTACTTCCGGACTAAAAACAATTTGCAGCAACCCGGAACGGTCCCGCAAGTCGATAAAAATCAGGCCGCCGTGATCCCGCCGGCGCTGCACCCAACCCATCACCATCACTACTTGCCCGGCGTGTTCCGGCCGTAATTCCCCACAATAATAAGTCCGTTTCAACCCCGTAAACGCGTCTGCCATCATCCCGCACATTTCTTCCTTTCGTTCAAAATACCACCTACGTATTCTAGGGCCCCGGCCAAGGGAACCTCCTGCTGTTCCCCGGTTTGCATCAGCCTTACCGTTACTACCCCCCGGGCCAACTCGGCTTCCCCGATAATCACGACCACCGGCGCCTGAAAACGGTCGGCCGTTTTCATTTGCGCCTTCAGTGACCGCGCCAAACAATCGGTTTCCACCACAATTCCCCGGGCCCGTAAAGCCTGCACCAAACCGAAAGCAACCGGACCGGTGCCGTCACCGGCCATAGCGACAAAGACATCCCGGGCCGGCTCCGCCGTTACGGCCAATAATCCCCGGTTTTCCATCACCAGAACCAGGCGCTCCAATCCCAGGCCAAAACCAATGCCCGGCACCGGCGGGCCGCCTAGGGTCTCCACCAGGTGGTCATAACGGCCACCACCCCCAACCGAGGCTTGGGCCCCGATGTCCCGGGAAATGATCTCAAACGCTGTCCGGGTATAGTAGTCCAACCCCCGCACCAGACCCGGATCCACGGTATAGGCAACCCCGGCCGCTTCCAGCAACTCCCGGACAGCCGCAAAATGTTCGGCACAAGCCGGGCACAGATGGTCAACCGTCGCCGGCGCCCCCCGGGATAACTCCTGACACCGTTCTTGTTTACAGTCCAATACCCGCAAGGGGTTCCTGTCCAGCCGGTTTCGGCAATCCTCACACAATTCTGTGGCCCGGGGACCGAAAAAATCACATAACGCCTGACGGTGAGCCGGGCGACAAACCGGACACCCAATGGAATTGACCAACAAAGTCAAGTCAAGTAACCCCAAACGCCGGTAAAAATCCATCGCCAAACTGATTACTTCCGCATCCGCCCCGGCCCCCGCCGCCCCGAAAACCTCGATTCCAAACTGGTGAAACTGGCGCTGCCGGCCCATTTGCGGCCGCCCGAAGCGAAACATCGGGCCGACATAATACATTTTCACCGGCAATGGCCCGGCGTAAAGCTTATGCTCCAACAAAGCCCGCACTACCGGGGCCGTTCCCTCCGGACGCAAGGTCAATTCCCGGTTGCCCCGGTCGTGAAAATCATAAGTCTCTTTTTGGACAATATCGGTCGTCTCCCCGACCCCCCGGTGAAACACCTCCCGGTGTTCGAAGACCGGGGTCCGGATTTCCGCGTACCCGTACTCCCGGCAAATCTGCCGAATAACCGCCTCAATCCGTTGCCAATGCCCTACCTGATCAGGCAAAATATCTTTGGTGCCACGTGGTGCCCCAGTCAACATTCCCTATCCCCCAGTTTTTCCAGCTTCCGCCGGATAATCTCTTCAATCCGGTCCACATAATTTTTCGGTTCCTTCGGGTTATGCCAGGTTTCGGTCAGGCAACCTTGGGTCACCCCAAAAATCTTCGTCGCGGCCCCTGCCCCCAAACCCCAGATCGTTTGCCTTTCCTCCATCATTTGAATATTGTAAATGCATTCCCGGCCCGGTAATGCGTAACCGACGTTTTCCAAATTGGCCAAAATGCGCTTCTGCCGGTACAGGTAGTAAGGAACCATACCCCACCGGCGGGTACGTTCCTGTACGGCCCCAACCATCGCGGCCACTTCCGGGGCCGCCGGCAGCACCCATTGCTCCCTTTCCGCCGTTAACCGGGATGCCCGTTTAATCGCCATGGTATGACTAGTCAAATTTTCCGGTCTCAACTCTGCCAACCGGTCCAGGGTTTCGCCCACCATCTCGGCCGTTTCACCGGGTAACCCCAAGATTACATCCATATTAATCACGGGAAACCCCGCTTCCCTGGCCAATCCGACCCCGTTCACCACATCCGCCATCCGGTGGCCCCGGCCGATCCGGGCCAAGGTGGCGTCATTCATCGACTGGGGGTTGATGCTCAAGCGGTTAACCCCATATCGGCGCAGTAAAGCCATTTTTTCCCGATTCAAAGTATCCGGCCGGCCACCTTCCACCGTATACTCCACGGTAGCCGCTGAGCCTAAATGCGCGTGCACCCATTCCAATAGCGCCGCCAACTGGGACAAGCTCAAAACGGTGGGGGTACCCCCGCCGATGTAGATATTTTGGACCTGTTGACCGGCCTGGCGGATTGCCGTCCCGACCGCCGCAATCTCCCGGTGTAAAGCCCCTAGAAAAGGGACCACCCAACCTTTATACCGGGCCAATTCATAACTAGGAAATGAACAATAAAGACACCGGGTCGGACAAAAAGGGATCCCGATGTAAACCCCAACCAAGGTCCGGACCTGTTCCTTACTAAGAAAAAAAGACCGTTGACTTTGGGCTACAGCGAGCAACAAGCCGGCCTTAGCCGGATGCACGGCATAATCGGCTAACAAGTACTGGTAAACCGCCGCCAGGGGCACTCCCTGATCGAGTAAACGATGGGCAATTTTGGTTGGCCGCACCCCGGTTAGGATCCCCCAGGAATCCACCGGCCGGCCGCTGAAATCCTCCAAGGCCCGCAACAAAGCCAGCTTACACAGCCGCCGCCGCAGATTTTCCGGATCGTTTCCGGTAAATTCCCTGGCCGCAGCCTCACCCCAACCTTCCCGGTCCCCCCGAATAAAGCTGGCTGTAACGGTTAACGGCTCACCCGGCCTTTGGTGAAAACAAAAGTTTAGCACCGCTGCCGGCTCCCCACCGGTTCCCCCAACCTGGGCAGTAGGGAAAAAAAGCCACAAAACCTCTTGGAGGGTGACCCCATATTCCGGTGGAACCCCCCGCAAGGCTATTTGCATGCCGCCAACCTCCACAAAACATGATTATCTTAGTATTTTATCACTTTTGCCCCCAGCCCGGCAACCTTCGCCAATACACATAAAGACACGGCCCTCCCCCCGGATAATTCAACCGGAGGCAGGGCCATTGTTGATTATGGATTCTTCACTACGTTCAGAATGACCGTTTAAAGAAACGGGTTGGTCCGGCGCTCCTGCCCAATCGTAGACTCCGGGCCGTGCCCGGAATAAACCATCGTATCATCCGGTAAAACCAGCAACTTGTCTTTGATTGATTGGATCAAATTCGTAAACGAACCCCCGGGGAAATCGGTCCGGCCAATCGAACCGCAAAAAAGCGTATCCCCGGTAAACACAACACCAGGTGCCTTCAGCGAAATCCCGCCCGGGGTATGTCCTGGGGTATGCAGCACTTCCAGGGTAATGGTTTTGCCGATTTTAACCGTATCCCCTTCCCGCAAAAGCCGGTCGGCAGCAGGCCCTTGAATGGCGTGCCCGGTAAACAGCGACAAATTTTTGGCCGGTGAGAGCAACATCGGGGCATCATCTTCATGACAAAGGAGCGGGGCTTGGGTCGCTTCCTTGACCTCCCGGTTAGCCCCGATATGGTCCGCGTGCCCATGAGTGTTGATAATTACCACCACTTTAGCCTGTTCTTTGGTTACCAGGCGCATAATCCGCCCGCCTTCATCACCGGGGTCGATAATCGCCGCTTCTTTTGTTTCCGGGCACATCACCAGATAACAATTGGCCCCAATCATCCCTGTTTCTAGCCACCTGATAATCATTATCCTGCCTCCTGACCGTTTTCTATCAATTCTAAAACACCCGCGCCGAATCCAGCAGCAAGGTTACCGGCCCGTCATTGATAATTTCCACAACCATGTGTTCTTGAAACCGCCCGGTTGCTACCGCCAGACCCCTCGCCCGCAAGTTCTCGGTAACCGCTTCAACCAGTTCCCTAGCCGTATCCGGCCTTGCCGCCGTGGAAAAACCCGGCCGCCGCCCCTTCCGGCAGTCACCATATAAAGTAAACTGACTGACCACCAGAACCGCACCACCAGCCTCCTGGACCGATCGGTTCATTTTCCCTTGGTCATCTTCAAATATCCGCAAATTGGCTACTTTATCCGCAATATACCGGGCATCATCCCGGGTGTCCCCTTGCCCGGCCCCAATCAAAACCACTAACCCCGGGCCGATCTCACCCGTTATCCGGCCGGCAACCGTCACCCGGCCCCGCTGCACCCTTTGGACAACTGCCCGCATCTAAACTCCATCCCCATCCGGTATAATCGCACCCATCTTCCGGCTAACTGGAAAGCAAGTCCCTTTCTTTATCTGTTTTCACGTTCGGGATAATCCGCCGGACATCAAGCACATCTTTAACCCGGCGGATTTTTTCCATCACGTAGCGCAAGTGGTTCAAATCCCGGATCTCCACGACCAGATTGATCAAAGCCATTTTGTTCCGGGTAGCCCGGGCATGTACCGAGTTAATTGGTGTCTTCAAATCCGCGATCGCAATCATCACATCAGTGGTCAACCGTTCCCGGTCCATTGCGGAAACCTCGATCTCTACCTGATATGTCGTCCGGGACTTGTTATCCCAGGTGACTTCAACCATCCGGTCCTGCTCCTCCGAAGACAGCTCGACTAAATTGCTGCAGTCCCGCCGGTGGATTGATACCCCCCGCCCTTTGGTAATATAACCGACAATATCGTCACCCGGCAAAGGATTACAGCAGCGGGCAAAACGGATCGCTACATTGTCCACCCCCCGGACCCGCACCCCTTGGAAAGGCTTACCGAACCCTGAAAACGGGGTCAGCTCCGGTGGCTGAACGAAAACATCCTCCAATTTGTTCTCTTTTTTGAGCTCCTCTTTTAGCCGCATAATGACCGGGTTAACCGTAATCGCCCCATCACCCAGGCCCAAAAACAGATCGTCACCACTAAGAAAATTATACCGTTTACAGACTTCCGCCACCCTTTCGGGCTTGAGAACTTCCCCCGGATCTAACTGTTGCCGGCGTAATTCCCGCTCCAGGATTTCCCGGCCCCGCTCCACCAATTCTTCCCGCTGTTCCTTTTTAAACCACTGCCGGATCCGGTTGCGGGCGTTAGAGGTCTTCACGATATTAAGCCAGTCCCGGGACGGGGCCGGAACCGACTTGGTCAAAATCTCCACGATCTCGCCATTGCCCAATTTATAGTCCAAAGGCACAATCCGCCCGTTAATCTTCGCCCCCATACACCGGTGCCCGACATTAGAATGAATCCGGTAGGCAAAATCAATCGGTGACGAACCGGCCGGTAACTCCACAACATCACCTTTCGGGCTAAACACAAACACAGCGTCAGAAAAAAACTCGATTTTTAAGGATTCCATGAAATTCTGGGTGTCCCGCTGGTCAGACTGCCACTCCAACAACCGGCGTAGCCAGGCCAGCTTCTCTTCAAACTGCTTGCCGGCTATCTGGCTGCCTTCTTTGTACTTCCAGTGGGCGGCAATCCCATATTCGGCAGTCCGGTGCATCTCCCAAGTCCGGATCTGCACCTCGAAAGGCTCTCCCTGAGGCCCGACCAAGGTGGTGTGCAAGGACTGGTACATATTGCTTTTCGGGGTGGCGATATAATCTTTGAACCGCAAAGGAATCGGTTTCCAGACGGTATGGATAATCCCCAAAGCGCCGTAACAATCCCGCACCGAATCCACAATCACCCGGACGGCAATCAAGTCGTAAATTTCCGAAAGGTCTTTTTGCTGGGCGGTCATCTTGCGGTAAATCGAATAAAAGTGTTTCGGCCGGCCGAAGATCTCGGCTTTGATCCCTACCGCCGCCAGTTTATCGGCCAAAACGGCAATAATTTTATCGATCAAGTCCTGCCGCTCCTGGCGTTTGCCGGCAATCCGTTTGACCAAGTCGTTATACACTTCCGGCTCTAAATACCGGAGGGCCAAGTCCTCCAGCTCCCACTTCATCCGGAAAATTCCCAGCCGGTTAGCCAGTGGCGCATACAATTCGATCGTCTCAACGGCAATTTCCCGCTGTTTTTCCGCCGTCTGGTGACAAAGGGTCTGCATGTTATGGACCCGGTCAGCCAGTTTAATCAGGATTACACGGATATCCTTGGCCATCGCCAAGAACATTTTCCGCCAGCTTTCCACTTGTTGTTCTTCTTTCGAACGAAACTCCAACCGGCTCAATTTGGTGACCCCATCAACCAACAAGGCCACTTCCGGGCCAAAATCCCTTTCCAAATGCTCGACCCGCAGAGGTGTATCCTCAATAACATCATGCAGCAGGCCGGCGGCAATGGTAGCCATGTCCAGTTCCAAATCAGCCAAAGTATAGGCCACCGCCAAGGGATGATAAATGTAGGGATCCCCGGACATGCGCAATTGACCGGCATGTGCCTCTTTTGCGTACTGATAAGCCCGCCGGACACAGCCCAAATCAGCTTCGTTTTGCGTATAACTTTGCACCCGCTTCAATAATTGGCCCAAGGTCACCTGCATCATCTCACCCCCTAATTAAATATGGCTTCAAAAAAGTCTATTAACCATTGTTTGAATTTGTTCTAACCGGTATGCGGTATTTTTCAGGCGGTCTGCACCCTGGTTCCCCTGCCGCCGACATCAAGAATCCGGAACTGCATGGCCTGGTGATAGTCACTCCACTCCCAACGGCCAAAAAAAGACCCCTGTTCCCCAAAGGTAGCTTTACCCGCCCCTTCCCACATGACAAACGGAAACTCCCGTTTCCCGATCCGGATGCGGCCGATCTTGCGTTCCGCATCCAGTTCCTTTCCGGACAAGACCCCGTCAACCTGCCAAGTTAAAGCAGGAAACTGCTCGCCAAAAGGCTCCAAGGCCACCAAGGTCCGGAAGAATTCCTCCGTCAGGTCCGCTTCCGTCAACACCCCGTCAAAACACCGGACCTGCTCCCAAGTTTCCGCCGGATACATCGCTAATTCCTGATCCAAGGCCTGAAAAAAGGCCGACACATTTGCTGCCGGTATGGTTAAACCGGCCGCCATGGCGTGTCCACCCCAAGCGGTCAAGTATTGCTGGTTTTTTTCGATCAGTTTGAACAAATTTACGCCGGGAATGCTCCGGGCACTGCCTTTTAGCTGATCCCCGCCGGTCGAGAAAACAAAAGCCGGCCGGTAGTTTTCGCTAACAAACTTTGCTGCCGCAATCCCCACGACCCCGGCGTGGAAATCACCATGGACCAAGGTAAGGTGTTTATAGGGATTTGCCGCCAGTTGCTTAGAGCCATCGTCAACTACCCTTTTTTGCTGGGTCCGGCGTTCATTGTTCCGCCTTTCCAGTTCTGCCAGCAAAGGCCGGCAAACCTCCGGGGCCCGGGAAAGCAATAAATCCACGACGATATCGGCATTCCCCATGCGCCCGGCCGCATTAATCCGGGGACCAATCAAAAAACCAAGCGTATGTGCGTCCACCTTCTTCCATTTCAGCTGTTGGCCCATCAGCTGAAAGGCCAGGCGGCTCCCCCGGCGAATCCGGTTGATCCCTTCTTTAACGTAAACCCGGTTATCCGGCAGATTAAGGGGCATCACGTCACAAACCGCCCCGATCGCCACTAGGTCGAGCGGATCCTCAACCACCCACCCGGGACATTTTTTCCCGTGGGCGATCCATAAACCTTTCATCAATTGGTAGGCCACCCCACAACCGGATAGAGCAGCAAAAGAATACCGGCAATAACCCGGATGCAATATCGCCGCTGCCGCCGCCGGCAGGCTCCCCTTTGGTTCGTGATGGTCGGTAACAATCGTATCTGCCCCGGCTTGTTTTAACGCGACAATTTCTTGGTGACTGCCGATGCCACAGTCAACCGTAACCACCAGATCCGGGTTCATTTGGCATACCCGCCCGATATTATGCTGGTTTAACCCGTAGCCGTCCGAAAACCGGTCCCCTAAGGCCACCGCCAGCTCAAATCCGTAATGATGCTGTAAGGACCCTAGAATACCCGCGATTAAAGCCGCCCCGGTGGTACCGTCGGCATCATAATCGCTAAAAACCACGATCTTCTCCCGGCCTTCCATCGCCTGCCGAAGTCGGGCCACCGCCCGGTGCAAATTTTCGCCAAACAATAACGGTGATGAGCTGGTGGCCAGACTACAAGAAAAAAATGCCGCCAAATCCGCAACCGTTTGCACCCCCCGGCCATACAAGGCCGGTGCAAACAGCACCGGCATCCGGTTTGCCGCCAGCCAGCGGCTAATTTCTGCGGGAACCTGGCTGCCGTATTGCTGCCACCGGATCACTTCCCCCGGTTTCATTTTCACACCCCCGGCACTTTTCCTCCTCACATGGTTCCTGGTGAACCAGTACCCGGGCCTTCGGATACAAGGCTTCAATCTCCGCCGTAATCTCATGGGCTACTTTGTGGGACTGTCCCAACGAACACCGCCGGCAGAAAACCACGTGCATATCAATGTGGCGTTCGGCGCCGGCCCGCCGGGTCCGCACGGCGTGCACCCCGATATACTGCCCGGCATGCCGCTTGATCCGTTCGTTGATTTGGTGCCCTTCCTCAAACGGCAGACTTTGGTCCAGCAACGGAAAAAAGGCCTCCCGCAGCAGTTTCCAGGCCGCTTTAAGAATTAATAACGCGACAGCGAGGGCAATTAACGGGTCGACCACCCACCAACCGGTCACTCTGATTAAAACCAAGCCGGTCATCACACCCAACGAGGTGTAGACATCAGTCCGCAAATGCAGACCATCCGCCTCCAGGGCCACTGAGTCCGTTTTCCGGGCAACCCGGAACAGCCGTGAGGAGACATACAGGTTGACCACCGCCGATAAACCCATCACCACAATCCCCCAGCCGACATCCGGTGGCCCCCCACCCCCGGCAAGCTTGTGGCCGGCTTCCCATATAATCCAGAGGGCGGCAATGAAAATCAGCAGGGCTTCAACGGTACCGGCCACATTTTCAAACTTGCCGTGGCCGAAGTTATGCTTTTCATCTGCCGGCCGGGCCGCCTCCCGGACACTGAAAAATGCAACCAAAGCCGCCACCAGGTCTAAGCCGGAATGAATTCCTTCGGAAAGCACACTAACCGAACCGGTAACCAAACCGGCAACAAGCTTCCCGACGACTAAAAACGTATTGGAAACCACCGACAACCTGGCTACCTGCAGCTGTTCTTTCATTAGGATTACCCCTTATTAACCCATAGTTGATTTTATCATATTCCGGCGGAACCAAAAGCACCCCGGCTTACCGGAGTGCTCAAAAGATTTTTTGAATAACGCCCTGAACCTCCAAGCAAACAGCTTACCCAGTTTCTGGTTCCGGTCGCGAATCCCCAGGGCTTGTTTTAAGCTACCCTAACTTTTGGTTTCTGCCGCTGGGCTTTTTCCCAATTTTTAAATACAACCCACAACGGGGCAGCGTTAAATATCGAAGCATAGGCACCAATAACCACCCCGATCAAGATCGCCATACTGAAAACCCGGGTTGTTTCACCACCCCAGAAAATCAAGGCGGCCAGCATGAAAATGACGGTAAGGACAGTATTGATCGAACGGGTCATCGTTTCCAAGACAGACCGGTTGGCCATGGCTTCCAGACTCTCGCCCTTCCGCTTTTTCGGCCCCATATTCTCCCGGATCCGGTCAAAAATGACGATTGTATCGTTAATTGAATATCCGAGAACCGTCAAAACCGCCGCTACAAAGGTGCCATCAACCTCAATTTGAAAGATCGAAAAGATCCCGACCAAAATAACTATATCGTGCAAAAGGGCCAGGACTGCCGCCAAGCCGAACTTAAACTCAAACCGCAAGGTGATGTAAAGGATCATCAATACCGCCGCAATCCCCAAAGCCAAAAAGGCCTTATAACTCAGTTCCTTACCAATCACCGGCCCGACATTCTCGTCCCGCTGCACGGTTATTTTACCTAGATCAGCCTCCAAGGCCCCGACCAGCTGATCCCGTTCCACCTTATCCAAGGCTTTGGTTCGAATCAACATATTATTGTTCTCCGATGGCTGGACCACCGAGGAACCCAGGCCGAACTGGTCTAGAACCCCCCGGACCTGGTCAACGCCGGCGGGTTGTTCGGTTTGAAAATGGATCAGCGAACCACCGGTAAAATCAATCCCCAAGTTCAGCCCTTGGAATGCCAAGGAGATGATCCCCGGGATGAGCAAAATCAGGGAAAGTGTAAACCAGATTTTCCGGCGGCCAATAATGTTCATGTACGGTATTTTCATTACCCGGTCTCCCTCCTTAGGCTCCGAATAGTTTCCGGCTTTTAACTATGCCGCTGCTCGCGGTCAAACGCAACATCCAGCGGGTAAAGGTAATCGCTGTAAACATGCTGCTTAAAATACCCAGACCCAGAGTAATGGCAAAGCCACGGATGGGACCGGATCCCAGGTAATACAAAACACCCACTGCAATCAAAGTTGTCACATTGGCGTCAATAATTGCGGCAAACGCCCGGGTAAACCCGGATTCAATGGCTGTGCGCAGGGACTTGCCGTCCCGCAGTTCCTCTTTAAGCCGCTCGTAAATAATGATATTGGCATCCACCGCCATCCCGATCGACAGGAGGAAACCAGCAATCCCCGGCAAGGTAAGGGTGGCCTTTAATAGCGCAAGAATGCCTAAAACAATCACCGAATAAAGCACCAGGGAAATAATTGCCACACAACCGGGCACCCGGTAATACAGAAACATAAAAGCAAAAACCAAGGCAATCCCGATAATCCCGGCTACTTTACTCTTTTCCAGGCTGTCCACACCCAAGGTCGGCCCCACGGTGCGCTTCTCCACCATCTCCATCTTCACCGGCAGAGCCCCGGAATTTAACAATAAAGCAATCTGACGGGCATCTTCCAAAGAATTATACCCGGTAATCCGGGCTTCTCCGGTCGTAATGACATCCTGAACGGTTGGATTCTGTAATTGTTCTTCATCCAGGTAAATACCAATCTGTTTTCCCAGGTTGGCCCTGGTCGCTTCGGCAAATTTTTTGGCCCCGTCGGGGTTCAAGCTGAGGTGAACCACCGGCTGGTTGGAGCCTGCCTCAAGGGATTCTTTCGCTTCTTTGAGGTCCCGCCCTTCCACGATCACCTTACCATCAGCGGTGCGAAAACTTAACATGGCCGTTTTCCCGATCAGGTCAATGGCCTTGTCCGGATCCTGTACCCCAGCCAACTCAATGATTAACCGGTTAGTCCCCTGGATCTGGATTAAGGGCTCCTCGACACCAAGCCCGTTGATCCGGTGCTCCATAATCGCCTGCACCTTTTTCATTTCATCCGGGGAAACCTTGCGGTCCTCTTCGTCGGCCTGCAATACCACATGCAGCCCGCCCTGGAGGTCCAAGCCCAGCTTAATCGCTTGACCAATCGGCGTAAACCCGACTGCGGCAACAATTGCCACCAGTAAGACGAGTGCCGTCAGTTGGACCGTTTTTCCTACATTCATCGCGCCCGTTTGCCTCCTCGCCGGTTTTCAAAAGCGTAAGTTGCTAATACGTCCAAATCTAGTGCATAACATCTCAAGAATTATAACCCCCGAATGCGAATATTGTCAATGAATTCGCCGCTTCGACACCGCTGGAACCCGCAAAATAAAAAAGCCGCCGGCCTAACGCAGCGGCGACCAAGGTTGAAAATCCGGAAAATCCAATTCCATCTGCCGGTTTACCCGCATATAACGCACAATCAAACCGTCAAGCTCACAAGACTTACGGTAGATCTTGCCGCTGGTTAGCGAGCCCCCTTTGTTTTGGCTTACCAGCCTTTCCAACTCCTTGCGTTTGCGCCGGATCTGGCGCAACAACAATCGGCAATCCACCTTGTTTTTCCCCCATCCGCGATCAGCTTAATCACGGATCATGTTCGACCATTTTTTGCATTTTCCTGCTGGTTAATTCATCTTTTTGTAGTTTTTTCTGTATTCAAGGGGATTATATAACAATTAATCGTCCATTATTACCCTCTTTATGGCACTCTTGGCAAATACCACCTTAACATCGTCGGCAATCTTCATGGTCACTTTATCCCCATCAATCTTGGTCAAGGTACCATATAAACCCCCGGCGGTCATCACCTTGTCGTTAGCCTCCAATTTGGCTAATAACTCGTGGTGCGCCTTCTGGGCCTTCAGTTGCGGCCGGATCATGATGAAATAAAGTACCGCCAGCAGTAACCCCAAAGAAATTAAACTTTCCCAGCCCTGTGGCAATAGAAAAACCTCCCTTTCCAATTTTGTGCTAACTATTTTCGGGCTTTAAGTGTCGCTTTCCTGCCCGGATTTCGCCAAAAACGCCTTTTTAAATCCGTCGAACCGGTTGGCCAGGATCGCCTGCCGCATATCCCGCATCAGATTAAGTAAAAAGGATAAGTTGTGCAAGGTTAACAAGCGGTATACCAGCATCTCTTCCGCCTTATACAAGTGGCGCAAATATGCCCGGCTGTAGTTCCGGCAAGTATAACAAGAACATTCCGGGTCCAATGGGGTAAAGTCCCGGGCATAGCCGGCATTCCGGATCACCACCTTGCCCCGGGTGGTAAAGGCCAGCCCGTTGCGTGCCGTCCGGGTGGGTAAAACACAGTCAAACATATCAATTCCCCGGGCCACCCCTTCCAGCAGACAGTCGGGACTACCCACCCCCATCAGGTAACGGGGCTTGGCTGCCGGTAACAAGGGCACGGTTACCTCCAGCATTTCGTACATCAACGGTTTCGGCTCCCCGACACTAAGACCGCCGACAGCATACCCGGGGAAATCCAATTCAACTAACCCGGCGGCACTTTCCCGGCGCAATTCGGGGTACATACCCCCCTGGACAATCCCAAACATAGCTTGGTCCGAACGGGTATGGGCAGCCTGACACCGCCGGGCCCAGCGGGTCGTTCGAGCCAAGGAATCCCGGGCGTAAGCAAAAGTAGAGGGGTATGGGGAACACTCGTCAAAAGCCATAATAATGTCGGCCCCCAGATCCATTTGGACCGCTACCGCCTTTTCCGGCGAAAAAAAATGCGTCCCACCGTCAAGGTGGCTTTTGAATTCCACGCCTTCTTCCGTAATTTTGCGTAACGGTCCCAAGCTAAACACCTGATAGCCGCCTGAATCGGTCAAAATGCCGTGGGGCCAGTGCATGAACCGGTGCAACCCGCCCGCTTCCCGGACCAAATCTGCCCCGGGCCGGAGATAAAGGTGGTAGGTATTGGCCAAGATTAAAGCCGCCCCAATGTCCCGCAATTCTTCCGGGGTCAGGGTTTTCACCGTTGCCTGGGTCCCTACCGGCATAAAGACAGGGGTCGCCACCGGACCCCGGGACGTATGTAAAATTCCCGCCCGGGCCCCGGTCCGGGAACAGGTTTTGCAAAGTTCAAACCGGATTGCCAATAAAATCACCTTAAATTCAAATAATCAGCATCGCATCACCAAAACTGAAAAACCGGTAACCTTCAGCAAGGGCTTCCCGGTAGGCGGCCAACACCTGCTCCCGCCCGGCAAAAGCGGCAACCAGCATCAGTAAAGTCGAACGGGGTAAATGAAAATTTGTCAGCAGGCCATCCAAAACCTGAAAATTAAACCCGGGATAAATATAAATATCCGTCCGCCCGGTCACCGGCACAACCCGGCCCCCATTTTCGCGGGCAACCGCTTCCAAGGTCCGGGCTACCGTTGTTCCTACCGCAACCACGCGGCGTCCTTCCCGCCGGGCAGTTTCGATCCGTAAGGCGGCCTGGGAGTCGACCTGATAGTACTCGGCATGCATCCGGTGGGCCGCCACTTCCCGAACCTTCACCGGCCGGAAGGTGCCCAAACCAACATGCAACAACACCGAAACCGTTTCAATTCCCTGGTCTTTAAGTTCCTGCAGCAGCCCTGGCGTAAAGTGCAACCCGGCGGTCGGGGCTGCCGCCGAACCTGGTTCCCGGCTGTAAACCGTCTGGTACCGTTCCGCCCGCTCGCGGGGCAATGGCTGCGTAATATAAGGCGGTAAAGGCATTTGGCCGATACCGGCCAAAATCTGGTCGAAATCCCCGGTATAGTCAAACCTGACCAACCGGCCACCAAAATCCGTCGTTGTCAAAATTTCCGCAGTCAATAAACCACCGCCGAAGGCAACCCGGGTCCCTGGTTTTAAACGGCGGCCGGGCCGGACCAAAGCCTCCCAGCAGTCATCTCCCCGGGGGGTCAGTAAGACCATTTCCACCGGAACACCCGCCCCAACCTTTTCACCGTATAAACGGGCGGGAATTACCCGGGTCCGGTTGACGACCAACAGGTCCCCAGGCCGCAGCCAATTGCCCAGGCCCCGGAAAACAGTATGCCGGACGGCGCCGGTCCGGCGATCCAGCAAAAGCAGCCGGGCTGCATCCCGGGGCTCAACCGGGGTCTGGGCGATCGCTTCCCGGGGTAATTCGTAATTGAATAATTCAACATCCATCTACCGGCCCCAATTGCCGGCAAGGCGCAGACGGCCATCCTGCTCACCGCCGTTGTAATAATGCCGGATAATCTCCTGGTAGGTTTTGCCCGCCTTAGCCATACCCATAGCCCCCCACTGACTCATCCCCACACCGTGGCCAAAACCATAGCCGGTCAAGGTAAGCCCTTCACCCGCGGCAGCCGCCCCGGTTACCCTGGTACCCCCGGCACCTTCGAGGTACAGTTGACCGGTTACCGGAACCTGGGCCTTAACCCCGCCGGCAGTCACAACATAGCCTGCCACCACCGGCACCGGGGCTGAAGCCCCGGTTGCCGTACCCCGGCCTACCGCGACCAGGGCCGTTCCCCCACCCAGGACAAACTTTGTCGACGGGGTGCTTACCAATGGGCCGACCTGCAGTTTCCCAACCGTAATAACCCCCTTGGTCCCCACTACCGCCAATCCGGTAACCCGGCCGGAAGGACTGGTTTCCGTAACCCGCAAACCGGTCACCGTACCTGGATCTTTGCCCGTCAAGGACCGTACCCGCTCCGCCAGCCCGGCCGGGGCAAGGGTTTTCTGCCAGTGGTAAGCCGTCGCCGTCCCCTTCTGTTCCGCGGCCACCTGGTCTTCCGGGCTGGCCACCCCCCGCAGGTAAGGCAGATTCGCCGTCCAAACATACTCGCTGTCTTCCGTCCGGCCCCCGGCATTGGAATGAAACACCGCGTTAATAACCTCCCCGTCCCATACGGCCACTTCGCCCCGGGTAGCCTGTACCGCCTGCCAAATCTGGGGCTGTTCACCCGCCACGCCGGTATAAACCTGGCTGTACTGGTCACACCGCAGGTCATAATCCTGGCCGAGCAGCCGGTTGTTTTCCCGTTGATACAAGGCATAGCTCCGGGAAGCCACGACCTGGGCCTTCAACGCTTCGGCGGGTGCTTTGAAGCCCATTTCCATGCCCACGACCCCGGCCAGATAGCTTTCCAGATCAAGCTGGTTAATCAGCAGCAATTTGTTCTCCCCGGAAGTAGGGGAAGGATCAACCCGGAGACTTCCCCGGTATTTTTTACCGTTTAGCCCGAAGATATTCTCCGGCTGGTCGGCCTGGAAGCACAAAGAACCGGCATATGTACCCGTTAAGACCTGCCCGTTCCGGGTCACCTTAATTTCCCGGCCGGTTGCCGTCACCCGCCACCCTTCATTCGGGGCAACCTTGGCCACCACCGTACCCTTGGCTTCATCAATCAACTGATAGCCTCCGGCAATTGCCGTCACCTCAGCGGTGGCTTCCCGGGCCAACAGCACCCGCGCTTCCGGTGGTTCAGCACCGGCAACCGGCGCCGGATTCCACCAACCGCAACAACAAAAACCGGCCAAACCAGCAAGTAAGATCAATCCCACTTGCCTGACCGCCCGAACGATTAAATCCTGAATCACTTGCCGGCTCCTCCTCGTTTCATCCCTTTCCAAATTTATATAATTCGACGCAACCCCGCCACTTTCCTGTCAGCAAAAGCAAAATCCGGAGAGATGCCCCGCATTCTCCGGACTAACTAAACCACCCGGGACGGTTTATTCTTTTGCCGGCACAACTTTACCCGCCGGGTTCACCCCCGGATTTCCCTTTTCCGGCCCTTCCTTTTTTTCCTGCTTTTTGTCATTCTGCTTACCGTTATCGCGGCCCGGCGGAGTAGGCTCACCCCCGGCATTCGCCTGGGCAATTTCGGCATCAATCCGGTCCCGGTACTTTTCCGCTTTAGCCTGTAAGTTCGCTTCATTGGCTGCTTTGGTAATCACCTCAGCCGGATTGCCGCCCGCCGCGACAATTACCTTGGTGATCGGCTCCTGCCGGAGGTCTTGGGCATCTACCCGCAACCCGTTGTCCAGGGCCTCCAGAAAAATAGCAAACTTCCCGACCGACAGGCCCAACTCCTCGGCTCTCTGCCGGGATTCCCGCGGAACCCGCACCGTCTGAATCCGGTCAGTCGGCAGGTTATCATTTTTTAATACCTTTTGCGTTGAAACCTTCAGCTTCTGCTCCAAGTTTTTATCCTCGACCGATTCCCGGTTTTCCCCGGAGACCGCAATCACCACCGCGTTTTCTTTGGCCGGAGCCAGATATCCTTGACGCACTGCGGCAGTGGTAATGTTCTTGACCGCCTCTTCCGCCGTCAACCCGGTAAGCTCCTGGCCGGCCAGTAGCTTGCCGCCATCTTCATTCAACGGCCGGACGGTAACCACCAGGTCTTGCCCGTCAAGACCCAATTCAACGGAAGGGTTGATATCAACCGTAATATACTTGACCGGTGCTGCCAGGCCCCGATCCGCTACCAAAACTTTCTCCCCGGTGGGGGTGTCTGTGGCCACAACATCTGTTTCCGGACCTTGGAAAACACCCACAATCAAAACCAGCAATAATACTAAGGCCATCGCCGCCGGGGCCGACCAATGCCAAAGTTTCCACCAAGGTCGTAAGGAGGGAATCACGTCCGCCAGGTGGATTTCCTCTCCCAAACCCGGCGCCGGCCCGGCAACCGGTTGCCGCCGGAATTCCCCGGATGGAGTCAAAACGATCACTTCTCGATCGGTGACCTCCACCACTATACCGCGTTGTTCCACAAACAACCCCCCTCCCCGGCAGGTTTTCGTCCAATCACTTTTTGATATATTCTTTCAAAAACTGCAGGTTTTCTATAAAAATTATCGTCACGGCAATAATGTACTTGCGTTGTCGCTCCAAGGTTTTCCGGCTGATTGTCACTTCTTTTTCCAGGGCCTTTAACGGCAAAGAACCCTTAAGCTTCAGGTGATCCCGGTAGGCGGGATTTTCGGCAATCAACCGGGCGACCTCGATCGCCCGCACCCGGGCGTCTTCATGTTTCGGCGACAATTCCACCAGTTCTGCAAAGGTGATCCCGTATTCAAGCAGCAGCTTGCTGTATTGAATGATTTCGGTCCGCCGGTCGGTATTTTCCACCGCTTCCCGGTACGACTCTGTAGCCTGGCGAACCTCGAACCGGTTGGTCGGCTCATTACCATCCTCCGCTTCGCTTTCGGCAAATGCCGAAAGCGGTATCACCTTCTGTGCTCTTGCTTCCTTGCGGAAAAAATCGATTAACCGTCGCCGGATTACTGTTTCCGCAAAACTCAAAAATGATACGCCTTTTTCTTCGCGGTAATCACTAATTGCTTCATTAAATGCCATCAGGGCGATGCTGACCTCGTCATCGTTCCCTAAACGGACATACCGGCCACTGGCGGCCGCCGTCACCCGGAGAATAAATGGGGTAAACTTTTCGATTAAGAGATTTCTGGCCCTTTCATCCCCTTCCTGGGCACGAACAAGAAGGATGCCGGGCTCTTGGCGTTTACTCATCATGACAGAACTCCGGGGTACAAAGCCCAAAACAATTCACCCTCTTTACAATAACTATTCGGAACCCAGAGTGGCCTTGTTAGGGTATGTGGCTACCGCCGCCAAAACAAGTTTAATAAAAAGGTCAGCAGCAAGCTCAAGAAAATACAAGTGGCGAGCGGAAAATAGAACGAAACATTTCCTTTTTGCCAGCTAAAATCCCCGGGCAACCGTCCCAGGGAAATAAACTGCCCCAGAAACCAAACCAGCCCCCCAAGAGCCACGAGGCCCAGACCTAACAGCATGATCCATTTGCCCAATGAGCTGCCGTCAATCAAGCTTGGCCCTCCGTTTCACCCGGTAATAGCGGTCCTTTTCACTATAAATGCAACCACAATATGGCTGACGGTACAAGCCCATTTCCCGGGCTTGCCCTTGTGCTTCCCGGAAACCCGGGCGAAAATCCCGGTAGACAAAAGGAATCCCGGCCGCCGCGGCCACCGTTTCCCCGGTCTCCCGAAGTAAGGCATGGTCCTGGTACGGACTAACCAGCAAAGTGGTGGTAAACCCCGCCATGCCCAGCTCCCGGGCCTTCGCCGCCGTTCTTTCCAGCCGGAGCCGGTAGCAAACCGGACAGCGTCCGGCCGGATCAAAAGCCACCAGCCGTAAAAATTCCTCCAGCCCGTACTCCTCTTCCACCAGCAAGGGCAACCCGTTCGCGGCCGCATAGGTGGCCAAGGTTTCCCGCCGCCGGCGAAACTCGGTGTACGGGTGAATGTTGGGATTAAAAAAATAAGCAGTAACCTGCCGGCCTTCATCCCGCAGCAACTTAAGGGGATAAATGGCACAAGGGGCACAACAGGTATGCAGTAAAAGCGACATAATTCCTCCTAAAAAAGCAACCTGCCCTGGCCGCCATTGCCGGTTTCTTCCGGCTGGCTTTCCACTCCGGGGGCCAACCCTGCCGGCGCCGGCAGGTTTAAATGCCGGCAGGCCGCCACCGTCGCCAAGCGGCCGCGGGGTGTTCGCTGTAACAAACCAAGTTGCAGCAAATAAGGTTCGACGACATCCTCCAAGGTATCAACCGATTCCCCCAAAGCCGCCCCCAAGGTCTCCACCCCCACCGGGCCACCGGCAAACTTTTCAATCAAAGTGCAAAGCATTCTTTGGTCGGTAGCATCCAATCCCAAGGAGTCTACCTCCAAACGGAGCAAGGCTTCGGCCGCCACTTCCCGGGTAATTACCCCACCGGCCAACACCTGGGCATAATCACGCACCCGTTTCAATAAACGCGTGGCAATCCGGGGTGTCCCCCGGGAGCGACGGGCTATTTCCTTCGCTCCGGCCGGCTCAATCGTCACCTGCAAAATAGCGGCCGCCCGGGTAACAATGATCTCCAGTTCCCGGGGCTGGTAGTATTCCAAACGGTGGATCACCCCAAACCGGTCCCGCAAGGGCGAGGTAAGCATTCCGGCCCTAGTAGTGGCCCCAGCCAGCGTAAATTGGGGTAAATCAATCCGGACCGACCGGGCTGAAGGCCCTTTGCCGATAACAATGTCCAGACAAAAATCCTCCATTGCCGGGTAAAGCACTTCCTCCACCGCCCGGTTCAGACGGTGGATCTCATCAATAAACAGGACTTCCCCCGGCTGCAAATTAGTCAAAATGGCCGCCAAATCCCCCGGGCGATCAATCGCCGGACCAGAAGTCACCCGCAACTGGACCCCTAGCTCATTGGCGATAATTTGGGCCAATGTGGTCTTGCCCAAACCGGGGGGGCCGTAGAGCAATACATGGTCCAACGGCTCACCCCGGCCCAGCGCGGCCCGAATAAATACAGTCAAATTCGCTTTAACTTTTTCCTGGCCGATATATTCCGCCAGGCTCCGTGGGCGCAGGCTCCCCTCCGCCTCAGTATCGCCGCTACGCAACACCGGTGAAACCAACCGTTCCTCCACCTGGGAACCCCCATCTTTCTCTTACTTCGCCGCCAAATATTTCAAGGCTGCTTTCAGCCATTCTTCGGCCCCGGCAGCCGGTTCGACCGTTGCAACCAATGCCCCCAAAGCATCTCTGGCTTCGTTTGCCGTAAAGCCCAAGGCCTGCAGGGCAGTAAAAGCTTCATCCCGTCCGGCCGGTTTAACCGCTGGCAACTCCAGCCGGGACCCTGTTTCCGACCAACCGGTCGGACAGTCGCCGGTATCAACCGGCATCTGATGCAACTTAACCGGATGTAAACCTTTTTTGAGCAGCTTGTCCCGCAATTCGATAACCAGCCGCTGCGCCGTTTTGCGACCGATCCCCGGAATACCGGTGAGCATCAGCACATCTTCGGTAACAATTGCCCGTTGCGTTTCAGCCGCCGAATAAGTAGATAAAATCGCCAAGCCTACTTTTGGCCCAATGCCGCTGACCGCCAACAAAAGCCGAAATAACTCCAGTTCTTCTGCCGAAAGGAAACCATAAAGTTGCGCCTGATCCTCCCGCAAGTGGAAATAAGTGTGTACCATGATTTTTTCGCCGGCTGCGGGTAACGCGGCAAACACCCCGGCAGGTATATAAACACGATAACCCACCCCACCAACGTCAAGCAACAGGCAATCTTCGCCAAAACCGGCAATCCGGCCGCACAAAAAAGCAATCACCCGCTTGCCACCCCCCAAGGCCGGCTATGGGCACAACAAATCGCCACCGCCAAGGCATCCGCTACATCGTCCGGCCGGGGCAATTCCGGTAAGGCCAGGAGCACCCGCACCATTGCCTGGACCTGACTTTTCTCCGCCCGCCCGTAACCGGTGACCGCTTGTTTAACCTCAGTCGGTTTATATTCACTAACCGGCAACCCCGCCCGAGCGGCGGCCAATAGGATGACCCCCCTGGCCTGGCCAACCGCCATGGCCGTTGCGGTATTGCGGCTGAAAAACAATTCCTCGATTGCCACCCTTTGGGGCCGGTAAGTGGCAATCAACCCTTCGAGACGGTCAAAAATAAGCAACAGCCGGGAAGATAAAGGCTGTTGGGGTGTTGTTGAAATTAAACCCTGGGCAATTACCGTCAAACGGTTCCCTTCAATCCGGACCAAGCCATAGCCGCAACGGGCCGTTCCCGGGTCGATCCCTAAAATAACCAGATTAACCACTCCCAGGCGCTGAAAAATCAAGCTTATTCTGTTGTTATCTTCGACACGCCGGCCGGGGATTCCTTTTCCCCCCTGCCCAAGCGATCATCAAACCTGGCCAACGCGGCCCAAAAGTTCCCATTTCCGTCTGAGTCCACCCCATCTACTGCGGCCAACTCCTGCAATACCGCCGGCAGTTGCGCAGCAGGAATCCGGGTCATCCGGTCGATACCACCATTGATCCCGGGTGGACCGACAATTACCGCAACCACCCCATCCACAATCCCCAAGTGGCGGCGGGCGGCATCCACCGGACAAAGACCCTCCACCATCCGGCGCAGGATAATCTGCCCCGGCCGCAGCTCCGCCTGCCAACCTTCCCGCTCCGGAAACCGCTGGCGCAATTGGCGAAAAGGGCGGCCAGTCCAGTCTTCAGGACGTTCCAACGTGGTATACGCCGTATGCCGGCACAACGTATAGCTTGTTTCCGTAGTAATTGCCACCCCAGGGGCAATCCGGCCTTCCGGCCACTCCCCACCGGCAGACCGGCTGACCGCTTGGCTGCCGGTAGCCACGACATTACCAGCAAATATCACCAGCGTATAAGTACCCAAAAAACAAAAAGCAAACACCAAGGCCAACAGGGGCAATACCCCCCGCCAACAAGCCATGTTTATCCCCACCTTTTCCTGGCTGATTTTGGCTGACAACCGTCCCCTGGATCTAGCCTTACCAAACCAGAAAAAAATGAGACTTAGGGCTGGCGTTTTTTGGTGAATTACGGTTATCCTTGACTTTTCCTCATTATTTATATATATTTGAGTAAAAAGGCTTGATTGTGAAACATCGGAGGGAGGAATCACGTAAGGAGGCCCAAAAAATGTTTGATCCTGTAGACTGCCGTATTTTACAATTGCTCCAACAAAATGGCCGGGTAACGCAAACAGAACTGGCATCCCTGGTAGGCCTGTCATCACCAGCGGTTGCCGAACGCATAAAAAAGCTGGAGGAAAAAGGAATAATTCAAGGTTTTCAAGCCCGCCTAAATCCAAACGCCTTAAATCTAGGATTAACCGCTTTTATCTCCTTACAATTGGACCATCCGGACTATTACACCCGGTTTGTCGAGCAAATCACCCAAAGCCCGAATGTCCTGGAATGTCACCGAATCACCGGTCAAGACGGTTTCTTGCTGAAAATCCGGGTGAAAGACACCGGCGAACTCGAACAGTTGTTAACCAGATACATCCTGATAATCCCGGGAGTAAGCAACACCCGGACCCACATTGCCTTGGCCACCCCAAAGGAAGAATCGGCGTTACCCTTGCCCGTTCAAGATCTAACCGCTTAAGCGTGACTTCTTTACATAAATTACTAACCCCCGGTCAACTGCGACCGGGGGTTGTTTTTTTTTACACAATCTGTTCCATTAAAGCATCATCCACTTCGAAATTGGCATACACCCCTTGGACATCGTCATGGTCATCCAAGGCTTCCAGCAGTTTTAAAACCTTGCCGGCCTGTTCCTGGTCGGTCACTTCCACCGTATTTTGCGGCACTAACGTCACTTCGGCGGCCACTACCTGGTAATTGGTCCCCAGCAAACTTGCTTTAACCGTCTCCAGATCCGCCGGAGCGGTAAAAACCACCGCCGCGGTTTCGTCTTCCAGGTTGACATCCAGGGCCCCGGCCTCCAGGGCAGCCAGAATCAGGGCTTCTTCATCCAAAGGGGCTGCCGCTTCGATCCGGACCAGTCCCTTTGGGGCAAACATCCAGGCCACACAGCCGCTCTCACCCAGGTTACCCCCGTATTTGGTAAAAAGATGCCGGATTTCCCCGGCCGTGCGGTTACGGTTATCAGTCACCAATTCAAGCAGTACGGCCACCCCGCCAGGACCATAACCCTCATACACCAGTTCTTCAAAGTTAGCCCCTTCGGTACCGCCACTCCCTTTTTGAATCGCCCGCTGGATATTTTCGTTCGGCAGGTTTGCCTCCCGGGCTTTCTGGATCGCCAGTTTCAACTGGAAATTGGCGTTGGGATCACCACCGCCTTGGCGGGCGGCCATCATGATCTCCCGGGCGTATTTAGTAAAAAGCTTGCCTTTTTGGGCATCAACTCTCGCTTTGCGGTGCTTGATATTGGCCCACTTGGAATGTCCGGCCATTAACCCCTTCCCCCTTTATGTCAACTGAAAAAACCTAAATCCCCTGGGCCAACCGGCGTTTATGTGCGGAAGCCCGGTGCAGTCTGGTTACTGCGGCCACAACTGCCGGATCACCTTGCCCAGTCAAGATAAACGTATCGGCAGCGGCGTACGTAAAGCCCATTTCCCCTTCATCCGTCTGCCCTTCCCAAAGATCCGCCGACGGCGCTTTGGTCAAAATTGCCTCCGGTACCCCGAGGTACGTCGCCAAAACCTGAACCTGAGCCTTCACCAGACTGTAGATCGGATTAAAATCACAAACCTGGTCACCGCCCTTGGTCTCATACCCCAAATAAATCTCCGTGTAATTAGAGGTGCCGGCAACCAAATAACCCAGCTCGTTACCTAAAGCATATAAGACTGCCATGCGTTCCCGGGCTTTCGTGTTGCCGGCCATCTTTTGGCTGAATGGCGCTGCCGGCAAACCAGCAGCAACCAGTCCGGACCGGATCGCAACCAATAACATGCCGGTAACCTGATCCAGGTTGATTTCCACCAGCTTAAAGCCGATTTTGGCGGCCAGCTCCCGGGAATCCTGGAGGTGAACTGCCGCACTTTGCGCCCCGATCCAGACCCCTAAGACCCGGTCACTCCCCAGTGCTTGCCCACATAAGGCGGCAGTTACGGCACTGTCAATACCGCCGCTAATCCCGACAACCACACCGTTACTGCCGGCTGCGGCCACCTGTTCTTGAATAAACCGGCGCCGTTTTTCCGCATCTGCCGCTACGTTTTGGCGGTAAGCCGCAACAACGGCGGCCAGATCCCGGCCGGCTTTAATCATTGTTTTCACCCAAAATTATTTTATGGTCAACCAACGATAATTCCAAAATCTTGGCTTTTAAGATTTTTTGCTCACCAAAGATATTGATCATCGTAATTTGCCCCGGACCGGGAATCAGCTTATCCACCGCTTCCAGGACCAGTTCTTCCCGGTTGCCCCGGCGTAAATAAGCATTCGCTTCACACATGCTTTACATCCCCCTTCACAATCTCCTGCAACCGGCGGATCAGGGCATTCACCTGGTGTGGCAGCGGTTCCTGCTTTACCCCCGCGATCTCCACCCGGTTACGGTTTAAAGGAAGCAACAATTTACGGGCCTTAGCCTTGGCAACGGCTTCCGCCATCGCCGGCGTCAATTCCCCTAGAAAGCTATGGGCCAACACAATTGCCACCGAACCGGCGATTACATCGACCTCAGGCAGATTTTGCACCATGGCGTTTTCCCCGGTCGCCCCTTCATTTGCCCCGGCTTTGAGCATAATCGCGGTGGCGGTGGCATTAGTGCCTAACCCCAGTATTTCCAAATTTTCCGGCAGCTCTTTCCGGATCCTCTCCACGATGTATCGCCCAATACCGCCGCCTTGACCGTCGATAACCGCAATTCGCATAAAGGCCCCTTCTCGTTCATGTGTCTTAGTCTACCCGTATTGTATCTTGGTTTCCGCTCGGGAACAAGGTGTTCTCACTGTGTAAAAAAGCCGGTTTGCGGCAAACATAACCACAAAAGATTGGTAAAGGAGGATGGTCTGTTTGAACAAGCCCGGAGAAACGGTTTTTGACCGGTTACGTCACCGTGGCGTCAGCCGCCGGGACTTTTTGCAGTTTTGCACCCTGATGGCGGCGGCCCTTGGTCTGGAAGCCTCCGCCGTACCGAAGATTGCCGAAGCCCTGGAAACCAAGCCGCGACCGCCCCTCATCTGGTTGGACTTTCAGGAGTGTACGGCCTGTACCGAATCATTTATTCGTTCCGGCCACCCGTTAATTTCCGATATTATTTTGGATCTAATTTCCTTAGATTACCATGAGCTGCTGCAAGCTGCCGCCGGTCACCAGGCCGAAGAAGTGCGGCTAAAAACCATCAGTGAATACAAGGGTAAATACCTGCTGGCGGTAGAAGGGGGGACCCCCTTGGGTGAAAACGGCCAGTACTGCACCATCGGCGGTAAATCCGCCCTCAAAATCTTAGAAGAAACCGCCAAAGATTGTGCCGGGATCATCGCTATGGGCAGTTGCGCTTCCTGGGGCGGAATCGCCGCCGCTTCCCCCAACCCCACCGGCGCCAAGCCGGTAAATGCCTTGATCAAAAACAAGCCGATCGTCAATGTTCCGGGCTGCCCCCCGATCCCTGACGTCATGAGCGGGGTAGTTACCCATTACCTGACCTACGGCAAGTTTCCCGAGCTTGATTTTGCCGGTCGGCCCAAATCCTTCTACCTGCACCGGATCCACGACAAGTGTAACCGGCGGGCATTTTTCGATGCCGGCCTGTTTGTCGAAAAATTTGATGACGAAGGGGCCCGTAAAGGGTGGTGTTTATACAAACTGGGTTGCAAGGGACCGACCACCTTTAATGCTTGTGCCACCATGCAGTGGAACGAAGGGGTTTCTTACCCCATCCGGTCCGGCCATCCTTGCTTCGGATGTTCGGAAGAAAACTTCTGGGACAATGGCCCGTTCTATACCCATTTGGCCAGCCTGCCCGGCATGCCGGTCGGGCTGAACGCCGACCGCTTCGGTGGCGCCCTGGCGGCGATTACCGTCGGGGGTGTGGCTATTCACGCCGGCGCTACGGCGGTAAGCAAAGCCCGGCAGGCCAAAGGCAAGAAGGAGGAATAAAGTATGCCGAAAATCGTGATCGATCCGGTCACCCGAATTGAAGGCCACCTGCGGATCGAGGCCCAGGTGGAAAACAACCGGGTCGTCGATGCCTGGAGTGCCGGCACGATGATTCGCGGCTTGGAAGTGATCGTCCAAAACCGGGACCCCCGGGATGTTTGGATTTTTGTCGAGCGGATCTGCGGGGTCTGCACTTTAGTCCACGCCATGGCCAGCGTCCGGGCGGTGGAAGATGCCGTCAAAGTCCGGATCCCCAAAAACGCCAACCTGATCCGGAACATCATGTTTTGTACCCAACTTATCCACGACCATGTCGTCCACTTTTACCACCTGCATGCCCTGGACTGGGTTGACGTCGTTAATGCCCTCAAAGCCGACCCGAAAGCTACCGCCGCCCTCGCCCAAACAGTATCCCCCGGGAATCCCCGGTCTTCCGCCGGTTATTTCAAGGATACCCAGGACCGTTTGAAAGCCCTCGTTGATTCCGGCCAGCTCGGCATCTTTACCAACGGTTACTGGGGCCATCCCGCGTATAAGCTGCCTCCGGAAGCTAATTTACTGGCTGTGGCCCACTATTTGGAGGCCCTTACCTGGCAAAAAGACATTGTGAAAATCCACACCGTTTTCGGCGGCCGGAACCCCCACCCCAACTTCCTGGTCGGTGGTGTCCCTTGCTCCCTCGACCCGAACAGTGACGACAACATCAATATCGAACGGTTAAACCTGGTTAACCAAATGATTGAACTAGCCGCCGCCTTTGTGGAACAGGTCTACGTTCCCGACCTCTTGGCGATTGCTTCCTTTTATAAGGATGTCACTTACGGCGGCGGTCTGCCCAATTACCTGTGCTTCGGCGACCTGCCCACCGATGACATCAGCAACCCGGACAGCTACCTTTTCCCCCGGGGTGTCATCCTGAACCGGAATTTAAGCGAAGTCCTCGAGTGTGATCCGACAGACCCCGAGCAAATCAAAGAATATATTGACCACTCCTGGTACGAATACAGCGGTGATTCGCCGGGACGCCACCCCTGGGAAGGGGAAACCACGCTCAAGTACACCGGTCCCAAAGGTGAATACCAGGAACTGGACCTGAACGGTAAATACTCCTGGCTCAAAGCGCCCCGGTGGCGGGACCACCCCATGGAAGTCGGACCCTTGGCCCGCTGTGTCGTTGCGTACGCCAAAGGGATGCCGGAATGGAAGGACACCATTGACCTGGTCTTGACCAAACTGGGACTACCGGTTTCCGCCCTTTTCTCCACCCTTGGCCGGACCGCCGCCCGGGGGATTGAAACCAAACTGACCGTCCACTACCTGCGGCGATTCTACGATGAACTGATCGCCAATATCCAACAAGGGGATATTGCCACCTTCAATCCGGCCAAATGGGATCCGGGAACCTGGTCGGCCGATTGTAAAGGGGTAGGGATCTGTGAAGCCCCGCGGGGGGCCTTGGGACACTGGATCCACATTAAAAACGGCAAGACTTTCAACTACCAGGCGGTCGTCCCCACCACCTGGAACGCATCACCCCGCGACGAAAAAGGCCAGCGTGGTGCTTACGAGGCTTCCCTGATCGGAACCCCCTTGGCCAATCCCGACCAGCCCGTGGAAATTTTGCGCACCATTCATTCTTTTGACCCTTGTTTGGCTTGTGGCATCCACCTGCTCGATTGTGAAAAGAAAGAAATCACCCGGGTAACCGTACTGAATTAAAGGAGGTGGCCACCGTGAAAGTTACCCACGAAATGGTCTATATCTGGCAATTGCCGATCCGCCTCTACCACTGGGTAAACGCCTTGGCAATCGGGGTACTGTTTTTCACCGGCATTTATATCGCCCGGCCTTTCTTCGGCCCGGTCAACACCGCCGGGGATGCCACATTCTCCTTTGTCATGGGCAACATGGTGTATATCCATATGGTTGCCGCCTACATTTTTATCTTCAACTTTCTGTTCCGTATTTACTGGTGGATTGCCGGTAATGCTTACTCCCGGTTCCGGTACCAGCCTTGGACCCGGCAATTTTGGGCCTCACTTTGGCGTACCGTCCGTTTCTACCTGCTGCTGGAAAAAGAAGAAGAGGACTTTCCCGGCCACAATCCCCTCGCGGAACTCTCCTATTTCTTTTTTCTCTGGTTCGCCACCCTGTTCATGATTGTCACCGGTTTTGCCCTTTACGCCGCCATCGTCCCCGACGGCGCCCTGTTCGCCTCGTTCACCTGGGTAATTACCGCCTTAGGCGGCATGCCCTATGCCCGCTACTTTCACCACCTGTTTGCTTGGGCTTTTGTTGTTTTCGTCACCATTCACCTTTACTTGTGCATCCGCCACGACCTGCTCACCAAAGATGGTACCATGTCCTCGATCATTACCGGCTGGAAGTATAAGGACTTAAACAGGACCTGAAGATGACGAATCGAAACGATGTGGTATAATAGAATTACGTGCGGCCCGCCGGTTCACCCCGGCGGTACACCCGCCCGCATTTTTTTGCCGTTTGCATCGGGAAAGGGGAATTCCATGGCCTCCGGTTTGCCACAATTAAAAGTAAAATCAAAAATCTGGCTCGAAGCCGATGGGGAAGTAGTTTTCGGTCTAGGTCGGGCCCGGCTGTTCATGGCGATCGACCAGACCGGTTCGATCAACCAGGCGGCTGCGGTTCTCGGGATGTCCTACCGGGCCGCTTGGGGCAAAATTACGGCTACCGAAAAACGGCTCAAAATACCTTTGGTGGAACGTCACCCGGGGAGCCGGGAACGGGGCACCAACCTCACCCCCGAAGGCCGGGAAATGCTGCGTCAATTTCAGCTTTTCCACCAAGACGCCCTTCTCCATGTGGATGATACTTTTGATAAACACTTTACCGGCCTGCTGATCCGGCTTGAACAAGACCGGATAGCCGGAGAAAAGTAAGCTCAAACTTGTCCTTGACGAAATTGTCCGGACCCTTTAAGCTATAGGCAAGATGTTTACATAAATCTCCGAGCCTTTCTCGTCTAAAAGGTGTTTCACCTTATGACGGTCAGGCCACCTGCCGTCGCGGCAGGTCTGGGTTTGCCCGGGAAACCGGCAAGCCCCCCACTTTGGAAAGGAGATGATCGTTCCATGGTTAACTAATGGTTTTGCGAAGGGTAACGATCACCTTTTCAAAACCATTTTTGTTTTTAAACCGCATATTCCCTCCGAGCCCCTGTTTCTAAGGAAACTTAGTTTTTATGAAACTGGGGCCACCGGCTTTATCCGCCGGTCCGGTTGGCCGGGAAACCAGCTAGCCCCCCGTGTTTGGAAAGGAGGATACCGCAATTTTTCGGTCTGTTGACCCGAGAAGGTATCCCTTCTTGGGTTTTTCTTTTCGTGAACAGGCGATTTCAACAGGGAGTAAAAAAAATGTTCCTATCTCGAATTACCGGAGTCCATTTCAAAATATTCGTGCTTCTGGTGATTTTGATTGTAATTTTCTTCGTGTCTTTTCTCCTGGGGCGTTACCCGATTTCACCTCAAACGGTAATTGCCATCTTGGCCGCCAAGTTTTTTGCGGTGCCGAAAACCTGGACCGATACCATGGAGACCGTTGTGTTACAAGTGCGGTTTCCCCGGATTATTGCGGCGATCTTGGTCGGTGGCGCCTTGTCCGTATCCGGGGCCGCCTACCAAAGTTTGTTTAAAAATCCCCTGGTCTCCCCCGCCATTTTGGGTGTCTCGGCCGGGGCCGGCTTTGGCGCCGCCTTAGGAATGCTCCTGCATTATCCCTGGTTGGCGGTCCAGTTAATGGCCTTCATTTTCGCCTTAGTGGCAGTCGGCGCCTCTTATCTGATCAGCCGGCTTTTTGCTCGCAACTCCATTATTGTCCTGGTCTTGGGCGGGATGGTCATTTCCGCGCTTTTTCAAGCTTTGCTATCCATCGTCAAATACCTGGCTGATCCCTTGGATACCTTGCCGGCTATTACCTTCTGGTTGATGGGCGGTTTAAACAAAGTCGGTACCACCGATGTCCAGTTCGTCTTGGTCCCGATTGTCCTTTCCATCATCGTCTTGTCCCTCATTCGCTGGCAAGTTAATATTATGTCCATCGGTGAAGAGGAAGCAATCGCCCTCGGGGTCAACATCACCCGGATCCGGGCAATCATTGTCCTTTGTGCCACCCTGATGACGGCGGCGGCGGTCAGTATCAGCGGGATCATCGGGTGGGTCGGCCTTTTGGTGCCCCATATGGCCCGCATGTTGGTCGGTCCCAACTTCCAGGTGCTGCTGCCGGCCTCGCTTTTATTGGGTAGCGGATATTTACTGCTCGTTGACAACATTTGCCGCAACGCCAGCAGTGTAGAGATTCCCTTAGGGATTCTTACCGCCATCATCGGCGCCCCGTTTTTTATCTTTTTGTTATCAAAAGTAAAGAAGGGATGGACATGAGTTTCGTCGTCGAAAGTTTGTGTTTTAATTATCCCGGTCAGCCCAACCTCTTAAACGGGATCTCTTTTTCCGTGGCTAAAGGGGATGTTTTGTGCCTTTTGGGCCCTAACGGCACCGGGAAAACTACTTTATTACGCTGTCTGCTGGGGATCAACAAAATGAAACAAGGCAAGATCCGGATCGGTGGCCGGGACAGTACCAGCTTGACCCCCAAAGAATTGGCCAGAGCGGTCGCTTATGTGCCCCAGGCCACCACCTCGGTTTTTCCCTATGAAGTCCTGGATATGGTCTTGATGGGCCGCAACCCCCACTTAAAGGCCATCGCCACCCCAACACCCCGGGACAAGGAGATTGCCCAGGCCGCCCTGGCCGATGTCGGCATCTCCCACTTAGCCAAAAAGCCGTTTAGCGAGATCAGCGGTGGTGAGCGGCAACTGGTGTTGATCGCCCGGGCCTTGGCCCAACAGTCAGCCTGGCTGATTATGGACGAACCAACCGCCAGCCTGGACTACGGCAACCAGACCCGCATCCTGAAGATTATCAACGAGCTTGCCCGGGCCGAATTCGCCATTATTATGACTTCCCATTTTCCCAACCATGCTTTCCTAGCCTGCAACAAAGTGGCCATCATGAAAGGAGGTAAAATTCTCGCCATCGGCAACCCGGACGAAATCGTTACCGACACCAGCCTCAGCGACCTTTATGCCGCCAGGATCAAGGTGGTTTCCGCCCAGATCAGGGAAAAACCCCGGCAGGAAATCAAGGTCTGTGTCCCCTTACTTGCTTAACCGATTATATACACGATAACTTGGGAGGAGTTTAAATGTTTCTCATGAACCGGCAAGTTCCGGGCAGTGTGGTGATGATCGACCGGATTTTAGAAGGCTTTAAAGCCTTTCAGGTCGTAAAATCCGCCGTTGACCTTAACCTGTTTGATTGGTTGGCCAGCAATGGACCAAGTTCATTGGACACAATCACGACCGGCCTGAAAATAAACGGCATGTTGATCCGCAGCTATCTGCGAGCATTAGTTGAATTGGGTCTGCTCGACAGTAACGAAGGTTTATTTGCGAATACCCAATTAGCCGCCACTTTTTTCGTCCGCAGCAACCCGTCCTATCAAGGAGACTATCTGAAAAACCTGGGTGAAGACCCGTCGTGGCGGCAATTAGGGGAAATCTTAACCCAAGACCAGTTTGCCGGTTTATCGCCCGGTCCAAACCAGGAGAACTTCCGGGCCTTGAACCAGCAGGCCCTGCGGGGTGAAGTCCAGGCGGTAACCAATGCGGTCATTGCTTGGCCGGGCTTTGCCAAAGCCAAATCGTTGCTGGACTTAAGCGGTGGCCACGGGTTGTACGCGATTGCCCTTTGTGAAGTCCACCCGGAGCTTACCGGCAGAATTTTCGACCAACCCGGATTCATCCCCTTTACCCGGCAAAACATCGCGGAATTTGGGTTAACTTCCCGTTTACATACCGTCGCCGGAGACTTAAAGACTGCTGATTGGGGACAAGGCGCCGATCTTTTGCTTGCTTCCCATGTTTTATATCAATTCCGTAAGGACTTACCCGGTATTTTTGCCCGGTTCTACCAGGCACTGCGACCGGGTGGATTGCTGGTTTTAAACCACTGGTTTTGCAGCCCCGGTTGTATAATGACTAATGGTTTAAACGAGCTGACTAAATCCTTGCAAAGTTTGGGCCACCCGCTTTGCCACCCCGACCGGTTTGCCGGCTTGCTGCAACAAGCCGGGTTTACCCCGCCGGTGATTACGGATATCCCCAGCATCTTTGGCGTCTCCAAGCTTTGTCTGGCAACGAAAAAAACGGCGGCAGACCTTACCCGGCGCTGCTGTTAATTCTACAGGTGGTGTTTTATTGTGGGTGATGTAAAACCGGGCATTATTGCGGCAGTACTTGCCGGTCTGCAGGAATCGCTGGGCAAAGATTACGCGGATTTGCGGCTGGAACAGGCCGTAATCGGTTTGTTTTTTACCGGGGTTAAGCTCAGCAACCAAACCGGCGGCATGTGTTTTACCCCGATTAAGTCAATCCCGGAAGCAGTATGCTGCCCTAGCTCAGCCCGGGTAATGCCCAATCCCGGGGCCTTACGGGGCAAAAGTGTCGCCAGTTTGCTGGCGGAATCAGGCCAAGGTTCCCCGATCAAGAAAGCCTTGGCCATTGCCGTAATTAACGCCTTATCCACGACTTGCCGGCAGATTAGTCCGCCGGACTACATAATCCGGTACGGCCGCGACCCCCTGGATGACTTTCCCATCCCGGAACAAGCGCAAGTCACGGTAGTCGGTGCTTTGGTTCCCTACATCCGCCTTTTAAAAAAGCGGGGTAAGCCTTTCGCGATCCTCGAATTGGATCCCCGGACCTTAAAGCCTGACGAGCTGCCGTATTATGTTCCGCCGGAACAAGCGGCAGAGGTTGTCGGCGCCACCGATCTGCTGATTATTACCGGCACTACCCTGCTCAATGACTCCCTGGAAACAATTCTCGCGATGAAAAAGCCGGAGGCCGGTGCGGTGGTCGTCGGCCCAACCGCCGGTATGTTGCCGGGACCCTTGTTTCAGCGGGGAGTAACGCGTTTGGGAGGCATCGAAGTAACCAAACCGGATGAGACCTTGGCGGTACTAAGCGAAGGGGGATCAGGTTACCACTTGTTCGGCAAATCAGTAGAACGCACCGTAATCGAACCGGCATATTAAGGAGTGAACGCACTTGTGGGACTTGTATGATCATCTGCTGGAAACCACCACCCCGGGCAAAGCCCAAAGGGTGCTGGCCGGCTTATGGTGGACCGCCGTGCAAGGGGAAACCTTGGGTCTGGCCCTTTCGGTTCCCCGTTCGGGAAAGGAAACAACATTGGCCGGCGCCCTGCAGGGGCGAGAACTTAGAGACCTTGCCGGCCTCATCAAGTCTTGGAACTTCACCGAGGCGGCCATCGGCCTGGCGGCAATCAACTCCTGCTTAAACACCCCCAAGGCAGTCGAACAGTTAAGCGGCAAAGGACTGACCCAACTACCGGATATCAGTGCCTTCGATTTTATCCTGGACCTTTCCCGGGGGAAAAAAGTGGGGATAATCGGTCATTTCCCCCACATGGAACAACTGCGGCAAAATACCATCCTCACCGTTTTTGAGCGGCAACCGCACGATGGTGACCTGCCGGACACCGCCCTGGAATACTTATTACCGGAACAAGATGTCGTGCTCATTACCGCTTCGACCCTAATCAATAAAACGATGCCCCGGCTCTTGGAATTATCGCGCAAGGCTGTGACCGTCTTGCTCGGTCCCAGCACCCCCCTAAGCCCGGTAATGTTTGATTTCGGGGTGGATATCCTGGGGGGATTGGTTGTCGAGAATCCCGAACTTGTTTGGCGTTGCCTCGCCGAAGGCGGCGGGTTCCGCAGTTTTCGCCCGGCAGCCCGCTGTGTCAATATTGCCAGAAAAGGCCTGACACTTTAACTGGAGGATTGATGATGAAAAGTTTTGAGGTTTTGCTGGAGGAAGCGGTCGCTTACCACGGCCATCTCTGTGCCGGCCAAATCCTGGGGGTCAGGATTAGTATGGCCGCCTTGCGCTGGCTCGGGATTACCGAACCGAAAAAATACCGCAACCTGATTGTCTACGTGGAAATTGACCGCTGTGCCACCGATGCGATTCACTCGGTCACCGGTTGTAAGTTAGGCCGGCGCACCTTGAAACACGTTGACTACGGCAAAATGGCGGCTACGTTTGTCGACCTGAACACCCGGAAAGCAGTCCGGGTATGGGTACCGGAAGGCACCCGGGAACTGGCCAAGCAGTATTGTCCCGATTCCGCCAACCCGTACCTCGACGCTTACCGGATTATTCCTGATGAAGAGTTGCTTCGCCTGGAAGAAGTAGTGGTGACAATTGCCCCTGAAGATCTACCAGGCAAGCCGGTGCGCCGGGTAATGTGTTCCGTTTGTGGTGAGGGGATCAACGACGCACGGGAAGTAATGATCGGTGACCGTTGTTTATGCCGGGGCTGTGTAGGACCTGACTATTACCGGCCGGCCGGAAAAGCAGAAGACCAAAACCCGGAAGATATTTCGGTTCTGGCCCGTGAAAAAGCCCAAACATACCACCAAGCGGGACTAAACGCCGGCCAAGCCGTCATCCAGGCCTTGACCGACTTTAAGGTTATTCCCAACCTGCCGGGCCTAATCCCCATGTTGGCGGCTTGGCGGGGAGGCACCACCGGTGGCGGAACCTGTGCTGCCTTTGCCGCCGGGGAATTAGTCTTAGGCCTCCTGAAAACCAATCCGGAATCAGCGGTTGAAGTTTTCAAGCGCAGCTTCCTAATGCTTTTCGGGTCCACGAACTGCCGGACACTGACCACCACCTTGGGTAACCGGGAATCACCGGAACGGCGCCGGTTCTGTGACCACGTTTGTGGCATGACCGCTGCCTATCTGGCAGACTTGCCGAAAACCAGTCCCCATAGTTAACTTTAAATATAAGCAATCTCCGAGCCCTTACTTCTAAGGAAGACCATCTATGAAGTCTGGGCCACCTGCTTAAGCCAGGTCAGGGTTGGACGGGAAACGGTTCAGCCCCCCGTTTTTGGAAAGGAGAGTCATCCAGTGGAAATAACCCAACTGGCCTTTATGCCGGATTTCCGGTTAGTACCGGTGGTATCCCGGCAATGTCCTTATTGTCAAAAAAATCAGCAGTTAACCCTGCCGTCGCCACCGGCCCGGGAGATGGCGCCAAACGACCCCCGGATGTTAATTGGCAAAATACTGTATCCGATCCCGGCCATTAGCTGCTGTGCGGTTACCCGGCCGGCTACACACGTCAAATTAAAGTTCACCGACGACAACGGTACACCCCGGGAAACCCGGAGCTACCAGATTGGTTTTTCGGAGGTACCGGTAGTCGGCCATCCCGGAGTGTTTCCAATAACCCGCACCTGGGCCCAACAACAGGAATTCACCGCCCAGTGGCACCGGCAAGAAGCCTTATGGGCGAGCAGTCAACAAGCCTTCTTGTCCCGGTGTCGAGCCTATTTCAGCATTCACTGGCCCCAAATCATCACGGAAATGGATCTCGGGGAATTCCTCGAGGTGCTTAAGGTACTGAACATGCTCCCCCAGGACCTTCCTTCCCCCACGGCCAAAGTCGGTTCAGGCACTGCGGGCAAAGCCAAAAAGCGATACTTGAAACTAATCGCCAAGGTCCGGGATTGCTTCATTGCCACCTTTCCGCCGTCAAAACTGGAGCTTCTTTTCCATGCTATCGTCTCTTTCACGGTGCAGTTACTGCTGATTCCAGGTCTTTATTATCAAAAATTAAATGTGGCCAAACTGGAAAGAATGCTCGGCCGGACAATGTTGAGCTTTGTTCTGCTCGGTTTTCCCGTGGTACCAAATCTTGAACCCATCCGCAATAGAGCACTTTTTAACCTGATCTCCCCATTCGATACCGGCTCCCGGTTTATGGCCTATTCCCGCCGCTTGAAAACCGAATTGGCCGAAACCCGGAACACCATCACCCGGTTGCAAAAAACCATTGCCCGGCAACAAGACCACCTGACCGGCCTGGGGCGCCAACTCTCCCAGGCCAACCAAGAAAACCGGCGTCTGCAGAAAGACCGGCGGTTCCCAGCGGTTACTCCTCCGTCAGACCAAGCCCAGAAAATTCGCGACCTAAAAGCTTTAAATCGTGAACTAAGGAGCCAAATCAAAGAACTGCAACCTGCTCCCCCACCACCGGCAGTGTTACAGGAAGTCGCCACCGCCGGTAGTCGGCTACCGGCAACCTCCGACCGGGAAGTAGCCCTCACCACCCTGCACGGCTTGACGGTAGGCATCTTTGGCGGGGTGCGAAACAATCCTGCCGACCCCAAAACATACCCTTGCCGGTTGCTCTGCAGTGATGCCCGTAAACCGGAATGGGCGAGAATGCTTAACCGGTGTGACGTTTTGGTCATCTTGACGCAACACATTTCCCATACCGCCATGTGGCTAATTAAAGAACATGCCATTACCGAAGAAAAGCCGGTTTTCTTTTCCCGGCACATCCACCTGCCCACAATCCTGCAAACGGTAGCAACCAGTCTTTCCGGGGGCAAAACCGTTTACCGCCGGAAAGACCTGTTGGCTTAAAAGGGAAAAGGTCCTCTTCCTACCTAATTATGGTAGGAAGAGGACCTCTTTTTTCGGCGTCAGCTACATTTTTGCGACCCCGCCACAGGTTAAGACCTCCGTGACTTCATTATCCTTCAAGTCATAGTGGTAATAAATTTTGTAAAATTCCTTAGTTTCCTGGTTAATATCGAAGGAATAAATGTTGGGATATAGGATCTGCCCCGTCCAAGCTAAGCCGATAATCCGGTTTACTCCCGGCGGCCGGTCAAACCAGTTAAAGGGTGCCCGGGGGACTAAGTAAACCCGGTTATCCTGGACAGCCTTGATGTTTTTCCACTTTTGATCATTTAAGATCTGTTGGTAAAATTCCAATTCCCCGGCGATGATCACCTCCGGATTCCACTTAAGGACCTGTTCCATGGAAACTTCGCTCCGGCCGAATCCGGGCTTGATCGCTACTTCGGCTATGTTCTCCGCCCCTAAGATCTCCAGCAACTCGGCATGTTTAGAGCCCTTGGGATCTGTTTGTAGCCCCTGTGGTCCTTCGGCATAATACACGCTCACCTTTTTCCCTTCCGCAATCCGGGGCAAATTGGCCTTAATGCGCTCTTGGGTTTTCTGGAAATAAGCGTTCATTTTGCCGGCCTGTTGCTCCGCCCCCAGAACTTTCCCCACGAAGTTTACAACTTCTTCATTTTTTTCGATGGTGTCATCCACCCAAACAACGGGAATATTCAACTGCTGCTGCAATTGGTCAGCCATCTCCTGACCGGTATGTCCGCAAACAATCACATCCGGTTTGACCCTCAGGATCTCTTCCATGTTCCCGGTATTCCCTTGGCCGAACCAGCCCCCCAAAACCGGCAGGTTTTGACATTGCGGCAACATAATCCGTTTCTCCAAATCCGTTGGGGCACTGTTCAAACCGGCTAATTTCTCCGGCGCCAGGCAATAAATCAGGATCGTCTGAATGGGACTGGTTCCGTAAGCCTTGGTAATCTTCGCCGGGAGGGTTACTTGCCGGCCGGCCATATCGGTTACGGTTTGCACCCCCGAATCCGCCGGCGGGGTAGCCGCTGGTTGCTGACCACACCCCGCCGCAAACAGCATGAAGACCGTCACCGCCAGCAACAAACCCACACTTTGCCGGCCATAACGTTTGAAATATTGCTTTGTCCGCACTGTTCAAGTCATCCTTTCTATAAATTAGCAATACATTTAGACTATTCAGGTTTTACCCGGATGCTTCACCCCCTTGCCAAAAATAAAAAGCCTCCGGAAAAGATCACCCTTTCCGCAGGCTTTGTTAAGTAAATATGCTACAAAGACCACACGTTTGTGTTTCCACAACAGAAAGGCTCCTTTCCAAATACGGGCGGCTTAGCCGTTTCCAACCAAACCGTGACCATCTAGGTGATGGTGGCCAAATTCCCTTGGGATACCCCTTTAGGAAACAAGGCTCGGAGCAATTTATTTGTTATAGTTTAAAATTCGACGTTACTTGTCAGAATCCTTTTTGTAAAATGAAAACTTGTCAGCGGAAAGACCTTTGTATTTATCTAAATTGTTCGAAAACCCTTTAAACTATTTATACCATGTTATAATTATGGCAATTAAAGATGTCATCCTAAGCATATCTGCTGACTTGGGGTGAATAGGTAGGAAAAAGGAGGGAGCGAGCATGCGCCAACAGGAAAAAACAGTTCTAGACCTGTTTAACCGCCGGAAAGTGAGTCGCCGGGACTTTCTCCAATTCTGCGCCTTTATGGCCGCCGCGATTGGTCTTGAGTCCACGGCAGTCCCCCAAATCGCTGCCGCTTTGGAAACGAAGCCCCGTCCACCGGTCATCTGGCTTCATTTCCAAGAATGCACCGGCTGCAGCGAATCTTTCTTGCGCACCAGCCACCCCATTTTAGCAGATGTTATTTTTGACCTGATTTCCCTGGATTATCACGAGACATTGCAGGCCGCCGCCGGATTGCAGGCGGAGGAAGCCAAACTCAAAGCGATGACCGAAAACAAAGGCAAATATATCCTTTGTGTCGAGGGCTCCATCCCCGCCGGGGAAAACGGTCAGTATTGCACCATCGGTGGCAAACCGGCAACCAAACTTTTAGCCGAAGCCGCCAAAGACTGTGCTGCAGTGATCGCCTGGGGAAGCTGTGCCGCCAATGGCGGTTTACCCGCCGCCAACCCCAACCCCACCGGAGCCAAGACGGTTGACCAACTCGTCAAAGGCAAGCCGGTAATTAATGTTCCCGGTTGCCCGCCCATCGCCGAGGTTATGGCCGGCGTGATTGTTCATTATCTAACTTTCGATAAGCTGCCTGAACTTGATTTTGCCGGCCGGCCCAAAGCCTTTTACGACCACCGGATCCACGACAAATGTAACCGCCGGGCCTACTATGATGCCGGCATGTTTGCCGAGAAATTCGACGACGAAGGGGCCAAACAAGGCTGGTGCCTCTATAAACTCGGCTGCAAAGGACCTACCACTTTCAACTCCTGTTCAACCATCCGGTGGAACAATGGCACATCCTATCCCATTCAGTCCGGCCACCCCTGTATTGGCTGTTCCGAAGAAAACTTTTGGGATAATGGTCCCTTTTATACCCACTTGGCCGACATGCCCGGCATGAAGATCGGGTGGAACGCCGATCAGATCGGCTTGGCCGCCACCGCCGTTACCGTGGGTGGTATCGCTGTTCACACAGCCGCTACCACCGTCATTAAAGGCAAAGAGAAAAAATCGGAACAGAAAGGAGGTAACGGATAATGCCAAAAATCGTCATTGATCCCATCACCCGGATTGAAGGCCACCTGCGGGTTGAGGCCCAAGTCGAGAACAACCAAATCATTAACGCCTGGAGCAGCGGAACCATGGTCCGGGGGTTGGAGTTAATTGTTAAAGACCGGGATCCCCGGGATGTCTGGGCCTTTGTCCAGCGGATTTGCGGTGTTTGTACTACCACCCACGCGCTTGCCAGTATCCGGGCGGTAGAGGACGCCTTGAATATCCGGATTCCCAAAAACGCCAACCTCATCCGGAACATTATGTTATGTGCCCAGTATTTACAGGACCACACGGTGCATTTTTACCACCTGCATGCCCTCGACTGGGTAGATGTGGTCAGTGCGCTAAAAGCAGATCCCCAAGCAACCGCCGAACTGGCCCAAACCATCTCTCCGCGGTGGCCCAAATCCAGCCCGGGTTACTTTAAAGACACCCAGGCTAGGCTGAAGACTTTTGTCGAATCAGGCCAGCTCGGCATTTTCGCCAACGGTTACTGGGGCCACCCCGGCTATAAACTGCCGCCGGAAGGCAACTTAATGGCTGTTGCCCATTATCTGGAGGCCCTAAGCTGGCAAAAAGAAGTGGTAAAAATCCACACCATTTTCGGGGGGAAAAACCCGCACCCCAATTTCGTGGTTGGCGGTGTGCCCGCTTCCCTGGTCATGGATGGCGATAATGCGATCAATATTGAACGGTTGAACCTGATCAGCGGTTTGATTGACCAAGCTGTCGATTTTGTGGAACAAGTCTATATCCCGGACCTGTTGACCATTGCTTCGTTCTACAAGGATGTCACTTATGGCGGCGGAATGGGCAATTTCCTGTCCTTCGGCGACTTACCGACCGACGATATCCGCAATCCGGACAGCTTCCTGTTCCCCCGCGGGGTAATCCTCAACCAGAACCTGCAAGAGGTTCTGGAGTGTGATCCGAAAGACCCCGAACAAATCCTGGAATTTGTCGACCACTCCTGGTACGAATATGAAGGCGGCCAGCAAGGCCTCCACCCATCTGAAGGCCAAACCAAATTTAAGTACACCGGTCCCAAGGGCGAATATCAGGAGCTGGACACCAATCAAAAATACTCCTGGTCAAAAGCACCCCGGTGGCGGGGACATTCCATGGAAGTCGGTCCCTTGGCCCGCTGCCTGCTCGGCTACGCCAAAAATCAGCCGGAGTGGAAAGATGGGGTTGACCAGGTGCTGAAAAAACTGGACCTGCCGGCAACCGCTCTGTTCTCCACCCTTGGCCGCACAGCCGCCCGGGGGATCGAAACCAAGATCACCGGCCAATACCTCAAACGGTTCTTTAATGATCTGATTGCCAATATTAAATCCGGCGACCAGGCAACCTTTAACCAATCGAAATGGGATCCCGCTACTTGGCCGGCTGAGGCCAAAGGGGCCGGCATCTGTGAAGCCCCCCGTGGTGCTCTTGGTCATTGGATCCACATTAAAAACAAGAAAACCTTCAACTACTCGGCCATTGTTCCGACGACCTGGAACGCTTCACCCAATGACCACAAGGGCCAACAAGGACCTTATGAGGCTTGCCTGACCGGCACCCCAATGGTTGATCCCAATCAACCATTGGAAATCCTGCGGACCATCCACTCCTTCGACCCGTGCATGGCCTGTGCCGTCCACCTAATGGACACCCAAGACCAAGAAGTTGCCGTGGTCAAAGTGATGAGTTAGGGGGAGCTGGCAATGAAAACAACCCACACACCGGCTTATGTCTGGCAATTGCCCATCCGGTTTTTCCACTGGATTAATGCCGCCTGTATTGTCGTGTTGTTCCTCACCGGGATCTTTATCGGCCGGCCGTTTGCCTCCCCGCTAAACACCGCCGGTGACGGCACCGTATCCTTCCTGATGGGTTATGTAGTTTATACGCACATGGTGGCTGCCTATATCTTTATTTTCAACTTTTTGTTCCGGATTTACTGGTGGATTGCCGGCAATGCTTATTCCCGTTTCCGGTTCCGGCCTTGGACCAAACAATACTGGGTATCACTTTGGCATACGGTAAAGTTCTATCTATTTTTTGAGAAAGAAGAAGAACCGTATTTGGGCCATAACCCCTTGGCCGAACTATCGTACTTTGTGTTTCTGGCCTTCGCCAGTGTCTTCATGATTATCACCGGTTTTGTGCTTTACGCGTCGATTAATCCCGGTTCCATTTTGTTTACTTGGTTTACCTGGGCGTCCTCCCTTTTGGGCGGCATCGCTTACACCCGGTTTTTCCACCACCTGATGGCTTGGGCGTTTATCGTTTTCTTCTGTGTCCACTTTTACTTGTGCATCCGGCATGATGCCTTGGAAAAAGATGGCACGATGTCCTCGATTGTCAACGGGTGGAAATTTAAATCAGCTGACCACGACTAATCTCACCAGGTATGATAATTTCACCCAAAATAGGGAAAACTGGGTGAAAACAGCAATGGAAAGCCCCGGAACTTACCTCCGGGGTTTTTACCTTGACCAAAGGAGCGAAGCAATGACCCAGGCTGATGTTGTCCCGGCCCCGATTATCGTCATGGGCTTGGGCAATTATTTATATGGTGACGAGGGGATCGGCATTCACGTGGTGGAGCGGTTAAACAATGAAGGTGGTTTGCCGGCGGCAGTGGAAATCGTCGACGGCGCTACCCTGGGTCTTAATCTGCTTGCGGTGGTAGAAAGGGCCGAAAAGCTGCTGATCATCGACTGCGTGCAGGCCGGTCAGCCGCCAGGCTCCATCATCTGGCTGGAAAATGACGCGATCCCGCGCTATTTTGCCCAGAAGCTTTCCATCCACCAGTTGGGTTTTAGCGAGGTCTTAGCCTTAGCGGCTTGGCGGGAATCTTTGCCCGGCGAAATGGTGTTGCTTGGTCTCCAACCCGCCGAACTAAAATGGGGCATTGAATTATCCCCTGCCGGAACCCTGGCCCTGCCCAAACTGGTAGCCGCCTGCCAAAGACAGGTCCAACAGTGGTTAAACCACCCAACCGGTTGAACTTCAGCCGGACCAATGGAGGTGTGAGCAATATGTGCCTGGCCGTACCGGGCAAGGTGATTGCCCTGGATGCAAAACAACAATGGGCAGAACTGGAATCCTTCGGCTTTTCGCGGAAAGTCGGCACCCAACTGATCGATCACGTCGAAATCGGGGACTACCTGATCGTCCATGCCGGCTTTGCCATTGAAAAGCTGGACCTGGAGGAAGCCCAGGAACGCCTCCGGCTCTGGGAAGAACTGCTCGCCGCGGAAAGAGGAGCCCGCACGGAAAGCGGGAGCCCAAATGAGTAAACTAAGCGATCCGACCGCCAAATTCCGGGACCCGGAGCTCGGCCGGTTCCTCATCCAAAGGGTCAACAAAATGGCTGGAGAACTAGCCGCCAAAAAAGGCCGCAAAATTTTGCTGATGGAAGTCTGCGGCACCCACACCTTCGCCATATCCCGCACCGGGCTGCGGGATATGCTGAGTGATTACCTGGACCTGCGGTCAGGTCCAGGGTGCCCGGTTTGTGTTACTCACCAACGAGATATTGACCAAATGATCGCCTTAGCCGCTTTGCCGGGCGTTACGGTCGCTACTTTCGGAGACATGATCCGGGTGCCGGGGAGTAACGGTTCGCTGGAACAGGCCCAGGCCGATGGAGCAAAAGTGGAAGTCTTTTATTCACCGGCAGATGCGGTGGAAAAAGCCATTCGGCATCCGGAAAGACAGTACGTCTTCCTCGGTGTCGGGTTTGAAACCACCGCCCCGGTAATTGCCCTGGCAATTCAGGAAGCAGCCGGTAAAGATGTCCGGAATTTTAGCGTCTTTCCCGCCCACAAAAAAGTATTGCCCATTTTACGGGCCCTATTGACCGATCCGGACCTGGCAATTGACGGGTTTTTGTTGCCTGGTCATGTATCGACCATTTTGGGGCGGCAAGCCTATGACTTTATGGCTGCCGAACACGGCATTCCCGCCGCCATCGCCGGATTTGAGCCGGTCGACATTTTAACGGCCATTATGGCGGTACTCGAGCTGTTGGCCACCGGCCGGCCGGCGGTCGTCAACAGCTACCAACGCGCCGTCCGGGAGGAAGGAAACCCGGTCGCCCAAACCCTTTTAGCCCGGACTTTCCGGGATGCCGATGCCTATTGGCGTGGTTTCGACCTGGTGCCCAAAAGTGGTCTGGCCCTGCAGGCCAAATGGCAGGCTTGGGATGCCACCTGCCGGTTTGCCCCGGCAGTGCCGGCCCCGCGGTCGATCACTGCTTGCCGGTGTGGGGATGTGCTTAAAGGCAAAATCATTCCCCGGGAATGCGCCCTCTTTAAGCAGGCCTGCCATCCCGCAAACCCGGTCGGTCCGTGCATGGTTTCTTCGGAAGGCGCTTGTGCCGCCTATTACCGTTACCACCGTTGAGCGCGTGTCATTGTTATGAATACACCCCCACTGCAACTGGACGTTTTTACTCAGGGGTAGTTTCCCGCGTTGGCTGCCAGATAACGGGGTTGTTGTCATTCCGAGCGCAGTGAGGAATCTTAAACGAACCGGACGAGATTCTTCGCTACGCTCTGATCGGAGCCACAACTAAAGGAGCTGCCTCTCGTCAGGTTCTTACCTGATTTTGAGACAGCTCCTTTTGTTTGTGGACTACTTATTAGGAAAAAATTCTACCCGGTAACCGGCTCGACCTTAACGGCGCAAACCTTGT
>JAQWAU010000002.1 GCA_028707535.1 Heliobacteriaceae bacterium | reverse complement strand
GGAATGTTCCGTCTGGATAAACGTTCTAAAGCATGGGCGGAAAATTTTACCACCTGGGTCTTTTGGTCGAGAATCTGTTGAAAACCCGGACCCCCCGGTTGCCGCGCCACATGGGACGAAGAAACCGGTGCTGTATTTCCCGGCCGGGAAATCACCCGGGGTGAAATTAAGATCCGGTTATCCATTACCGCCAAGCCTCCTTACCCGTTCCGGCCGGCCACATTGGTCAGGTGGTTTAAGCGTACATACCGGATTTCCGGCTGGTCGCCGGCATTTGTTGTCACCTGAAGCAGCGGGCCTTCCTGGTCGAACTTAACCCCGGTAACTACTCCGCTGATCATGCCGGTGTTTATCCCCTCGCCATCCGGTTCGCCTTCCTCCTCAGATGGGACCATCGCTTCGACTTCCAGGCCGATAAAACCCACCGCCTGGGCAAACAGACTTTGCTGCAGCATTTGGTGTTGCACCAGGTTAAACAGGGATATATTCTGGTTGAGCTCGCTGAATAAAGCCTCCTGGGACTCCTTCAAGGCGTCAAGTCCCGCCGTCATATTGCTCATCTGTTCCAAAGCACTAAACTGGGCCATTTGGGCGATGAACTCTTTGTCCTCCATCGGTTTTAAGGGATCCTGAAACCTAAGCTGGGTCACCAGTAATTTCAAGAAGTCATCTTTCCCCAAGGTTTGCCGACCGGCTGCCTTTGCTTCCGGTTTGGTCCCTGTTGCCTGATAAGTCGGCCCGCTGTTAACTACAGCCGTAGCCATCCGTATTCCCCCCTCCTAACAAAATCGGTTCAGGCGAGAAACTCCACGGTAGAATCAGGTGAGCGGTAGCTAACCGCAACCTCACTCCCATCCAACAATGGTGCCTCACCATCATCCGTACCCTTGACCCCCGTCTGGTTGCCCCATTTCGCCTGGCCGTAAGATCCGTTTTGGTGTTGCCCAAACCAAAAACCCAACTGGGATCCTCCTTGTTGAAAACCGGCCCCGTGGCCGCCAACCCCGACTTCCAAGCGGTCAAACCGCAGCCCCTGTTCTTCTAAAGACTGCTTTAATTGGGTCAGGTTTCCTTCAAGCAGCTGTTTTACTTGGGGATTTTCCGCTAAAAACCGGGCCGAAACCAACCCGTCCTCGGTAATTACCTGTAAGTGCAGTTGCCCCAGAAACTCCGGTTTTAGTTGCAAGGTCAAGCCGTTCATTCCCGGGCCCTTAAACACCGCTACTTTGGCCACAATCTGCCGGATGATTTCTTGGCGCTGAAACAAATACCCGTTTTTCGCGGTATTCTCAAATAGTTGCCCCCTTTGTTCGCTTAAACCGAGCAAGCCGGCCCCATTTGCCGGTAACGCACCTGACCGGCCGGCTGTTTCTTTACCACCGTCTTGGGGGGTTTGCCCACCGTTTCCACCCAAGTCACCACCAGTTTCCCCGGTAGAGGTAAGGGTCACTTCCCCGGCCTGGGCAGCCGCCACCCGGTTTAACATCAAGTCCGGCAAGGCCTGCCCCGATCCGGTCAACTTATTGGTCTCGACTACAGTTTCATTCGGCTTGCCCGCTATATCGGGCTCATGGCCCTTGCGGCCAGCGTGAAGACCGGCCAACAAGGCTAATTGGGCCGGCTTTTCCAAACCATCCGGTGGATTTACCGTATCTGCCGGCCTGTTCCTCCCGGTTGCCGCCAGATCAACCAAAACATTCCGGCTGGTCGCCAAAAAAGCCGTTCTTTCCCTAGGTTTACCGGCCAACTCTGCGCAGTCACCCACCAACTCCGGTAAACCAGCCTTCTGGGGCTCCACCGGCAAAACACCGGCTGGTGCCTTTTCCCCAACCACAACTTGTTTCGCCTGCTCCCCGGTCAAATCAACAGCCTTGGCGCCGATGGAAACGAATTCTATTTCGCTACCTGGTTCGCCACGTATGTTTCCTTGCGAACTTCCGGTTGTTGTGTCCGGATCAACCGGAAGGGTCCCCAAGGCACTTAAGACCGGCAAATCGGGAAGTACCGGTGGTTCCTCCCCTTGGTCAACCTTGTTTTCGGTATCGCTTACCCCCCCTGTTATCGGGTTCGGGCCAGCAGTCGCTACCGTTTGATCATCCGGCGGACAGCAGGCCTGCCCGGCTCCCGCTCGTTTGGCCGGTTCCGCTGGCTCGGCCGCCTTTTTACCGGTCGCCGCTCCCGCCTCTTTCCCCCTACGTTCGGGCAACTGGGCTTTTTTTAGGGGTGATGGCCCGCTCCGGGTGTTGTCGCTTACCGGTAAGTCCGCCTTCCGGTCCACCCGGGACTGGTTTGGCCCTACAGGCTTGTCTTTTCCCCATCCTCTTGGTTTTTGACCTACCGTTAAGGCATCCCGAAAAAGGCTCGCAAAACTATCCTCTCCGGCTCCTGCTAACGATAAAGGCCCGCGTTCTACCAGGTTTGTCCGGGGTAAATCCAGGGGCAAAGGCACTGCCAATTGCAAATCACGCAAAAATTCACCCCCTTTACTGATTTTTCCGAAAAGGTCAGCCTCACCCCCTTTCCCGGGTCAGCCAGTACCCAACAATGAAACCAAACTGCCGGCCTTAGCCGGGTTTTGCGCCGTCAGGGAAGACAAAACTCTGCCGGCAGCATCCCCATTCATTTCTTTTAAAATGGCTGCCGCCATGCTGTCAGGCAACTGTTCAATCACCGCCACCGCATCTTCCGCCCGCATTGCCGCCAAAGTCCGGCCCAAACCAGCCAGATTAGCCTTGGAAAGTTCCGCCTTGCTTCTTGCTTCCAATGCCTCTTTTGCTGCCGGATACGCCAACCGGGCCGCCCTCACCGGCTCAAAAACAGCCATTATCTTCGCCGCTGTGTCTGTCTCCATCCCTGCCAGCAACATATTCACCGCATCATCGGGCAAGTTTTCCAGAATTCGGGCAGCGTTAACCGGTTTCATCACCGCGAGGCGTTCCACTAATTCGGCATTTTCCAGGCGGGTTTGGTCCAGCTTTTTCACCTGCTGGTTGAGGCTGGCAACCTGTTGCTCCAAGGTTGTTTTTTCGGCCTGCCATGCTGCTTCCCGGGATTGCCCGGTTGCCAACTTGGTTTGGGCCGCTGCCAACTGGTCGGCCAACTCCGTCTTTTCTGCCTGTAGTGTCGCGATCTGCTGTTCTTCCAACGTCTGTTGAAAACCACGTTTTGCCGGATCGGCGGCAGGAACAATCCGGTTGATCAAGGGAACTTGCCGCAAATAGCCGGTCACATCGACAATACCCGTAACTTGGGCAGCGCTTAAGACCCCCAAAAGCAGTATGGGAACAGCTAAAATTAAAAAGAGTACGGGATAAGCCTTGGAAGTTTTCCCGATACTTTCCACTTCCCCCGGCACATTTTTCCCTCCCTACTCTTCTTTATCGGTTGAACGGGCAAATCGGTTAAGCGCCAGCTCGTCCATCATCTGTTGTTCTACCCACAAAACTTCTTTTTGGTATTCCGCCAAGTGCTTTTCCCGCAATTTTTCCAACACCTTACGGTCCCGCATGAAGCCAAGCAATTCCTGGCGTACAGCAGCCAATTTTTCCTCTTCTTTCACCAGGTGACTCTCCTGAATAGCTTCCACCCGCTTTAACCGCTGCCAGTAGTGGTGAAAAAGACGCCGGGATGCTACATCAACCGATTGACCGGTGTTCACCCGGTTTTGGCTTAAGGCTTCCGCCTGGGTAGCCCGGGTTGCCGCCAATAAGCCCGCACAGTGTTCAACCTGGTCCAGTTGCCTGGCCAGATCACCTTTTAAGGCTGTTTCCTGCCGCCGTTTGAGTTCCAACACCGTCTGCAATTTAAACTGAAAACGCTTCATGAGGTCATACAATCCTGAATACCGGCAATCGCTGCCGGAAAATCAACCGCTACATTAACGTCTTGTTGCAGAAACTTCCGGCAGGCGGCGATCTTTTCCAGGGCAAAGTCGATTTGTGCGTTTGCCCCCCGCTGGTAGGCCCCGATATCTACAAGGTCCTTTGCTTCCCGGTAAGTAGCCAACACCTGACGGAAAACAGCCGCCATTTCTAAATGCTCGGTGGTGACCAGGTCCAACATTACCCGGCTGACACTGTTTAAAATATCAATTGCCGGATAATGGTTTTGGCCAGCCAATTCCCGGGACAACACAATATGTCCGTCCAAGATCCCCCGGACGGCATCGGCAATCGGTTCGTTCATGTCATCCCCATCAACCAGCACCGTATAAAGTCCGGTAATTGTACCTTTTTCCGCTGTTCCCGACCGCTCCAACAACTTGGGTAAAAGGGCAAAAACCGATGGCGTGAAGCCCCGGGTCGCCGGTGGTTCGCCAATGGCCAGCCCGACTTCCCGCTGGGCCATCGCAAATCTGGTAACTGAATCAAGCATCAACATCACGTCCCGGCCCTGGTCCCGGAAATATTCCGCGATTGCTGTGGCGACAAAAGCGCCTTTAAGGCGCACCAAGGCCGGTTGGTCGGATGTAGCCACCACAACCACGGAACGGGCCAGACCTGCCGGGCCTAAGTCTTTTTCGATAAATTCCCGTACCTCGCGGCCCCGTTCTCCAATCAAGCCGATCACATTAACATCGGCGTTGGTATTGCGGGCAATCATTCCCAACAAGGTGCTCTTGCCAACCCCGGAACCAGCAAAAATCCCCATTCGTTGACCTCTACCACAAGTCAAAAGCGCATCTACCGCCTTCACCCCGACCGGCAGGATTTTGCTAATCCGCTGGCGCTTTAGGGGGTTCGGCGGCATTGCCCCTAAGGGATACGCCTGCCCGGTAACTACGGGCCCCAATCCATCAAGCGGGTGGCCCAAACCATCAAGGATCCTTCCTAACAAGGCCTCCCCAACTGCCACCTTCAATGTATCACCGGTAGCCAGGACCTGGGAACCGGGACCAATGCCGACGAGTTCACCTAAGGGCATCAACAGGGTTTTCTTCTCCCGAAAGCCAACCACCTCGCTCCAGACCCGCTCTTTCCCGGCCTGGGTGGAAAGCAGACACAACTCGCCAAGCGTCGCTCCCGGACCATTGGCTTGCACCACCAGCCCGACTACCTGGGATACTTTTCCATTCATCCGCACCAGGTCCGCATTTTTTAGGGCCTGAATGTATTTCTGCAAAATCCGGCCACCTCCCGGACCAGCTTCAACGGTTCATTACTTCGGCAATTACCCGGCGCACCTCAACTAGCTGAGCATCAATCCGGGCATCCACATAGCCATGACCGGTGTCGACAATACACCCGCCTGGACTGATACTATCATCTTTTTCTATGGCTAACGTGTGCAGTCCCTTAATCATGCTCATCAATTCCGGTTTAACGGCTTGTACCAACCCAAAGTCCTGGGAGTTTACCTTGATTACGACCTCACCCATGTTCCTTACCTTGTTCAAGGCATTGAGCGCAATTTTTACCACCACATCCGGTTTGTTGGCAATCTCGAACTGCAAAATTTTTTCGGCGATTAATACTGCCAGTTCCACCAGTTCTTTTTCCTGACCATTAATATAAGCCAATTTAGCCTGCCGGGCAGCTTCCGCCTCCTGCCGGGCAGCAGCGATAATCGCTTCCCCTTGGGTCTGGGCATCAGCAATCCCCTGCTCATAACCGGCCTGGTAACCACAGTCAGCTTGCTGATGTTTGAGTTCCGCCGCCATGGCTTCGGCCTTCTCCCGGATCCCTGCAGCTTCCTCCCTGGCCGTGGCGGCAATTAATGCCGCCTGTTCCCGCGCTTTTTCCAACAGGTCACACACCGCCACCCGGGTTTCTTCCAGGATGCGGTCTGCCTGGGCTTGGGCCGACTCCACGTCGGTCAGCCCGTTTAAAACCGGTTCGGGATCTAAGGTCGGGGCCTCCTCTGTAATGGAGGCAACCCGAAAAACTGTTTTTTGTTGCTCCACGAACGGCAGTTTGATGACGCTAGACAATCAATTCATCTCCCCCACCGCGTGCGACAATAATTTCGCCGGCTTCCTCCAGTTTTCGAATGATATTGACAATCCGTTGTTGGGCCTCTTCCACATCACGCAAGCGTACCGGGCCCATAAATTCAATGTCTTCCCGCAACATATCCCCAGCCCGCTTGGAAACGTTCTTGTATATTTTTCCGGAAACCTCTTCGCTGGCGCCCTTCAACGCCAAAGCCAGGTCTTTCGTATCCACTTCCCTGAGCACTTGTTGCACCGAACGGTCATCCAGCATTACGATATCTTCAAAGACAAACATCCGTTTTTTAATCTCTTCCGCAAGTTCCGGGTCCTGCACTTCCAGAACTTCCATAATGGACTTTTCCGTTCCCCGGTCCACGCGGTTAAGCACATCCACAACTGTGTCAATACCGCCAACCATGGTATGCTCCTGGGAAACTAACGAAGACAACTTGCGCTCCAAAATTAATTCAACTTCCCGGATTACATCAGGTGAAGTCCGGTCCATTATCGCGATCCGCCGGGCCACATCAGACTGCCGCTCCGGGGGCAAGGCTGAAAGAATTACTGCAGCCTGTTCCGCACTAAGATAAGCCAGGATCAGGGCAATGGTTTGCGGATTTTCCGCTTGAATAAAGTTTAACAATTGGCCGGGATCGGTTCGGCGTACAAATTCAAAAGGGCGTACCTGCAGGGATGCCGTCAGCCGGTTGATGATTTCCACCGCTTTTTGGTTACCCACTGCCTTTTCCAAAACCTCTTTCGCATAATCGATCCCACCGGCATTAATATACTCGGAGGCCAAGTACATTTGGTTAAACTCTTCAAAAACCAAATCCCGGTTATCCGGGGTAACTTTGCGGATATTGGCAATCTCCAAAGTCATTTGTTCGATTTCTTCCTCTTTGAAGTGCTTAAAAACCCTGGCCGATCTTTCCGGGCCAAGGGCAATCAATAGAATTGCCGCTTTTTGTTTACCCGTCAGCACCGCTTTGACGGCCAAAATAGATCACCTCGTATCATCAGCCAACCAACTCTTCAGCAGGCGGGCTACTGCTTCCGGATCTGTATCGGATAACGCGGCCACCTGTTCTCGAAGCGCCTGCTTTTCCAGTTCCTCTGGGGTAAGACCCAACGGTGGGGGCATAATCGCTTCCGCGTCGAACCCAAATTGCACTTCCTCTTCCGGGGCCAAACCACCCCGCCGGGCTCGATAACGCCGCCAAGCAAACAATCCGCCAACCACAGCCGCAATTACCGCTAAGGCAATACCAGCTAGAGCCAGCCATTGAAACATTTTTGCTTCCTGCGCCAGACGGTTGGCTTCATCGACTGCCGACCGGTCGAAGGCCATGCCCACTACACTGATCTGTTCAACCCGTTCCAGCTGACCTGGCTGTTGGAGAGCATTGGGCTCAAGGGGATACTTGATCCCAACCGCCTGGGCAACAGCCTTTTCAAACTGTTGGGTCTCCTCCGGGGTAAGTTCCGCCCGGTTGACCATCACCGATACACTCAAGCGTTTTACTGAGCCAGGTGGGGTAATTACGTGCGTTTCCGTTTTCGGAACCTCATTATTGGTTGTAATATCGGTTCTGGTATAACTGCTGGTTTCATTTACAACACCCTGTTGGGTCGGAATGTTGGCACTAGTGCCCGGTGTTCCTCCGGCCGCCACTCCTTGCCCTGATTCGGTGATTTCCCGGGAAGAAACCGGTCCTACCGGTTTACCATGGGTAACCCCTCTGGTTTCCTGCTGGGAAAAATCCAGTTCGGTCGCTACTTTGACAATCGAATTGCCGACACCAACCACCCGGTTCAGCATATCTTGCGCTTTTTGTTCCAGATGTTTTTCGTATTCTTTTTTTGCTTGCATCTGTTGTTTAGTCAAGCCGTCAATGTTAACACCTTGCCCGGTGTCATTAAACAACCCTTCGGTTAAGACGTTACCATTATTGTCGACTACCGTCACGTTTTCCGGCTTTAACGCCTTGACACTGTGTGATACCAGGTGCACAATCCCCCGCACCTGTTTTTCCTCCAGTTGCGTGTATGATTTTAAAATCATCATTACCGAAGCCGTCGCATTTGTCGCCTTATCCTTAAACAAGGAATCAGCCGCCGGCACAATTAGAACCCGGGCATTCTCCACCCCGGGAATGTTTTGGAGGGTTCGGGCCAACTCGGTTTCCGTCGCCACCTTGAGCCGGATTTCCTTTTCCTTTTCGCTTTCGCCAAACCGGCTCTCGTTAAAGGTTTCATAACCCCAACCCGTCCCCCGGGGCAAATTCGCGTTGGCCAACTCTAAGCGTAAGCCGGCTTGATCCTTGGAAGGCACAAGAATGCTGCCATCATCAGCTACTTTGAAATCTGCTTTCATTTCTTGAAGTTTCGCTCGAATGGCCCCGGCATCTGTCGCATCCAGCCGGGGATAGAGCGAGATGTAGTCGGGACGCCCCGCCCAGTAGAGAAAGAAAAGCAAAAAGCCAATCGTGGCTAGGCTAAGACCACCCAAGATAAACTTTTGCCGACGCGACAACTTAGCAAAGGTTTCATTCAATTGCGTCTGAATTCGTTCGATCAATTCATTCATATTTTTCCCGGTTACATCTGCATTCTCATAAGTTCATTGTACGCATCCATGATTTTATTACGCACCTGGACGGTCATCTGCACGGCAATGCTGGCCTTTTCTGCGGCAATCATCACCTGGTGAATATCCTCCGTTTGGCCGGATACAAGGGACATCGTTTGCCGGTCGGCCTCCCGGGACAGGTTGTTGACATTTTGGAGCGCATCTTTGAGGCAAGTGCCAAAATCCGGGACCTCCGGCCCTGCCGGCTTCGTTTGTTGGTTATGTAAACGGGTAGGATAAGGCAACAACAGCTCCTTGGTCACACGCATACCTTCCACCTGAAACAGCCTCCTTCTTCAGCCACATTTTTCGTTTAGCGCCCAATTTCCAAGGCTTTGGCCGCCATCGTCTTTACCGCGTTGATCGCTGTAACATTGGCCTCATACGCGCGGGTCGCGGAAATCATATCTACCATTTCCGTAACCGGGTTGACATTTGGCAACCGGACATAGCCGGCTTCCGGCCCATTCCGGATGGCATCAGGATGCTGCGGATCATACACCAGTTTAAAGGAGGCCTGGTCATCAACAATACTGACCACCCGCACTCCCCCTCCCTGATAAACAGGTGTCTGCCGGACAATGGCCTCAGCCAAGGCAAGGTCAAAGGAGCCGGTGGCAGCCGGCCGGGCCATGAACACCGGCAGTTGACGCCGGTAAGGAATAACGTTACCGTCCGGATCAAGACTACCGGAACGGGTAGTGTTGACATTAGCCAGATTGTTGCTAATGATGTCCATCCGAAGGCGCTGGGCAGTCAAACCGGAAGCACTGGTATCTACGGCACTCAAAAACCGCATTTTTAACGTACCTCCCTGATGGTATTCTTGATTTTAGCTAACCGGTTGGAAAGTTGGGCTAATAAGGTCTCATACATTAAGGTGTTTTTGGCCAAAATCGCCATTTCCCGGTCAATATCCACATTGTTTTTATCATTCCGGTATTCTTGTTCCGCCTGGGTATGGATTTGGGGAACCACTTCCTCAGGAAAAGCGCAACCAATGGGAATGTGTTTAGGATGGGTCGTCATCCCTTTGAGCCCCGGGCCTTTTTGCAGGACACGTTGCAATTCCGCCTCAAAAGCCACTTCTTTTCGCTTGTAGCCGGGCGTATCAATATTGGCTAGGTTGTCGGCAATCACCTGGTGACGTAAAGTCGCCGTACCCAAGCCCTTTTCCAAGAGCTGTAAGGCCGGGGTGTTGAATAATCCGGTCATGGTATCACCTCGTCCCTTTTTGCGCCATCCTTGGCCTAACTTCCAGACCCATTCAAACATAACAAGCCTTATATTTTCTTTTCGCGGTTATTTTCCCTAATTCCTCTTTCCCCTGGCATATTATATCATTTAGTTTAAAATTGTGGATCTTAAGAGCGTATCCGAAGTTCAACTCAAAAAAAAAGAAGGTTCCCCAACCAAACCTTCTTTTTTCGCCTCAAAATTATTAATCTTTTTGTTTAGTGCCGCAATTTTTCCAATTCATCCAGCAAATTATCATTTAGGATCCGGATGTAAGTTCCTTTCATGCCCAGGGATTTGGATTCAATCACGCCGGCACTTTCAAATTTGCGCAAAGCATTAACAATCACTGAACGGGTGATGCCAACCCGATCGGCAATTTTCGAGGCAACCAGCAGCCCTTCGTTACCCTCAAGTTCGGAAAAAATATGTTCTACAGCTTCCAACTCACTGTAAGAAAGGGTGCCCATCGCGATTTGCACCGCTGCTTTTTTTCGGGCCTCTTCTTCCAGTCGTTCCGTTTTCGCCCGGAGGATCTCCATCCCCACAACCGTTGTCGCATATTCCGCCAAAACCAGGTCTGCGTCAGTAAATTCTTCGCTGTATTTGGCTAACACCAAAGTCCCCAAACGTTGACCCCCACCCACAATCGGCACTACCGTCATCAGTTTGTGCCCCTGGGTACAGGTTTCACCGTAATTGAAAACACACGCATTGGACACTTGGCAAAAATTCGCTTGCGTTTCATTAACCCGCAAAAGGTTTTGATTGTAGCTTTCCGGGAAACGCTCGGTATGGTGGACAATGTCCTCCATAATATCACAATTAAAATGGGGCATAAAGTGGTAACCCAGGATTTTGCCGCGGCGTCCGATGATGTAACAGTTGGCGTTAATCAATTCACTGGTAACCTTAGCCATCTCCTCGAAGTTTACCGGATGACCCGCTGCTTTTTGAATTAGCTTATTGATAGTTCGGGTTTTTTCTAACAAGGTTCGCATACGCAGTGAATTTCCTCCTTAATAAGCCGGTTAAAAACGAGCTACTGCACCCCCGGAATTTCATCCCTGGAATTTTATTATAACGCTTTTTATAAAATATATCTACTCAAATCTTCTTCCTCTAATATCGCCGCCAACCGGCTATCGACATAACCGCGGTCAATTACCACCTGTTTTTCCTGCAGATTCGGTGCATAGAACGAAATGTCCTCCAACACCTTCTCTAAAATGGTGTGCAGCCGCCGAGCCCCGATGTTTTCGGTTTGGGTGTTGACTTGGTAGGCGATCCCGGCAATGGTGGCAATACCATCGGCAGCAAACACCAGCTCTATTTCTTCGGTCGCCAATAAGGCAACATACTGTTTCAATAAAGAATTCTCCGGTTCCGTAAGAATCCGCTGGAAATCTTCCTGGGTTAAAGCCTCGAGTTCTACCCGTAACGGGAAACGCCCTTGCAGTTCCGGGATTAAATCGGATGGTTTCGCCACATGGAAGGCCCCGGCGGCAATAAAAAGAATATGGTCGGTTTTGACCGGTCCGTATTTCGTCATCACCGTAGAACCCTCAACAATCGGTAAAATATCCCGTTGAACCCCGCCCCGGGAAACATCCGGACCATAATTCCCTTCTTTAGTGGCAATCTTATCAATCTCATCCAGAAAAATAATCCCCGACTGTTCCGCCCGTTCAACCGCCATTTGGGTAACGGCATCCATATCGATCAATTTTTGCGCTTCCTGCACCGCTAGAATCTTCCGCGCATCCCGAATCGTAACCCGCCGTTTCTTTTTACCTTTGGGGAAAACCTGGCCCAGCATATTTTGGATGTTGATCCCCATTTCGTCCAACCCGGAACCGGCAAAAATATCCCCGAAAGGTACTGCGTTATCGTCCACCTCCACTTCAATCAAGGTGTCTTCCAATTCCAGCCGGCGAAGTTTTTGGCGGACAATATCCCGCCTTTCCTTTAATTCCGGAACAGGTTCAGCGTTAGGTTGGGCCTGGCCTTGCATGCTGAAAAGCATCTCGATCGGACTATTAAATCCCCGGGACGACTTCGGTTGTGGTACCAGCAACTCCGCCAAACGCTCTTCGGCTTCCTTTTCCGCCGCTACCTTGACTTCTTCCATCTGCTCGGCTTTAACCATCCGGATCGCTGTTTCGAGCAGATCCCGGACCATTGCCTCGACATCTCGACCGACATACCCTACTTCGGTAAATTTGGTTGCTTCCACTTTAATAAACGGCGCCTTCACCAAGCGGGCCAGCCGGCGGGCAATTTCCGTCTTACCAACCCCCGTTGGCCCGATCATCAAGATATTCTTCGGCGTGATCTCGTCTTGTAAATTGGGGGGTAACCGCCGACGACGGTAACGGTTCCGGAGGGCAATCGCCACCGCCTTCTTGGCCTCCCGCTGGCCGACAATGTAACGGTCCAGTTCTTCGACAATTTCGAGCGGCGTTAGGGCCTCGGTGTACATGACGCATCCGTCCCTTCCAGCTGTTCCACCGTTATGTGGTCATTGGTATACACACAGATCTCCGCCGCAATCCGCAAGGCCTGTTCCGCAACCTCAGCAGCATTCAAGGTAGAATACCTGGTTAGGGCCCGAGCCGCCGCCAGGGCGTAAGGTCCGCCGGAGCCGATGGCGGCCACCCCGTCGTCCGGCTCAATGACTTCCCCGGTTCCCGACAGAATCAAAAGCCTTTCCCGGTCGGCGGCAATCATCATTGCCTCGAGGTGACGTAAATGCCGGTCGGTCCGCCATTCCTTGGCCATTTCTACCGCCGCCCGCAACAAATTGCCCCGGTACTCCTGAATTTTCGTTTCTAATTTCTCCAACAAAGTAAAAGCATCCGCCACCGAACCGGCAAACCCGGTAATTACTTGTCCCTGATACAACCGCCGCACTTTTTTGGCCGTCGCTTTCATTACAGTTCTGTCGCCGAAAGTAACCTGGCCATCACCGGCAAGTGCGACCAGGTTGCCCTGTTTGACCCCAACAATCGTGGTTCCCGTTATCTTCATTAAGGATCAGCCTCACAAATCTCGTTAACTTTAAGTTATGCGCGCGGATGGGTTTCTTGATAGATTTTTTTCAGTCGTTTTACGGAAACATGAGTATAGATCTGGGTGGTAGTCAACTTAGCATGGCCCAACAACTCTTGCACCGCCCGGAGGTCAGCACCCCCGTCTAACAGGTGTGTAGCAAAAGTGTGCCGCAAGGTATGTGGGGTAACGTTGGCCGGCAAAGCCACCTGCTCCGCCGTTTGGCGGATCATTTCCTGTACTCCCCTTACCCCGAGCCGCCCTCCCCGGTGATTCAGAAACAAGGCAGGAGTTAATTGGTCATTCCTTTGCGCCAGTTGCGGCCGGCAATTTTCCAAATAGGTACGTAAGGCCTTTAAGGCAATTTCCCCCACGGGAACAACCCGTTCCTTACCCCCTTTGCCTTTTACCCGCACATATCCTAAAACAAAATCAACATCGGGACAATTCAGCCGACATAGTTCCGCCACCCGAAGACCGGTAGCGTAAAGAAATTCAACAATTGCCCGGTTTCGCAGTGCTAACAAGGGTTTTCCCCTATTGACTGCCTCAGCCAGCAATTGATCACAGGCACCGGCATCCAACGCCCGGGGTAAAGGCCGCCCTAGCCGGGGTGACTTTAGCCGACAGGCCGGATTTGTTGCTACCACTTCTTCCTTGAGTAAATAACGGAAAAAACTGCGCCACACCGCCAGCTTGCGTGCAAGCGAGGACCGCTTAAGGCCTGCCTTATGTAACCGACTTAAACAAAGCCGCAGCAAATCCGGACCGATATCCGCCGGCCTGGCAACCGCGTGGGGCAGGGCTGCAAGCAGTTCCAACAGCTGGTTTAAGTCCCGGGCGTAGTTTTCCCGGGTGTGAGGCGAAGCATCTTTTTCAACATTAAGGTAAACCAGGTAACGGTCTACCCAAGCGGTCAAGTCATTCATCCGCTCGCTCCTTAAGGGGGGGCACTTGGGGCGAAAATTCGGCTAAGACAGCCAGTGCCCGCTGGGCCTGAGCTTCGTTTCGCTGGCGTTTCCCCTTTAACTTGCCCGGCACGGGAGGAAATAAGCCATAATTAACTTTCATTGGTTGAAAATAGCGGGGATCGGCACTGGTAATGTAAGCCGGCAAGGCACCGATTGCGGTTTCCGGCGGAAAACATACCGGACGCGATCCCTGAGCCAGCAGACTGGCATTTACTCCGGCCACCAAGCCGGAAGCAGCCGATTCCACGTAACCTTCTACGCCGGTAATTTGACCGGCAAACAAGATGTTGGGCTGACGGCGCAACTGAAACGTCGGCAACAATAAAGCCGCACCGTTGATAAAAGTATTCCGGTGCATAAACCCGTACCGCACAAACTCTGCCCTTTCCAAACCGGGAATTAGCCGGAAAACCCGCTGCTGTTCCGGCCACTTCAGGTTGGTCTGAAAACCGACCAGGTTAAACAAGGTTCCTTCCCGGTTTTCCTTACGCAGCTGAACCACTGCGTAAGGCCTTTCCCCATTTTCCGTTGCCAAACCTACCGGCTTGAGCGGTCCGTACAATAAGGTCTGCCGGCCCCGGCGGGCCATAACTTCAATTGGCATACACCCTTCAAAAAATACTTCCCGTTCAAACTCCTTCAGCCGGCAAGCTTCCGCATCAACCAATTCCTGGTAAAACCGGGCGTATTCCGCTTCGTTAAACGGACAATTCAAATAATCCGCCGTACCTTTACCATACCGGGATCCCCAAAAGGCCACCGCCGGATCAATGGAATCCCCCGTGATGATCGGTGCTGCGGCATCGTAAAAATATAACTGGTCTTCTCCGGTCCATTTAGTGATCGCCGCCGCTAAAGCCGGCGAAGTAAGCGGACCGGTAGCTAAAATAATGATTCCTTCCTCCGGTAGAGCACGCACCTCTTCGCGCACAACTTCAACCAAAGGATGGTTTACCAATCGCTGGGTGATCGCCCGGGCAAAACAGTCGCGGTCAACCGCCAAAGCGCCCCCAGCCGCCACCTGGTGCTCATTAGCCGCCAGCATAATCAGGGACCCCAGCCGACGCATCTCCTCCTTCAAAAGACCAACCGCATTTTCCAAGGCGGCCCCGCGAAATGAGTTTGAACAAACCAACTCAGCAAAGTCCCCGGTCTTATGGGCCGGAGTCATTTGCCCTGGCCGCATCTCAAAAAGGCGTACCGGTATCCCCCGCCGGACAATCTGCCAGGTCGCTTCCGCACCAGCCAATCCGGCCCCGATCACCGTTACCTTCATACCCTGAACTCCCCAACCGGCCTTTCGCCCGTCTCTTGGTTCGCCCCTTCAATCACCGCTTCTTCGTAACCGCACCCTTTTTGGGGGCAAACCCGCCGCTGCCCGGTTTTCCGGGACTGCTTAATCACCATCAAGTTCCCACATTGGCTGCAACGAACATTCGTCGGCCGTTCCCAAGAAAGATAATCACATTCGGGATAATTCGCACAACCGTAAAATTTACGGCCCTTTTTTGTGCGCCGGGCAACAACCGCTCCCCCGCATTTCGGGCAGGTCACCCCAATTTCTTCGAGTAACGGTTTGGTAAACCGGCACTCAGGAAACCGGGGGCACGCCAAGAATTTGCCAAAGCGGCCAATTTTGACCACCAGATTCGTTCCACACACATCACAACACTGGTCACTAACTTCCTCGGCGATCTCAATTTCACCAATTGCCTCTTCCGCTGCGGTCAAGTCCTCCTGAAAAGGCTGATAAAAATCCTGCAAAACAGCCTTCCAGTCCTGCTGCCCATCCGCAACCTGGTCAAGTTTAGCCTCCATCCCGGCCGTGAACTCAACATCGATAACCTTTGGAAAATATTCCTTCAGCAGATCAACGACAACTTCACCCAGTTCGGTCGGGAAAAACTGTTTTTCCTCCCGGACCACATAACCCCGAGCCACAATCGTCTCAACGATCGGCGCATAAGTTGAAGGGCGGCCAATTCCCTTCTCTTCAAGTACTTTTACCAGGGTAGCCTCGGTGTAACGTGGTGGCGGCTGGGTAAAGTGTTGTTTGGGCTCAAGTTTCTGTACGGCTAAAACCTCACCCACCACCACTGCCGGCAATAATCCCTGGTCCTCCGTTATCTCGTCATCCTTACCTTCGATGTATACTTTCATGAAACCCGGAAACTTGATAACAGAACCGGTTACCCGGAAAACATAATTCCCGGCAGTAATATCAACTGTTGTGTTATCGAGCACGGCGACACTCATTTGACTGGCAACAAACCGGTTGTAGATTAATCTATATAATTTAAACTGGTCTGCCGTTACCAATGATTTAATCGTCTCCGGTTCCCTAAATACGGATGTTGGCCGGATGGCTTCGTGCGCATTCTGGGTTTTGTTTCGATTTTCAAAATTTCTTGCCTCTGGTGGCAAATAGTCAGTCCCAAAACGCTGTCCAATCCAGATCCTGGCTTCTTCTAAGGCGGTGGCCGCAAGGCGAACAGAATCGGTGCGAATGTAAGTGACCAGACCAACCGTTCCTTCCTTACCCAGATCAAGGCCCTCATACAACTGTTGGGCCACCATCATGGTCCGACGCGCGGTAAACCCCAGCTTGCGGTAGGCTTCCTGCTGCAGAGAACTGGTGGTAAACGGTGGCGCCGGATTACGCCGTTTTTCTCGGGTTTTAACGCTTGTAATCACAAATTGTTGCTGTTTTATCTCCCCAAGAATCCCATCCATTTGCGCCTTGTTCCGGACTTCCAGTTTCTTCCCCGCTACCTGACTATGCAAACGTGCGCACAAAATTCCCTTGGCTGCCTGTAATTCCGCGGTTAAAGACCAATATTCTTCCGGTTTGAAGCCCCGGATCTCCTCTTCCCGGTCACAAATCAAGCGCACAGCTACCGATTGGACCCGTCCGGCGGACAATCCTTTGCGGATTTTCCGCCAAAGCAAAGGACTTAATTTATAACCGACGATCCGGTCCAAAATTCGCCTGGCCTGTTGTGCCTCCACCCGGTCATAATCAATTTGGCGCGGCTTTTTTACCGCCTTTTGGATTGCCGCTTTCGTAATCTCGTTAAAATCAATCCGGCACGGAGCCTTTTCGGTAACGCCTAGGATCTGGCTCAAATGCCAAGCAATAGCTTCCCCTTCCCGGTCCGGGTCGGCGCCCAGTAGTATTTTGTCAGCTTTTCGGGCGGCATTACGTAACTCTTTGAGCAGTTCTCCCTTCCCGCGAATAGTAATGTATTTAGGGGAAAAATCATTTTCTACGTCCACCCCAAACTGGCTTTTGGGCAAATCCCGTACATGGCCTACGGAAGCCTTGACTTGATAATTCCGGCCCAGGAATTTACTGATTGTTTTTGCCTTTGCAGGAGATTCCACAATCACCAGTACTTTGCCCAACCGGTTCACCTCATCTTAAAAACCTATCAATGCCGACTCTCTACCGCCTATTATTACCCGGCCTGCCTTCCCCCAACCTTAAGGTCAGGCGGAAGCAAACCGGCCACCAGGCAATTGCCTGATTAGCCCTTTCATTTCCAGCAGGGTCAAAACAACCGCTAATTCTGCCCCGGGTAAGCCGGTTGCTTGCACCAATTCGCCCGTATTTTTTGGTTCCCAGTGAAGCTTAGACAACACCCGGGTTTCCTGGGCCGACAAGGCCATAGTGGGTGCCTGCCCGGCAACAGCCAATGACCCCGGTACTTCCGTCAAAATGTCTTCTATTGATACAACTAGCTTGGCTCCTTGCTGGATTAACCGGTGGCAACCCAGGCTATGCCTTACTGTTACCGGCCCGGGCACGGCAAACACTTCCCGGCCTTGCTCCAATGCTTGATCGGCAGTAATCAACGCACCGGATTTTTCCGCAGCCTCCACGACAATAACCCCCTGCGCCAGCCCCGAAATAATCCGATTACGGGCCGGAAACCGGCCCGCTTCCGCTGGGGTACCAGGGGGATATTCACTAACCAAGGCCCCTTGCGCCACAATCTGTAACGCCAAACCTTGGTGTTCCGGTGGATAGATTTTATCCACCCCGCTAGCTAAAACCGCAATGGTTCGCCCCCCAGCCGCCAAGGCGCCACGGTGGGCAACACCATCAATCCCCCGCGCGAGACCACTGATTACCGTCCGTCCGTAACGTCCTAACCCGTTGGCAATTTCCCGACATACCTTTTCCCCGTAAGGGGAAGCTTTACGGGTACCGACAATGGCGATCGCATCCCGGTCTTCCGGCTGCAAAGTGCCTTTAACGTAAAGGACCGGCGGCGGGTCGGGAATATGCCGTAATAGTTCCGGATAAATTTCATCCCTTAAGGTAACGGCATAAAGGTCCCCCAAGGCAAGTCGTTCCTGCAATCGTGTAATCAATTCCGGTTTCCGGGCAGCCAAGGTCTTACGCCAGCCTTTGCTGGTTAAGCCGCCAACCCCGTCCCATTCCTGCTCATTAGCCAGCCAAGCCGCCTGGGCGGTGCCAAAACGCTTTAGCAAGGCATGAAAACGCCGGGCGCCAATGCCGGGCAAAGCAGCTAAGGCCAACCAGCATTCCCGTTCCTGCGGTAACAACATGCCTAATACCCCCTGCTACCGCTTTTGCTATACCCCTTTGATCCATACGGCTAAACGGTAGATTATTTATTGGTATGCAAGGCAAGCCCCAACTTAGCTGGATAATCATACCATATAATTCCTATTAACATTAAACGCTCATCTACCGCTTGTCAAGGGATTTTGTTGGGAAACATTTTGCGGGTAGGGACCTGCTTCGCCAAATTTTGCCCAATTCCTGCTCCGGACAAACCAGCCGTTGTCGCTAAACCAGCCATTACAATCGGTGATGGCCGGCTTTTTAACGGTGTATTTCACTTTTAGGGCAGCCGGTACTGCAGGGCTTCTGCAATGTCCGGGCCTTCAATCAGATCAGCCCCCCTTAAATCGGCAATTGTCCGGGCAACTTTAATGGTCCGGTATAACCCCCGCCCGCTCAAGCCTAAACGGTCATAAGCCGATTGGAGCAACGTTTCTGCTTTCACATCCAAGGGACAAGTCTCGCGCACCATTTCCGCTGTAAGTTGGCCATTGGCATACACTTGCCGGAACCGGCCAACCTGCCGCAAGCGCCTCAGCTGCCGCTTCCGGGCAGTAATAACCCGCTCCTGCACCACCGCCGAAGTCTCCCCGCCCGGACTTTCCTGACGGAGCAACCCATATTCCGGCCGGAATACCGCCACTTGCAGATCCATCCGGTCCCACAAAGGACCCGAGATCCGGTTGTGGTACCGCTCAATGGCTAAAGGTGTACAGCGGCACTCATTCTCGGGATCACCGGCGAAACCACAAAGACACGGATTCATCGAAGCCAAAAGCATAAACCGGGCCGGATAGGTGACTGTCCCCCCTACCCGGGATAAAGTCAGCCACCCATCCTCCAAAGGCTGTCGCAGTCCCTCCAAAGCTTCCCGGGAAAACTCCGGCCATTCATCCATGAACAAAATACCGTGATGAGCCAAACTGATCTCGCCGGGACGGGGTGGACGCCCGCCACCGAGAAGGGCGGCGAGCGTGGTAAAGTGATGGGGTGTCCGGAAAGGCCGGGATTGAATCCAGCTAACTCCGTTAGCCAAGGCCCCGGCCACCGAATGGATCATCGTTGCTTCCAAGGCTTCCTGTGTAGTAAGGGGTGGCATGATCGATGGTAAACTTCTGGCTAATAAGGTTTTGCCTGTTCCCGGCGGTCCGACCATCACCAGATTATGACCACCGGCTGCGGCTATCTCCAAGGCCCTTTTTGCCAGGGGTTGGCCCTGGATGTGGGCCAAGTCCGGCCCTTCCTGCTCCAGGCACTCTACCTGGTCAGTCCGTTCCCCCAGACCCACCGGCGGGAATATGCCCTTGGTCAACCCTTCCGCCACAGCCCGCAGGTTCTGCCCCCCAAAAGTGGCGATTTGCTCGATCCGGGCAGCTTCCGCCTGATTTCTCGATGGTACCAAAAACCTCACCGGCCCGATTGCGGGATCTCGTTGCTGCTGAACAAGGCCCCACGCCATTGCCAGAACACCATCAACCCGCCGCAATGAACCATCCAAGGCTAATTCCCCAACAAAATACCAGCCGGCAAGCAACCCTGTTTCAATCTGACCGGTAGCCGCCAAAATGCCTAAAGCAATCGCCACATCCAACCCGGAACCTTCTTTACGCACATTGGCCGGGGCTAAATTTACCGTTATCCGCTGCAAAGGAAACTCGAACCCACTGTTCCGGATCGCGGAGCGGACCCGTTCCCTCGCCTCCCGCACAGCTGTGGCCGGCAGACCCACCAAGTCAAAAGCCGGTAGCCCTTTGGCCACATCAACCTCCACCTGAATTGTCTGGGCAACCAGACCTTCTAAAGCAAGACTATTAACTTGCGCCAGCACCAGCGACCCCTCCCCGCTTATCGAACCACGCCTTTTTTTGTTTCCTTACGCTGTTCGACATAAACGGGGGACTTCCCTCTCTTTTCCTCCCTTAATTTCCCTCCCTGCCAGACATCTATTACCCGGGTAAAGGCAGATTCTCCGAAGGCGCTAAATTACGTTCAATTAGATCCACCTGCTTTTTCAGCCCTTGTGCTTTCCCCCGGTAGCCACGTTTTTCGGCCATCTCACTAACCGCATTTGCTTCCCGGACCAAAGTCCGCAAGATCCGCAACAGTCCTTTTCGGCTACCGATATACTGTCGTCGTTCTAGGGGCACCTGCCTCCTGATATCATCTTCCGTCAGCAAATAGGAAGTGGAAATGTCACCAGAACTCGCATCAGGATCACATTGCAAACGAACCTTATTTAACCTTTGTGCCGCATACGGCGCAATCATCCCTTGGGCTTCCATTTCCAATGCGGCAATCGGGCAAAACCGTTCAAAAAACGGTCCCCGGATAAAACTGCACCGGCCATTAGTCGATTTAGCAAAGTTACAGATTTCGCCAGGAAACGCCAGTGGGCATATGTTTTGTGCTGACATCGCAATACCCTCCCCATAATTTCAAACGCAAAATTCCGACAGCATTTTGCCGGCACACAATGAGACACCATTAACGGAATTTTGCTTTTATACTTTTATATAAGCAAATTACGTGCCAAGTCAAAAAAAAACCAGACTCAAACTAATCAGAGTCCGATTTTTCAGTCAAATCGGCTGTTTTTTGCAACGCTGGCTCGGTCCTTAGATGCCCGGTCTTATGGGGTCAAGATATGCAATGCCACACATTAAACCGCCGAAAACGGTGTAGCTGCTTATTCCAATGGGCTATCGTCCCATGTGCGTAACTGCACACATAATGTGCGGCATTCCAGTTTTGTAGAAAAACCATTCAGGTATTTTGCTTTGCTTGCAAGGAAGGCACAAATCCCAGTGCTTTTGCTTCCTCGTAGGCTAGTTCTACCATTGCCTTTAATTCCTCGTCCTTAACCGTAATCCCCCGCTTATTCAATGCTTCTACCAACCAATTAAAGGCCAATTCAAACTGCTGGTCTCCCGGATAGTCCCCATAACGATTCCGGACGTACACAACAGCGGTTTGGGCGAACTTTGCCACCGTCTCCCGCTCCTCTACAGTAGTGCGTGCCGCGTAGTATTCAGCTACCGGCCGGCCATATACCCGGAGCACAAAACTCGCGGTAGCCAGTACGCCTAAAACTGCTAAAAAAAGCACCGCGTAAATAAAATCAACCATCTGCAATCATCCTCCCCAAAGCTCGCTATACCTTATGCTGAAATGATGGCAGATGTCATTTGGCGATTATGCCCCTACATGATAAAATAAAGACAATCACCGGCAAGACCGGGCTGTTCCCGCCTTTTAAAGATGTATGTTTTTGCCATTGCTTAGGTATGCTAACCCCAAACAAAGGGCCCAGGGAATCCTTTTCTGGTAACTTAGCACAAATTTTTTCTTGGGAGGCAACAAAATGTGGGCAATAATCGGTCTAGGCAGTACCGTCGGCTTGGTTCTCGCTCTTTTAGGTACTATTTTTTTTGTCCTGGACAAAGATAAGATCTGGCGTAAATGCGCCATCTTCGCCGGAATATTTCTTACGCTGATTATCATGGCCTTTGTATCATCACGACCGGTAACTGTTCCCTCACAACCGGGAGCAGTAAGTGCCGCAGATACTACCCTACCGGCAACCCAATAGCCGATAGGGACACCCTTGACCGCCACCGTTTGGGGAAAGCGATGATTCCCGCCAAAGGACCAACCTACCCCAAAATACATCTTGCGTGGAACCAAAAAAATAGCTTTATCGTCCTCGCCACCGGTAGGTGGTTTTTTTTTGCCGGAAGCAATCTACATAAAAACCAGCCCATTGGAAAAAATGTTACCCAAGCATTGAAAAAAACGAACAAGGAGAAGCCGACGATGTTACTTGCCATTATCCGGACAATTATTTTATTTACCCTTGTCGTCGTCAGCCTGCGTTTAATGGGCAAACGGCAAATTGGCCAACTACAACCATATGAACTGGTTGTCATCGTTATGCTTTCCGAATTGGCCGCCATCCCGATGGAAAACACCGGCATTCCACTAGTCAGTGGAATGGTCCCCATCTTCATGTTGCTCCTTGCCCAGGTTTTGTTGGCCTATCTAACCCTCAAGAGTGAACGGGTGCGCGGTATAGTCTGTGGCACACCCAGCATTCTGGTAGAAAACGGCAGAATCGTCGAGGCCGAAATGGCCCGGATCAGGTACAACATCAATGATCTCCTGGAACAACTCCGTTCCAAAAACATGAGTAACCTTGCCGACGTTGAATTTGCTATTCTGGAAACCAGCGGCGAGCTGAGTGTAATTCCAAAATCACAAAAAAGACCGGTCATGCCGGCTGATGTGGGTCTTGCCACCGAATATGAAGGCTTGCCGGTCACCTTGATCATTGATGGCCATGTGTTCCATAAAAATCTGGCCAAAATTAATCTTACCCCCGCCTGGCTGGAGACGGAACTGGCCAAAATTGGTATTCAATCCTGCACAGATGTTCTTTTTGCCAGTTTAGATACCCAGGGCAAGCTTTTTTATCAAGCTAAAGTAAAAGCGGTTTAACGATAATAAGGTAAGGAGTTTTTACATGCGTTTAGTTATCGTTCTATTGCTGATCTTTGGGGCGATCATTTCCCTGGGGGTTTGGACCACCCATGCCTTGAATACTTCGGCTGACGAGTTGTTACACCAGATCGAACAAATTGCCGATAACTTGGAAAATGAACGTTGGATACCGGCTAATACCCAAACCGAACAACTGAACGTTGCCTGGGAAAAAGTCGGCCGCTGGTGGCCCTTGGTCCTGGAACACCAAGAAATTGACAACATCGAATTTGCGTTAGGGAAAGTTGAAGAATATGTTGCCCAGCAAGAAAAAACCCTTTCCCTGGGTCAATTGGCAGAATTGCGGCTGATGATCAATCACATCCCGGAAAAAGAAGCCGTCACCCTGAAGAACATCTTTTAAGGGGTAATAATTCCCGGCAAGTGAGTTAACTCATAACTTCCCTCACCCTGTTTTAAGATGCTGACCAGGTCAAATCTAAGGTCCCCCGGCCGGCCCCGGTAACCGGCTAAAAAGTGGCTGGCCACCCGTAGGAGCCGCTTTTGTTTCCGGAAATCGATTGTTTCCTCACCCCGGCCCCAACGATCACTCGTTCGGGTGCGCACCTCCACAAACACCAACCACCGCCCGTCCCACATGATTAAATCAAGTTCCCCCAAAGGACACCGGTAGTTTTGTTCAATCAACCGCCAGCCTTTACTTAGCAGATAGTCCCGGGCCACCTGTTCCCCCCAGCGACCCAAAAGGATCCGTTTCACTGCTTCCCTCCCCCACCTGCCGGTTCAACCGGTAAACAAAGGCCAATACCTCGGCCACAACCTGATACAACTCTGCGGGGATTTCGGTGCCAAGTTCCAATTTGGCTAATAGCTGCGCCAGGGTTGGATCTTCATGAACCGGAATCCCGTGACTTCCCGCAACCGTTAATATTCGCCTGGCTAAGTCACCTCTCCCGGTTGCTACCACCCGGGGCGCTGCTTCCTGGTTTGCATCGTAACGCAACGCTACGGCCGTTTTCGTTTCACCAATGCCGTCTTTGTTATCCTTACGCACTGCTTCATCCCCCCGTTCAAACCCGCACATCCAGCCGGCCACGCAACCTAGCTGCCGCCACCGGTACCGCTGCCGGTTTTAAGTCCGGTGGCGGCCCTGTCCGCCATTCCGGTTGCCCCAGCAAAAACCCGTGGATGGCTAAGGCATCCTGTAACTCCGGCCAAAGTAACCGGCCTACCGGGATAATCCGCTCTTCCTGAACCGTAATCTTGCTATGGATTTCCCGTTGTATAACCATCAACTCCACCGTTAAGGGACCTAAGCCGGCCGTATCCAAAACCAAGGCAATCCGGCAGTTTTCCGGATCAATCCGCCTGGTCTTCCCATCCTTATAAATTCGGAGATAGGCTGTCCGGGGATCTTCTGCGCCCAGCTGAAACGGAATGCTGAAAAATACATAGTCACTTTGATGTAAACCGGACTTATCCATAACCTGCCAGAGGTACCGGCCGGCTGCCTGTTTTTCCAGGAAATTACCTTCTGTTAAGTGTTCCCCAAGGGCAGCCTTACCACCTCCGGTTATCTGCTCTAATTCTCGCGTCAACTGGGTAATTAAGACCGCCAGGGAGGCTGGCTGTTCTCCCGGTGATCCGGCTATCGCCCTGGGAAGCCCTGCCGAACTGCCGGTTCCCGGTGTTCCAGCCTCACCGGGAACTTGACCGGGAGGTTGTCTTCCTGATTCTCCTGGGATAATAGCCTTACCGGCTTCCCCCTGACTAGCTGGGTTTGGTGGTACAGCCAGGCCTGGCAACTGGGAATTAAAAACAGCCGCCAGTTTCGTGGTCAAGACCGGCACCGGATCATCTGGCCTAAGGGCCATTGCCCCTAAAACCGTGCGGAGTTGCCGGAGGGAAACCGGTTCTTCCCCTTCAGGCCCCCAAACCTGTCCGGCACTTTTAACCCATTGGCTCAAGGCTGGAAATAAATCAAGCCGGTCTGGCGAAAAGGCCGCTGCCAGCAATGATAGTACTTCTTGGTGAACAGGCAGGCCGGCTTTTAGGGCGAAGGCCACCAACCGGGCTGCCGGCAAATCTTTCCGATTTTGCATCGCCAAACCCTGGGCCACCAGGTCAAAATTTTCCGGGGTAAGTTCCATTTGAAAGCCGGTTACCGCCTGCAGAATCGTCCGGCTTAGGGAGGTATGTTCAATCCCCAGTTTTGACAAGATCTGTTCAGAAACCACCCCTGTTCCCTGTTGGTCGCTAACCAGCCGAGCCATTACCTGGCCGTCCTTGCTCCCTTGTACCTCTAGGGCAATTTCCTGGCCTACGGTTAAAGAGAAAGGGGCCTGCGCGATTACCGGTCTCCCGCCAACAGCAACAACATAGACTCCCGGGGCGAGGGCCTGGGCCACCCTACCCCTGATAATACTACCCTTGGACCAATTTAAGGGCTGTTCGAGCAGGTTTTGCCCCCCGTAAGCAAGTGGACGATTTAAAGGAATCGGAAAAATCCGGTTCATTGACCGTCCCCCCTACAGTCAACCAAATGGTACTTGAAACTCTTGCGATGCAATATGGTTGGTCCTAAAGCAGCCAATGCCCGGCGATGTTGCACCGTACCATATCCTTTGTGCTGTTCAAATGCATAGCCGGGGAAAATCCGGGCATACCGGATCATCAGTTCGTCCCGGACCGTTTTGGCCAGAATGGAAGCAGCCGCTACCGGGGCAGCCAGACCGTCACCACCGACCAAAGGCTGCTGAAGGCCGGGATAATCCGGGATTTTTAAATTGCCGTCAACGAGCAGATAATCCGGGAGCACCGATAACTTCCGCACCGCTACCCGCATCGCCTTAAAAGTTGCCGGCAAAATACCAATCTGGTCAATTACCCGGGCCGAAATGACCGCTACCGCCCACCACTGGGCCTTTTCCCGGATTTCGCCGGCAAGTAAATGTCGCCGGTTTGCGGTCAACCGTTTGGAATCATTCAGCCCGGCAATTCGACAAAATGGCGGCAAAATTACCACCCCAGCCACCACCGGCCCAGCTAAAGGTCCCCGGCCGGCCTCATCAACACCGGCAATTAAACGGCAACCCCTTGTCCTTAAGCCTTTTTCTTGTTGCTCCCAATGGATGCGCAAGAATTCGCTGCTTTTGGTCACTATTTACCACTCCGACTTTGGACTTTTCCGCCAAATTACCCTTTGGTTTCTACCCATAATTCCACCGCCAGCACACACACTAAAAATGAAAACCCTATCTGCATTATATAATCCCGGCGCTGGAAAGGAAGGGTAATTTGAAACGCACTCTTTTCATCTTTGGTTTGGTCTTGTTTGTATTTGCTTTCGGTTATGCGGTCAAATATTTATCACCGGCCGAAACACCCGAGCAACTTGCCGGTACCCCTGAGCAGCCTACAACCGGCCCAGGTGGCCCCGATACTAAATATGGCTGGGGCCTGGTGCGCTCCAAAAATGAAGAGCAACCATTCGTCCCCCAATGGCAGCAACAAATTTTTCGGGATTACGACGCTGTCTATGTCGGTCCCCCAGACCGCAAAGCAGTAGCGCTCACCTTTGATATGGGCTACGAAAAGGAAGGTGGAACCCCTAACATCCTGACAACCCTGGCTAAGCACGAGCTTAAAGCCACCTTTTTTCTGGCGGGCCATTGGGTTAAAACGCAACCGGAATTATTAACCCAACTGATTGCCGCCGGCCACACCATTGGAAACCACACTTGGACCCACCCCAGTCTGCCGGAGATATCCCCCGATAAACTGACGGAAGAAATCATGGTTTGGCACCGCCATGTCTATGAAGCCACCGGCTATACCGCTAAATATCTGCGGCCTCCTAAAGGGGAATTCAGCCGGAACAGCCTAGAAAGAGCGAAAAGCCTGGGCTATAAATCGGTGTTCTGGAGCCTGGCGGTGGTTGACTGGCTCCCGACAAGCGACCCCGGTCAAGTGTATGCCGGAGTTATCAACCACCTCCATCCCGGGGCCATCATCTTGCTTCACGGCAATTCACCCGCCGTTTTAAGTCAGTTGGATGCCATCATCACCAGCATTAAAGAACGGGGTTATACCATCGTTCCCCTTGAAGAATTCGACCTTGCCGCTCCCGAAAGGCAAAACTAAAAGCACCCCTAAACTTTAAAGGGTGCTTTCACCGTTCGAAGGCCCGAAACCTCTTTTCTATTGGGGTAATTCATCCAAGGTATACCGGCCTAACCGCCCGCCGCGAAAATCAGCCAAAACTTGCACCGCCGCCTTTTCGGTATCCACCAGACCTTGGGCACCTAAAAAACCGTGCCGGCGGGCAACAACCTCCAGCCAGGCTTCCGGTGGAACCAATGCCAGGTCAAGACCGTAACGCTCACCAGCTAATCCCGGAGCTAATTGGTGTAAAGTACGCAAGACATATCCGGCCACCACCGGTCTTTGCACTACCAAATCACTTACCGCACCGGTTGCCGCTAACTTAAGCCCAGTCAATGGATCGCCGATTTTAGGCCACAGCATCCCCGGCATATCCAAAAGGTCAATTTTTTCCTCAATCCGGATCCATTGGGGCCCTTTAGTAACCCCGGGCCGGTTCGCCGTAACCGTACGGCGTCGTCCGGCCAGCCGATTAATTAAAGAGGATTTCCCGACATTCGGTATCCCCACTACCATCGCCCTAAACGAGCGTGGCCGCATCCCCCGCTTTTGCCACCGCCGGACCAAAGGTTCTCCTACACTAGCCACCGCCCGGTACAGAGCCTTGACCCCGGTTCCCGATACAGCGTTAACCGGCAAAGCGGTAGTGCCAAGCCGGCCGAAATAAGCCACAAACGCCCCGGTGGTTGCCACATCAGCCAGATCGGCCTTGTTTAGCAAGATCACCCGGGGCTTTGTACCGAGAATTGCATCCAGCTCCGGATTGCGACTGCTAAGGGGAATCCTCGCATCAAGCAATTCGAAAGCAAGATCAACTTTAGCCAAATCCGCAGTAATCTGTTTCCGAGCCTTCGCCATATGACCGGGAAACCATTGGACTTGGTTCAACCTACGTTCCCTCCAGTAACCGGAAGCGGTCCAAGGGCCAGTACAACAAAACCGCTTTGCCCACAACGTTATCTAAGGGCACTAACCCCCAATAACGGCTGTCGTCAGAATGATTCCGGTTATCCCCCATGACAAACAGATGTCCTTCTTTAACCAGAACCGGGCCGAAATCCCGCATCCGTAACGCCGGCAGGTATGATTCAGGCACCAACTCACCATTAATTAACAGCTGGTTATTCCGAATTTCTACGGTTTCCCCACCGACAGCAATCAAGCGCTTAACAAAATCCCGGCTCGGATCCAAAGGATAACGGAAAACGACAATGTCACCCCGGTCAGGTTCAGTAAACCAGTAGTTCATCTTGCTGACAATAATGCGATCAAGGGGTTTCAGGGTAGGTTCCATGGAACCCGAGGGAATGTAAAAAGGCTGGAATAAAAAGTAACGAATCAAAAAAGCCAAAACGATAGCAATGATTAAGGATTCGGCAACTTCCCTAACCGGCGACTTGTTTCGTTTCGATATTTGGCCGTTTGACACTTCCTCAGACGGGCGCTTAATTTCTTCCAAAAGCGCACCTCCTAGTTCCTGCCCCGCTTAGCGGCAATGCCGCAATAGATAAAAGGGACTGTTCACCAGTCCCCGCTTACCGACTTTGGCGCTTGTCTTTAATCCGCGCAGCCTTACCTACCAAATTGCGTAGATAGTAGAGTTTTGCTCTGCGCACCAGACCCCGGCGCATAACTTCAATGCGGTCAACCCGGGGTGCATGAATTGGAAAAGCACGCTCCACCGCAACCCCATAAGACACACGACGGACGGTAAAGGTCTCCCGAAGGCCACCCCCACGACGCTTGATTACAACCCCTTCAAAAACCTGAATCCGTTCCCGGTTGCCTTCCACCACTTTTACGTATACACGCACCGTATCTCCCGGCTGAAAGTCCGGAATATCTTTACGGATTTGGGCAGCTTCCACCTGCCGAATGATCCCATTCACTTGCGTTTCCCTCCTTCCGGCCCAGGTGTTCGTACCCTCAATTCAGAGCAGCGGACCACCCTTGCTGGGGAGAACCCGTCTCCCGTGCACAACATAGGTAGTATAGCATAAATGAGCCAGACAACACAACCTCTTCGCCAGTTCTTCCCTTCAATTAACAGATCCGGGGCAGGCCTTCACCGTATAGGATATCCAAAATCCGGCGACCACCCAACCGGGTTGTCACCGTCACTTGCTTCGCCCCGGCAATCACCTGACCGATAACTTTTGCCCCCTGCCCATAACGGCTTTGTTTAATGATCGCTAAGGCTTTGGCCGCATCCGCCGCCCCAACAAAACAAACCAGCTTACCTTCGTTAGCCATATACAAAGGGTCTAAGCCCAAAATTTCGCAAAAACTACCCACTTCCGGGTCTACGGGCAGTTTTTCCTCGTCGATGTTAATCCCAGCTCCTGCTGCTTCGGCGATTTCGTTCAATACGGTAGCCAGTCCTCCCCTGGTAACATCCCGCATTGCTTTTACATCCATACCGGCAGCCAAAAGATTCTCGACAATTTCGTTCAACGGAGCACAATCGCTTTGAATGTTGCTTTGAATCCCCATCCGGTCGGCCATGATACAGGCATGGTGGTTGCCAAGACTGCCACTCAAGATGATCACATCACCCGCCGTGACCTGGGCAGCACCAAGATCTCGCTCATGTTCAATGAGGCCAAGGCCGGCCGTATTGATGTAAATGCCACCTTTTCCTTGCACCACCTTGGTATCCCCGGCCACAATCGTCACCTTGGCTTCTTCGGCTGCCCGTTGCATAGAAGAGACAATCCCCTCCAAGGTAGCCAGTTCCAGGCCTTCCTCTAAAATAAATCCCGCGGTTAAATAACGGGGAGAAGCCCCCATCATCAGCAAATCATTAACCGTGCCGCAAACAGCCAGTTTCCCGATGTCGCCACCCGGGAAAGAAAGTGGCGTGACGACGAATGAATCGGTAGTGAGGGCAATTTTTGGCCCCGTTAACGTCAGCACGGCGGCATCTTCCATTTTGTTAAGTACCCTGTTGGCAAATTTTTCTTTAAAACACTGGTCAATCAGTTCTTTGGTCGCGTTGCCACCGCTCCCGTGCGCCATCGTGATTTTCATCGTTTCACCTTCACTTTTATGTTTACCAGTGACCTAGCGGTTGCGGAACCAAATACCGCAAGCTCCCTCTGCCGATACCATACACGGTCCCTGGGGCCGCGACGGCGTACAAACCTGTCCGAACAACGGGCATTCCGCCGGGTCAATCCGGCCGGTAATCACTTGTCCGCAGGCACACCCCGGGGCATCGGTCGCCAGGCAATTACCAGGAGCATAAGGAACATCATAATGCCGGAATTCATCTTTCAGAACTAGACCGGAGGCGCCTATCTCCCCAATCCCGCGCCAATGGGCCGCCGCAGGGGTGAAATACCGGGCAATTAATTCCTGGGCAACCGGATTGCCTTCTTCCCGGACTACATTAGTATAGAGATTGCGCAGCAAAGGCTGGTCGGCCCGGATTAGTTTGACGATCTCATAAACCGCCGCCAGGATATGTTCCGCGCCAAACCCGGCGATGACAAAAGGTTTCCCATAGTTCGCCGCCAATGGCCGGTAGGCTGTCGCTCCCGTGATCACACTGACATGTCCCGGACATAGAAAACCGTCAATATCAGGCTCACTCCGGCAAATCCAGGCTAAAGCCGGCATAACTGTCTTTAAAGCGGTCAACAGCTTGACATTGGTTAAGCCGGCCTCAATGCACTTGGCCAACAACAAAGCATAAACCGGAACTGTTGTTTCAAAACCTACCGCCGCTACCACAAATAGGGTCTCCGGTTTTCGGGCCGCCAATTCCAATGCCTGTAAGGGAGAGTAAATCACCTTGATCGCCGCTCCCGCCGCCTTCGCTTCACCCAGGGAACCCTTGGTTCCCGGGACTTTTACCATGTCGCCAAAGGTAAGCAGCACCACCTGTTCTTGCTGGGCAACATCTACCGCTGCATCGATGTAGGCGGCCGGAGTTACACACACCGGACAACCCGGACCGGAGATTAATTTAATTTGGGGTGAAATTAGACTCCGGATGCCGTTTTTGAAAATGCTGGCCGTATGGGTGCCACACACTTCCATGATTTTTACCGGTGGTCCGGCGTAATCCCGAAGAAAGGTCATTACCTCCGCAAGCTTAATTGTTAACGACCTCCTCCAATTGCCTAAACAAATCGAGCATTTCTTCCGCTTCATCCTTCGCCAAGACCTGTAAAGCGACCCCCGCATGAACTAGAACGTAATCACCAACCCCGGCCTTCACCATATTAAGGTTTACATCCACCAGGTTGCCGTTAAAGTCAACCTTACCAATCGCACCGGCAACCGCCACAATCTTTCCCGGTATCGCCACACACATTTGCCATCCCCACCTTTAAATTTCCCCCCGGAGGAGATAGGTGCCGGCAAAAGCCTGCCCCAAGGAAACTCCTCCGTCATTTGGCGGCACAACTGAATTAAAAGCAACCGTAAAGTTACGCCGCTGCAACATGTCGACCGTCAGGTCGAAAAGAATCGCATTTTGAAACACGCCACCACTGAGCACTACCCGGTTGACCCGGTATTTTTCCCGCAACAGTTCACAAACATTGGCCGTCAAATCAGCCACCGTATAATGAAAATTGTAAGCAATCACCGGCAAGGGTACCATAGCGGTTTTTGCCGTTACAAGGTCGCAAATACAAGGCCCAACGTCAACAATAATTTTGCCGTCCTGTGCTTGCAGCTGATAACGGTAGGGTTTTCCCCGGGGCCGGTCTGCCCCGTATTCCGCCGCCTTGTTTTCCAACTGAATTGCACACTCCCCCTCATAAGTGGCAACCCTTTGTAAACCAAGGATGGCACTGGCCGCGTCAAAAAAACGGCCCATACTGGAGGAAGAAATGGTATTAACCCCGGCAAGTAATGCCGCTTTGAGCAACGGCCATTTTTCCTCCTCGATTGCCGCCTCAAGGCCGGCATGATCCAAATACATACAAGCCGTCTTCCAGGCTTCTTTGATTGCCGCATCCCCACCAAGCATGGGGACGTACTGCAAATGGGCACCCCGTTCAAACCCTTGCGGGGTACAAAGTAAAAACTCGCCCCCCCAGATCTTACCGTCTGTTCCGTAACCGGTGCCGTCAAAGGCAACCCCGATTACCGGCTCAAAGATCTGCTTCTCCGCCAACACCGCCGCAATATGGGCAAAATGGTGCTGAAGGCGAAACAACTGCACCCCTTTAGCCTGAGCATAACGGAGGGCAAACTTGGTTGTGGTGTAATCAGGATGCAAATCACAGCAAACCGCTTCTGGCTGAATCCGGAGTAGGCTGGTCATCCGTTCAATATTGTGCTGATAAACGGCAATCGCTTCCACATTGTCCAATTCCCCAATGTGCTGACTCAGATAAGCAAAATTTTGCTTGGTTAAGCAAAAAGTGTTCTTTAATTGACCACCGGCGGCCAACAACATTACCGGCCGATCGGAAACCGGACCTAAATAAACCGGTACCGGTGCGTAACCCCGGGCCCGGCGGATCACCTGCTCACCTGAACCCGTGGACCGGACCACCGAATCATCGATCCCAATCCGGATCTGCCGCCGGTTAAATAATACCCCTGCCAGGTGGTGATGCTTGATCCCGAGCATCACCGCATCATCTTTAATGATCGGTTGATCGGAAATATTCGCACTGGTCATGATTAAGGGACCGGTTTCCCGCAACAACAAATGGTGGAGTGGTGTGTACGGCAAAAAAGCCCCTAAATACCGGCTTAATTTATATACACTAGCCACAATCGCCGACGATTTCCGGGGCAGTAAAACAATCGGTTTTTCTCTGGCGGTCAGTAATTGGGCCGCCTTGACCGATACTTGGCAAAACTTTTTTACTTCGGCTAAATTCCGAAACATCACCGCAAATGGTTTTGCTTCCCGGCCTTTAAGCTCCCGAAGGTTGTCCACAGTTTCGGTACAAAAAGGAGTACAGGCCAGATGGTAACCACCGATGCCTTTTACCGCAACGATTTTTCCGGTGTTTAGAGCTTTAACCGCTGCCGCCAGGGCTACAAACCGCTCCGTCTGCCCCCCTAGGCCGGTCCACAAGAGTTGGGGACCACAGTCATGACAGGAAATAGTCTCCGCGTGGTATCGGCGGTCACCAAAATCCCCGTATTGACCGGCGCAAAAAGAACACATCTTAAAATCGACCATGGTAGTATTATCCCGGTCGTAAGGCACCTGCTCAAGGATACTATAGCGGGGGCCACACTGCATACAGCTAATAAAAGGATGGAGATACCGGCGGTCGGTGGCCGTAAAAAGTTCCCGTTCACATTCCGGACAAATCGCCAAATCAGGGGCAAGAAAAACCAGATCATCCTTGCCTTTACTACTTTCGATGATGGTAAAACAATCAAAAGTCTGCGGTTCGACCGCGTAATTGGTTTCCATGTGGACAACCGCTGCCGGACCGTCGTTTTCCCCGGCCAAGCCGGCTAAAAACCGGACTATGGCATCCCTGGTCCCGGTGGCCACGATGTGGACATGCCCACCTTCATTAGCCACCCAGCCGGTAATCCCGTTGACCGCTGCCAGACGGGAAACAAACGGACGAAACCCTACCCCTTGGACAATCCCCCAGATCTTGACATCAACAGTCATTACTTTCTTTTTTCTTCCAGCCAGTTCACCACAGCATCAAAGCCTTGCCCGGTTTTGCTCGATACCTCAAAAACCGGTACTCCCGGGTTCAAACCCTTAACCCCGGAAGAAAAAAATGCATCATCAAAATCCACATATGGTTTCAAATCACTCTTGTTCAGGATTATGATATCTGCTTTTTCAAAGGCTAAGGGGTATTTATAAGGCTTATCACAGCCTTCGGTAACCGAACTGATCAACAGTTTGATGTGTTCCCCGATTTCGAATTCCGCCGGGCAAACCAGGTTACCGATGTTCTCGATAAACAAGATCCCGGGTTCCTTTAATTCGATATTCTTCAAGGCACCGGCAATCATCGGTGAATCCAGGTGACAGGCGCCGCCGGTATTGATTTGCACAGTCTCGATTCCCAAGGCTTGCATGGTCCGGGTATCAAGGTCTGATTCAATATCCCCCTCGATAACGTACGTTTTCACCCCGGGTAGACGGGCGATAATCTGTTTGAGGACTGATGTCTTTCCGGCCCCCGGGCAGCCCATCACATTGACCGCAAAAATTCCTTTACGGTTATAATCAGCATTGATTTCCCGGGCAATTCGTTCGTTTTCAGCGTGAATATCCTGAATTACTTCCACTTTTTTGGTCTCCATATTTAGGCCAACCCCTCCTTGTACTTAGTTTCCGGCAATCAACCCTTTTCAATTCCGGCAGGAAAAAGCTGTCGGCAATCAGCCGGGGTAAGTAGCCATCCTACCCTTAGCCAATTGCCTCCAGCTTTTTTGAATGCACAGCACCTAAGTTATAATTTCGATATTTTCGACATAGAACTCCTTACCAATTTCCGTCGGCCGGCCATTTTCCCCACAGACCGGACAAGTAAAGGAATAGCGAGGCCGGTCAAAATACCGGTCACACCGGTCACATTTCAGTTGGGCTTTCACAGGCTTAATCTCCAAGGCTGCCCCTTCAGCCATCGTACCTTTGGCAATAATCTCAAAATACATGCTGATGGATTCACCAATAAAACCGGCCAGTTCACCCACAACCAGCGTTATTTTAGTAATCTTTACGGCATTATACTTCCTTGCGCTCTCTTCGGCAATCCGAACAATTTCCTGGGTGACCGGGTATTCGTGCATTAGAACTTACTTGTAACCGAGCTGGAATAGGTGTTTTCCATCCGCAGGCATTTTTTAGGGCAAACATCGACACAACCACTACAAACAATGCACCGAAGCGGTTGAATCGTCCAGTTCTTTTCCTGCCGGTTGACCTCGATGGCTTTGGTTGGACACTTGCGCTGACAAAGACCACAATAGATACAGTCGGCACTATCGAGTTCCACATGTCCCCGAGTGGTCTTGGTAAATTCCCTGGCTACCACCGGATACATGTAGCAAGCGGATTTCATGCCCATACGTTTGGTTACGGTTCCAGCTAGCTTTAAGAAGGCCATTTTCTCACCCTACCTCTCTGTGCAACTAATACAAGGGTCGATGGACAGGACGATTACCGGCACGTCCGCCAATTCGCATCCCCCGAGCATCTTCAACAAGGGCGGAATATTGGCAAAAGTTGGGGTGCGAACCCGGAACCGCTCCAAGTTTTTGGTCCCATTGGCTTTTAGATAATAAGCCACGTCCCCCCGCGCCTGTTCTACACATTGAAATGATGACCCGGTCGGGTTACCGGTTACCTTAACGGCAATCGGCCCGCCCGGAATCTGAGCAACCGCTTGCCGAATCAGGTCGATAGACTGAAACACCTCTCTAATCCGGACCTTAGTCCGGGCATAACAGTCACCGGCAGTCTCCACAACCGGTTCAAATTTTAAGTATTTATAGGCCGCATAGCCGAGGGTCCGCATATCCTTGGCCACCCCACTGCCACGCATGGTGGGACCAACGGCCCCTAATACATGAGCATCCTCTTTAGACATGACCCCGACATCAACCAGCCGGTGCTTGACAGAGTAATCTTCAACAAATACATCGGTAATTTCTTTAATTTCCTTTTCCAGGTCATTATACTGGATCACAATATCCTTCAATTTAGCGTCTTCAATATCAACCCGAACACCACCAACTTTACAGGAACCAAAGATCACCCGGCCCCCGGCGGTGTCTTCCACCATATCGAGAATTTTTTCCCTCAGCCGCCAGCAATGCATAAACAATGCTTCGAAACCGAAGGCATCCGCCATCAAGCCAAGCCATAACAAGTGACTATGGGTACGGGACATCTCCGCCCAAATGGTACGCAGGTACAATGCCCGCTCCGGCACTTCAATGGGCAGGAGATCCTCAATCGCCTGAGAACAAGTCTGGGCATGGATAAAACTACAAATACCGCAAATCCTTTCGGCTACGTAAACCATATTGGCGTATTCCTGCTTTTCCACCAGCTTTTCCAATCCCCGGTGAACATATCCGATCCGCGGAATAGCCTGGACAACCTTCTCGTCCTCCAAAACCAGGTCCAGGTGAATAGGCTCCGGAAGCACGGGGTGTTGCGGCCCAAACGGAATAATCGTTCGTTTTGACATGGTAACCCTCGCTTTCCTACTTTGTCTCAACGCTCATTGGGTATTTAACCGCCGTCTCGTACAAAGTGCCCTGGAAATCAACGGCAATATGTTTGATCTTCAAGCCGAACAGGTCATGAATCTCGTTTTCGTATAAGAAGGCACTAAAGCACATACTGCTGATGCTTTCAACTTCCGCATCAGGCGGCACCTCGAACGTTAAATTGCAAAATTTATAATCCTTCTCAAAAGAATAAACCAGTTCAAAATTGTTTTCTTTGGTCTTGGAACAAGCGATTTGCACCAGCCGGCAACCATCTCCTTGCAGCCCGGAAACTTTGCCTACCAGTTCTTCCGGCTGAATCTTTATGGCGATATCCTCATGCCGCATGATCATTACCTACCTTTTTTTCCCATACTTCTTGTACTTTTCTTCCAAGACGCCTAGGCCCTTCACTACCCCGTCAATAATTGATTCGGGCCTGGCCGCACAGCCGGGAATATAGACATCCACCGGGATGACTTGGTCGACACCACCTTGTACATTATAGCATTCCCGGAAAATGCCACCGGACGTCGCACAGATACCAATGGCAATCACCACTTTGGGTTCGAGCATTTGATCATAAATGTTCTTGATTATCGGGATGTTCTGCTCATTGACCGAACCGGTTATGGCGAGAATATCAGCATGTTTAGGGTTACCGGTGTTAATGATGCCGAATCTTTCCACATCATACATGGGAGTTAAACATGCCAAAACTTCAATGTCACAACCGTTACAGCTTGAACCGTCATAGTGGATGAGCCACGGAGATTTAGCTAAATATGACATAACATCACACCTCAACTATCATAAATTAGCTGCCTGCCTTAGACGGACAGCTTGAAAAAGACAATGATCAGGTTAGCCATTCCTAAGGTGGCCGCTACAATCCACGCGGATTTCATCGTCAGCTGCCAGGTTACCCGGGCGTTGCTGTTATCGATCAGGATTTCCAAGAAGTAGGTAAGTAAGGCCACAATAACGCCTAACAGCGGATTAAAGGCAAAGAACAGGTAAACAATCCCCAACAAGAAAATATTCTCGTACCAGTGCGCGATTTCAATCATCGCCAAGGTCGGGCCCGAAAACTCGGTCGTCAACCCTTTTACGAGTTCCTGGTGGGCGTGGTGTGATGTTGAAAGGTCAAAAGGTGATTTGCGAAACTTAATCGTCAAAATGTAGACAAAACCGATAAAAATCCCTGGCAGGTAGTAGATTAAAGGGGTAGAAAAAGCAGCAATATCCGCTACAAAAAAGCTCTTCGTCGCCAAATACATCCCTGCCGCCGTAATCAACACCATCGGCTCGTAAGCCATGGTCTGAATCAGTTCCCTTTCCGCCCCAATAAAGCTATAAGGGGAATTCGAGGAAAAAGCGCCGAGAACCAGGAAAATACTCGCTAAAGTTAAAGCGAAAAGGACCAACAGAAGATCACCGCCGGCAAAGAATACCGCACCGGTAAAGATCATGAAAAGCAAGAAACAGAAAACATAAAAATTTTGCGTCTTGTTAACAGCAGCCTTTTCCTTGCTCATCAACTTTAACACGTCATAAAATGGCTGCCAGACCGGGGGGCCATATCTGCCCTGCATCCGGGCCGTAATAATCCGGTCTAACCCCGCAAGAATCCCCCCAAGGATCGGTGCCCCGATCAAATACAGGATGACAATAATCGCCGTAATCGCTGTTGTCGTCATATAATACCCACCCCAAACATCCAGAATATAGTAACCAGGAAGAGCGAGGTGCATAGAATTACACCGAGCAAGGCTAGTTTCTTTTCACCAAAGAACTGATCCATGTAATAGTTCCGCATGGCCAAATTAACAACCATTCCCAAGGGGCCCTGGAACTTCGTATATGCATCCAGGTTGCCACCGCCCATATAAACGGGAACTATTTTCGTCCCTTTACTACCGGACATCATCCCTAACGGCAGCAGCACAACCACAGCCAGCATCATGACCATAATGAGCATGTTACCTTGCCCTAAAGTCGCTACCTTCCCAAAAATTGGGATTAAGTAAGGTTCGATCAAGGTTGAAGATACTAACGGGAAGGCCAAACAAACCACAATGGTCAAAAAGGCGTGCAGGTACAACGGAACCCATTCACTGCCACTGACGGTTGTCTCCAATTGCTCCTTCTGATTGACCATCGCGATTAATTTACCCATCCACTTGGTCCAGAAGAACAAGGTAGCCGCACTGCCGAACGACAGCAAGCCGACCAGGATAAAACTCGTATCGATAAAGGCTTTCAATGCAGCCCACTTACTGATTAACATACCAAATGGCGCCAAGAACATACCCGCAATACCGATTACCATCATTACCGCAATCTTGGGCATCCGGGCAATCAAGTTGTCCATGTCTTCGATGTCACGGCTGCCAATCTTATGCTCAACCGTACCGACACACAGGAACAACAAAGACTTGGCAATAGCGTGGAAAATGATCAACAAGATCGCTGCCCAAACCGCTTCCGCCGTACCGATGCCGCCACAAGCAACAATCAAGCCAAGGTTGGCGACAGTAGAATAAGCCAAGACCCGTTTGGCGTTTGTCTGAGAGATCGCAATACAAGAAGCGAGCAAGAAGGTTACGCCCCCAACTAAAGCAACCATTTCACCGACAAATGTGCCCATCAAGGCCGGCGCGAGCCTAACAACCAGATAAACACCGGCTTTAACCATCGTACTGGAGTGAAGCAATGCCGAAGTCGGTGTGGGAGCCACCATGGCGCCGAGCAACCAGGATGAAAATGGCATTTGGGCCGCTTTGGTAATCCCGGCAAAACTGAGCAAAGCCACCGGCAGCAATAACATCATGTTACCCTGCCCGACAAAGGTGATCAATTTGTCCAATTCGATAATGCCGGCCGCGAAATACATGTAAACGATAGCCCCGGCAAAAGCCAAGCCACCCAAAAGGTTCATAATGATTGCCAAAAAGGCGTTGTTGACAGCTTCCGTAGTTTTAGTGTAACCAATTAAAAGGAAGGAACACAAGGTAGTAATCTCCCAGAAGAAATACAACCAGATTAGGTTGTTGGAAAAGACCAGACCAAACATCGCCGACAGGAAAATAAACATGATGAAGAAAAATACATTGCGCTTATCTTTCATTTCGTGGTGGTGATTATGAAAGTCTTTCATGTAACCCAAGGCATAAACACAAATCAGGCTACCGATAATCCCAATGATCAAGGCCATAATCAGGGAAAAATTATCAAGAAAAAGGTTGTGTTCGGGACGAAGAGCATGCCCGTAAGTAAGTTCAAACCAAATGATTAGCGGTGCTTGCAGAGTGATCAAAATTGAGGCAAGGTATTTTTTGTACTTGAGCCCCACCGCAAAAATAAAGATGGCGAGAATCGCTTCAATAACCAACATCAGTTCATTGACAAGGGCCATGTCAAAATTAAAATAAATTGTCCCCTTGTCGAAATAAAGGAACGTCAAATAAATTGTAGCAGCAGTTAACACTATGGATGAAAACCAGACAATGATACTACGGATTGCATTATTGGGTAAGATGAGCAACAATGCGGCTGCTGCTAGTGGGAATAATACCAAGAAAAATAATATGTCCACCATAATCCCCCTTTTTTGAAATTTTCGACTCTGCCTTGCCTAATGCCCCAACCAACACCACTCCTTTGGTATAAGGATCACCTCCAATTGTAAAACTTTTAGAAACTAGAAACAATACTTTTTTTGTCCAGTTTAATCGTTTTTTGTTTCTACCTAGCCAAGGTTGCTCAACCGGTGGTCTTCCAACAGTACCGCCAGGTTGTACAACCGGGACTGCCGGTTTGCCGGAACCGCGATCCCTGTAAGACAGATCTTTACCTTTGCCGCCAGTTCCTCTACCAAGGACTTGGGCAATTTACCGTCCAACCACAGGCCCAAAGTATAAAAATAAGTACTAATCAGCATATCTACTGCGTGCCGCCGCTGAAACCCAGCGCGAAATTCCCCCTGGCTTTGCCCATCAGCAATGATTTCGCCGAAAATCGCCCGGAGCAGCAACTCGCTTTGCTTATCAGGATCCGATCCGGAAGAGCTTTCCCTAATAACTAAATACGTAATCAATTTATGTTCTTCATTAAATTCCGCTAATGCTTTCAATAAACAAAATATGCGTTCCCGGGCACTTTTAATCCCGCGCAACTTTTCTGCCAGGATCTCCTTCGTTAATGCCGCCCGTTGCTCACCTAGATAAAACAATACTGCATCTTTAGTTGGGAAATGAACAAAAAAGGTTCCTTTGGCAACATCAGCTTTGGCAACAATCTGTTCGATCGTTGTAGCCTGAAACCCCTGTTCTAAAAAAAGTGCCACTGCGGCTTCAAAAATTTTATTCTTGGTTTGGGCCTTCCTTTTATCCAGGCGAGTTCCTCTAGTCATTTAAATACTCCCACCCCCCCACGCATAAAATTACCATTATTATACCGTGGTCATTATAACAAATTATAAAGCTTTTGCAAATTGAAAAATTTCTGAAAATTCCTTGTTATTCAATCAATTCTCCTTATCCCCAAGGAAGGATGGACCAAGCAAGCGGTCAAGAATGATCGCCACCGCACTGCGGACGGATAAATGGTTGTATTCTCCCCGGCCCCAAACGGGTTCCAGAATATAATCCGCACTTTCCGTTGTTTGCCGGTCAAGGCCGAAACCGGTGCCAAACAACAACAGCCAGGGACCTTCCTCCGTACTTATTTTTCTACGCAAGGGGCAATACCCAATGGAATTAGGAAATAACCGGGCATCGGTGGTCACGATCTTGGGCCGCCGGCCTTCGTTACGCTCGATCAGGCCAATAGCCTCCGCCAAACTGCTGACCGTAGTCAGCCCTTGCAAAGCTTGTTTCCGGTCAGGATTATATTCGGCGCCATAACCCTCTACCCAATAATGCAGAATTTCCGCCACCAGCCGCTGTTGCGCCAAGTGCGGATGAATGACCAAATAACCGGCCACAGCATAAGTCGCCCCGATGCGGGAAATATCGTGCAAGTCCAGATTAGTCACCGAAGTAGCAATCAGTTCCCCTTTTTTATTGTATACCGGATAATGCACCAAACCGATATATACACAGGCAGCACTCATCAGGGATTGCCCACCTCCTTTTTCCGTCGTTTATCCAGGGCGGGATTCTCCAGGCCGATTTCTTTAAGGGCCTCAACCAATAGCGGCTGTTCTGCCGGGTCAATACCGCGGCGAAGCAGCAATTCGGGCCGCATCTGAAAAGTCCGTTTCATTGCCTCCTTGTGCCGCCACTGCCGGATAAGCGCATGATGACCGCTCAAAAGTACTGCGGGAACGGCCATTTCCCGGTAAACAGCCGGCCGGGTATACTGCGGATATTCCAACAGCCCGTCACTAAATGATTCCTCTTCCACGGAGGCCGCATCGCCCAGTACACCAGGCAACAGCCGGACCACAGCATCAATAACCACCATCGCCGCCAATTCGCCACCGGTCAGCACATAGTCCCCAATCGAAATTTCTTCATCGACCCATACCTGGCAAACCCGCTCATCAATTCCTTCATAATGACCACAGAGCAGGACGATCCGGTCAGCCGCCGCCAGTACCCGAGCTTTAGCTTGATGAAAAACCTGGCCCCGGGGACTAAGCAAGATCACCGGATAATCCCGTGGCGCCGACGACGGTGGCCCGACAATAGCGGTCAACGCTTCAAAAAACGGTTCCGCCTTCATTACCATGCCGGCCCCCCCGCCAAACGGGGTGTCATCCACCCGGTGATGTTTATCCCGCGTATAAGCCCGGATATCGTGCGTACGGACCGTAACGATCCCCTTTTCTTGCGCCCGCCCCACAATACTGGCCCTTAAAGGACCAGTAAACATCTCGGGAAAGATCGTTAAAACATCAATCAGCATCTGTACTCCTTAATCCAAGCCGGCCGGTAAACTGACAACCATGGTCCCCTTACCTACATCGACCTGCAAAACTACGGACTTCAAGGCCGGAATCAGGATCTCCCGACCGGCAGACTGCACCACGTAAACATCATTGCTTCCCGTTTCGAGAATCCGGGTTAAATCCCCCAGTTTTTGCCCGGTAGTCGTAAACACCTGTAACCCTTCAAGTTGAAAATGATAGTAACTCCCTGCCGGCAACGGTGAAACTTCGGTAACCGGGATCGTCAGATACCGGCCCTTTAGTTTTGCCGCTGCGGTTATATCCGATATCTCTTTAAAAGTGACCACCACCAGGCGTCTGTGAATATACGCCCCGGTAATGTTAAGCTCCCTGAGGGCATCAGGTGGCTTGGCCTCCAAAAATACCCGGGTTAATTCAAAAAACCGTTTGGAGTTATCGGTAAGGGGCCAGACGCGTACCTGGCCCTTTAAACCCTGACTCCCCACAATTTGCCCTACCCGTACCAGTCTTTCCACAGGCCGGCAAACCTCCTTAATTTTAAAGCAAAAAGGGGCTTTACACCCCTTTAAACAATCTCCACGATCACCCGTCGCCCATCTTTAGCGGCAGCGGCTTTCACCATCGTCCGAATCGCCTTGGCAATTTTCCCTTGTTTACCGATAACCTTACCCATGTCTTCTTGGGCTACCCGAAGTTCCAATAAGACTTGTTTCTCACTTTCCGTCTTGGTAACTTGTACTGCTTCGGGTTGGTCAACGAGGGCTTTCGCCAAAACCTCAACTAACTCCTTCATGCGGGTACCCTCCCCCGGTCTTTACCTGAGTTCTACTCAGCTTTGCCTTTTACTGCTGCCCATTTCTCCAGGACGCCGGTTTTGTTAAATAAGGAACGAACCGTTTCCGATGGTTTGGCACCATTACTTAACCACTGAAGGGCTTTTTCCTCGTCAATTTGCACAACTACCGGATTTTTTGTCGGGTCATAATAGCCGATTTCTTCGATAAAACGCCCATCCCGGGGAGAACGAGAATCCGCCACTACTACCCGATAAAATGGCGCCTTTTTCATGCCCATACGTTTCAGCCGAATCCTTGTAGCCAAATTTGTTACCACCTTTCTATACTTTGAAAAACGGCAGACGGAATCCGCCTTTAGCTTTGCCTTTACCTTTACTGCCACCTTTACCCGGCCCTTTGGGTCCCCGGAAATCGGCAAACTGTTTCATTAATTTCCGGGTCTGTTCAAAATTCTTGATTAACTGATTGACTTTTTGCACAGATGTTCCCGAACCTTTAGCAATCCGACGCTTCCGGCTGTCCTTAAGCACTTGCGGATTGCGTCGTTCCTCGGGGGTCATAGAAAGAATGATCGCTTCGATATGTTTCATCTCTTTTTCGTCGATTTCTACATCCTTCAAAGCCTTCATCTTATTCATTCCAGGTAACATGCCCAGCAGTTGATCCATCGGTCCCATTTTTTTCATTTGTTGCATTTGGGCCAGGAAGTCTTCAAGATTAAAGTCCGCTTTGCGGATCTTCATTTCCATTTCCCGAATCGTGTCGGCATCCACCGCCGCTTGGGCTTTTTCAATCAAGGTAAGGACATCGCCCATCCCTAAAATGCGGGAAGCCATCCGGTCAGGATGAAACGGCTCCAAAGCATCGGCTTTTTCGCCGACCCCGGCAAGTTTAATCGGACACCCGGTCACAGCTTTGATCGACAAGGCAGCCCCACCCCGGGCATCCCCGTCCAATTTGGTCAAAACCACCCCATTGATCTCCAGATCCCGGTTAAACGCTGCCGCCACGTTTACCGCATCCTGGCCGGTCATGGCATCGACCACCAACAAGATCTCCTGGGGCTTGACCCGGACCTTAATCGCCCGCAGTTCGTCCATCAATTCCTCATTAATGTGAAGCCGGCCTGCCGTATCCAGCACAACCACGTCCCGGCCCTGGGAGTCAGCCTCGGCAATCGCTTTTACGGCAATATCAACCGGGCTAACCTCAGTCCCTAAATTAAACACGGGTAGATCCAGCTGCTCCCCAAGTACCTCCAATTGTTTAATTGCCGCCGGCCGGTAAACATCGCAAGCCACCAGCAAAGGCCGACGCCCTTGTTTACGGAGGAAAAGACCCAGTTTAGCGGCAGTGGTGGTCTTACCTGCTCCTTGCAACCCGACAAGCATGATGACCGTCGGTGGCCGGGAAGCCAGGTTTATCCTGGCGGTATCTCCGCCCATCAAGGCCACTAGTTCATCGTAAACAACTTTGACCACCTGTTGCCCTGGGGTCAGGCTCGCCAAAACCTCCTGGCCGACCGCCCTTTCTTTAACCCGGCCCACAAAATCTTTAACCACTTTAAGGTTAACATCGGCAGCCAACAAAGCCAATCGCACTTCCCGCATCGCAGCGGTGACATCTGCTTCATCGATCTTGCCTTTGCCCCGTAGTTTTTTCAGGGTGTCCTGCAACTTGTCGGCCAGCCCTTCAAACATGGCCATTAGGGATTTCACCCCCTGTTTCACTGATCACCGCCAAACAGGCAATCAAGTTTGCCAACCGCTCAAAATCTTTATCGTTGTAACAAACCTCCAACTGGGCCACAATCTTGGTCAAACTATGCCGTTCCCGCTCCCAGCGCTTAACCAGGGCAAGCTTTTCCTCATACCGGTTCAGGCTCTTTTCCGCCCGTCTCAACAAGTCAAATATCGCCTGGCGCGATACCTTTAAGGCATCGGCGATTTCCCCTAATGACCAGTTATCTTCGTAATATAAGGCAATTACCTGTCTTTGCCGCTCAGTCAGCAACTGGCCGTAAAAATCATAAAGCAGCGCCACCCGCTTAAGTTTGGCCAAGGCCCGGTCCTCCGGTGAACCAACCATCCTGCCTGCCCCCGTCTAACCGCAAAAATCACCTTAACCTTAAAAGGCCTATTGTGATTTTAATCGTTTCCCAATCCTCTGTCAAGGTATTTCCCTTAACAGTTAATCAGCGAGCTCAACCGTATTGGTCAGCCTAATCGCCCTTTTTTGGGCTTCCGCCATAATCCGCTCCTCATCCAACCCAACCAGTTTGCCTGATCGCACCAATACCCGGCCATCCACCACAACGGTATCCACATCAGAGCCCCGGGCAGCATATACCAGGTGAGCCACCAGATCGTGACGGGGAGCTAAATGCGGCTGGGCCAGGTTGAGCAGAATCAGGTCAGCCCGTTTACCGGCTTCCAGGGTACCGATGGCCTCTGCCCAGCCTAAAGCCCTGGCCCCACCTACTGTCGCCATTTCTAACACACTGTAAGCCGGCATGACGGTTGGGTCGCCTAAATGCACTTTCTGCAAAAAAGCCGCCTGGCGCATTTCTTCAATCAGGTCCAGGTTGTTATTACTGGCCGCACCATCCGTACCCAAGCCGATCACCGCTTGCTGCCGGCGTAAACTCTCCACCGGTGCTACCCCGGAAGCTAATTTCATGTTGCTTTCCGGGTTATGGGCAATGCCCACCCGCTTCCGGGCCAAAATCGCCTGTTCTTCCGGGCTTAAATGGACACAATGGGCTGCCAGCACCGGCCGCTCAAACAAATCGATGCTATCCAGTAACAGGGTGGGGGATTTGCCGTACTGCTTTTGGATATCTTCAACTTCCGTCCGGGTTTCGGCCAGGTGAATGTGTAACCCGGTACCCAACCGGTCCGCCAGGGCCATTACCCGCTTTAGGTAATCGGGTGGACAGGTATATGGCGCGTGTGGGCCCAACCAAACCCGCACCCGCCCGTCAGCGCCGTTATGCCATTCCCGGAACAAAGCCTCATTCTCCGCCAACGCCTGTTCCGCATTCGGCCCTAACCCGACCAGGCCACGACTCAGGTGGCCCCTGATCCCGCTATCGGCCACCGCTGCCGCTACCCGGTCCATAAAGAAATACATATCGGCAAAAGTAGTTACCCCGGCTTTCAGCATCTCGGCAATCGCCAGCATTGTCCCCCAGTAAACGTCATCTCCCGTTAACCCTGCTTCCGCCGGCCAAATTGCCTCCTCCAACCATCGCATCAAAGGCAGGTCGTCAGCATAGCTGCGAAAAAGCGTCATCGCCGCATGGGTATGGGCGTTAACCAGTCCCGGCAATACCAACTTGTTTCGGGCATCAACCGTTTCATTCGCCTCACCAACGAGTTCGGCCGGGGCTGCTCCCGGGTAAATCCCCCGGATCTCCCCGTTTTCGATATAAAGATCACCCGTGAAAATATCCTGCCTGGCTGTCATCGGCAAAATTGTCCCGCCCCGCACCAGCAGTCTAGTCATCCCCAAACCTCCTTACTCTTCACCTTTCACTCCGAGGATTACCGGCAGGTTCTCCCGGTACGGGGGCTTGATTACCCCCTGGTCGGTGATAAAAGCAGTAACCAAATCGCCGGAAGTGACATCAAACGCCGGGTTGTATACCGGCACTTCCTCCGGGGCGATAACCGTACCGGCAAAACCACGAACCTCATCGGCATCCCGTTCTTCAATCGGAATTTGGGCCCCGGTTGGGGTGGCCTGATCAAACGTGGAGACCGGAGCCGCTACGTAAAAAGGAATCGTATGGGCCCGGGCCAACACAGCCAGCCCGTAAGTGCCGATTTTATTGGCTACATCACCATTGGCCGCAATCCGGTCGGCCCCGACGATCACCAGATCCACTAACCCTTGTTTCATTACATAAGCAGCCATCGAATCCGTAATCAAGGTGACCCCAATACCATCTTGCAGCAGTTCCCACGCGGTAAGACGCGCTCCTTGCAACAAAGGCCTGGTTTCATCAACAAACACGGTGATTTCTTTCCCGGCTTGACTGGCCGCCCGGATAACTCCCAGAGCGGTACCGAATCCTCCCGTAGCCAAAGCACCGGCATTACAGTGGGTTAATACCCCGGCCCCAACCGGGATCAGTTCCTGGCCAAAGGCACCCATACGTTCGTTCATCGCCCGGTCTTCAGCCAAAATAGCCTGGGCTTCCGCCACGAGGCTTGCTTGCCGTTCCGCCAGGTTTAACCCTTTGGTCCCGGCAAACACCCTTTCCATTCTGCGCAAGGCCCAAAAAAGGTTGACCGCTGTTGGCCGGGTTTTCCGCAAGTCGGTGACGGCTTGCTGCACAGCCGCTTCCAACCCGGCCATCTCCATCCCCTGGTAATTCAAGCCGGCCAACGCCACCCCAAAGGCAGCCGCTGCCCCGATCGCCGGGGCGCCCCGCACTTGCAGGCATTTAATCGCCGCTGCCACCACCTGGTGGTCCCAGCATTCCAGATACTCTGCTTTCAGCGGTAATTTTGTTTGGTCCAAAAGCCACAAGCAGCCATTTTGCCACCGGATCGCTTCCAAGTCAGTTCTCCTTCCCGGGCAACAAATTAAATCCACCAAAATCGGCAATCGCCTGGTGGCAGGTACATTCCACATCACCAGCGGCTAATTCCAGTACCCGCCGGATCAGGGTCCGGATATTGGCAACATTCGCCTGCATCGCCGCCAATACTTCCTTATGCGTCAAAAGGGTGGGGGAAATACCGGCGGCAAAATTAGTAACCATCGCCACCGAAGCGTAACACATTTCCGCTTCCCGGGCCAAATTCGCTTCCGGAACACTGGTCATTCCTACCAGGTCCCCTCCTAGGTGTTGAAACAGGCGAACCTCAGCTGCCGTTTCAAACCGGGGACCTTCCGTACAGACATAGACACCGCCATCATGCACTTGCTGCCCGAGCTCCCGTGCGGCTGCCAACAACACCTGCCGCAACCGGGGACAATAGGGAAACGTCAGGTCGGTATGAATCACCCCGGACTCCCCACCATCAAAAAATGTGACCGGGCGGGACTTAGTAAAATCCAAAAACTGGTCAATAATCACCAGGTTACCGGGAGCCATTTGCTGATTCAACGAACCCACCGCCGCTGTGGCGATAATTTGGCGGACACCAAGTTGTTTTAGAGCCAAAATATTCGCCCGGTAATTAACCAAATGGGGAGGCACAGCATGCCCTGCCCCGTGACGAGCCAAAAAGGCCACTATTTTATCCCCATAACACCCCAGTGTCAAGGGAACATCCCCAAACCGGTTTTTCACCACCACTTCCCTTAAACCGGTCAACATTGCCGGATCGTAAACCCCGGTACCCCCGATAATCGCCAATTGTGCCTGCAAACCTTATCCCTCCTCCTCTTCGCCATCCCCCGCAAACAAAGCCCGGGCAAACTCTGCCGGATCGAAATCCCGCAGATCATCCAATCCTTCCCCAACCCCGACAAACTTAACGGGAATAGCCAATTCGGCCCGAATCGCCACGACCACCCCGCCTTTCGCCGTGCCATCCAATTTCGTCAACACCAGCCCGGTAATCCCGATCGCCTCGTCAAAAATTCGGGCTTGGTTAATCGCATTTTGACCCGTAGTGGCATCTAAAACCAGCAAGGTTTCGTGCGGTGCCCCCGGCATTGCCCGGTTCAGCACCCTGTTGACCTTTTTCAGTTCTTCCATCAAATTGGTTTTGTTGTGTAGCCGGCCGGCAGTATCCATGATCACCACATCGACCCCCCGGCCCTTGGCTGCCTGGAGGGCATCAAAAGCGACCGCCGCCGGGTCAGCCCCCGCTTGGTGCCGGATTACCTCAACACCAATTCGCCGGCCCCACACCTCCAATTGGTCAATCGCCGCCGCCCGGAAAGTATCGCCGGCCACCAGCAATACTTGGCGGCCTTCCTCCCGGCAGCGGTGGGCAAGCTTGGCAATCGTCGTCGTTTTGCCAACCCCGTTTACCCCTACCACCAGGACCACAGCCGGTTGGTGTTCCAGGTTTACCGTGGCCGTCCGCTCCCCCAATACCTTAGCAATTTCCTGCTGCAACAGATCTTTAAGGCCGGCAGGATCACCGATTTTCTCCGCTTTTACCCTTTGGCGCAGCCGTTCAACCAGCTCTAAGGCGGTCTCCGCCCCAACATCAGCGCTAATCAATACCTCTTCCAGCTCGTCATACAGCTCGTCATCAATCCGGGTCCGCCCTGTAACCAGCTCTTCCACCTTTTGAACCAAGTTTTGCCTGGTTCTGGTCAGGCTTTCTTTTAAACGATTAAAAAAACCAGCCAATACCACACCCCCACATGATCATTTCAATTGTCAGTCAACCGGACGGAAACCATTTTGGATACACCCGCTTCTTCCATCGTCACCCCATAAAGATAATCGGCTGCCTCCATGGTTCTTTTCCGGTGCGAGATCATGATAATCTGGCTCTTTCCGGCCAGCAACTGCAAATAGCGGGCAAACCGCTCGACATTAGCGTCATCTAAGGCAGCTTCAATTTCATCCAGCACACAAAAAGGACTGGGCCGGACTTCCAGCAAGGCAAAAAGCAAGGCAATGGCGGTTAAAGCCCTTTCCCCCCCGGAAAGCAAAGACAGGTTCACCGGCTTTTTCCCCGGTGGCTGGGCGACGATATCCACCCCGGTTGTCAACAGGCTTGCCGGGTCAGTTAAGACCAGTTCTGCTTGTCCACCTTGAAACAAGCTGCCAAAAATATCGCGAAAATGCGTGTTAATCGCCGCAAAAGCGGCATTAAACCGGCGGATCATTATGGCTTCAATTTCCCTGATTACCTGGCCTAATTTTTCTTGGGCCGCTAAAAGGTCCTGATGCTGACCCTGCAAAAACATTAAGCGCTCCGCCAACTGGGCTGCTTCTTCAATCGCCAGTAAATTCACCGGTCCCAAAGCCAGCATCTCTTGCCGGGCCTCCTGCAATGCCACCTGGGCGGCTTGCCGTTCGACCGGGAAGTCAAACTGGGCCGTCGCCTGACTTGGGGTCAACTCCCAAGTGGCAAAGCGATCCTCAAGTGTCTTGGCTTCGGTATCGAGCCGGGCCTGCGTAATCTCCAACTGGTGAAACCGGGTGCGCAGACCGGAAACCTGTTCGGCAGCCTTTTGCCTGGCTGCCACCAACCCGCGGAGCTTTTCACCGGCTGCATCCATTTTTTCCCGGCAACCGGTCAGTTCCTTTTGACCGGCCACCAGCGTCCTTTGGGCGGTGGTATACTCCTCTTCTAAGCGGTCAATCTCCACCGAACACTCTAAAACTTCCGCTTGGGCCGCCCGTAGCCCGACTTCCTTGGTGGCGAGCTCGGCGGCTAGCCGGGTATGCTCCTGTTCCAAGGCACTCCCACCGGCAGCCAAGCCCCGTGCTTCTTCTTCCAACCGGGCCAGTTGCTGCTGCCATCCGGCTAATTCGTCCCGGGACGCTTCCCCGGATAACCGCAAGCAAGCCAATTCATCCTGCCTGGCGGCCAATTCCTGTTCGGTAGCCAGTTGATTCCTTTCTTCAGTCTGCAGTTCTTGCCGTAAAGTTTCCCGTTCGCCCACCAAGTGGTCACGGTCTTCGTCAAGCAATGCCAATTCGCTGGTATGCCCGGTAATCCGTAGCTGCTCCTGGGTAATCATCTGCTCAATCCGGGCAATTTCCGCATCACGGCCGGCTTTCGTGAAACTAAGTTCACTAATCCTTTTTGCCAAGATGACCAGTTGTTCCTCTAACCGGGCCTGTTCCTCGGCCACTTCTTCCCGCTGTTGTTTCAGCCCGGTAATTACCGCCCCTAAGCCAGCTTCTTCTTCCCCTAATATGGCCAATTCACGCCGGCGCAAAAACACCTGGCCCCCTTGGTGGTTCAGGCTGCCCCCGGCAACACTGCCGCCCGGCTGCAGCAACTCCCCACCCAAGGTAACCAAGCGCCACCGATAGCCCGTACGTTTGGCCAACATAAAGGCAACCTTTAAATTCTCGACAACTACAGTTCTGCCCAATAAAAACCGGATCGCCTGGTCATATTTAGTGGCATAGGTCACCAAGTCAGCCGCACAACCCACCACCCCCGGCTGGGCCAAAATTTCCCTACCCGGACCTAAGGCAACCTGGAGGCTTTTCAGGGGTAAAAAAGTGGCCCGGCCTTTTTGGGTAACTTTCAAGTGTTCAATCGCCCGCTGGGCGGCAGCATCATCCGCAACCACAATGTTTTGCAGACCACCCCCTAAGGCAACCGCCAAGGCTGTTTCCAGACCCCGGGGTACTTCAACCAACTCGCCGACAACACCATAAACGCCGGTAAGTTGCGGATTACCGGCGGCAATCTGCCCCAAAACTTCCCGCACCCCGGCCCCGTAACCCTGATAATTTTTCACCATCGTTTCCAAGGCTTTACGCCGGGCGGAAACCTCCTGCCAACGCCGCATAATCTGGGTTAACTGGTCTTCCAGATCCACCATTGTCCCTACTGCCCGCTGTTTGGCAGCGGCCACGTCTGCCTGTTCCGCTTGGATCCGGGCCAGTTCTCTTTGCTCCGTCTCTTCCCGTTTATGACCGGCAGCCTTTTCCGCCTCCAAAGCAGCTACCCGGGTTGCCGTTTGGGTAACCTCGTCCGTCAGCCGTTTGATTCCGGTTTCCTGGCGGGTGATTTTGACTTCCACCTCATGAATTTTAGTGCGCAACTTCGCCACCTGCTGGGCACTATCGAAAAGGTGTTGCCGCAGCTCCTGAATCCTTGCTTCTGTCTGCCGGATCGCTTCTCGGCTCAGGTCACCTTGCTCGGCACGCCCCACCACTTCCCGCCGGGCCACCGCCAACTCAACAGCTACCGTTTTGTACCGGAGTTGCCGTTCGTTTTCCCGCCCGGCCACTCCAGCCAAAGCGGCCGTCGCGGCTTCCACCTGATTGGTCAATAAATCCACCCGGGTGGTCAAACCCTCCCGGCGTTCCCGGACAACATTTAATTGCCCGCTGATCGTGAGTTCGCGTTCTTTCTCCTTTTGGACCGCCGACCGGGCTGCCGCCAAAGCATCTTCGGCCTGGGCCGCCACCAGTGACTGGGCCTGTTCGGCTGTCGTCAAACTGTTCAGTTGTTCTTCCGCAGCCTTCAATTCCCCGCAGATGGCAGCGATATCCAGCCTGGTCCGGGTAATTTTCTTGGTCAGTACATCCCAATCCAGTAAAAGCAAACCAAGCTCCCACCGTTTTGCTTCCGCTTGTAATTCCTGATACCGGCAGGCCGCCGCCGCTTGGGCCTTTAACGGCTTTTGGCGGTCCTCCAGCTCCTGAATCAGGTCTCCTAGCCGGCAAATTGCTTGCTGCGTTTCCTCCAACTTCTTGGTGGCCTCCCGTTTACGGTTGCGGTAACGCACGATCCCCGCCGCTTCTTCAACCAAAGCCCGACGGTCTTCCGGGCGGGCGGCAAGCACTTCGTCAACCCGCCCTTGCCCGATGATGGAGATCCCCTCCCGGCCCAAACCGGTATCCGCAAACAATTCGTGAAAATCCTTTAACCGGCAAGGCCGTCGGTTCAGCAAATAATCACTGTCCCCGGAACGGAACACCCGCCGGGTTAACGTCACTTCACGATAGTCAACCGGCAGGGTCGCCAGGGCATTGTCCAGCGTTATGGACACCTCCGCCATTCCTACCGGTTTGCGGCCATCCGAACCGGCAAAAATAACGTCTTCCATTTTATTGCCGCGTAAAGACCGGAGACTTTGTTCACCGAGCACCCAGCGAACCGCATCGGCAATATTCGATTTGCCCGACCCGTTGGGGCCAACGACTACCGTAACCCCGGAAGACAACAAAATCTCCGTTTTGTCGGCAAATGATTTAAAGCCATTTAACTCAATGCGCTTTAAGACCAAATCTTTTTGTTTCCCTCCCCCGGAAAATTCATCTTCATTTTAGCACAGGCTTTCCGTAGGGGACAAGCGAGCTAGGATAAAAAAGGAAAAACTGCCCAAATTACGGGCAGTCTCTTTCTCCTTATTATCTAGGTTCCACAATGAACTTAATGGCCGTCCTCTCTTCCCCGTCAATGACAATTTCTACAAAGGCGGGAATGGTTATTAGATTGATCCCATTTGGGGCCACAAAGCCACGGGCAATTGCAATCGCCTTAATGGCCTGGTTGACAGCTCCGGCGCCAACAGCTTGAATTTCCGCCCGGCCCTTTTCCCGGAGGATTGCAGCCAAGGCTCCCGCTACCGATTTAGGATTGGATTGTGCAGAAACTTTTAAGCCTTCCACCCAGGTCCCTCCTCACTACCCAAGCACCATATGTTTGCAGCGTCTTTTTGTGCCATCACCTATCTATATTCAAAAAAAAGCGATAAATTCCTGCTGGGTAACCTGGGTTAATGTTCCCCTCGCCCCACCTAATTGCCAATCACCATAAAAAGGCCAGTAAGGTCGCCGGACCCGAATTTTCCCGCCGGGATCCACCCGCCAGGTTAAAACCGGTACAGGACTGGCCGCGTTTAAATGGTGTAATAGCCACCGGTTTGCGCCGGTGATCAGCGAAAGGTCCCGCCGGGGCACAATCAACTCCCAAGGGCCTGTTCCCCGACCGTTATGCCTAACTGCCGCCACCAAAAACAGCGCATATGCCAACCCCAGGCTGCGCCTTACCCATTCTCCCAAGGACCAGGAAAAGGGACCGGCCAGACAAGCCTCCCGGCAAAGCTCTCCCGGCATCAACCCCCAACGCACCACCGGTATCCGGGCTTTGGCACACCAGGCGGCCATTTTGGTCAACAACCGTAAAGTTCGGCCCCACTCCCAAGGCTGGTATTCCCCTGTGCGCCATTTTTCGGCTAACTCACTGTTTTTTAAGACCAAAGTCGGGTGAATCCGCAGAAAATCCGGCCTTAGCCAGATGATTTCCTGCAAAGACCATAAGCAGCCAGCTTCATCTTCGCCAGGCAAGCCGGTCATCAAATGAACACCGGTTTTAAAACCGGCCCCCCGCAACAACTTAACCGCCCGCACCGTTGCTTGCACCGGGTGGCCCCGGTTGATCACCCGGAGGACAGCCGGATTCATCGTCTGTGCACCCAATTCTACCGTGCAAACCCCGTACCGTTGCAACCGGGAAATCACGGCAGGATCAATCCCGTCAGGGCGGGTGGAAACACGGATCCCCCGAACCACCCCTCTTTGACACCACCGTTTGGCAGCAGTGAGTAATTCCGTTTGTACCGGTACAGGTAAACTGGTAAAACTGCCACCAAAAAAGGCAATCTCGTGCTGACCGGTCGACCGGACATCCGCCCGGACATGTTCCAAGTAGCTTTTTACCGTCTGGTCGATCTCCACCTGACCCGGCAACCCCTGCCGGCCGGTCAATCCAGCCTGGTTACAGTAAATACACCGGCCGGGACACCCTTGCTGGGGTAAAAAAAAGGGGATAATCACGATGGATTCCCCTTTTGTCCTGCCTGGTTTTCCAAGGCCAGGGAAGCCGCCTGTTGTTCGGCTTCCTTTTTAGTGCGCCCTTTACCGGAGGCAACCAGAAAACTGTTTAAATACACGCCGGCAATAAAACGTTTATCGTGGTCCGGCCCGGATTCCGCCAGGATCCGGTACTGGATGTCGGCATGCCCATTACGCTGAGCCCATTCTTGTAACGTGGTCTTATAGTCCCGTTGGCCGGTCCAGGCCGTCACATGCAAGCTACCGGAAAAAAGTTCCAACACGAACCGTCTCGCCGCCGGCAAGCCACCAGCTAAAAACGAAGCCCCGATTACCGCTTCCAAAGCGTCGGCAAGAATCGAAGTCCGGTCCCGGCCCCCGCTCCGTTCCTCTCCTTTACCCATTCGCAACCACAAACCCAGGTGCAGTTCCCGGGCCCGGTCCGCCAAGTTGGCTTCACAAACAAGTGCCGCCCTTTGCCGGGTCAACTCCCCTTCCTGTCGGCCGGGAAAACGCTGATAAAGATATTCGGCCACAACCAAACCAAGCACCGCATCACCCAAAAACTCCAAACGCTGGTTGTGTTCCCGGGCAACGTGGGCATTTTCATAGACAAAAGAAGAGTGGGTCAGTGCGGTTTCCAACAGCTTTTTATCCGCGATGCCAATTCCCATCTTCTCTGCCAGTTTAGCCGGCCACTCATGGTTAACGCCTTTATCTTTAGTCAATAACCCCACCCCGAAATACCGAAACCAATCATTTTAGGGCTGGAATTTGCGCAAAATAATGGTACCGTTGTGACCGCCAAAACCAAAGGTGTTGGAAAGCGCCACTTCCACAGGCATTTTGCGGGCCACATTAGGCACATAGTCCAAATCGCAACCTTCCCCTGGTTCCTCAAGATTAATCGTCGGGGGAACCAAATCATGCCGGATCGCCAGAGCACAAGCGATCAGTTCAATTCCCCCGGCCGCTCCTAACAAGTGCCCGGTCATCGATTTAGTGGAACTAATCGCCACCTTCGGCGCTGCATCCCCAAATACGGTTTTGACCGCCAAGGTCTCGAAATAGTCGTTTTTCTCTGTTGATGTACCGTGGGCATTAATATAACTTATTTCTTCCGGTCGCAACCCGGCATCCCGCAAAGCCCCTTGCATCGACCGGGCCGCCCCTTCCCCTTCCGGGGCCGGATCTGTTATATGGTAAGCATCGCATGAAGAGCCATAACCGATTACTTCAGCGTAAATCGAAGCCCCCCGGGCCAGGGCATGCTCAAGTTCTTCAAAAACGAGGACACCTGCCCCTTCACCCATGACAAATCCGTCCCTTTTTTTGTCAAAAGGCCGGCTCGCCTTGGCCGGTTCTTCGTTAGATGTGGACATGGCTTTCATCGTGCAAAACCCGGCAAAGGCCAATTCGACAATTGATGCCTCCGTTCCACCCGTAAACACCACATCACAATCACCACGTTGAATTAAGCGAAAAGCGCTGCCACAAGCATGGGTTCCGGACGAGCAGGCCGTAACCACGGTCTCGCACGGCCCCTTAAGGCCTAATTGCATTGAGATATAGCCGGCGGCCATGTTGGAGATCATCATCGGCACAAAAAACGGGCTGATCCGCCCAGGCCCTTTGGTGAACAATACCCGGGCCTGATCCTCAAACGTTTCCATGCCGCCAATCCCACAACCGATAATAACCCCTGTCCGCTCCCGGTTCAATTTCTCCGGATCGAAGCCGGCGTCATTAAAAGCCATCTTAGCCCCTGCTACCCCAAAATGGGCAAACCGATCCATCCGCCGGACTTCTTTCCGGTCTAAAAAATCTTTTGGATCAAAGTCTTTTACTTCGCCGGCTATCCGGGTTGGTAACCGGTCGGCATCAAAACGGGTAATCGGACCAATGCCGGATACCCCGGAAACAAGCGCATCCCAATATTTTTCCTTGCCGGTTCCTAAAGGAGAAATAACCCCGACACCGGTAATCACTACACGTTTTGCCATCACCAATTACACGCTCCTTATCGATACTCTGCCACTTCTCGCAAAAGATTTTGGAAAATCGTTTTTACGGGCAATACCTCTTTGATCCTGCTGACATATTCTCCTGAAAAAACTAGGCCAAATTCCATATCGCCCCGTTGGGCCTGTTCGAGAGCATCGACAATACAAAATTCGCGGCTGCACCGTTTCAGACAATCGTCGCACTTCTTGGGGGATACACCGTCCCCTTTAGCCAACTTTTCCCAGAAAGCGTTTTTAAGCCCCCGTCCAAGCATACCCACAGGACTTTTAATCAGCACAATGTCCTCCTCAGTAGCCCGGACGTATAAGTCTTTAAACTCCTTGGCCGCACCCGATTCCTCACTTGCCGCAAACCGGGTGCCCATCTGCACCCCATTGGCCCCAAGCTTAAAGGCTTCCACGATGTCATTCCCGTCAACAATCCCCCCGGCGGCAATGACCGGTATCTTTACCGCCCGGACCACCTCCGGGACAATTGTTTTCATCGACTGATCCGTACCCAGGTGACCGCCGGCTTCCTTGCCTTCCACCACTACCGCGGCTGCTCCCAGTTTTTCCGCCATTTTCGCCAACCGGGCTGAAGATACGATTGGAATGATCGGTGTTCCTGATTCCCGGCCCCATTGAAACATATCCCGGGAAAAGCCGGCCCCAGAAACCACTAGGTCAATATGTTCCTCAATGGCCGTTTTCACCAGGTTGGCAAAATTACGTACCGCAAACATACAGTTAATCCCGATAATTCCTTTGCTCAGTTCCCGGGCCTTACGAATTTCGGAACGCAATTCGTCCACAGCCATGCCGGTTGCGGCAATGGTTCCAACCCCACCCTCGTTAGCCACTGCAGCCACCAAGGGGGCAGTGGAAATGCGAATCGCCATACCACCTTGAATTATCGGTAACTTTGCTACCAAGTGGCCTATTCTAAGCTCCGGTAATTTCATGTATTACTCCCCCATGGCGTGTTTAGGTATGGCCCATAATTCCGTCGTCTTAAGGAAGGAAGCCCCGTATTTCTACGAGACTTCCGTAAGGTCGTTCCCGAAAAAACGTCGGAAAGCTACTGATTAGCCTTGATGTAATCTACGGCTGCCCCAATATTCCGGATTTTTTCCGCATCTTCATCCGGAATTTCCAGATCAAACTCTTCTTCCAAAGCCATAACCAACTCCACGATATCTAACGAGTCGGCGTTCAAATCTTCAAATGAAGTCTCCAGTAAAACTTCATCCGCATCGACCCCCAGTTGTTCTACGACAATGGCTTTGACTTTCTCGAAAACATCTGACATCTCATTTACCTCCTAAAATAATCCATTAGCGCATTACCATGCCGCCATCGACGTTGATCGTCTGTCCCGTAATATAATCAGCCCCTGGGGACGCCAAAAAAACTACCACTTTTGCCACATCCTCAGGTTGACCCAGGCGCCCCAACGGTATGGCCTTGAGAAAATCTTCGCGCCTTGCCGCCGGCAGACCGGCGGTCATATCCGTCTGAATATACCCCGGAGCAACCGCATTGACGGTAATATTGCGCGTGGCGAGTTCCCGCGCTAAAGTTTTGGTCAAACCGACCACTCCCGCTTTAGCGGCGGCATAATTGGCTTGCCCCACATTACCCTGTTGCCCGATAATCGAAGATACATTGATGATCCGGCCATACCGCTGTTTGACCATTACCTTTGCCGCCGCCTGGCAGCAAAGGTAAACGCCCTTCAAGTTGGTGTCCAGGACAAGGTCCCAGTCCTCCTCCTTCAGCCGCATGATCAGGTTATCCCGGGTTATTCCGGCATTATTCACCAATACATCCAACCGGCCAAACTCGGCCAGCACCTGCTGTACCAGGGCGTCGACCCGGTTCGCCTGCGCTACATCCGCCTGCACCGCAATTGCCCGGCCCCCTTGGGAAATAATCGTTTCCACAACTGATTTTGCCTTGGCCTCACTGCCGGCATAATTTACCGCCACAGCATAGCCTTCTTTGGCCAAATCCAGCGCAATCGCCCGGCCAATTCCTCGGGACCCGCCGGTAACCAGCGCCGTCCGGAAATCTAAACTCATTTTAGCCACTCTCCTACGAAGATGCAAGCAACTTTTGGATGGATCCCACGTCACCAATCGCGGTAGCTTGGCAGCCGGGAACAATTCTCCGAATCAGTCCGGACAACACTTTACCCGGGCCGACTTCCCAGAACCGGGTAACCCCGGCTGACCCCAAGTATTGCATGGCCTCTTCCCACCGCACCGGGTGATCCACCTGTAAGATCAAGTTCCGGCGCACCGCCCCGGCATCCCGGACCGGTACTGCCGTCGCATTGGCCACCAAAGGTACCACCGGATTCATGATCCGGGCTTCGTTGAGTAAAACTGCCATCCGCCGGGCTGCCGGCTGCATCAGGGAACAATGAAAAGGAGCGCTGACGTTTAACAGCATCGATTTTCTGGCCCCTGCTTCCCGGGCCAAAGCCACCGCCCGTTCCACCGCCGCTGCCTCCCCGGCAATCACCACCTGGTTAGCCCCGTTATAGTTCGCCGGTTCCACCACCCCTGAAGCACTTGCCTGGCGGCAAACATCAGCAACCACGGCTGCCGGTAAACCCATCACCGCCGCCATTGCCCCTAGGCCAGCCGGGACGGCTTCCTGCATAAAAATCCCCCGTTGGCGAACAAGGGAAATCCCTTCCGCCAACGTCAAGGATCCAGCGGCAACCAAGGCTGAATACTCTCCCAAGCTGTGCCCGGCGACCCAATCAGGCCGGAAACCGCGGCCGGCAAGTACCCGGTAAACCGCGACAGACACTGCCAACAGGGCCGGTTGCGTGTTAGCCGTTAACCGGAGTTCCTCCTCAGGGCCTTCGAAACATAAACGGCTAAGGGAAAACCCTAAGGTCTCATCCGCTTCCGCAAAGACATCCCTTGCTTCAGCATACTCCCGGTACAGATCGGCACCCATTCCGACCTGCTGTGACCCTTGACCCGGAAACAGAAATGCTGTTGGTACCATTTTTTCCTCCTTACTCCGCTGCAAATTTACCTGCTGACTTGAGGGTTGCTTTGGCTTCTTTGATCAACTCCAGAATGATTTCAGCCGCCGGCTGCTCCCGGGTAACCATTGAAGCTACTTGCCCGGCCATAACCGAACCATTTTCAATATCGCCTTCCGCCATCGCCAGGGACAACTTACCTACCCCAAAGGCTTCGAACTCCGCAGCCGGGGCGGCATGCCTTTCCAGTTCGTCAAAATAGCGGGTCAGCTTGTTCTTCAACACCCTAACCGGATGGCCGGTCGGGCGGCCGGTAACTACAGTGTCCCGATCCCGGGCCTTGAGCACCATGTTTTTTACATTCGGATGCACCGTACATTCCGTGGCACACATAAACCGGGTGCCCATCTGCACCCCTTGCGCCCCCAGCATTAAGGCGGCGGCAAACTGCCTGCCGTCGGCGATCCCGCCAGCCGCGATTACCGGTACTTTTACCGCGTCAACAATCTGGGGCACCAAAGCCATCGTTGTTAATTCCCCAACATGGCCACCTGATTCCATTCCTTCGGCAATCACCGCATCAATCCCGGATTTTTCCAGTCTTTGCGCCAGGGCAACCGAGGACACTACGGGAATCACCCTGGTCCCGACTTCTTTCAGGCAGGGAATGTATTTCCCGGGGTTGCCGGCCCCCGTAGTAATTACCGGCACTTTATGGTTAATAATAACATTAATTATTTCCTCAACATGTGGGGACATGAGCATCACGTTTACCCCATATGGTTTAGCAGTACGGGCCTTAATCTTGATAATTTCTTTTTCCAACCAGGCCGCCGGTGCTTGCCCGCTGCCGACAATCCCTAATCCCCCGGCCTCCGAAACAGCAGCGGCAAGCTCCGCCGTAGCCACCCAAGCCATTCCACCCTGTAAAACTGGATACTGAATTCCTAAGCGTTCGCATATCACCGTTCTCACCGGCATCCTCCTTGCCAACGCCGGGCCGATCGCCCGTGTAGAAAATTCTTCTTTAAGAATATAGTGGTGACCCTGCCCATTGCAAGGCCAAACTGCCCCAAGTCAACCCGGAACCGAAGCCCACAAGTACAACCCGGTCACCCTCCCGAATCCGGCCTGCCCGTACCGCTTCATCTAAAGCTACCGGTACCGAAGCAGCCGATATGTTACCATACCGTTCGAGATTGATCACCACCTGTTCCCGGTTGATCCCCAACTTCCGGATCGCGGCATCGATAATGCGCTGATTGGCCTGGTGGGGAACCAGAAATTGAATATCCGTCTGTTGCCAACCAGCCTGGAAAGCCACCTGCCGTGCTGCCTCCGCCATAATTTTAACCGCAAACCGGAAAACTTCCCGGCCATTCATTTGCAAAAAATGCAACCGCTGCTCGACAGTAGTATGATCTGCCGGTAGCCGGGAACCGCCGGCAGGTATTTGCAACAAGTGATCACCGGCGCCGTCTGCCCGCAAATATACGGCCTTAATCCCGCCATCTCCGGCAACAGGGCCTAATAAGGCCGCTCCGGCGCCATCCCCAAACAAAACACAAGTATTCCGGTCCGTATAGTCGACCACCCGGGTCAGGACCTCGGCCCCAATGACCAAAACTTTATCGTAAACCCCGGTAGCAACAAACTGCGCCCCAACCGCTGTTCCGTAAACAAATCCCGTACATGCCGCCGCCAGGTCAAATGCAGCCGCTTTTACCGCCCCCAGCCGGTGGGCAACGACACAGGCGGTTGCCGGCAGGACTGCATCCGGTGTGCAGGTGGCCACAATCACTAAGTCCACATCTTCAGCAGCGACCCCGGCCATGGCTAAAGCCTGCCGGCCGGCCGCCACCGCCAGATCACTAGTGGCCTGATCTACCGCCGCCTGCCTTCGTTCCCGAATGCCGGTACGGTTGATAATCCACTCGTCACTGGTATTGACTATGGTCTCCAGTTCCCGGTTCGATAAAACTTTTTCCGGAAGATAGGAACCGGTGCCCCAAAAGCCTACCGGCCGTAACCTACTCACCATGTTTGACCTGATCCCTTTCTGGAAAATGTCGCTGAATAGCGGTGATAAAGCCCTCCTCAATACATTGCCGGGCGACAAACAACGCGTTTTTTATTGCCTTTGACCCGGAAGAACCGTGACAAATTATCGATACCCCATTGACCCCTAAAAGCGGTGCCCCGCCATATTCCGTATGGTCCAGCCGCCGGCCCATCCCCCTTAATGCCGGTAGGGCAATTATAGCGCCCAATTTGGCCAGACGACTGTTTTTAAGTTCTTCCTGGATCATCGTTTTTAAAGCCCCTACCAGGCCTTCGCCGAACTTTAACACGACATTGCCGACAAACCCGTCACAAACAATCACGTCTATTTGGCCGCTAAACACATCCCGCCCCTCAACATTACCGATAAAGTTTACCGGTGCGTTTTTTAGCAGTTTATACGCCGCCAACACCAGTTCATTCCCTTTGTTCTCCTCTTCACCGATGTTCAACAACCCTACCCGGGGGCGGTGAATATCCAGCACTTTTTCCGCATAGACGCTACCCATCAAGGCAAATTGATACAGGTTTTTCGGTTTGGCCTCCGCATTCGCCCCCACATCCAGTAAAAGTTTTCCCCCGGCCAAAGTTGGCAGCACCGTGCCAATCGCCGGGCGGTCAATACCGGTAATGCGGCCTAACCCAATCAAAGCGGCAGCCATTTGGGCACCGGTAGAACCGGCGGAAACAACCGCTTGGGCCTTACCTTCTTTAACCATCCTTGTCGCTACAACGATGGAAGCATCTTTCTTCTTGCGCACGGCATTGGCGGGAAGCTCATCCATGCCAATCACTTCGGTGGCAGGTACAATCGCCAAACAAGCCCGGATTGAAGGCTTGATTCCAGAAAGCAAAGGCTCAATTGCCTCCGGGCAACCAACCAACAACACCCTCAGGTCCGTTTCTTCCACCGCTTGGATCGCTCCCATAACAACTTCTTCAGGCGCATGGTCCCCCCCCATGGCATCCAGTGCGATCTGCAAACAATTATCCCCCTTAGCGCCGGGAAGCCTTGTTACGGGCAACTACATAGAATTTACCGGAAAATACACGCTCTTCATCAACATTGCTCACCACGCGAATAATGTGCCGGACACCAACAACCCGGACCACCTTGGCCATTGCCGTCACTACTTCTCCCGCGATTACCGGTCGCCGGAAACGCACCCGGGCCAACCCGGTCAAGACCACCGGAGCATCAATAATCGCTACCGCCAACGAATTGGCCTGGGCAAAAAGGTGGTGGCCCCGCAAAATTCCTTGGTGCCGCAAAAGCATGCCTTCCGTAATCCGTAGCCGGGATGACCCCTCCTTGCCCAATACTAAACCGGTCAATTCCCCGACAATTTCGCCCCCACTTAAGCTACGTACTTCTCGCAACCGTTCGGCAGCAACTTGTTTCGTCCGCTGGCGCAGTTCGGGAATCCCGATCTCCTGCCGGTCAAGCCGGATTGTCTGGATGCTGACCCCCAGGCGGTGGGCCAATTCACTATCCGTCTGAAACAAATTCTCTTCCAGCAGTTTCTCCAGTTCTGCCTGGCGCGCTTGCTTTTTTCGCCGCGCCACCGCACCCTCACCTCACCCGCCATAATCCCACCATAATTCATAGCACCTACTAACAAATCATAGTATACCGATAAAAACCTTGCTCCGCAAGCCCCTTGTTTACCATTTTTTACTTTTATTTTCCTATTTTATCACCAAGCCGGCAAAAGAAAAAGGCCCTGAAGGCCTTCTTTCCGATAATTTTATTTCGCCGCTTTCTCTTGTTTTATTACCTCCCGGCCCTGGTAATAGCCACAACTAGGGCAAACATGGTGGGGCATTTTGAGTTCCTGACATTGGGGACAGGCGCTAATAGTAACTGGCGCTAACTTTTGCATCGCCCGGCGTTGACGATTACGCGACTTGGACCGCCGGTGCTGTGGTACACCCACAACCTACACCTCCTTTTTCCTAAAACGGCCCCTTACTTTTGGCCAATAAAGCCTGGAGAGGAGCCAGACGGGGATCTACTTCCTCTTCCCGGCACCCGCACGGCCCAGCCGCAAGGCTGGCGCCGCAACGCGGACACAGCCCGGGACAGTTTTCCTGACAGAGGACCTTCATCGGCAGCCCGAGGATTAAAGCATCATGCAGTGCCGGGGTTAAATCTATCGAACCGTCACTGGCAATTAGATAGTTGGTAGTGACAGGATCACCAAGGGCATCATCCCCGCCGTCACCTGCCACATTACCTGCCCGGGCGGAAGTAAACAAAACATCAACAGCAATCTGCAAAGGCACATCAGTGGGCTGCAAACAACGGTCGCAAACAGCCTGCAGTAAAACCGCCAGCTGGCCCCGGATCCGGAAATCGGCCTGCTCCGGGGAAACCAGACCATTTGCGGTGACCGGCCCGGCCAGTGACAAACCGGAACCCAAGGCCAATTTATCCAGCCATTGCCCTGTCCAGGGCAAGGTCTGACCACTATCCCGCACCTTTTGCAACCACTGCCTGTCAAGTTTCACCGGGTTCACCTCTTTGGAAAACAACTAACTTTCATTATATAAAGCCTGTATAAACATGTCAACGACCACGAGGAAAGAGAGGAACAGGGCAGATGGGTAAAAGCTCCTCCTGGTTTTTGTTTGCTTTTTTGCTCATTTTAACCCCATTAATGATTTATTACCCCGCCACCTCCCTCGAAGGCGCCCAGGAAGGTCTCAACCTCTGGTTTACCGTTGCTTTGCCCGCCTTGTTTCCATTTATGGTTGTGGTAGAAATTATCGTCGGGCTAGGGATTCCCAGACTGCTCGGCATTTTGCTGGAACCGTTGATGCAGCCCTTGTTCCGACTACCCGGCCCTGCCGGCCTGGTGGTGGTAATCGGGTTTACCACCGGCTTTCCGATCGGCGCTATTCTAACCGCCCGGTTAATCCAGGAAGGCGCTTTGACCCGGGCCGAAGGGGAACGTTTAGTCCCGTTTACAAACAACGCCAGTCCTTTGTTTATGTTGGGGGCTGTTGGGGCCGGCCTGTTCGGCCAACCGGAAATTGGCGCCCTTTTAGCCATCTCCCATTATGCCGCCAATCTCGCGGTCGGTTTAATCTACGCCCACACCGGTCACCAACCCGCCAAAAGGCCGGTTTTCTGGCCAGCCACCCGGCAAAAATTCTCCCGGGAGTGGCGCCACTTCCGGCAACAGTCGCCACCCCCCGGAGAAGTTCTCGGTCTTGCCGTCTTCAAGGGAATGCGCAATCTGCTTACCATTGGCGGTTATCTAATGTTTTTTTCCGTTATTTTTCGCCTCTTGAGCGCCAGTGGAGTCCTGCTCCCGGTAATTAAAACCCTGGCCTGCTTATTGCCGCTTTTTGGCTTCGGTCCGGAACTCGCCCCCGCTTTGACTGCCGGCCTGCTGGAGATGACAATCGGGTGCCAACAACTGGCCCTGGCCCCGGCCCCCTTAGTGGAACGCCTCTTGGCCTGTGCCTTTATCCTCGCCTGGAGCGGTTTGTCGATTCAAGCCCAGGTAGCGGCGTTTTTAGCCGGATCTGGTGTGCGGCTGGGCCGCTACTTGCTGGCCCGGGTGCTGCAAGGCTTTTTTGCCGTTGCTTTTTTAGCCGTTTTCCTCACCCTCCAACCGCTTAATTTACCTGTCAGCAGCGTATTGGCCGGTAAAGCCTTTAACCTTTGGCCGGCCTGGCCAGGCCTTAGCGGTACCATCTACCTTGTTTGTGGCGGCTTATTTTTGTTACCCGGTCTGTTCCGCCGCAACCGAGGGTAACCCAGAAAAAAAGGAAAGCACCCCAGGCTCCCCTTTTTGACATTTTAGTTAATCTTAAATATGTATTCCCCTGTGGCTCAATCTAAAATCGCCCGTTCCTGTTGGTTCTGTAGTTCTTCGCGACCTTTGCGCACCGAATTCACTGTCCGGCCTAAAGTATGTTCCAGTTGCCGCAATATATCGTCAGCATATTCGCAAGCCCCGGCCTTCAATTCCGTAGCCTCCCGCTTCGATTGAGCAACAATCTCTTCCGCCTGTAACCGGGCCTCCCGGCAAATTTCCGTTTCACCAGCCATCTTCGCCACATAAGCTTTGGTTTCCTCGATCATTCGCTTAGCTTCCCCTTCGGCTTCCTGGATTACCCGTTGCCGCTCTTTCGTCAGCCATTTAGCCTGCCTTAATTCTTCCGGTAAACCGGTCCGAATCCGGTCCAGGTAATCCAGCAACAAATCGTCATCAATCAATATTTTGCCAGTCATCGGAATGCGGGCTGCCGATTCGATCAACTCTTCAATCTCGTCAAGCAACCGCAGCACATTGACTTTGCCTTCCCCGCCACGCAGGTCATTTCCTTCCAAAGCCAGCGCTCGTTCCATTATTCTCCTCCTTTTTTGGAAACAGCCCTTTCACCCGATCCAGAAGCGCCATACTTTATCTGCATTTGCGCCAATACCGCAGCCGGTAAGAAATGATAAACATCCCCGCCTAAAGAAGCCACTTCTTTGACCAAACTACTGCTTAAAAAGGCGTATTCCGTCTGGGAAGTAAAAAAAACCGTTTCGATACCAGGATGTAATTTTTTGTTCATTAAAGCCATTTGAAACTCATTTTCAAAATCGGAGACCGCGCGTAACCCGCGAATAATCACCTTCGCCCCTTCTTGCCGCATAAAATCGACCAACAGGCCGGAAAAACACCCAACCCGAACGTTGGGTAAAGCAGTACACGATTGTTTAATCATCTCCAGGCGTTCATCCATCGTAAACAACGGTCTTTTGTCCGGATTAATCACCACGGCTACGATAACTTCATCAAAAATTTGCGCGGCTCTTTCCACAATATCCATGTGCCCATTGGTAACCGGGTCAAAACTCCCGGGATAAACGGCTATTCCCACCAGTACAGCCTCCTCGTTTACCCTGCATTAACCCGGCGTACGGTTAGTACTGTCTTCACCTTGGTAGTAATGAATCACCGTATCGCCGTAACGGTCGCTTCTTCGTTTAACCATTTTTCCCACCAGTAACGGAACCATGTCGTCACGGCCGCTCTCCAACACCAGAGTACCACTGGCCGTCAACAACCCGGCGGCAACCGATTCTACTACCGAAGGCAATAGACCCCTGCCGTAAGGTGGGTCAGCAAAAATCAAATCAAAACTCTGGCCTGCTGCCAACAACTGCCGACAAGCAAAAAAAACATCTCTCTGCCAGACCACACCGCCGGTTAAACCGGTAGCCGACAGGTTCTTACTGATAATTCGGCTGGCCCCCCGATTTTTTTCTACCAAATGAACGGAAACAGCGCCCCGGCTTAAGGCTTCAATCCCTAAGGCCCCTGAACCGGCAAACAAATCGAGACACCGGGCCCCGGTAACCCGCCAACCCAAGACATTAAAAATAGCTTCTTTCACCCGGTCGGCAGTCGGCCGGGTTTCCCAACCTTTAATTGTAGCTAACCGGCGTCCCCGGGCTTGGCCGGCAATTACACGCATTACTATATCTCACCACTCAACCAAATTATAGCATGCCCTTCAATAATCGACAATTACAGGCACAAAGTGACTTGGGGATAAAGCACGAATATTGGTGGCACATTGATCCTGGGGTTCAATTCCCAAAGCTTTATTTTAGGAGGGCTGACTTTGAATTGCTCCAAGCTTTACCGCAGCATGGGTATTCGTTTGGACTTGGCAGTTGAGGCCCATGATCTGCTCCGTCAAGAGGTTGGCAGTGATATCCCCGGCGTCAGGGTTTTTAAAAGAGAACAGGACCAAGTAACAATTACTACGGTTAAGGTTGAGTCTCCCCAAGGAGAACAGGCCATGGGCAAGCCGGCAGGTAACTATGTCACCATTGACGCCCCGCCAATCAGGGAAAACAACCGGGAAAAGCACCTGCAAATCGCCGTCATTTTGGCCCGGGAGTTAGAAGGATTGTTATCTTTAGGTCCGGACGACCACGTACTGGTTGTAGGTTTAGGCAACTGGCACGCCACACCTGATGCCCTAGGGCCCAAAGTAGTGGACTTCACCTTGGTGACCAGGCATTTACACCAGTACGCCCCCGAGGAACTGCAAGGCGGCCTCCGCCCGGTCAGTGCCATATCCCCCGGTGTCCTCGGGCTGACGGGGATCGAAACCTCGGAAATTATCAAGGGAATCGTCGAAAAGACCCAACCCCGCCTGATCGTTGCCATTGATGCTTTATCCACCAGTGCGGTCGAACGGATTGCCACCAGTATTCAGTTAGCGGACACCGGCATTCATCCGGGTTCCGGTGTCGGCAACCGGCGGGCCGGCATCACCCAAAGCACCATGGGGGTGCCGGTAATTGCGGTTGGTATTCCCACGGTTGTTCACGCCGGGGTGATTGCCCATCAAGCCTTGGAAGCGCTTTTCCGCGAGTTTCAAACCAGTCCGACATTGTATAAGTTATACAAAGGAATCCAGCCGGAAGCGATGCAAAAGATCATCCAACAGGTGTTAGGACCTCATGCCCAAGACCTGATTATGACCCCCAAAGAAATCGACCAGCTCATCCTGAATACGGCCCGGATTGTCGCCGGTGGTATCGCCCAAGCCTTACATCCTGGCATTTCGGCCAGCGAATGGGCCCAGTACCTCCAGTAATAAACATTGAGCACCACCTAAAAAGGGGTGCTCTTTTTTGCCTAGGTTATGGTTCCGATGGAGAATCGTTTTCGGTTAGGGGCACCGTATAGGGTTTTTTCCCTGTCTGGAGCCGGCGAACCAAGCCGATTTCCCGGGCTACCTCCCACTTGGAATCGGCCAATTCCCCATCACTGGGAAACTCATCCCGGTCGCGAGCCACCATCCGCCCTCACCTCCCGGGATTTAGGTTCTCCTCCTGCACTAAATCCAATCCATGCAATGTCTGCCTGACCCTGGCCACCAAATCCCGACTATCCGCCATTTTCAGGTCAGGGTCTTGCTGCAGCCAGGCTTGGGCGGCCACCTTCGCCTGGGCAAATAAATCGTTATCTTTAATCATATCGGCGGCCTTAAACAAGAGCAGTCCGCTTTGACGGGTACCTAACAGGTCACCTGGACCCCGTAAACGCAAATCCTCCTCGGCTAAACAAAAGCCATCATTAGTTGCGACCATCGCCTGCATCCTGGCCCGGCCTTCCGGCGTCAACCGGTCGGCCACCAAAATACAATAAGCCAGGGCCATTCCCCGCCCCACCCGGCCCCGCAACTGGTGAAGCTGGGCCAGGCCAAACCGTTCCGCATCTTCAATGACCATCACGGTTGCATTTGGCACATCGACCCCAACCTCCACTACCGTGGTCGCCACCAAAATATCGATCTCTCCCCGGTGAAAAGCTTCCATTACTGCCGCTTTCGCTTCTTTTTTCAACCGGCCATGTAACATGCCTACTTTTAAATCCGCAAAAACCTCCTGGGAAAGCTGCCGGTACCTGGTTTCGACACCCGCCAAATCCAATGCCGCAGTCTCTTCAATCACCGGGCAAATTACATAAACCTGGTGCCCACCGGCCACCTGATTACGAATTAAATTGAAAATTCGCGGCCAGGCCTTACTGCCAACATGGTAAGTTTTTACCGGTTGTCGCCCGGGAGGCCTTTCATCTAAGACAGAGACATCTAAATCACCGTACAAAGTAATGGCCAAGGTACGCGGAATCGGGGTCGCCGTCATCACCAGCAAATCCGGCTGTGATCCCTTACCCCACAAGGTTGCTCTTTGCCTCACCCCAAAACGGTGCTGCTCATCAATCACAACTAACCCTAAACGCTTAAACCGCACATCATTTTGTAGCAGGGCATGGGTGCCGACCACAACCGGCAAGGAACCCTCAGCCAGCCCTTGGAGCACTCCCGCTCGTTGGCCCCGGCCTAATGACCCCGCCAGGTGTCCGACCGGAATTGCCAACGGAAATAATAACCGTTGCCAACCAATAGCGTGTTGTTCCGCCAAAACCTCGGTTGGCGCCATCAGCACCGCCTGAAAACCCGAAGCCACCGCTTTGACTACGGCCGCTGCGGCAACAACCGTCTTACCAGTGCCAACATCCCCCTGAAGTAAACGGTTCATCACCCGGCCGGTCTCCATGTCGTGGGCAATCTCGGCAATCACCCGTTCCTGTGCCTGGGTCAAAGCAAAGGGTAACAACGCCCGGAATGTCTGCATTGCCTCTTCAGCCGGCAGATGCCGGAATCCGGTCGCCCGGTTTTCTCTTTGGCGCCGGATCACCTGCCAAGTCGTCTGGACGAGGAAGATTTCCTCAAAAGCCAAGCGACGCCGCCCAGCTTCCGCCTGAGCCAAATCAGCGGGAAAATGAACCCACTCAAAGGCCATTTTCAAGTCCGCCAATCCGTGTCCGGCTAGTACCGGCGGTGGTATGACTCCGGTCATGACACCGGGGAAATCCGTGAGCACCCGTTGAAACAGCCCCCGCAAGAACCGCTGGTTTAGGCCATCTGTGGCCGGATAAACCGGGACAACCCGGGTAGTATGTAAACCGGCTTCCTCCTGGGATTCTATTTCACCAACTTGCAGTTCCGGACGGCCGTAACGGAACTCAATCTTCCCGGAAACAACAACCGCACAACCCGGCGGGTATTTCGCCGGTAGATGGTGCCGGTTAAACCAAACCAACGGCAAGCTACCGGTGCCGTCATCCAAAGTCCCCCGGAAAATGGTTAACCCCCGACGCGATTGCCGTTGTTGGTAAGCCCGGATTGTCCCGGACACGTTCACTTCTCCCGGCCCCCGGATCGCCGCAATTTCCGTAATCCGACGGCGGTCGAAATACCGCAGGGGCAGGTGCCACAGCAAATCACTAACCGTTATGATACCCAATCTTTTTAACTGTTCCGCCCGGCGTGGTCCCACACCCCGGACGTACTGCACCGGTGTACTTACCCTCCGGTGGTTCCGGCCGCCACCGCCGACATCCGGATTCTTTGCCGGCCCATGTTCCTGGGCAGCCAAATCCGCCAACTGGCTGGAAAACTGTTCTACAAGTGCCCGGCGTTCTTTCAAGGGCAAACGCCGGTAATTCTGGAACTGTTGCTCCCACAAAGCCAACCGGGCCGGCAATGGACCGGTAGCCTGCGGTAAACTGGAACCGAGCCTGGCCAACAACCCGGTAATGTGCAGGGCAAAACCGCCGACCACCCCACCATCCGTGTAACCGAGTGCATGTTCCACCTTCAAGGCCCGGTGCAGACTTTGCCACAACAATACCGGCTCACCTGCCTTTACTCCAACCCAATAATCAACGGGTACAACGGTTGCCCGGCAGGCAAAATTTCCACCTCTGCCTGGGGATAGGCGGCCGCCAACACTTCGCTCAGCTGCTCCGCCACCGCTGCCGTCAGATCCTCCCCGGTAAACACGGTAATTAACTCCCATTCCCGGCCCGGGCCACCCACCGCTTCCAGAACAACACTTTCCAACTCAACACCGTGCGCCGCTACCGTGTCGTCTACAAGACCGAGGATTTCCCCGCATTTAACCTGGTGGCCATTAACCACGGCATCCCTAACCGCCCGGGTTATTTCAACCGCATGTACCCGGCCGGCAGCGGTTTCCATCGCCGCCTTGTTTTCGGCGGCTGTTTTTTGGGGATCAAAAGCCAAGGCCGCCGCCAACCCGCCGGGTAAATGCCGGCTCGGCACAACACCCACTTTTTCGGTGCCGCAAATTTGGGCCGCCTGCCGGGCAGCTAAAATCAAATTAGGGTGGTTGGGCAGCAAAATGGTAAAATCAGTGGCAGTTGCCTCAATCGCCTTTACCCATTCCTGGGCACTAGGGTTGTGCGCCGCACCACCCATGACGGTTTGGACGGCCCCTTGCTCGGTAAACAACCGGCCCCAGCCTGCCGATGGTGCAGCGGTGACAAAAGCGACCGGCACTTGTGACCGGTTGTTTTTTTCACCTTGCCTGATTGTCTGTTCCTGCATGTTGGAAATGTGAATCTCGTGCAAGCTGCCGTACGGTAAAGCCTTTTCCAAAATCTTTCCCGGATGGTCGGTATGGATGTGGACCTTTACGACTTCTTCATCACCAACCACCAGCAAACAGTCGCCAAACGCTTGCAGGCTATACCGGAAGACCTCAACCGGCACATGCCGGCCACGTAGGACAAATTCCGTACAATACGGATAATAAACCGGCTCACAGTGCTCAAAGACAACCCCGGCCGGCCTGGCCGTCAATTCACCCGGCTGAGTTGACAGGATTGCTTCCCCACCCTTGAGCACCTGGAAACATCCTTCTAAAAAAAACAAATAACCTTGCCCCCCGGCATCAACAACGCCAGCGTCTTTTAAGGCAGGCAATAGATCAGGGGTCATAGCCAGGGCCCGTTGTCCCTGGTCAATCGCCGCCGCCAATACTTCCTCCAAATTGTTTGCGCGGGTGGCGGTTTTGGTCGCTGCCTTCGCCGCTGCCCGGGCCACCGTAAGAATTGTCCCTTCTACCGGCTTAATCACCGCTTGATAAGCAAGCTCTACCCCTTTTTCCATCGCTTGGGCCCAATCCCTGGCGGAAACCACCGGTCGACCCTCTAAGGCTTTCGCCCACCCCCAAAACAGTTGGGAAAAGATGACCCCCGAGTTACCCCTTGCCCCCAACAAAGCGCCTTTAGCCGCTAGGGCTGCCATTTTTCCGGCCGGTTCTGCTTGCTCCGGCAAAGCTTTGGTACAAGCTTGTAAAGTCAAGGCCATATTTGTACCGGTATCCCCATCAGGAACCGGGAAAACGTTCATGGCATCAACCAATTCCCGCCGTTCGTAAAGATAATCCGCCCCACCCCGCAAAAGCCGGGCTATTTCCTCGCCGTTTAAACCGTGAGACCTATTCGGGAATCTTGATGCCGTGGACATTTATGTTCACCTCACGCACTGTCAAACCAAGTTGATTCTCTACCGCAATTTTTGCTCTTTCCATTGCCGTCCGGGCAACTTCCGGAATCCGCACTCCGTACGCCACAACGACATGTAAATCCAAAGTGATGGTCCCGTCATCATGGCGAACAATATAGATACCCCGGGCCTGGCCTTCCCCCAATTTAGCACTAATTCCTCCCAAGAGCCGCTTTGAGGCCATTGCTACCAATCCGTAACATTCGACAACCGCTTGACTAACCACTCCGGCGATAACATCATCAGCAACGGAAACCCGTCCCATACCGGACGTATCGATTAAGGTCATTCCTGCAACCTCCCCAAATGGAAATGTTCCCTTTTTATCTGCTTTTCTCACGGAAAATGGACCCGATTAATCGGGTCCATCCGCTTCCAACTTCCGTAGTTCTGCCAGAAGAACGGCCATTTCGACCCCATGCATCCGGGCGGCCCCTTCAATGTTTTCTGTTGCCGACCCCATACATCCCAAACAACCCATCCCATGACGGGCCAGAATAGCCTTCGCCCCAGGATATCTCCGGAACAGTTCCAATAAGGACATTTCTTCTGTGATTATCCGGCCCATGGCAACAACTCCTTCTGCCCTTTCCCGGATATTTAATTCGGCAGTCCCCGCCATAATTCCTTTTTCCCACTATCTATTGTAACCAGGTTTCCGTATTTTCCGGCTTGCGAAAGAAATGGCGATCTGTTAAGCTAAAGAAGTGATTGCTTGGGGATCCGCGAGGAGGTGGAACTATGGCTAAAAAATGTGCCATTTGCGGTAAAGGGGTACAAACTGGGATGCAAGTCAGCCATTCACATATCCGAACCAAACGGACCTGGTCGCCCAACTTGCAGCGTGTCCGCGCTGTCGTCAATGGGACGCCAACCCGGCTGAACGTGTGTACCCGCTGCCTCCGTTCCGGCAAAGTGCAACGCTCCGTTTAGGAAAAAGCCCTTCGGCTAAACAGTCGAAGGGCTTTTTATTTTTCGCGTTAGCCGGCTCATCCTTCCAGGCTGCGCATTAAGTTGGCCATCTCTATAGCGGCTACTGCTGCATCCCAGCCTTTATTGCCGGCTTTTGTCCCGGCCCGCTCAATGGCTTGTTCAATCGTATCAGCGGTGATTACGCCAAAGATGGTCGGTACCCCGGACTGAAGACCCACCTGGGCAACCCCTTTGGCAACTTCGCTGCAAACATAATCAAAGTGGGGGGTACCCCCGCGAATAACCGCGCCCAGACAGACTACGGCATCGTAACCCTTAGCCGTCATCTTTTTGGCCACCAAAGGAATTTCAAAAGCACCGGGAACCCAGACCACATCAATGGCTGCCTGATCCACCCCGTGGCGATATAGGGCATCAATTGCTCCCGATAAAAGTTTGTTGCCAATAAACTCGTTAAACCGGCCAACCACCAAGGCAAGCTTTAACCCTTGCCCTAAGAGATTGCCTTCAAAAACCTTAGGCTGATTCATCTTATCTCCTCCTATGATAGCCAATGACCCAGCTTTTCTTCTTTGGTCCGCAGATAACGTTCGTTTTGGGGCCGGATATCGATCACAATCGGCACCCGCTCGACCACCTGAAGACCATGTCCTTCCAACCCTTTGATTTTCCTGGGGTTATTGGTCATTAACCGGATCTTTCTAACCCCCAAGTCAGCCAAAATCTGCGCACCCGTACCGTAATCCCGCAAATCCGGAGGAAAACCCAGCATTTCATTGGCCTGCACCGTATCGGCCCCCTGGTCTTGCAGTTTGTAGGCCCGGATTTTATTGAGCAAACCAATTCCCCGGCCTTCTTGCCGCATGTAAAGCACGAGCCCCCGGCCTTCTTCTTCGATTTTTTGCAAGGCATAGGCAATCTGCTCCCCACAATCACACCGCCGGGAGCCAAAAACATCCCCGGTCAAACACTCCGAATGCACCCGCACTAAGACCGGTTCGTTAGCATCGGAAATATCGCCCTTAACAATTGCCAGATGGCACTCACCATCCAGCAGGCTTTCATAAGCTACCCCAACAAAGTCACCATACCGGGTAGGCAGGTTGACCGTTTCCACCCGCCGGACCAATTTTTCCGTCCGGCGCCGGTAACTAATCAAGTCGGCAATGGTAATGATCTTTAAACCATGCTTTCCGGCAAAAGGAATCAATTGGGGTACCCGAGCCATTCTGCCGTCATCAGCCATAACTTCACAGATCACTCCTGCCGGATAGCATCCCGCCAAGCGGGCCAAGTCTACCGCAGCTTCCGTATGGCCGGCCCGGACCAGCACACCGCCTTCCCGGTACCGCAAAGGAAAAACGTGACCTGGTTTGCGTAAATCGGTTGGGCGAGTAGCCGGATCCAGCAAAATTTTAACCGTCAGACAACGCTCATAAGCCGAAATGCCTGTAGTACAGGCAGCAGCATCAACCGAAACGGTAAAAGCCGTTTGCAGCCGGTCGGAATTCTTAGGAACCATCGCCGGCAACTCCAAGGCATCCAACCGTTCGCCGATTAAGGGCATACAAATCAAGCCTTTGCCGTATGAAGCCATAAAATTGATTGCCTCCGGGGTTGCCATTTCGGCCGCCATCAGCAAATCACCCTCGTTTTCCCGGTCCGCGTCATCAACCACAATGATCATTTTTCCTGCGCGGATGTCTTCAATGGCTTCTTCAATCTTGTGAAAAGTCAAAACTGCTCCCTCCTAAAATCCATTTTCCAACAAGAATCCGCGAGTCAACCTGGTTACACCAGCACTCGTTTGACCAGTAGGTAAATTCGTTGCCGGATTTTCGGCCGGGGCCGGCAACCCGGTTAGCAACCGTTCTACATACTTACCTAGGATATCCGCCTCCAGATTTACCCGGTCCCCGCTTTTTTTTACCCCCAAAGTAGTTAACCCCGCCGTATGGGGAATCAACGAAATGGTAAAACCTTCATTCGTCACTGCCGCTACCGTCAAGCTGATTCCGTCAATGGCAATCGATCCCTTGGGTACCACGTAACGCCGCAACCGGGGAGAGCAGGTGATCTCCGTTACTACCGCAATATCTACCCGGCTCTGTCCCTTAATCAGCCCGACTTCGTCCACGTGCCCGGAAACAATATGACCACCAAGCCGGTCACCCACCCGCAAGGCCCGCTCTAAGTTAACGCGGCTGCCTGGCCGCAAATCGGCCAAAACGGTATGGTCGAGGGTTTCCGCCATCACGTCCGCCGTAAATCCGGAAGGGTCAAAAGCGACTACCGTTAAGCAGACACCGTTGACGGCGATGGAATCACCAAGCTTAACGTCATCAAGCACCTGCCGGGCCTGCACCGTTAGTTTGGCGGACCGGGAGCCACGTTGCACCTGTTTTACCGTTCCCATTTCTTCGATTATTCCGGTAAACACGGGTTCACCTCCTGTAACACCCCTTCCAGCAACCAGTCTTCGCCACTGGGGGTCAAGGAACACTTCCGGAGTTGCCAGGCCTCTTGCATCCTGGCCACCCCCACCCCACCGACCGGCCCGGGAGCTCCGGCGCCACCGGCAATCTTTGGGGCGATAAAAACCGCCGCCCGGTCCGCCCATCCCCCTTGCAAAAAGGAAGCATGCACCCGGGCCCCCCCTTCGACCAACAGGGAAGTGAGCCCGTCCCGGGCCAACTGCCGGAGCAGAAAACCGATCTCCACCTGCCCGGCCGAATTCACCGGACACCGGACCACCTGGGCCCCTTTGGCCGCCAAAGCCGCCAACCGGTCCGCCGGGGCTTGTTCGCCCACAGCCACCACCGTCGGGGCTTCCGGGGTCAAAACTTGCGCTGTCAACGGCAACCTAGCCGTCGTATCGACAACCACCCGAACCGGATTGCACCCATTTTCACCATCCAGGCGGGTAGTTAACCGCGGATCATCAGCTAAAACGGTACCAATCCCCACCAAGATCCCGTCAAACTCATGGCGCCACCGGTGCACTTGGTTCCGGGATACCGGGCCGCTGACCCAACGGCTGTCCCCGGTAGCCGTCGCGATTTTACCATCCAAGGTCATTGCCCATTTAAGCAACACCCAAGGCCGCCGGTGGACAACCCAGGTAAAAAAGGGCTGGTTGATTTCCGTAGCTGCCGTTGCCAGTACCCCGGTCTTAACCTCAATCCCGGCCTTTTGCAATCTAGTAAACCCTTGTCCCCTAACTAAAGGGTTCGGATCTGCTACCGCCGCAACCACATTCTTGATCCCGGCCGCAATAATCAGCTCCACACAAGGCGGCGTCCGGCCCCGGTGGGCACACGGTTCCAAAGTAACATAGAGGGTGCCCCCCCGGGCCCTCTCCCCGGCCTGTTTAATCGCATGTACTTCCGCATGTGGAGTACCGGCCCGCTGATGATAACCTTCCCCGACAATTTGGCCCCCATTGGTAATCACACAGCCAACCACCGGGTTGGGGCTTGTTTGCCCTTTACCCCTGGCGGCCAAAGCCAGGGCCCGGGCCATATAATCGGTGTCATTCATCTACTTCAACCCTTGTTTTACCCATTTGAATGTAATACAAAAACCCCGCAGGATAATTCCCCGGGGTCAAAAGAAAAGGCCAAAAACAGACAACGGCAATAACAGCCGGGTAATGCGAACGGCAAAACCAGACCAAAAACGGCCGGAACTGTTTCCTTCTCCCATCCAGACTCTCACTGTAGGCTCCGGGTTTACACCGGATCTGCCCATAAAACCGGGCTCGCGGGCTATACCGCCAGTAGGGAATTCCACCCAACCCCGAAGGAAACCAACCATATTTACGTGTTTAGTTTAGCATTTTAAATTGACTTTTGTCAATCGGGACTTAACCGGCGTAAATAAGCCACTTCACCGGTGATATCCGCCGCGCCAAAAACCGCCGAACCGGCCACCAATACACCTGCTCCGGCGGCAACAACTAAAGGGGCGGTCTGGCGGTTGATCCCCCCATCCACTTCGATCTCATAAGCCAAACCCTGCTGCTGCCGGAAATCAGCCAACGCTTTAATTTTAGCGATGGTTAAAGGAATAAACTGCTGCCCCCCAAACCCGGGGTTTACCGTCATCACCAGAACCAAGTCCAGTAAAGGCAAAACACATTCCAAAGTTCGCCACGGGGTTCCCGGGTTGATTGCCGCCCCGGCTTTCACCCCCATTTCCTTAATCCTGGTGACCGTGCGGTGCAAGTGCAGACAAGCCTCCTGGTGCACCGTAATCAGGTCGGCGCCGGCTTCGGCAAAATCCGCTACATACCGGTCAGGTTCAGTAATCATCAAATGAGTGTCAAAAACGAGGCGGCTTTTTTGCCGCAAAGCCCTTAACACCAAAGGACCCACGGTAATATTGGGAACAAAATGCCCGTCCATCACATCAATATGCAAGTAAGCCGCACCACCGGCTTCCACCGCAGCGACTTGCCGGCCCAAGCACGAAAAATCGGCCGCCAAAATCGATGGGGCAATCTTAATCATTACCTTTTCTTCCTTTCGGCCCCGGACGATTCTCCCGGGCAACCAGTTCCCGCAGAAACAGCACATAATGTTTGTACCGCTGTTCCGGAATTAAACCGGCGGCCATGGCAGCTTTGACCCGGCAATCAGGTTCGGCATCATGCCGGCATGATTTAAACCGGCACCGGCCCAAAAACGGGGCCAGCTCGGGAAAATAATTAGCCAGTTGGGCCGGGGCAATTGGCGGCAAAAACAAGTTAGAAAACCCGGGAGTATCGGCGACTAAGGCCCCACCACCGGCCGCCAGCAACTCCACATGTCGGGTGGTATGCCGGCCCCGGCCGATTTTTGGGTTTAATGTTCCGGTTTTAAGGGCCAGCCCGGGGAAAACCACATTCAACAAGGTGGATTTGCCGGCCCCGGACGGCCCGGCCAATACGGTAATCCAACCCCGCAGCAGCCCGGCAATCCGCCCGACACCCTGACCCGTAACCGCCGATACCACCACCTGCTCGAAGCCTGTTTTTTCATAACCGGCTTGGGCAACGGCAACCACCGCCGGAGCGACCAGATCTGCTTTGGTCCAAACAATTACCGGCTTAATTTCCGCATGTAACGCCATAACCAACAACCGGTCAAGCAACAAAAAATCAGGCAGGGGGCTGAGCAGGGCGAAAATCAACAAGGCCTGGTCCACATTGGCAACCGGGGGCCGTAACAACTCCGTCCGGCGGGAATTTACGGCCTCGATTACCCCTTGCCCGTTCGGCAGGATGCTGATCAATACCTGGTCTCCCGGCAAAAAAACCCGGTTATGTTCTTTAAGGCGATATTTTCCCCGTAGGGAACAAGTGTACACTTCTCCTTGCGCAAACACGTAATAAAAACCGCTATAGCCTTTTAAGATTGTTCCTTCGATTTCCCGGCCTTTCACGCCTTACCTCCGGTAACCAGTGTTTTCATTATCCCAACTCCCGGTCTAATACCTGAGCACCATCTACATAAGCCTTTATGGAACCTTTCCCGGTATAGGAAACTTCCCGGGTCACCGTATCCCCACCCCGGTGTTTCCCGCTGTAAACTTCCTGTTTACCCCGGCTATCCTGTAACACAATGCGGACAGTATGTTCCTTGCCGTCATTGGAAACCGGGACACTAACCACCGTTGTCTTCATCACCGGTACCGGCTGCACGGCTCCGGCACTGTAAACCAGCTTAACCTGCATACCCGGCTCAAGCGGTGTCTTCGGGGCGGGATCCTGGGAAATAATTGTTCCCGCCGGATGACCGGCATCTTCCTGAGCCAATAATTGCACATTCACATCTAAGGAGGCCAATTGGGCCTGACCCTCCTGAACCTTTAAGCCGACCAGAGGAGGCATGATTGTTTTCACATTTGGGCCATTGCTTACTTGGAGATAAACCGTGCTCCCGGCAGCTTGTTCACTGTTCGGCTGCGGATTTTGCGAAATCACCGTTCCTGCCGGTACTTTATCATTCGGCTCCATTTGGATTTCAGGCTTAAAATCCGCATCCCGCAGAATTAGTTCGGCATCCCGTTGAGGCTTCCGCTGGACATCCGGCACCCGGGTCAGTTTCGGTCCCAAACTGACGGTTAATATAACTTCCCGGGTTTGCTTGATCCACCGGTCCCCTTCCGGTTCTTGGGCAATCACGATATCTTTGGCAACATTCGGATCATAGGCGGTATTCACCTGAAAACTTACGTTTGCCCGCTGTAGGATATTCGTGGCTTCAATATAATGCTTGCCGACCACATTCGGCAACAATACTTCCGGAACATTCATGTAGCTTTGCCAAGCGTACACAAGCCCCAAGCAGATTAAAGCCACACCGGCAAAAACGGCAAACCAGAGCACCTTTTTGTTTTTAATCCGCCTTCCCGGCCCCGGCGCGCCGGGGTGATCCGCCGGGAACGGCCCGACTCCCTGCCGGTCTCCGGGGTTTTCCAAAAGCGGCAGTTCCCCTTCGATCCGGACTGTCGGACTATCATCCCAGGTTAAGGGCAGCCGGCCGACAATCCGGCCGGAAAAAACGTTTTCCAAGTCCTCTTTTAAGGCTCTGGCATTCAGATACCGGCGCCCGGGATCCTTTTCCATCGCCCGCAGTACCACTTCTTCCAAGGCCGCCGGCACCCGGCCGCCGGTCCCCGCAAACCCGGGAGGCTCCTGTTGAATTTGCTGCAAAGCCACCGCAATCGGCGTATCCCCTTGAAAGGGAACCTGGCCGCTTAACAGTTCATACATCACCACCCCGAGGGCGTAAATATCGGATTTCTCGTCAACCGGCACCCCCCGGGCCTGTTCCGGTGATAAATAATGTACCGAACCGACAATCGAACGGTCCAAGGTCATGGTGCTCTGGGTAACCGACCGGGCAATGCCGAAATCGGCGACCTTTACCCGTCCGGTGCGGGTAAGCAAGATGTTGTGTGGTTTAATGTCCCGGTGAATAATCCCGTTTTGGTGGGCATGCTCCAACGCATCACAGATTTGCTTGGCCAGTTCTACGGTTTCTTCCGCGGATAATGGCGCTCTGCTCCGGATCACCTCTTTGAGGGTCGGGCCGTCAATAAACTCCATCACAATATAATCGGTTTCGTCTTCCTGACCGACATCATACACATTCACAATATTGGGGTGGGACAAAGAGGCGATGGCTTGCGCCTCCCGCCGGAACCGCCGGACAAATTCCGCATCGGCGGTCAAGCTTTTACGTAAAATTTTTACGGTAACCGCCCTTTGTAAGATTTTATCCCAAGCTTTGTATACCTCGGCAGTACCACCGCCACCCAAGCGTTCTGTCAGCTGGTACCGGTTACCAAGCAGGCGTCCGATCATTTTTTCCTTCCCTCACTTTCCGCTTGCCAGATGATCAGGAAGGTAATGTTGTCCTGTCCACCCCGCTCCAAGGCCCGGCTTAACAGTTCATCTGCTGCCCGGGCCATTGCCTTTTCTTGATCAGGCTCCTGCCGGGCAGCCCTAATCATGGCGGTAATCTCCGCAACGGGTACATTATTCGATAAGCCGTCCGTACATAATAAAAGGATTCCCCCAGGGATCCGGTCGACAACAAAAATATCAACCGGTACTTCCTCCCGTGTGCCTAACGCCCTGGTGATTACATTCCGTTGCGGATGAGCCAACGCTTCGGCTTCGGTTAGCTGTCCTTTACGGACCATCTCCTGTACGAAGGAATGGTCCCTGGTCAGCAAACACATGGTATCATCCCGGTACATGTATGCCCGGCTATCACCGACATGAGCAATTATTAAACCGGTGTCCGTAAACCAGGCTGCCGTTAAGGTGGTTCCCATCCCCGCCCACCGGGGATTTTGGCAGGACTGATCGTAAACCAAGCGGTTCGCCTCCCGGCAAGCCTCAGCCATTACGGTAACCGCGTCCCGCCCGGAGATCCGCCAACCGGCGTTAGCGGCAAAAGCCTCAACCGCTAAAGAACTGGCTACCTCACCGGCTTCGTGGCCGCCCATACCGTCAGCCACCAAAAAAAGCCGCCGGTCTAAATCCACAAAATAACTGTCTTCATTCTTCCGACGAACCCGGCCCACATCCGTGCGCGCGATTACCTTCATGGCTTACCCCCCTTTCAGCCACAACCGTTCCCCGCAATTGACCGCAAGCCGCCATAATGTCACCACCACGTTCTTCCCGCAAGACTGCCGTAATACCGGCCTTTTTTAACGTCGCCAAAAAACATTTTACAGCATCCGGCGATGGCCTGACCCAGCCGCTTTCGGCCACCGGATTAACCGGGATTACATTAACATGCACCGGCCAACCGGCAAACATTGCGGCCAGACGCCGGGCATCGGCCAAGCTGTCGTTAAATCCTTTGATTAAGGCATATTCCACCGTCAACCGCCGCCTGGTTTGCCGCCAGTAATTCCGGCAAGCCGCTAAAACCGCCGCCAACGGATACCGCCGGTTAACCGGCATCAGCTCTGAACGCTGCCGGTCATCAGTAGCATGAAGGGATAAGGCCAAGTTCACTTCCCAGCCTTCGGCGGTAAACTGCTCAATCCCGGGAACAATCCCGACGGTCGAAACGGTGATCCGGCGTTGGCCGATGGCCTGACCTTGCGGATGGGTCAAAATCCGGATCGCCTGCCTAACCGCGGCAAAATTCAGCAAGGGTTCCCCCATACCCATAAAGACCAGATTGGTAACCTTAAAATCCGGTTTGGCCAGCCTTTTCTCCGCGGTTAAATCCAGTACCTGGTCGACAATCTCCGCCGGGGTCAAATTACGGCGAAAACCCTGTTGTCCCGTAGCACAAAACCGGCAAGCCAAGGCACAACCCACTTGAGTGGATAAACACACCGTCACCCGGTCACGAGTCCGGCTCCGTTCATAAGGCATAAGAACGGTTTCCAACAGTTCCCCATCGGCCAATTCCCACAGAACCTTTTCCGTCCGGTCTCCGGCAATTTGCCGCCTTTTCACCCGCAAAGGCCGCAGCTTGCCACTAGTGGCAAGCTGCCCCCGCAAATCCACCGGCAAATCGGTCAGTTCATCCAGGGCCCGTACCCCACGTTTCTGCAACCCGCGGAAAATCTGATTACCCCGGTATGCCGGCCAGCCCCAAGCAGCAACTGCGGCCGCAATTTCCGCCGGCAACATCCCCCGCAAATCAGACATTTTTGTCTTCCGTGCCTGCCTTCCTCAAAATAACTTGCGCTGCAACCGGGCAATAAAAAACCCATCGGTATTAAAGCGGTGAGGTAGAATCTGCCAATATCCTTTAGCCACCTGCCGTTTTTCTTCCGGTGAAAAATTCAATGATGGCAAGTAACTCGCCAAATCTGCCGGGACAAAATCAGGCCGCTGCTGCAAAAAGGTTTTGATTTGCCCGAAGTTTTCTTCCGGCTCCGTCGTACATGTAGAATAGACCAATATTCCTCCTGGCCGGACCAAAGTTGCTGCCCCGGCCAGAATATTTTGCTGCAGACCTTGCAACCGCCGGATCCCGGCCACAGACATCCGGTAACGCAACTCCGGCCGGCGTCGTAATACCCCCAACCCACTGCAAGGGGCATCTACCAGCACCCGATCCACCTGATCGGCCAGCTCCCGGGGCGGGTCTTGCGCATCAACGATTGCCGGGTGAATCCTACCCAAACCCAAGCGTTCACAGTTTTGCCGGATCAAGCCCAACTTATGGGGATGGATATCCCAGGCGTAAATTAACGCTTGGTCCCGAGAAACCTCGGCCAAGTGCGTAGTTTTGCCCCCAGGAGCCGCACAGGCATCCACGATTATTTCCCCGGGCTGGGGGCAGACCACCGGTGCTACCAGCATAGAACTTTCGTCCTGAACGGAAAAAAATCCTTCCGGATAGCCAGGCAACCCGGCAATATTCGCCCCGGAAATTAACCGGATCCCGGCACCGGCAAATGTCGAAGGCCTGGCCTCGATTTCCCGGTCGGCCAGAAGCTTAAGAAAATCGTCCCGGCTAATCCGCCGCAAATTGACCCGCAGACCGACACCTACCGGTTGGTTGTTGGCCTCACATATCGCCCGCGCCGTATCGGGGCCATGTTGTTTAAGCCAACGCCGCACCAGCCATTCCGGATGGGATTCCCGGATGACCAAGAAGCCTTCCGGGTCATCCTCCCAAACCGGCCAAGGCACTTCATTTTGCCGGTGGGCCAATTGACGCAACACCCCATTGACCAGTCCCGAATACCGGCCTGTTCCCAGTTGCTTAGCCAATTCAACAGTTTCGTGGCAAGCAGCGGCCACCGGCACCCGATCCAAAAAAAGCACCTGGTATGCCCCCAGGCGCAGTAAACGGCGAACAGCTGCCGGCAGCCCTCCCGGCCGCCGAAGTAGCCAATTTATCGCAAAGTCCAAGGTGTTTTGCCGGCGCAATACCCCCATCACCAGCTCAGTAGCCAGGTTACACTCCTGTTTCGCCAGGTTGGTTGTACCCAAGACGTGCCGCAAGGATAAATTAGCATAGGCCTGCCGTTCCTCTATGGCCGTCAACACCATTAAAGCGGCTGCCCGCGCCGAACGCTCCATGATCAATAAACCTCCAACCGCCGCCCACGGGAAAAAGCCTTTTCCCCCGGGAACTCCTGATCACTGTTCTCCCGGTAGAGAAAATAACGGATTGCCCTTTCCACCCGGTCCATATTTACAAGGGTATTGCAACAAGGACCTTCCGGGCGGTCATTAAGTATGCCTAACACCGGCACTCCGGCCATATCCTGGATCCCACTGGTCAGATCCCGCTCACAAGCCACCGCCACAACCGCTTGCGCATTGGACTCCTTGACTACTTTGCGGGCTAAGGTGCCCCCCGAGACTACCGCCATTTTTACCCGGTACCGGTCAGCCAATTTGCGAAGCCCAGTCACCGGGCACCGGCCGCAATTGGTGCAATTATTGATATCAAGGGTGATTTTATGGCGGCAAGCAGTCCGCTGGAGACAGTGTGGCACCAAAACCAAAACCTTTCCCGGCGCTACTTTAACATGGCGGGTGATCACCAACTGGTTACTCACCTCAATAAAACTGCTCCGCAGCCGGTCGGGAGAGATGCCAAAAATCCGGGCATTCACTAAAGCCAAAGGAAATAGCATATTGATCGCCATCCTGGTCCAACGGTACACGGCCGGGATGGCCTTTTCCCGCCATAGGGAAAAAATCATCCCCGCCAGGCCAACCGCGATTAACCCGACAACAACCAAAAACCCGGATCCCAACAACCCAATCAAGATCTGGCTTGCATATTCGCTATTATTAACCACATACCAGCCCAGCATGGCCAGCAACACGACACTAAACAAGCTGACCAGCATGAAACCGATAAACAGCCGCTTTTTGATTAACATCCCGCATCTCTCCCGGTACTACCGTGATCAGCCGAAACAATACCCTTTGCCGATACGCCGGCCCCGAACATAAGCCCCTGCCGTCATGGTCTTGCCCCCTGCCGGTTGTACTTCGGTCAACCAATAGATCCCGGCCCCCGTAAAGATAGCAACTTCTTCCCCCTCCAACCCGACTATTTCACCGGGCTGACCCGGAAGTTCCCGACCCATTTCTTCGTGCCGGAGCCGGCCCTGGCGAATTTTCACAATTTTTCCCCCGGCCAGCATGTAAGCACCTGGCCAGGGGTTAAGCCCCCGCACCTGATTGTGAATTGCCGTAGCCGGTTGCCACCATTGTACCCGTTCATCCTCCCGGGTAATTACCGGGGCATAAGTAGCCCGAGCATGCTGCTGTGGCGACGATTCCAGCCCCCCTTGCTCCCAGAGGGACAGCGTCTTTACCAGCAACTGCGCCCCTACGGAAGCCAATCGATCGTGAATCTCCCCGACCGTCGCTTCGCACTCAACCGGCACCGGCTCCTGGAGAAGGATATCCCCGGCATCCATTTCCTCCGCCAGCAACATCGTCGTAATCCCGGTTACCGGTTCCCCAGCCATCACCGCCCGGTGAATTGGTGCCGCCCCCCGGTATTTCGGCAACAGCGAAGCATGGACATTAATCCACCGCCCGGGTAAAGCACTTAACAAAACCGGCGGCAAAATTCGCCCATAAGCCACCACCACGCCGACATCAATTTGCCGGGCCTGCAGTTCGACGGCAAACTCCTGATCTAACTTCCCTGGATGGAGAACCGGTATTCCCAATTCCACGGCTGCTTTTTTGACCGGACTTGGAGCCGTTTTTTGTCCCCGCCCCTGTCGCCGATCAGGCCTGGTCACCACCAGAACAACCTCGTAATTCGCGGCTATCAAGGCCTTTAACGTCGGCACCGCAAAGTCAGGGGTGCCCATAAACACAATTCGCACCTTTATCCCTCCCGGAAACCTTCCCGATTGGCCCGGTCAACAAATAAAATTCCCGCCAGATGATCTATTTCGTGTTGGAGCGCCCGGGCCAAAAACCCGGTTGCTTCAAACGTAAACTCCTGGCCATGCCGGTCTTGCGCTTTTACCCGCACCGAATCAAACCGCCGGACTTCCCGCTCCACACCCGGCACAGAAAGGCACCCTTCAAGCCCATCTTGATGACCGCAAGCCTGGATAATTTCGGGGTTTACCAATTCCAGCCGCCCTTCACCGATATCGATCACCACTACCTGTTTGGCGATCCCAATTTGCGGCGCTGCCAAACCAACACCCGGTGCCGCAACCATTGTTTCGTACATATCGTCGAGCAGTCTGCCCAAGTTGGTCTTAAATTTTGTGACTACCCGGGCTTTTTCGCGCAAAACCGGGTGGCCTATTTTCAGTATCTCATAAATCGCCACAAAATCTTCCCCCTTTTTGCCTTCAGTTGCCACCATTTCCGCCCCGCCATAAAATCATAGACCGGCCGGGTCAACAGTAATACTTACCTTAACCCCGGCCGGGCAACCACGCCGGGAGGTGTAAGCTTGCCCAGCCCTCCGGATCGCTTGGCGCAATGGCCTGGCATCACCACCAGCCAACCGCAAAGTAAGCTGCCAGCGGAACTTATCGTCAACCTTCACGACAGCTGCCGGCGCCGGCCCCCAAACATTAAACTCTTTAGAACCATTTAGCTGCTTAAAAGTTTCCGTCCATGTTTCCGCCGCCACGGCAACCGCCGTCTGGTCAGCCCCCCTAAACTCCAACCGTACCAAACGGGAAAAAGGAGGGTAACCAAGCCGTTCCCGCAGCGCGATCTCCCGAGCATAAAAGGCCTCGAAATCGTGGTCCTTGACTAATTGTAAGCAATAATGTTCCGGGCAATAGCTTTGGACAATTACTTCACCGGGCAAACCGGCCCGCCCGGCCCGGCCGGCAACCTGAGCCAACAATTGGAAGGTCCGTTCTGTCGCCTGAAAATCGGCAATGTGCAGGGAAGCATCCGCTGCCAAAATGCCGACCAAAGTCACCCGGGGAAAGTCCAATCCTTTGGTGATCATTTGTGTTCCTACAAGAATATCGCCACCGGTTTCGGAAAAAGTGCTAATCACCTTTTCCACACCCGGACCCTCTGCGGCATCCCGATCGAGCCGCAGCACCTGGGCCCCCGGAAAATGTCCGGCCAGTTCACTTTCAATCCGTTGGGTCCCGGTACCAAAAAAACGCACCGCCCGGCTGTGGCAAACAGGACACTGCTTGGGCACCATCTGCCGAAAGTGGCAGTAATGGCAATGCAGCCGTTCTCCCACCCGGTGGTAGACGAGGGAAATGGAACAACGGGGGCAAGTCAATACGTTCCCACATTCCCGGCAAATAATGAAAGGGGCAAAACCACGCCGGTTTAAATATAGCATGACCTGTTGCTCACGTTGTAAACACTGGGTAATTGCTTGCAGTAAAGCCCGGGAAAACATCCCGCGATTGCCAGCCGTAAGTTCTTCCCGCATATCCACCAGGTTTACGGCCGGAAGCTTCCTCCCGGCGACCCTTTCCGGCAACCGTAGCAGTTGGTATTTCCCGGTCAAAGCTTTTTGGTATGATTCCAAAGAAGGGGTGGCCGAACCTAAAACCGCCACTGCCCTGCAGCGGGCTGCCCTGGCCAAGGCCACCTGCCGGGCATGATACTTCGGCTCCCGCTCCTGACGGTATGAGGTTTCATGTTCCTCATCGACGATAATGAGCCCCAGGTCCGGGAGGGGAGTAAAAACGGCGGACCTGGCCCCAATAACAACCGGAACCTGACCGGCCGCAATCCGGTACCACTCCCGGCGCCGCACCGCTTCCGACAGCTTACTGTGTAAAACAACAACCGCCTGCCGCCCAAACCGTTCGGCCAGATGATTCCCGGCTTGGGGCGTCAAGGCAATTTCCGGTACCAGATACAAAACCTGGCGTCCCTGGGCTAAAGCCCGGGAGGCGGCCTGCAGGTAAACTTCCGTTTTCCCGCTGCCGGTAACCCCATGCAGCAAAAACGTTCCGGGCCGCTGTTGGTCAATTGCCGTAGCTAAAGCGTCAACCGCCTTTTGTTGGGCGGTGGTGAGTACCGGCGCCCGGCCTGCCGGCAACAGTGCAGGCCCTGCCCCGGGTGACCTGACCGCCCGTTTTTCCCGCCGGGAAGGCAAACAGATCTTTTCTTCCACTAGGCCCGCCCCGGCCAACCTGGCCAAAACACCGGCCAACCTGGATTTTGGCCAGCCGGAAAAAGCACTCCGGCGCAGACTTTGCTTAGGAGCCCGGGATAAACGGTTTAAGATCAAAGCACAATCCGGGTCAATTCCTTCCCAGAGCACAATTTGTTCCGGCGATAATTTTTCCGGTAAACAAATCCGGGCTACCGGTCGTCCCCGCCGCATACCTGGTGGGGCCAATAGCCTTAATATATCAGCCCTGGTACTCATCACCGCTTCGGCAAGCGGGACAACCAAAGCCAATAAGTCGGCATTCAGACGGTAAGTTTCATCAACCCCAATAACCGGCTGCACCGAGAAGTTTTTTAAATCCGCCGGCAACTCTTCTCCCAAGGCAACCGCCCAACCCCGGACCACCCGCCCGTTAAACGAAACCCAAACGCCATTACCCGGGGCCACCTGTCCGGCCAGGTCAGCCGGCACCCGGTAATAATAATTTTGGTCACAATCAACCTGGGGAACATCAACAATCACTTGCACATACATCAAATCACCCCATTCGGGGGGTTGTTGCTTCCGAGCAGAAAGCCTGGAGCGGCTGCCCCAGGCTCGGTTCCCATTTCTAAATACCCGCTAATCTTCTTAATTCCGCCACTTTGTCCAGACGCTCCCAGGGCAGGTCGAGGTCGGATCGGCCAAAGTGCCCATAGGCCGCCGTCTGCTTATAAACCGGTTGTCGCAATTGCAGTTCTTCGATGATCCCGGCCGGCCTAAGGTCAAACAGTTGCCTAATCCACGCTTCAATCTGTGTTTCGTCAACAATTGCGGTGTTAAAAGTATCAACATTAACGGATACCGGCTGGGCCACGCCAATCGCGTAAGCGAGCTGGATTTCACACCGTGTCGCCAACCCGGCAGCCACCAGGTTCTTCGCCACATGCCGGGCGGCATAAGCAGCAGAACGGTCAACCTTTGTTGGGTCCTTGCCGGAAAACGCGCCTCCGCCGTGGCGGGCCATACCCCCATACGTATCAACAATAATCTTGCGCCCCGTCAATCCGGTATCCCCTTGGGGCCCGCCAATAACAAAACGGCCCGTCGGGTTAACCAAATACCGGGTCCGTTTGCCCAATAAGGCCGCGGGAATGACCGGTTTGATCACCCGCTCCAACATGTCCTCTTCAATGATTGCCAGGGACACCTCCGGGGAATGCTGGGCCGAAATAACTACGGTATCTACCCGCACCGGCTTGTCTCCATCGTATTCAACCGTTACTTGCGTTTTGCCATCTGGGCGGAGGTATTCAAGCTCACCGCTTTTGCGAACCTCTGCCAACCGCCGGGCCAATTTATGGGCTAAAGCAATCGGCATCGGCATAAATTCCGGGGTCTCGTTTGTTGCGTAACCAAACATCATGCCTTGGTCCCCGGCCCCGATCACCTCAATGGCTTCGTCCGTCATTTCTCCCGTTTTCGCTTCCCGGGCCTTATTCACACCCATCGCAATATCGGGTGATTGTTCATCAATTGAGGTAAGTACCGCACAAGTTTCACAATCAAAACCGAATTTGGCGCGGGTATATCCAATTTCCCGGATCGTCTGCCGGACAACTTTGGGGATATCAACATAGCATCGTGTGGTTATTTCCCCGGAAACGAGCACTAAACCAGTCGTTACCATGGTTTCGCAAGCAACCCGGGCATACGGATCCTCGCAAAAAATAGCGTCTAAAACCGCATCAGATATTTGGTCGGCAACTTTATCAGGGTGTCCCTCGGTAACAGATTCCGACGTAAATAAATGCCTCCGCTTCAATAAAGGCTCCTCCTTTACAGGTGCACAACCGCAAATTAACCCGATTATGTCGTCAATTCCTAGATTATCAAGGATAAGCACGAAATACAAGAGGGCAACTTAACGGGCCGGCAGCACTGCCGCCACCCGCTCCAAAATCCGGCAGGCAACTTTGGTTTTTGGCAACAAGCCTAAGGCTTCCCGCCCCCCATTAGCATCATACAGAGTAACAATATTAGTATCTGTACCGAACCCGGCTCCCGAGGCGGTAACATCATTGGCTACCAGAAGATCAAGGTTCTTCCGGTGTAGCTTTTCGAGCGCATGTTTTTCCACATCATTTGTTTCGGCGGCAAACCCAACCAGAACCTGGTGCCGTTTCCGTTGGCCCAGCTCGGCCAGGATGTCCGGATTCCGAACCAATTCTATGGTCAGTTGGCCGGCATTTTTCTTTACCTTTTGTTTAGCCGGGCAAGCCGGCCGGTAATCCGCCACCGCGGCCGCCTTAATCACCACATCGACCTGGTCGAACAAACCCTGGACAACCTCCCGCATTTCCAAGGCCGATTCCACCGGGATTACCTTGGCCCCAACCGGTACCGGTAATCCGGTCGGGGTGGTCACCAGGGTAACCGCCGCGCCAAACCGGACCGCTTCCCCGGCTAAAGCATAGCCCATCTTCCCTGAAGACCGGTTGGTGATATACCGTACCGGGTCGATTGCCTCTCTGGTACCGCCGGCAGTTACCAGTACCCGGCACCCGGCAAGCAAGGGGGGCAGCGCCAGGGCTTCCTGAATACCCGCCAATATCCGCTCCACAGGAGCCAACCGGCCTTTACCGCTGGTACCACAAGCCAACCGGCCGGTTTCCGGTTCGATGATTATTACCCCGCGTTCCCGCAACACCGTCAGGTTTTCCCGGACTGCCGGATGGGAAAACATATTTACATTCATTGCGGGCGCTAGGACAACCGGTGCTTTAGTCGCCAACAACGTCGTTGCCAGAAAATCATCCGCAATCCCTGCCCGCAACTTCCCGATGATATTGGCGGTTGCCGGCGCAACGACAAAAACGTCTGCCGCTTCCGCGACAGACACGTGCGCAACACACTCCTGCTTTATTTCACCAAATAATTCCGTAATCACCGGCTGGTTAGAAAGGGCCTGAAAAGTCAACGGGGCAACAAACTTGGTTGCCGACCGCGTCATAATCACCTGCACTTTACTGCCTGCCCGGGCCAACCGGCTGACCAGGTCACAAACCTTATAAGCCGCAATCCCCCCGCAAACCCCAACTACAACCTGCCGGCCGGCCAAACGGTTGTCACCGGATATCGTCACTTAATGCCGCCCCGCAATTCATCATAATATATCTTGCCGGCCGCAATCTCGTGCAAAGCAATGCTAACCGGTTTGGCATGTTCCTGTACATCCACCAACGGGTTGGCCTTTTCCGTTAATTCCCGGGCCCGCTTAGCGGCTAAAACCACCAAGGCATATTTACTCTCAACTTTACCCATTAAACTATCCAATGACGGCCGGTTCACATCCCCACACTCCTTCCATTATTATTATGTGCTTTTAGAGACCATAACGAGCCGGCCCTCACCGGTAAACCCGGCCTTTTTCCGCCGCCGCGATTGCCCGTAGGTGGGCCACTGCCCGCTCTATCCGGTCATTTATTATACAATAATCATACTTTTCAATATAGGTAAATTCCGTGACCGCCACCCGCAAGCGTTGCTCAATCGCTTCCCGGCTGTCTGTCCCCCGGGAATAAAGACGCCGGGTCAACTCCTCCAACGATGGGGGAAGCACGAAAATCAAAGCTGCTTCCGGGTAGCACCGTTTAACCTGCAAACCACCCTGGACATCAATCTCCAGTAAAACATGCCGGCCTTCGGCCAAGGCCCTTTCCACCGGTTGGCGCGGCGTCCCGTAAAAACTCCCGTGTACTTCCGCCCATTCCAAAAAACAATCCTGGCGAACCTGTTGCTCAAAATCTGCCCGGTTAGAAAAGTAATAATGAACCCCATCTATTTCCCCAGTACGGGGTATCCGGGTAGTCGCCGAAATCGATAATTGCACATCCGGTTCATTTGCTAACCATTGCCGACACAGAGTCCCTTTTCCTGCACCAGAAGGCCCGGATAAAACAAAAAGCGTACCCCGGCTTAACCGGGCCAACCAGTAAGCCAGAATATCCGTCACTTCACTCGACGCCGTCATCGCCCTGAACCATTGGTTCTTTGGCCGCCAAACGGTTAGCGACGGTTTCCGGTTGCACCGCAGATAAAATTACGTGCCCGCTATCCGCAATAATCACGGCCCGGGTACGACGGCCATACGTGGCATCTACCAGAACCGCCCGTTCCCTGGCTTCCTGGATGATTCGCTTAATCGGCGCGGACTCCGGACTGACAATCGCGACAATCCGGTTGGCCGAGACGATATTGCCAAACCCGATATTGACCAGCTTGATGTCCATATTCATCCTCCCTGGCACTATTTCGCCGGTGTGCCCTTCCCTGCAATTCTATGACTGGTACCCCTACTGAATATTCTGCACCTGTTCACGGATTTTTTCCAGTTCACTTTTCAACTCTACTACCTGCCTGGATATTTCCAAATCATTAGCTTTCGCCCCGATCGTATTAATCTCCCGGTTCATTTCCTGGACCAGAAAATCCAATTTACGACCAACGGGTTCTGCCGATTGCAGAGCTTTTCGAAATTGGCCCAAATGACTGGCTAAACGGACAAGCTCTTCGGTAATACTGGCGTGATCGGCGAAAAGAGCAACTTCCATCGCGATCCGTTGTTGGTCTACCGGGACTGAACCCAGCAATTCCTTTAGACGTTCCTGCAAGCGTTCCTGGTGATCAGCAGAAACAAAAGGGGCCCTTGTTTCGATAGCTTGCACTCGCTGCGCAAATAAAGCCAAACGACCACACAAATCGTCGACCAACGCTTGCCCTTCCCGGAGCCGCATAGCCTGCAAACCCGCTAAAGCCAGCCGGGAAGCCTCCTCTACCAACCTGGTCACCGCTTCCGGATCATCCTCCGGCTCTTCCACCGTAACCACTGCCGGTAAACTAAATAATTGGGAGACTCCGACATCAAAGGAAAGTTCCAACTCTTCCGCCAAGTCCTTCAAACAATTATAATATCGCAGGCAAATTTCCTTGTCAACTTTTACGGCTAAACCGGTCTCCCCATTGGCTTCAAAGTTAACAAAAATATCCACCCTACCCCGGGCGATGCCGTTTAAAAAGATGCGTTTAATCGGCTCTTCCAGGAAAACATAGGTACGGGGCAGCCGGACCACCACATCGGCATAACGGTGATTCACGGCCTTAGCTTCGACGGTGACCTGTTTTCCCGCTCCGCGGGCCTCCCCCCGGCCATAGCCGGTCATGCTCATAATCATGGCTGCCCCTCTCCTTTTTCCCCCAGGATGTCCACCTGCGGCCTCTTTTAACCGGCCCATACCGGCACGAAAAAAGGCCGGCTACCCGGCCCTGGCAACACAGTAGTTAAAAATCCACTGTGCCGATTGCCGCCTTCATCCGGGCAAGGGCTTCCCGGATCCGTTCTTTTTCCACCGTAAGGGCGATCCGAAAATAACCTTCGCCATACTGACCATACCCGATTCCCGGGGTAACCACCACCCCGGCTTTGGCCAGGACAAATTCGGCAAACCCAGTCGAATTGAAACCTTTCGGTACCGGAACCCACACGTAGATGGTTGCTTCCGGCACCCGCAACCGCCAACCCATCGCATTAAGTCCTTCCACAACGGCCACTGCCCGCTCCTTGTATAAGGCTTGCATCGCGGCAACACAATCCTGTGGGCCGGTCAAAGCTTCAATCGCGGCATATTGAATCGCTTGAAACACGCCGGAATCAATGTTTGATTTAAGGCGGCCCAAAGCCTCGACGACATCCGCCCGCCCGACAGCCCAACCAACGCGCCAACCGGTCATATTATACGTCTTGGATACGGAATTAAACTCGATGCCCACTTCTTTTGCCCCGGGGATCTGCAGAAAGCTTAAAGGTTTCACCGGTCCCCAGGCAATTTCCGAATAGGCCCCATCATGGCAGACAATCAGGTCATATTTTTTCGCAAAAGCCACAACTTCTGTAAAAAAATCCCGAGTAGCCAAGGCGCCGGTAGGGTTATTCGGATAATTGAGATACAACAATTTGGCTTTCCGGGCGATCGGCTCCGGTATGGCCGTCAGATCCGGCAGGAAGCCGTTTTCCTCCCGCAAAGGCATAATGTACGGCTCACCACCCGCTAATAGGGTGCCAATCCCGTATACCGGATAACCAGGATCCGGCACCAGCGATAAATCTCCCGGATTTAAATAACAAAACGCAATATGGGCAATCCCTTCTTTTGAACCCAGCAGGGAAACGACCTCTTTCTTCGGGTCAAGTTCCACATCAAACCGCTGCCGGTACCAATCGGCAACTGCTTGGCGGTAGGCTAACAGGCCCACCGAGGAGGGATACTGATGATTAGCCGGGTTTTGCGCCTGTTCGATCAATTTAGCAATGATCCGGGGTGGTGTGGGCTGATCAGGATCACCAATCCCGAGACTGATTACATCAACCCCATTTTCTTTGGCCTCAGCGACAAGCTGTTCAATCCGGGCAAAAAGATAGGGAGGTAGAATCGCTATGCGTTCGGCTTGGGCAATCACTTACGTGTTCCTCCTTCAAATAAAAAGTAAGTAAAAATTGCTTAAACTACAAAGAATACTCGCCCCGAAAAACCTCAACCGCCGGTCCGGTCATAAAAACCCGCTCGCCGGCTTTGTCCCATTCAATTTCCAGCGCACCCCCAGGCAAATGAACCGTTACCCGCCGTTCGGTGTACCGGTTTAAAACCGAACCGACCACCGCAGCACAGGCCCCGGTGCCACAAGCAAGGGTAAGCCCGGCGCCCCGTTCCCAAACCCGCATTTTGATTGCTTGCGGACTGAGCACCTGAACAAACTCCACATTAGTTTTCTGGGGAAACACCGGATGTTTTTCCAATAAAGAACCCAGTTCGGTCACAGGAGCCGTTTCCACATCGTCAACATAAACCAAGCAGTGCGGATTCCCCATCGAAACCGCGGTAATCTGCAGCAGCTGGTCCCCCACCGCCAATTGTTCACTAATAACCATTCCCGCCGGTCCCGTCATCGGAATCCGGGTGCGTTGCAACCGGGGTTTACCCATATCCACCCGCACACCCCAAAATGTTCCGTCCCGGAATAAAATCTCGGGTACAATAATACCGGCCAAAGTCTCCACAGTCATTTGCGGTTTATTAACGATACCGCTTTCAAATACGTAGCGGGCAAAACACCGGATCCCATTCCCGCACATTTCCGGTTCCGAGCCGTCCGGGTTAAGGATCCGCCACCGGATATCCGCTTCATCTGTTGAAAATACCAGGATAAGACCATCCGCCCCAATCCCGAAATGACGATCACAGGCCCGGCGGGCAACAGATTCCCAGTCATCAGGTCCAATCGAAAGCCGGCGGGCATCAACAACAATGAAGTCATTGCCCAAACCGTGCATTTTAACAAATTCTATTTGCATCCGGTGGCTTCCCTTCCGTTAATTTTCTTGTTCGCCCATCATTCACTGACTAGTGGTTGGTTGCCCCCGATTTACCGGCCGGCCAACCAAATACCACAAACCCTGTGCCGCCATCCAGCCACCGGCTAAGAACAATACTACCAACCAGTGGGACGGTTCCAAAGGTACGGTTTTGAAAACCTGCTGTAGCGGGGGAAAATAGACCACCGCTACCTGCATTAAAGCCGAGACCAAAACGGCCCCTGGTAGGTAAGGATAGCCTAAACCCATAGTATACACAGAAAAACGGTCACCTTGGCAGTCGAAAACGTAAAAAAGCTGAAAAAAGACTAAGGTGCAAAAAGCCAAAGTTCTGGCTAAAGGCAAATCCCCCAGGTAGATCCCCCAAGCAAAAGCCAAAAGGGTTACAATGCCACAATAGGTTCCCCAGACCAGAATTCGTTTAGCCAAAACCCCGGCGAAAATGCTTTCCCGCGCTGGTCGCGGCGGCCGGTACATTAGATCCGGTTCCGCCCGCCCGACACCCAACGCCATCGCCGGTAGACCGTCGGTTACAAGATTAACCCAGAGTAAGTGCAAAGGCAACAACGGCAACGGTAAAGCCAAAATGCTGGCTAGCAACATTACCAGAACCTCACCGGCATTGCAAGAGAGGAGATACCGGATACATTTACGAATATTGGCGTAGATTGCCCGGCCTTCCTCAACCGCCGCCACAATTGTTATGAAGTTGTCGTCGGCAAGCACCATCGCCGCCGCTTCTTTGGTGACATCAGTACCGGTGCGTCCCATGGCAACACCAATATCCGCCTCTTTCAACGCCGGGGCGTCATTCACCCCGTCACCGGTCATGGCAACCACTTGGCCCCGGGCTTTCAAGGCCCGCACAATCCGGAGTTTATGTACCGGCGATACACGGGCAAAAACGGCGGCTCTTTCGGCTTTTTGGGCCAGCTGACGGTCATTTAAACCATCAATTTGAATGCCGGTAATCACTTCTCCCGTCCCTGAACTGATCCCCAATTCCCCAGCCACCGCCAAGGCGGTAACCGGGTGGTCACCAGTAATCATCACTGTCCGGATCCCAGCTTGGTGACAACGGGCCACCGCTTCTTTCACCCCGGCACGGGGCGGATCCATCATGCCAACGAGCCCAAGAAACACAAGCGGGCCTTCGGCTAGGGCCGCCGGCTCCAGTTTCGTAAGATTTGCCGGGACTTCCCGCCAACCCACTGCCAATACCCGGAGTGCCCCTTTGCCCATCCGCTCTTGAGCCGCCACAATCCTTGCTTTTTCTGCCACACTTAACGGAACATCGACGCCATCGCGGCGTACCGCAGCACACAAAGGAAGAACTGTCTCGAAAGCTCCTTTAACACAAACCCACCGTTGACCGGCCTGGTTTGCCGTTACCACCGTCATCCGCTTAGTTTCCGAATCAAAAGGCTGCTCCCATATGCGGTGGAATTCATTTTCGACATCATGCCGCCAAATTCCTGCTTTAGCGGCCAAAACCAACAAAGCCGCCTCCGTCGGATCCCCGGTAATCGCCGTTGTCCGCTTACCATTCCGTCGCCCCGGTTTGGCCAAGGTTGCATTATTACATAATAGACCGGCTAAAAGCAAATTGTTCAGGTCCGGCCAATCGGTGCCCCCTTTTTTTTGCTTCCGGATCGTCCGCTGCCGGCTGGTAAATCCCCCCGACAAATCATAACCGGTTCCGCCGACGGAAACCGCTTCCCCATTTAAGTAGACCCGGCGGATCGTCATTTCATTTTGGGTCAAGGTACCGGTCTTGTCCGAACAAATGGTAGTAGCACAGCCTAAGGTTTCCACAGCCGGCAGCTTGCGAATAATCGCCTGGCGCCGGATCATTTTTTGGACGCCAATCGCCAAAGCAATCGTCACAATCGCCGGCAATCCTTCCGGGATCGCCGCCACCGCCAAACTGACCCCGGTCATGATCATCCGGTAAACTGGTTCCCCTTGCCAAAGACCGATCCCAACCACTAATGTGCATACCGCCAGGCACAAAACAACTAAAGCCTTGCCCAACTCAGCAAGGCGGCGCTGTAAAGGGGTGATTTCTTCCTGCACAGTGTCCATCAAATCAGCGATTTGCCCCATTTGGGTTCGCATCCCGGTCGCCACGACAAATCCCTTACCCCGGCCCCGGGTAACCGTTGTGCCGGAAAAGGCCATATTGCTCAGATCGGCCAGATGTAAACCGGCAGCCTGGAGCATACCGGTCTGCTTCATTACGGGTACCGATTCCCCGGTCAAAGGGGATTCATCCACCGCCAAGGCGTTTACTTCCGTCAGACGTAAATCACCAGGCACCCGGTCACCTGGTTCCAGCAAAACAACATCACCAGGCACAATTTCTTCAGCAGGAATCCGCTGTTCACTATTATCCCGCAGTACCCGCGCTTCCGGAGCAGCCAACTTTTTCAACGCTTCGAGGGAGCGTTCCGCCCGATACTCCTGAATGAACCCAAGCACCGCATTGAGGAAAACAATCGCCAAAATGGTCACCGCATCCGCAATTTCACCTAATAACAACGAAACTCCGGTTGCGGCTAGCAATACCAAGATCATAAAGTCCTTGAATTGCGCTAAAAAACGCAGCCACAAAGGCACCCTGGCCTTAGAGCGCAGAACATTATAGCCATAGTTCATTAGCCGCTGCCGGGCCGCCTGGTGACTTAAACCGCCAACCCCGGAATGCAACCGTTCACTTAAAGCAGGTTCATCCAAAGCCTGCCATGGTTCCGCAAAACAAACATCCAGATGATTACCAGGGAGCCGCTCCGCCACTTTCCCTTCCTCCTTTAATCCACATCCACAAGTCCCCCGCTAATCTGGCCGGCCGGAATAAGGGGACAGGCCTGATAATAAATAACTATGACCAAAACAGCCTGTCCATGCTATTTTACTCCGGGGTATTCGCATTGCTCCCAACCAAAACCGTATGCTATCATGAGGGGCGAAAAAGGAGGCCGAATTCCAACTCTTAGGTTATATATCATAACATAACCAAGTCTAATTATGGATACATTGTAACCGCAAAATGAAAGAGGCGAAATCATTACATGGCTTTAGACGGTATAACCCTTACCACCATTATCGCGGAACTTAGGGCCGATTTGCTGCCCGGCAAAATTGACCGCATCCTCCAACCCGCAGCAACCGAAATCCATCTGACCGGCCGGACAGGGCCCCGCCATTGGCGTTTGCTCCTTTCCGCCCATCCAGTCAATTCCCGGCTGCACCTCACCAAAAAAAATAAACCGAACCCGCCCCAACCACCCCTTTTCTGCATGGTTTTGCGCAAGCATCTGGAAGGGGGACGGCTTTTGGCCATTGAACAAGAACCCTGGGAGCGAGTGGTCTGTTTTCACATTGAGGCCAGTGATGAACTCGGCGGGCTTACCGAAAAGCTGCTGATTTTGGAAATCATGGGCAAACACGCAAACCTCATCCTTGTGGACAAAACCTCCGGCCTGATCATCGACGGCATCAGGCGCTATACCCATGCGGTCAGCCGGCACCGGGAAGTCCTCCCGGGGCGAAAATACATTGCTCCACCGCCCCAAAACAAACTACCACCAGACACAGTTAATGAAGAAAACCTTGCCCAAGTTATCTATCAACTACCAGAGAAAACACTACTGGCCACGGCGATCCAAAAGAGCCTTGCCGGATTAAGCCCGGAAACCGCCCGGGAAATCTGCTTCCTAGCCGGACTTCCGGCAGACATCGCCACCGGTAATTGCGGACATTACGAATTAAGCCGGGTAATTGTAGCTTTACGGGACTTACTGGCCGTCATAAACACCAGGCAGTATACTCCTTATGTCTATTGGGCAAATGGTTGCCCGCAAGCTTTTGCCCCCTGGCCACTCCGCCACTTAACCGCAAATAACCCAGGAAGCGAAGAAACGGTGACACCAACCATTAATGCTACCCTGGATGCTTTTTTCTGCCACAAAAACCGCCGGGACAAGGTGACCGGTTTGCGCAACTCCTTGCAGCACCGGATGGCTGCCGCCCGGAACCGCATCCAACGCAAAAAAACCGGCCAAGAGCAGGACATCGCTACCGCCCGAGAAGGGCTCCGCTACCGCCAATGGGGGGAATTACTCTTAACAAACCTGTACCGGGTCAACCCTCGTGACAACTGCTGCCTCGCGGAAGATCCGGCTAACCCGGGGCAAATCCACCACCTTGAACTAGACCCAGCCCTATCCCCAACCGAAAATGTGCAACGTTTCTTCAGCAAATACAACAAAGCCCGGCAAACCATTACCCAGGCAACCAAACAACTGGACGTCACCTGTGTAGAACTGGCTTATATCGAATCAGTATTGACCGCCCTTGAACAAGCCGAAGGCTGGGACGACATCACAGAAATCTGGCATGAACTCCTCCAAACCGAATATCTTAAAAAAGAGAAAGTAGGCTCAAGACCGGCTAAGACCGGTAAGACCCGGCAAAAACAGTCAAAAACGGCGAAAAAACCGGTAACACCGCCAAAACCAACCACCATCATTGGTCCGGACGGGTGGACCATCTGGCTTGGCCGCAACAACCGCCAAAACGACCACCTAACCATGCGTCTGGCCCGCGAAAACGATATCTGGTTACACGCCAAGGACATCCCGGGTAGTCACGTGATCATTCCGGTCCGAAGCAAACAACAACCGCCCAGGGACGTCCTGGAAGAAGCCGCTGCCTATGCAGCCTATTACAGCCAGGCCCGGGAAGCCGCGAAAGTGCCGATTGATTATACAGAACGCCGCAATGTCCGGAAACCGGCCGGAGCAAAACCAGGTTACGTTATTTACGAACACCAAAAAACGCTCTGGGTAAAACCAAAAAAACATGTACCGGAAAACTAAACGGCGGGCTTCGGCGGTTGGCGCCGCCGCTCACTTGCGGCCCCCAACCGCCCGGAAACCTATCCCAGGGATTCCTCACTTCATTCGGGTTAGAAGTTGCCTTCTTTGTATACTTCTGTATACAGCAATATAGGTAACTAGACACCTCGTTAATGAATTCCGGTCGATTTTCTTATTATATATACAGTGTATAAATAAAATAGACAATCAAATTTAATTAAATTATCATAATATTCTTGTAATTTTAGTTGCCGTCTATTACGATCAAAATGAACCTTGCCAAAAAAGGAGGTGATCAAGGCAACTGCTCCTGACTCCGGAACGCCTGGTCTATTCCCTCGTACAACCGATGTTTCCCAAGGAAAGGAGTGAAAACCATGGCGGCGACAACTTCTGTTCCCGAGGTCAAAATGCCGAGGTGGATTCCCCTGATTGGTGGCGTTTTAGGCAGTACCACGTGCGGTTTACTCTTATATGCATTTAGCGTCTTTATCAAGCCGTTTCAACAGATGTTTCCCGAATGGACGACTACCGACGTTTCTTTAGCTTACGCCCTTTGCCTGTTGGTTTTCGGCTGTATGACTTACCCGGCGGGCAGACTTAGCGACAAATACGGACCCCGCATTGTTGTCCTTATTGGCGGCATTATCCTAGGTATCGGCTTCGCCCTGGTCAGTACCATCACGAGTAAATACGAATTATATCTATACTATGGCATCATCGCCGGCTTTGGCGGTGGCTTAGTCTATCTGCCGCCGATTGCCACCGCTCCGAAGTGGTGGCCGGATCGCAAGGCTTTGGCTACCGGCTTGGCCGTGGTTGGCTTGGGCTTGGGTTCTTTCGTCATGGGACCGTTGGCAACAACCTTGATTGCTTCTGTCGGGCTTAGAAGCGTTTTCTTATATGTAGGTATTGTCATGGCGATTATGGCGGTAATTAGCGCGTTCTGCCTGGCCGTGCCACCACCGGGCTGGAAGCCGGCGGGCTGGACACCCCCGGCACAAAAGCCAGGGCAAAAAAGTACCCGTGACTTTACCTTTTCCGAAACGATCCGCACCCCCCAATTTTGGCTCCTATACATCTCCTATTTTTGCGGCAGTTTCGCCGGTCTGATGGTAATCGGCCATATTGCCAACCACGGTATTATTTCTATGTCCGATGCCTTCAAGGCAATAACCGGCGTCTTACCGCTCAAAGGTTCCCCCGACGCCTTACTGATCGCCTTACAGGCCAGTTACGCCGTCAGTTCCTTGGCCGCCTTGAACGCCCTCAGCCGGGTGCTCATCGGCGCCCTTTCCGATAAAGTAGGCACTAAAATCTGTTTCCTCTTGATTTTCATTCTCCAGACCATCGCCCTGGTTATGCTTTACCCGTCCGGCGCCAACTTTGTCTTGTTATGTATTGTTGCCGCCGTAATTGGTTGGAACTACGGATCCATGTTCACCCTGTTCCCGGCTGCTTGTCTGCAATATTATGGTCCAACCGCCCAAGGCTCCAACTACGGGCTGTTGTTCACCTCATTCGGCTTCGCCGGCTTTGCCGGAAACCTAGTCGGGAGCTGGTTGTTAGATTACTCCCAAAGTTACTCCGCGCCATTCTACGTTGCCGCTGCGGCGGTCCTCATCTCGCTGGTTATTTCGTTCATCCTCAAACCGCCGCAAACTAAGACGGCATAAGCGACAGCCATTGAGTTTAACAGACCCGTAACAAAACCCCGTTTTAGCGCCCTGGTCAACCAGGGTGCTTTTTTATTAACCCTCAAGCCCATTTTAGAGGTGGATTAATTGCAATTTTATGAATATTGCTACTTGTCATTTTTTGTCGTTTCAATTACAATGGGTTCGAATTATTCCCTAAAAGGAGGTGGAAAAGCAACCTAGGCAACGAGACCGTTAATTGTTTCTAATTAGCCTCGGTCTCGGATTGACTCGATATGGCAAATAGAGGAGGTTCTGGTGTGAGTCAATCAAAACGCGGTTGGATCGTCGTTTTGGCAGGTCTCGGCGTCAATTTGACCTTGGGAATCCTGTACACCTGGAGCGTTTTTAGCAAAGAGTTTATTGCAAACTACGGCTGGTCAACCTTTAATGCTTCTATTCCCTATGCCTTGGCCTGTGCCATGTTTGCCGCGCTCATGTGGCCAGGGGGCAAAATGCAAGACAAGATAGGGGCCCGGATTACTGCTACTTTGGGAGGAGCCCTCTGCGGCGGTGGACTAATTATCGCCAGCTTTGCCCCAACACCCACCTTGGTTACCATTGGGTTTGGGTTAATTACCGGGTCGGGGATCGGTTTGGCTTACGCGGCCGCCACACCGGTTGCCATCAAATGGTTTCCGTTATCGATGAAAGGTCTTATTTCCGGTATTGTAGTTACCGGTTTCGGTGGAGCACCGATTTATGCCTCACCTTTGGCTAATTACATGCTAACTACTTTTGGCATTCAGCAATCATTTCTGTATCTGGGTATTGGCTTTATGATCGTTAGCGTACTGCTTGCCCAGCTGCTAGTGCCACCCCCGGAAACAGCGGGAGCAAAAACGGCCGGTGCTTCAGCCACCGCCCCGCCGGTTTTACAGTTTAGCCCGGGGGAAGTGTTCAAAACCCCCCAATTCTTCTACCTCTGGCTCATCTTTGTCTGTGCGGCCGTATCCGGATTGATGATTATCGGTCACGCCGCAAACATCTTGTCTTCCCTTTCCGGGGCAAACTGGGGCTTCGTGCTGGTTGCCGTTTTAGCCGCCGCCAACGCCGGAGGCCGGCTGATTGCCGGTGGCGTTTCCGATAAAATCGGCCGGATGCAAACCTTACGGATTACCTTGGGCCTTTCGGCAATCATCCTGGTTGCCCTTAACTTTATTAATTCTCCCTACGCGGTGGCCATTGCCTTGGTCATCCTCGGCTTTGACTATGGCTCGACACTGGCGGTCATGCCTTCGGCAACCGCCGATTTCTACGGTACCAAGAACCTGGGCACCAACTACGGAATTATTTTCACCGGTTGGGGTATTGGTGGTGTGTTTGGGCCAATGTTGGCGGGCGTAATCAAGGACAGCACCGGTACTTATGCCACCGCCTTTATTATCGCTGCCGTGCTATCCGTCGTCGGCGTCGGCTTAACCACAATCACAAAGATGCCCAAAGCCCAGCAAGAATACATGCAGCGGGCAATCACCGCACCTAAGCGACGGCCGGCCGCCGCCCGCGCCAGATAAACCGACTGGTACTCTACCCCGGAACATAAAAACCCCCCTTTCATAAGGGGCCCAGACTAAAGACAAACGGCACTTTGCCGGCGCAATGAGCCCAGCATAGTGCCGTTTCTTTTTTTGGGTTTAAAAAAGAAAAAACCCCCGAATACAGGAGCAGATTGTCGATTCAATGGTCGGGGCGACAGGATTTGAACCTGCGACCTCTTGGTCCCGAACCAAGCGCGCTACCAAACTGCGCTACGCCCCGAATGTTTTTAATTCTACACTACCCCGCAAAAAAGTCAAGGGGGTAAAATCCGGGGGAAATCCATTTATCCATTTTTTGCTGTTGACTTTAGGTCCGGGATTTGTTAAATTAGATTACATCATTGACGCTTGGCCGCCAATGCGGGCGATTAGCTCAGCTGGTTAGAGCGCATGCCTCACATGCATGAGGTCGGCGGTTCGATTCCGTCATCGCCCACCAGTTTATATTTGCCGAAGTGGCGGAATAGGCAGACGCGCTGGTCTCAAAAACCAGTGAGGTTTCCTCGTGCCGGTTCGACCCCGGCCTTCGGCACCATATTTTTTATTTTGTGTTGCCACAATGCGGGTGTAGTTCAATGGTAGAACACCAGCTTCCCAAGCTGGACACGTGGGTTCGATTCCCATCACCCGCTCCAATTATGCCGCTGTAGCTCAGTCGGTAGAGCGTATCCTTGGTAAGGATAAGGTCACCGGTTCAATTCCGGTCAGCGGCTCCAACTCAGGCGAGAGTGGCGGAATCGGCAGACGCGCACGTTTGAGGGGCGTGTGGGTAACCGTGGGGGTTCAAGTCCCCCCTCTCGCACCAGGGATAAACAATAAAAGACCGGGCAGTGCCCGGTCTTTTTGTTTTCACCTTTGCGGCAATTACCCTGGACTTTAGGCTATTGGCCGACTGCCACGGCAAACTGACCCACGAAAGCTTCCCACATGCTTGTCGCTAATTCTGGTTCCGTTTGCCCGTCGATGATCTTGAAAGGTAACGGGCAGCGCTGCTGCACCCCCTGGAAGAAGTGAACGAATTGGTCTGGTGGGAAATCCCGAGCTTTCCGGACAGTTTGGCGGTCCCCGTAGTCAAAAACAAGGAGGCAATCAATCAGCCCGTCGGCATTCATTTTAGTGAAAAAGTTTACTTCTTTTAGATCCGTACCGGCAACACCAGCAACCGTCGTTAAAATCCGGTAAGGCTTTTCCCCGGCCCCCAATAGCCAGTCCTCCACGCTTCTACCCCTTTTCTCAAAACAGTCCTTTATCGGGTGTTTTTCGACACGGCAAGACTTTGATCCTCCTTTTTACCGTGAATACCCTTGACGGCGATGGTAAAATCCCGTAAACTAATTTTCACCTTAATAAGCCTTTTTATTTAATTTACGGAGGTTGCTTAAATGTTAACCCATCCCGCAGTTTTCGCCTTATTATTGTTTTTGTTTAGCTGCCTGGTCATAATCGGCATCGGGTTGATTTTTCATTTTTTAACCCCAATCGATCGGATCCGGGAACAATTAGCCCAAGGTAACCTGGCGGTAGCCTTGGCCTTGGGGGGAGAAATCCTAGCCACTGCTTTAATCCTGCACCAAGCAATTATCCACAATGATACAATTTGGCAAATTCTTGGCTGGAGTGCCCTTGGTTTTGCCATGCTCTTGATCGCCGGTTACGGATTTCAAGTTATTTTACCCGGCCTAAATGTCCGGGCGCAAATTGCGCACGACAACCGGGCGGTTGGTTTTATCGTCATGAGCCTTTATCTTGCTTTCGGCTGGATAATCAAGGCTTGTATCTTTTAATCCATTATTTGACCAGTCGGGGACCGAAGAATGTTATGAATGTCCAACGCTGCTTTTACTCCTTCGGCGACCCCAAGGATCAACAACCGGGTTGTAGCCGCCACATCCCCAACTGCGTAAACCCGGGAAATGTTGGTCTGCATCGATTCATCAACTAGAATAAACCCATCGTGATCAGTAGCTATACCCAGATCTTTGGCGAGAGCCGAATTTGGTTTTACACCGTAAGTTGATAAAGCTGTGTCTACGGCCCTGCTCTTCCCGTTTTGGAATACTATTGCCGCCAGCTGTCCTTTTTCCCGGTTTTTACCTTCCATCCGCTCAATCGGGTCGGTAATCACTTCAATGTTATTTTCCGCAAGTAAAAGCCTGATTTCTTCATCACCCGCCAAGGGTAACCCGTTTGTTAAAATGCAAACATCGTGGGTATAATCAAGCAAATCCAGGGCCTTAACTGCGGCGAACTTGTCATGCCCCAAGACAGCAGCCTTTGACCCGCTGAATTCGTAACCATTAGTACTGAGGCTGTAATACAGAGAACGACCGATAAAATCGTACCGGTTGGCAACATCCGGCTGCCCCTCTTCAACTCCGGTGGCAAAGATAAGACAACGGCAATTATAGTTAGCACTACTCGTCGTAACTTTAAAATTATCGTCGGCTACCTTTTCAATTTTAGAAACCTGGCTTTTGACAATTTCGGTGCCAAATAATTGCGCTTGTTCCCGACCCAGCCGCAAAAAATCTTTTCCGGATATACCCTGGGGGAAACCTAAATAGTTATTAATCTTTGGTGCCGCGATCGTTCTGCTGTCGCCCCCATCGAAAGCCAGCACAGAGTAATTATACCGGGCCAATTGAATCCCCGCCGCTAATCCGGCTGGACCAGCACCAATAATAATTATGTCAAATCGCACCAATAACTCACCAGCCTTCGTAAACAAATGTGTACTTAGCTTTCCCCGGTTTATCCGAATTTTGTTCCGGCAAATCGTGCCAGTCGGATCCTCTGCCGGCAAAAACAAAAAGCACCGTCAAATTTTGACCGGCGCTTCTTGCTTCAAATAATCAATGTCTTTTTCATGCTTACTAAACCACCGTCCGGAATACACCGGTGGCCACTTCTTTAAGCTTCCCATCATATAATCCCAAAAACCGTGGCGACTGGGTAAGTATTCCTGTTTCGATCGCCGCAATTAAATCGTTTTCGCGTACCCGTACCCGGTTTCTCTCGACAATGCCTGGAATCAACCCATCAGTCACCGCTTGCTTCAACGCTTGAGACTCTATACCAAAACACCGGTGAGCCGTTCCAGGACTAATGAACCGATTTGGTTCAAACTTTGGCGACATTGGAATAACCCCCTTCTATAACCATGCAATTCCAACAATTCTTTCTTCTATGCAATCTGGAAAGAATCCTGCTTATCTTCATGTTTCTTTACCCCATTGTTCCAGATAATATGCACCTAAGACTACTGAAACTCTTGACTTTCTATGTCATTTTTGTTAAACTACAGAACGTCGCCGGTAAATCGGTAGACCCGATAGGCGCCCGTAGCTCAGTGGATAGAGCACTGGTCTCCGGAACCAGGTGCGCAGGTTCGATTCCTGCCGGGCGCACCATAATTTAAGGGGCGATTAGCTCAGATGGTTAGAGCGCTTGCTTGACATGCAAGAGGTCGGCGGTTCGACTCCGTCATCGCCCACCAGATCGAAAAAAAGGTGACTTTTATTGAGGTCACCTTTTTGTATTTCACGAACGGACAAATTCTTTTTTAACCACTTGATTAAGATCACCCATCGGACCGATGTTTTTCCCGTTCAAAATTACTTCTACCACCCCCGCATTACCGACGTGGACAAAGACTTTTTCTTTCCCCCGAAAACTAATCGTCTCTCCCGCCTTAAGGCTACCTTGAAACTTCGGAACCCCATCTTGGGTTACGGCCATCCAGCTGCGGTCTTGCCGTACCTGGAGAGTAACCACGACTCCGTCACTAAACTCCTCCGCCGGGACAGCGGTTTCCGTTCCCGGAGAACTTTGGGTATTTTCCGGGTGTTCCTGTTCAGGCGTTACCAGGCCGGCCCCGTTCCCCTGGTTGCCGTTTGATCCTGGAGTGCTTACCGGCACTTGCTCTCCCACACTTATCGGCCGGTCCGGTGGTACCGGGCTATCCTCACCGGACAGGGTGACGGCAACAAACACCAAAGCGGCAAACGCCACGGCAGCTAAACTATAGCCCGCCAGCCGAATTGATAGATTTTTGGGTTTTCCAGAGTAGTCCCGTCTTTTGGCCGTTGGTACCGGGGCAGGTTCCGTAATTGCATCATCCCGCCACTCGCGCTTCAGTTCTTCAACTAGTGACTCTGCATCCAAACCCAAGTATTTGGCATAACTGCGCAAAAATCCAATGGCATAAACACGGCCTGGTAACTCTTCGTAAACATCTTCCTCAAGTGAAACCAAATAATGGATCCGGATATTGGTATCGTTTTCTACTTGCCTCAAAGATATCCGCTGCTGTTCCCTAGCCTCTCGTAGGGCAAGCCCAATATCTGCCATCGGCGGGCTCCTTTCGTTTATCCTGGAAATCGCGAACTCAGATAAGCGGCGATTACACCACTTACCTGTACAACTGATGTCGCATCCACGCTCAAGTCATACTTTTGACTTGGCCCATTAGGGTAACGGTACAACGGGTCATAATATTGGCTAAGCAATGTAACTGCTACCGCCGCGTAATTACCCATACAAATTTGGTGGGATAATGCCTTGGTTTTTTCCTTTCCCAGGCGAATCTGTAGACGTTGTAACGCCGCAAGCAATTCAGCCGCATTTCCCTGGGTGGAGTAAACATTTACCAGCCGGTCGACCCTGGTCCTTGTATCCGCATAAACGTGAATATGCGGCCCTGCCTGCATCCACTGAAAGAACGACACAGGCAGCACATTGCGGCCAATCCGCCGGCTTTCACATTCCACTACCATATATGGTTTGGAACGGTAGTTTTCCAAGGCCATTACCAAGCGGGCTTCAAACAACTGCTGACTAGGCCCTGGCCCATACCCAATGCCACCGAAGACACTGCCGCGGTTTTCAGCTAGTGCCTCCAAATCAATCACACCAACCCCAAGATGGTTCAACCCAGCCAAAATATCTGTTTTTCCTACACCAGTATTGCCGTGTAGCATTACTAGCGGTTTTTTATGTGCTACTTGGTCCCAATAAGCGTTAACAAACCGGCGGAAAGCTTTATAACCGCCTTCCAGGTAATAGACCTCCAGCCCCATCAATACCAAAATCGTCGCCATTGTTTTACTGCGCATCCCACCACGCCAGCAAAACAATACCGCCGGACCTTTTGCAATATCCTGCCGAATTATTCCACATATATTCGGTAATTTGGGGCCTATTATTTCCAGTCCCAGCCACCGGGCCTGCTCGGGTCCTTTTTGACGGTAGGTCGTTCCCACCAGCTTCCGTTCCTCATCAGCCAATACCGGCACATTAAAGGCGCCTGGTATCGTTGCGTCCCGATACTCCCCTTCAGAACGGACATCGATCAGGGGCCCAAATTCACCACTTAAGGCCTGCTCAATTGTCACCGAATTTACCTGACCGACATGCATCTATTTCCTGGTCTTCCCTTCGAAGCCCCAAATTCCCACCTGTATGGGTTGTTTTTACATCCAGCTAAAGTATATCATTTTACCTTTCGGCATGTCAAAATACCTAAAAGTTCGGCAAATTGATCGCTCCTGTTTGAAGTTCTTGACGAATTTCCTCTATTTTTTCCGCCAGTTCGGGAGGTAACGGTTTTTTTACTACGGCTCCCCGGTTTTGCCCTTCCCTTTTATCGGCGTAATAAACTTCCCACGCCAAGGCCCCGGCGTTTGGCTGCCGGGTTTCCGGTTGGAACATTTTTTCTACTTGGTTGGCAATGGTCCCTTGCGCAATACTGCTGTTCTGTACTACCCAGAAACCGGCTGTCCCCGGATTTGGTCCGGTTAAAACAGCAATTCCTTGCGCCGGTGTTTTGGCAGGTACCGCCGGATGCATGGCAATAAAAAGGTCACCCGTAACATTCTCACTACCACCCGCAGCAATCGTTAATACCGCTTGAGAATTGCTGCCTAAAATTCCTGCCCGGAGCACCGGCTCCAGGGCGGCTAATCCCGGTTTATCCGGCGGGAAAATAGCCGTCAGATTGCCTTGGGGAACCAAATGGCCCGCCAAGGAACCGGCGAGATACACCCCGGTAGCCAGATCCTTAACCGGTAAGGTCTCCCCTGCGGCCAGCATTTCAAACCTGGTTTCCGGATAATGCTCCCGGATTGCCGGTAGCAAGGCTGCTGCTTCCGGCTCGGCCACCAATACCCCTTTAGCTTGGTTTTCACCAAAATACTTCAAGGCCTCTTCCAAGGTCAAAAAATCAGCAGGAGAAATCACTTGCACCTGGACCCCGTATTTACGTTTAGCTTGACGCATAACCGCTGTTAATTCGTCATTCGCCATCGCGGCAGGTGTGTTTGTGCTTGCCCGAATGGCGCCAATTAGTACCGGTACCGTACCACTACCGGTGAACTCCTGGTTTGTGGTCACCGGTGGTGACGCCGGCCGGCAACCAGCGGTTAACAGAATTAAGATCAGTCCTAGTATAAGTAGTCGCCATCGGTTCACCACCGGTTCGCTCCTTCCCCGCTTGTTTAACTGCCGGTTTTTCCCGGTGACCCGTAACGCGCCTCAAATTGGGCCTGGTTGATCAATATTTCCCGTGGTCTACTGCCTTCATAACCGCCTACAATGCCCCGCTGTTCCATGATGTCGATCAAGCGGGCCGCCCGGGCATAACCAATCCGCAAACGTCGTTGCAACATGGAAATGGAAGCCTGGCCACTATCCACCAATACCTTAACCGCTTCGACGAACAGCTCATCATCTTCGACGACCGGTTTCTCCACCGGATCACCGGCAGGAATGATTCCTTCCTGATATTCCGGCATCCCCTGGGTTTTTAAGAAATTTACCAGGTCTTCGACTTCTTTGTCCGAAACATAACAACCCTGTAACCGTAAGGGTTTATTTGCCCCCACCGGATAAAACAACATATCACCACGGCCTAACAGCTTTTCGGCCCCCGCCTGATCGAGAATAGTCCGGGAATCTGTTTGGGACGATACTGCAAAAGCAATCCGGGATGGAATGTTCGCTTTAATAATCCCCGTGATCACATCAACTGAGGGCCGCTGGGTAGCCACTACCAAGTGAATCCCCGCCGCCCTGGCCATCTGGGCCAGCCGGCAGATGGCATCCTCAACATCAACGGCCGCCACCATCATTAAATCAGCCAGCTCATCAATCAATATTACCACATAAGGCAAGGCTGGTTGGGCCAGATCAGGATTTTCTTGCCCTTTTAATTGATTGTAGCGAACAATATCTTTGACCCCGGCGGCAGCAAACAGTTCATAACGGGATTCCATTTCGTTAACCGCCCACTTCAAGGCAATGGCGGCCTTCTTAGCATCGGTAACCACCGGTATGATTAAGTGTGGAATCCCATTATACTGCGTCAGCTCGACCATTTTGGGGTCTACCATCAAAAATTTAACTTCGCTCGGCTTGGCTTTAAACAAAATGCTGCAAATCAGGGAGTTCATACATACGCTTTTGCCTGCCCCCGTCGCCCCGGCAATTAAGAGATGCGGCATCCGGGAAAGTTCGGACACAATCGGTGTGCCGGCAATATCCTTACCCAAGGCGATGGTTAATTTAGCCGCCGACTGCTGAAACTCCGGGACTTCCAGCACCTCCCGGAAAGTAACCGCCGTGACTTCTTTATTCGGAACCTCGATACCAACAGCTGCTTTTCCGGGGATCGGCACTTCGATTCGCACCGAACCGGCAGCCAGGGACAAAGCGATGTCATCAGCCAAACTGGTAATTCTCGCCACCTTAACCCCCGGGGCGGGTTGTACCTCATACCGGGTGATGACCGGCCCCCGGTTTACCTGAACCACTTTTACCTTCACCCCGAAACTCTCCAGGGTTTCCTCCAAAATGCGGACATTTTCCGTTATATCCTGGTTCATCCGGGTACTTTTAACCCTTAAGGAACGGTTGAGCAGGCTCAAAGGTGGCAAAGTATACTCCTCCCCACCTGCTGGTTGTTGCCCGGATGAATTCGCCCCTACTACCGGTACCGCATCTTTAGCTTCCACCAAGGTGTCTTCCAGCCTATTTTCCATCGGTTCCCCAGGTTCACTGCCCCCTGCCTGGCTACCCGGTGCCGCCGCCTCCCCACTTTCCCCATCCACTTCCGGTAGTGGCGCCACCCGTGCCGGTTCACGCAGCCAGTCAGGGAGTTCTTTTTCCGCATGATCGATAATCACCAGGGGAAGATCTGGTTCGGGCGCAAATTCTGCTTTGTTTTCCACTTTGTTACCCGGTTTTTCTTTTCTTTGCCGGCTTCTTTTCCGCCGGGATGATTGGGGAACAGGCTCCTCTTCCTCGACCACGGTGAACAAAAAATTGCTGAGTGTTCCCCGGCACCGATTATAGCCATTTCCCAACCGGCGAAACAGACTACGGCACAAGGCTACCAAAGACAAATCAAATACAAATAATACCGCCGCCAACGCCCCGGCGGTTAGCACAACATATGTACCCATCGTTCCGAAGAGAGTCTTCAGAACGATGGAAAAAACGGCGCCGACAATCCCCCCACCATCACCGTCAAGTGCAGCCTGCCAGTCTGAACGGCCTACAGGCAACCGTAAATGAAAAAAGATCAGACACAAACAAAAACCGAAGAGAAAACCCGCGACGTTTTTATCGAAAACCGCCACCCGCCGGGTCATAATCTTAACGCCAAAATAGATGAGAAAAATGGGAATGATAATTTTCCCTTGGCCCGCAACCACCCCAAGAATGGTGGCCAGGAACTGGCCGACGGCACCGGCACCGGCTGAAGGAACGGCTAAGGGATTGTTGTTCACCGTAAACAAGCTGACCAAACACAATGCCGCGATAACCAATACCAGCAAACCGGCAAGTTCGTATTTAAGGTCCTCTTTTAATTTTTCGAACATGTTAGCCAAAGTCGATCACCATACCCATTCTGTCAATCAGGCCTAATCTGCCGGCCGGGTTGCAGGTCAGGGTCCAGAAAGTCCGCCGGATCAGTGCTAAGCACCCGGGTTAATTCATAACGACCATCCCCTACCTGATAACCCATGACCGGTTTCCCTTTAAATTTCAGCACCGCCATCTGGGGAACAGGCGATTCCAGGCCGGCGAAGATCATTTCCGGGGGAACCGGTGTATAAAGGATCACTGCACCAGTCCCCCCTCCTCTTTACGGGCGGCAATCATTTCCTGCAGTCTTTTTACCGCATCGCTTATTCCGCCCACACCATCGATCAAACCGTACTCCACCGCTTCTTTACCGACAACTACCGTGCCGATGTCTCTGGTCAATTCCCCGGTTTTAAACATTAATTCCTTATACTTTTCCACCGTTACCCGGGAATTCCGGGTAATAAAGGCTACTACTCTTTCCTGCATTTTTTCCAAGTACTCGAACGTTGACGGCACCCCGATCACCAAGCCGGTTAAACGGATCGGATGAATCGTCATGGTTGCTGTCGAGGCAATAAACGAATAATCAGCCGCCACCGCGATCGGTACCCCGATGGAATGTCCGCCGCCCAAGACCAGGGAAACGGTAGGTTTCGACAGGCCGGTAATCATTTCCGCCATGGCCAGCCCGGCCTCCACGTCCCCACCCACCGTGTTCAAAACGATTAAAACTCCCTCGATCTCCCTGCTCTGTTCCATAGCAACCAACTGGGGAATGATGTGTTCGTATTTTGTTGTCTTGTTTTGTGGCGGCAACACCATATGCCCTTCTACCTGACCAACAATCGTCAGGCAGTGGATGTTACTGTCCACCTTTGGCATCTCGATTACACCAAGTTCTTTGATAACCTCCGTTTTTTGTTCATCTGCTGTGGATTCTTTTCCCGGTTGTTCTGCCATTGACACGCCCTCCCTTGAGTACAAGATCAACTTCATTATGTGTACCCCGGGAAAGGTTCATGCTTTGGCCGTTAAACCTCCATGATAATCGGTAAAATCATCGGCCGGCGCCGGGTTTTTTCGTAAAGGAATTTCGACAGAACGTCCCGCACATTTGTCTTGATGGCCACCCATTCGGTAATCTTCCGTTCGCCCTGTTTATCTAACGCCTGCTTAACCTTCAATTTCGCTTCTTCCATTAATTCCTCGGCTTCCCGAACGTAAACAAAACCCCGGGAAACCATATCCGGGCCAGCCAAAATCTGGCCATTTTCTTTACTGATCGTTACTACAACGATCAGAATACCATCCTGAGATAATTGGCGCCGGTCCCGCAAAACAATGTTACCGACATCACCAACCCCAAGGCCGTCAACCAATACCCGACCGGCCGGTACCTTGGTGGTCAAGCCCGCTTTTTTTGCTGACAACTCCAAGACTTGACCATTGTCAAGCACAAAAATCTTATCTGGTGAAATCCCAACTTCTTGAGCCAATTTAGTGTGCCGGATCAGCATCCGGTACTCGCCTTGGATCGGCACAAAATATTTGGGCCGGATCAGATTTAGCATCAACTTGAGTTCTTCTTGACCGGCATGACCGGGAATTTGGGTTCCCGCAACTTCGTGGTAAACATCCGCCCCTAATTTACACAGATTATCGATCGTCCGGGAAACCGACCGTTCATTGCCCGCAACCGGACTAGACGAAATAATGACGGTGTCTCCTGTCTGGTAGTTCCCTAACCGGGTATCCGCCAAAGAGCCCCGTGTCATCATGCTTAGTGGTTCCGCTCGTAGACCGGTAGTCAAAATCACCGTTTTTTCTTTGGGAATGCTGGTCAAATCATTCTGTTCAAACAAGGTACCCCGGGGGACCGCCAAGTAGCCATTGGCCAAGGCCACATCGACAACTTCCTGTATCGCTTTGCCGACTACCGCTACTTGCCGGCCATGCCGGGCAGCAATCAGAAAGGTCTGTTGAATGCGGTACAAACTCGAAGCATAAGTGGCAACCACGATCCGGCCCTTGGCCGTCCGAAAAACCTCTTCCAACCGGCCAAAGGCAACTTGCTCCGAAGGAGTAAACCCCGGACGCTCCGCCCCGGTAGAATCGGAAAGCAAGGCTAGTACACCGTTTTCACCCAATTGGGCTAACCGGAAATAATCAACCGGCTGGCCGTCTACCGGGGTTTGGTCAAACTTAAAGTCACCGGTATGCACGATTGTCCCGGCAGGTGTATGCAGGGCAACAGCCACCGCATCCGGAATATTATGGCACACCCGGATAAACTCAGCCCGGATCGAGCCAATTTTCACTACATCTCTGGGCTTCACCGGATAAAAGCTGACTCCGCCAGAAATATTTTGTTCCCGTAGCTTATTCTTAACCAGAGCTAAAGTCAACTTGGTGCCGAAAACCGGCACCGGTAAGTCCTTAAGAATAAACCGCAAGGCTCCGATGTGGTCTTCATGACCGTGGGTCAGCACGATGCCCCGGATCATATCCTTATTTTCCAGCAAGTAAGAAACATCTGGAATAACAACATCGATGCCTAACATTTCATCTTCAGGAAACATAACCCCACAATCGACTATTACCATTTCCTGGTTAACTTTAATTACTGTCATGTTTTTTCCAATTTCGCCCATCCCGCCTAACGGGATGATCGAGACCTTGTCTCGCGCACCCATGGCACCTCTCCTTTTTCCCACAACAAAAAGCCCCTCCCGGCAATGGAAGGGTGTTGCTATCATTTACGTAAACAAAAAATTCCTCCCGGCGGTCCCGCCACCGCCGTCAAGTACCCCGCAAAAAACTCCGAACAACCCTGTTGCTTTCATTATACAAGGTTTGTGATCCGGATACAAGTTTTCCCTTCTTTCTATCTTTCCACAACATCATCAGGATCAAAAATTAAAGAACCACCCCGCAGAGTGGTTCTTTACTCAAGCCGGCAACAAACGGTAGTCAACGAGCAACTGCCGGATTGAGGCCACTTCCTTTTCTGCCGCGGGCAAAAGAGGTAGGCGCAATCCCCCGGCCGGCAGGCCTCTAAGGTTCAGCGCCGCTTTGACGGGAATGGGATTAGTTACAATAAATAGGCCTTTGAGCAGCGGATATAACCGCAAATGAATCGCCGTGGCCTCTTTGACATTACCGGCCAAAAAATGGGCAATCATCGCCTGTAGATCCTGCCCGACAAAATGCGAAGCAACACTGACCACCCCAAAACCACCTACGGACAATAATGGTAAGGTTAACGAATCATCACCGGAATATACCTTGAATCCGGGTGGTAGAATGCGCACCAATTCGCTCACTTGGTCCAGGCAGCCGGCAGCTTCCTTAATCGCGACAATATTATCGATTGCCGCGAGGCGGGCCACCGTTGCCGGCAAAATATTCGCTGCGGTACGTCCGGGAATATTATAGAGCATGACCGGCAGGGAAGTAGCCCGGGCAATGGCGGCAAAATGTTCGTAATACCCTGGTTGCGGTGGTTTATTATAATAAGGCCCAACCAACAGCACCCCATGAACACCAACCGCCTCGGCTTCCCGGGTCAAGGCGATGGATGCTGCAGTATTGTTGCTGCCCGTGCCGGCAATCACCGCTACCCGGTCACCTACTGCCTCTACTACGGCGGCAAATAGTTTTACTTTTTCCGCAGTGCTTAAAGTTGGTGATTCCCCCGTAGTACCAGCCACGACAATCCCGTCCGACCCATTCGCCGCCAAATACCGGGCCAGTTCCGCCGCTCCTTGGTAGTCAACCGCCAATTCTTCGTTAAACGGGGTCACCATTGCGGTAATTACTCTTCCAAAGACCATCATGTTCGCCCCTTTGCTCATGTGAACGATAATCATCACCAAGGCAAAACTGCCGGTGTAACGCGTTTACCGCCTGTGGCAAGTAACACTCATCAATCAGGCACCAAATAGTCGTATAGGAGTCTGCCGATTGCAAAATCGGAATCTTTTCATGGTTTAAGGCTTGCACAATTTGCGCCATAACCCCGGGGACACCGGTCATGTTAATTCCAACAACGGCCACTTTAGCACAAGTTGAAACAACCCGGGGCTTTATTTCCATCGCCTGCAGAATCGCTACAACCTTAGCGGCCAAACCATCCGGAACCGTAAAAATAATTCCCGCAGGACTAACATTGATAAAGTCAATGCTAATTCCCGCTTGGGATAATGCTTGAAAAACGGCAAGTTCTACCACCAAAGGGTCTTGGTCCTGCCCAATGGCGATTTTAATCTGCGAAATGTGGTTAGTATGAGCAATGCCTGTAATTAGGTGGTCCGGGTGAAAATCCAAACTGCCCCCTTCTCCCGGTGGGCCGCAGATCAAGGTCCCGGTCCCAGCCGACCTGGTACTTCTAACCCGTACGGTCACATGGCTTTGCATCGCAATTTCGACAGCCCGCGGATGAATAATTTTCGCCCCTTCATGGGCGAATTGACACACTTCCTGATATGACACCCAGTGGAGAATCCGGGCATCAGCTACCAGCCGGGGATCGGCAGTCATGACTCCTTCCACATCAGTAAAAATATCCACTATTTCCGCCTTAACCGCTGCTCCTAGGGCCACTGCAGTCGTATCACTGCCCCCCCGGCCCAAGGTAGTCATCTCCCCGCTTTTGTCCACTCCCTGGAAACCGGCAACGACGACAACCTTTCCCTGCCGTAACCCTTCGTAAATTCGTTCCGGTTCTACCCGTAATATTCGGGCTTCACCAAACTGGGCGGAGGTTAAAATACCGGCCTGCCCCCCAAGGAGAAACACAGCATCAATCCCGGCTTGCTGTAATTCTGCTGTAATTATAACCCCGGAAATAATCTCCCCACAAGCCATGAGCAAGTCTTTTTCCCTGGCCGGCAACACCGGCTCGTTTTCCGCCAATAAACTTAATAATGTGTCGGTAGCATACGGTTCCCCAAGACGGCCCATAGCCGAAACCACCACAATTACCTGGCACTCGGTCCCCAGTGTTTCCTGCACCCGCGCAATTGCTTGCCGGCGCATTTGCCTGGTACCTAAGGAAGTACCTCCGAATTTCAAAATTGCAATTCTCAATAGCCTCACTCCTGGTGAGTGCTGGCCGCCACATCGGATGAGTCTATAACAAGTTACGTTTAATCATCGTCTCGGCAATTTGAATTGCGTTGGTAGCTGCCCCTTTGCGAATCTGATCGGCTACCACCCATATATTTAAGCCGTTATCCACAGAAAAATCTTCCCGGATCCGGCCCACGAAAACCTCGTCTTGATTGGAGGTATAAAGGGGCATCGGATATTTTTTTTCCTCCGGATCATCAACGACGACAACACCGGGAGCCTTGGCCAAAACTTCCCGGGCTTTCGCCGCCGTTATTTTCTGAGCAAACTCAATATTAATCGATTCCGAATGGCTACGGTAGACGGGAACCCGCACCGTTGTAGCCGTAATCCGCAAATCCGGTACGTGCAGGATCTTCTGGGTCTCCTTAACCATCTTCCACTCTTCTTTGGTATACCTGCCTTCCTGGAATACATCAATATGGGGGATCAAATTAAAGGCAATCGGGTAAGGAAAAACCTGCCTTTCCGCCTCCGTTCCCCGCAAAATCTGGTTGGTTTGCCTGGTGAGTTCATCAATCCCCGATCTTCCGGCACCCGAAACCGCCTGATAAGTGGATACGACTACCCGCTTCACCGTTGCCTCATCGTGCAATGGTTTTAAAGCAACCACAAAAATGATCGTTGAACAGTTGGGATTGGCAATAATGCCCTGGTGCCAATCAAGATCCTCCGGGTTGACTTCCGGCACCACCAAGGGTACCTCCGGGTTAAGACGGAACGCCGAAGAGTTGTCAATAACAACCGCCCCAGCCGCAACTGCCGGTTCGGCAAACTGGGTAGATACCGACCCACCCGCAAAGAATACGACATCCATACCCGCAAAAGCGTTGGCATCAGTCAACCCAATCGTGTGTTCACGACCCTGGTGTTGCATTTTCTTGCCTGCCGACCGTTGGCTCGCCAACAAGCGCAATTCCCCAACCGGGAATCTCCGTTCAGCCAATCCCTTAAGGAGTTCCTGACCGACCGCCCCGGTTGCACCAACAATTGCCACGTTGTACGTTTTCACTAAACTTGCCTCCTTGTCTGCGCCGTTGGCTCACCAGCTACGAATAGGCGACCAAAACGGGCTGAATTTGTTTGTTTTGTAAAGCTGCAACGATCGTCGCCGGAATCAATTCCATCCGGGCAACAACCGAGTTTGGCTTAACCTGAGGATTATCCTGACCGAAAGGTACCAGAAAAATATTCTTGAAGTTCATCACCAAACCAAGGTTTTTTAAGTTGGCTCCCAAACCATCATTGGTGGAAAGTGCCAGCACCACCGGACGGGAATTACGCAACTGTGCTTTCACGGCCATCAAAACAGCGGAATCCGTAATCGCATGAGCCAGCTTCGCCACAGTATTGCCCGTACACGGGGCTACCACAAGCACATCCAAGAGCTTATGCGGACCAATCGGCTCTGTTTCGGTAATAGAACAAAGCACTTTATTCCCGGTAAGCCGTTCGAAATTTTCTTTCCATGATTTAGGTGATCCAAATCTGGTATCTGTATAGGCGACAGCTTCGGAGAAAACAGGCGTTACCCGGGCTCCCTCGACTTCAACCAGCTGTTTGACCACTGGGAGAACCTTGGTGATTGTGCAATGAGATCCCGTGACAGCGAACCCGATGGACCTTCCTTTTAATCGCATCCTGCACGCCTCCCCAGGGATCTACCTACCACCATCGCCCAAATAATGGGCGATCAAGCCGGGATATATGCGGGCCAATATTTCCCCCGCTGTTTTTGGGGCCACCTTGCCAGGTAGACCACTGGCCAGCACAGCCTTAATCCCCATCTGGTCCGCCGCCCTGAAGTCCGTTCCCCCTGGAGCCGAAGCCAAGTCGACTATCATCGCCTCCCGGTTCATCCCAACAAGCAATGCCTCAGTAAGGACCGGGGCGGGAACCGTGTTGAAAACAAAATCGGCAGTTGACAGCACCTGGGCTAAGGACCGGCAAGATAGGGTATCGGCCCCCATCTCCCAAGCCCGGGCCCTGGCTGCCGGATTGCGCGCCACCACCTGTACTTTGGCCCCTAAAGCCAAAAGCAGCCGGGTCAACGTGAGCCCCATCCGCCCAAAACCGATTACCACCGACCGGCTGGAATGGATGGTAATCGGTAAACCCTCCATTGCCGCTTGAATGGCTCCTTCGGCGGAAGACACAGAATTCAACACGGCGACTTCGTCTAATTCGGCAACCTCCACCAGTCGTAGCCCACAAGCTATTACCATGGTTCGCAGTCGCTCGTTACCCACACCAACAAACACCGGTGCTTTTTCGGGCAGTGCCGTGAAGTGGGAATCCTTCAGGATTAGCCGATCCGGGTACAAAGGAGCATACAATTGCCCTTCAGGGTTAGTTCCCGGCATAGGTAGGATTACAGCGGCCACCCCCGTCATGGCATCCCCCAAGTCCGCACAAGGCCTGATCCTTTCCCCCGCAGCAACCGGTAAACCAGCGACACTAATCTGGTATCCCAACCGGGCCAGGTGTTCGACGAGCACCCGTTCCCGCCGATCTCCACCCAAAACAGCCACCGGGACTTCTTGCCAAACTGTCATGGCGTCTCCTGCCCTCCTCACTGATGCGGTGTCATCGTACCACATACTATGAGCAGGAAACGGGAGTGGTGAACACAATTATCAAGGAACAAAACAGGCAGGTTGCTATCACTTAGAAAATAAGTTTTTCCAGCCCGTATACCAACCCTTCCCGAATCGACCGGATCCGTTGGATCGCCAACAATACCCCAGGCATAAACGACTCGCGGGAGGTACTATCGTGCCGAATCGTCAGTGTTTGCCCCACCCCGCCAAAAATTACTTCTTGGTGGGCAATCAAGCCGGGCAACCGGATGCTATGCAGCCGCATCCCGGCAAATTCACCACCACGAACACCGGCAAAGCGTTCTTTTTCGTCGGGATGACCCTGCCGAACTTGCTTGCGTTCCCGCGAGATCGCTTCCGCCGTCTTCAGGGCCGTGCCTGAAGGAGCATCTAGTTTTTGATCATGGTGCAGTTCAATAATTTCAACATGGGGAAAGAACCGGGCCGCCTCCTGGGCAAACCGGATCATCAACAAGGCCCCAACCGCAAAGTTGGGAGCTACCAGGCAACTGGTAGCATCTTCCTTGGCCCAGCCATCAATTTCCAGCAAGTCATTGTCCGTCAAACCGGTAGTCCCAACCACCGGGGATACTTTAGCCTGTAAGGCCACCCGGATATTCTCCCTGACCACGGCCGGATTGGTAAAGTCGACCATCACTTCCGGCCGGCTTTCTTGGATGGCTGTAGCCAAGTCACCTTGCACCGTCATCCCACAAGCCGGCAACCCGGCCAGAACAGCCGCATCCTTACCAACCGCCCAAGGGTCCACCACGCCAACTAATTGCATAGCCTGGTCCCCAAGCACAGCCTTTACTACTTCACGCCCCACCCGGCCGCCTGCACCACTAACAAGCACCCGTATTTTTGCGGTCATCCCGGTCACCTCCTTAGATAAAAACAAAAAAGGGGCCGCCCGGATCGCAGCGGTCGCCCCCCCTTAAACCAACATGGGTAATCTTCTACCACCGTTCCCGTTCGCAAGATAGTGCTCCACCAGCATTAAACTGGTTCTGGTGACAGTCCCGGGCATATTATACCCGGGCCCAGTGGAAACCCTTACGGCCGGGTTTGCACTTCGGCGGTAGTCCCTTTCCCGGCAAGTTCCTCGTCCACCGTTGGACTCCCCCGGGTACTCTTGACTTACCGCGCCTCTACCTCACCTCTGGGCTGAGGCCTTATACAGTTAGTTCATATTATTTTAACATTAGTGAAATCGGAACGTCAATGTTAAAAAGGAAACCGGCGCGTATACTTGGGGTAAGTTTCATCCAATTCAACGATCACAACCTCCGCACCAATTTTAATAATCGCGTCCCAAGGAATTATTAAAGGTTGGCGGTCAGTCCAAAAACCGACCAGGGTATTACGCGGCGGCAAAATAATCGCCTCGATCTCACCGGTCGCTTCATCAATTACCAGATCCGAATCACCCACAGTCCCCAAGCGGGCGCCGGAAACAATATTTACCACTTCTTTGCCCACCAGTTCACTCAACCGCATCCCTACAGCCCCCTCATGCCCCTCCTAACCAATTATGTATGCGGACAAGCCGGCGGATAGACGAACTAGTCATCGACAGCCGGCGGACTGGTATAACCAGCCTTTAGCGATGTTCCATCCTGGCGATGTCTGTTTTCCTGGTTCTTGCGGTGATAAGCTTCAAATAATTCCTGGGGGGTAATCCCGGCTTTCAGACACATACTAACAAAAAAATGCAGAATATCAACCAGTTCTTCTTTTACGGCTTCCCGGTCAACCGGTTTAGGGTTTTTCCACCATTTAAAATTTACTTCATCCAGCAGTTCCGCTAACTCGGACATCAGGGCCAGCGTCTCTTTTTGGATCCACTCCTCGAAGGTAATATCCTCCAGTTGTCGTCTTTTGATCAGATCCGCATCAAAACCGGCCTGCCATTGAAAAATTTGTTCTAAACGGTCCATCCCTTTTGCCCCCTATAAACCGTGCCTGGCCGCCAAGCCGGCAAAATCAACCCGGGGATCTACCGCCCCGATAACAGCTAAACTGCACCTTTCAACCGGCCAAAGCATCCGGGCCACCCGCAAGACATCAGCCAACGTAACCTGATAAATCCGGTCGATCACTTCCTCCGGGGAAACATAACGGTTATAAGCCACTTCCGACTTCCCCAAACGAACCATCCGGGAACTTACGCTTTCCAACCCTAAGTACATGCTGCCCTTAATTTGATCCTGGGTCCGCCGCAATTCGGCAGCCGTAATCCCTGCTTGTTTAATCTGGGCCATTTCTTTAACAATCACGTCCAGTACTTCCCGGCAATAATCTGGACTGGTACCGGCATACACGCCAAAAATACCGGCATCGGAAAAACCCGCATGATAGGTGTATACCGAATAAGCCAAACCTCTTTGCTCCCGGATCTCCTGAAAAAGACGGGAAGAAGCCCCCCCACCCAGTACATTGTTCAACACATGCAAGGCATAAATATCAGGATGTTCCTGGGGCAAACCGGCAGTGCCAAGACAAATCTGCACCTGTTCAACATCTTTTTGCCGAAATTTTGTTTGGGCCCGGAATACCGGTTGGTTAGCGGAACGCAACCGCTTACCCGGAGACATCCCCGCAAAAATCGCCTTCACTTTGTCGAGTACCTGGGCCGGGTCAAGCGCCCCCGCAATCGCGACTACTGTCCGGTTTGCTTCATATTCCCGCTGAAAATAGCCAATTATTTGTTCGCGTTCCATCACCGTCACTGTTTCCACCGAGCCCAAAATCGGCCGGCCCAAAGGATTTTCGGCCCAGATCGTCTCGGCAAGCAAATCATGGACCAGTTCATCCGGAGAGTCTTCGTACATGCCAATTTCCTCCAAGACCACCCGGCGCTCCCGGTCGACATCCACACCATCAAATTTGGAATTAAAAAACATATCGGTCAGGACATCCAAGGCCAAATCAAAGTGTTCATCTAACACCTTGGCATAATAACAGGTGTATTCTTTAGATGTAAAAGCATTTAACTGGCCGCCGACCGCTTCCAACACTTCCGCCAATTCCTTGGCCGTCCGCCGTACCGTCCCTTTGAACAACAAATGCTCCACCAAGTGAGAAACCCCGGCCATTACCGGGTCTTCATGCCGCGAACCGGTGGCCACCCAGATGCCTAAGGCTACCGAACGCACGTGGGGAATCGGTTCCACTACTACCCGAACACCATTAGGCAACGTTTCTTTACGAATCATGTAATGCTACTTCCTCCTCAGCAAAATACTAACTAACGCATGTTTTACCTGCTAGGGAACAGTGAAACCATATTCAAACAAACGACGGCAATCCCCAAACCGGTCGTCCGAATGTAAGACAACAGCAATCAACTGACGTCCATCCTTGGTTGCCGAAGCAACCAAACAAGCCCCGGCAGCCCGTGTAGTCCCAGTCTTAACTCCGTCGGCGAAAGGATAAGTCCAAAGCAAACGGTTGGTATTCTTTACATACCGTGGCCAGCCTTCACGCTGCTGTAACCAGGCATCCCGCTGCCGAACCGTTGCCGCAAAGGAAGGGTTGCGCACCGCTTGGGCCGCAATCACCGCTAGGTCGTAGGCACTTGAACAATGAAACTTGTGGGGCAACCCGTGGGAATTATAAAATTGGGAGCTCCTGGCCCCTACCAGCCGCGACTTAGCGGTCATCCACAAAGTAAAAAATTCCTCGCTGCCGGCCAAATATTCGGAGACGGCCACACAGGCATCATTGCCGGACCGGACCATCGCCCCGGTAAGTAAATCCCCGAGAGTAACCTTCTCCCCGGGAAACAAATGAATCGTTGATTCACCGGTCGTTCCCGCGTTTTGGCTGATAATTACCTCTGCTTCCAGGTCACCCAACTCAAAACCCAACAAACCGGTGATGATCTTCGTCGTTGAAGCCGGCGCCCGAACTTGCCGGGCTTGGCGTTCAAACAGAACTTGTCCACTGGCTACATCCAGCAGCACCACCGCATCGGCCGTAACCTGCGGCTCACCGGCGTCGGCCGGAAAACCCCATAACAACAACCCAAACAACAGTGCCGAAAAAAAGGAAGTCCACACCCTAGCCATTATCAACACCCCCGGAAAATACAACCGGGGTTATTATGGCTCCATCACTCAATTTTTATAGTTAGCAAGCAATTCACTCACGGTCACTGCAGACCAGCCCTTTTCCTGACAATATTTTAGCAGTTGCGGCAACGCCTGTATAGTGGATGGCGTCGGATGAACAAGGATCAGGGCACCCGGGCCAATCCCCTTGGTCACCCGCTGCATCCAGACCATCGGCGAAGGATTCAGCCAGTCGGCAGAATCAACCGTCCATAAAATAGTGCCATACCCTTCCTGGGCGGCAATCTTAACCAACTGATCATCGTGCTCCCCGTAAGGGGGGGCAAACCAACGACTACCCGTACCGGTCAAATTCTCCAAGACCTGGTGAGTCTGCCGGATCTCCCGCCGGTTAGCTTCGCCGGAAATTTGGCAGGGGTGGGGATGGGAATACCCGTGATTACCCGCTTCATGCCCGGCCGCGACCACCCGTTTTACATATTCCGGAAACTTTTCCGCGAATCGTCCGGTGAAAAAAAAGGTCGCCTTGGCGTTATTCTGTTCCAAAATAGCCAACATTTGGGGAAGATAAGCCTCCCCCCAGTCGACATTCACCGTTAAAGCAATTTTAGGCTCCGCCGGCCCCTGGCGAATCACGCCGGGTTCCGGTGGGGACTGTTCCTTTTGCGTCATTAACGCCGGTTCCGGCACTTTTTGCTCAAGGGCCCAAAATATACCCCCCAACAGGCACAACAAAAGGCCTAGAAACACGCCTTTTTGGAGAATCCGCCGGGAAATACACACCATTTTCATCCGGGCGCTCCTTTACTAGGATGGTAATCACCTGAAAAGCCTTTTTACACCCTATGCCCGGAAAGGCAAAAAAATAAGGAGTCCAGCGTTAAAACGTTTTGGCTCCTTACTAACTGCCATCAACTACCTATACCACCGCTAACCCAGCCACCGGCAATCGTTTCCCGACCATTACGGCCAGATCAAGCACCCGGCAAGAATATGACCATTCATTATCATACCAAATGACGATTTTAGCCATCTTGGCGCCTAAACACATAGTTGACAAGGCATCGACAATCGCCGAATGCGGGTCCCCCAAAAAGTCCGTGGACACCAGGGGTTCATCACAAACAGCAATAATGTTAGTTAACTTTCCTGTCGCTGCGGCCCGCAAGGCAGCATTAATGTCTTCCTTAGTCACCGGGCGTTCCAGGTTAACCACCAAGTCAACAAGCGAGACATTGGGTACCGGCACCCGGACGGCAAACCCGTTCAACTTTCCTGCCAGGTCCGGTACAACCTTACCTACCGCTTTGGCCGCACCTGTCGTAGTAGGAATAATCGACATGCCCAAAGCCCGGGCCCGCCGCCAATCTTTATGGGGATCATCCAGGACCCGCTGGTCATTTGTATAAGCGTGGACAGTGGTCATTAAGCCCTCAACGATCCCGAAGTTTTCGTGAATTATCTTGGCTACCGGGGCAATACAATTTGTTGTACATGAAGCATTAGAAATAATGTGATGCCGCTCCGGGTCATAAAAATGGTCATTTACACCCATAACGATCATGCAGTCTTCATCTGTCCCCGGGGCAGTGATAATCACCTTTTTCGCCCCACCAACGAAATGTTTTGCCGCCCCTTCCCGTTTACGGAATTTACCCGAGGATTCGATCACAACATCGACACCCAGATCACGCCAGGGCAACTGGGCCGGATCCCGGTTAGAAACGATCTTAACCGGTCGCCCGTTCACAATGAGGCTGTCCGGTGTAGTCTTGACGTCAGCCTGCAAAACACCATGCACGGAATCATAGGTTAAAAGGTAGGCGACCGTCTCGGGGTTTGATGTGACGTTAACCGCCACTATTTCCAGATCATCGCGACCGATCGCTGCCCGGAAAACGTGTCGCCCAATCCGGCCGAAACCATTAATACCCAGCTTAACGGACATTATGAAAATGCGCCTCCTTGTATACCTAATCTGGGTTTTTAATTCTGCCCAAGAACCAAATTTCCTGCAGAATAGCAAAAAAAAATGAAATAGTATAGCCTAATACCACTTTAAGGTCATTCTATTCACCTAAACCAAAAAAATTACTTACCGTAAATTTTCGGCGACAAGGGAACGGATCCTGGCTTGATCCAAGAGCCAATAACTAACCCCCTTAATCATTGCCGGCATCCCCGGCAGCGTTTCTTGGCGGATCTGAGCCTGATTCATTGTCGCTAACGTGGCAAGGCAAACGGTAAGCCGGCTGCCGGTAAAGTCGGTGGCCACATAGTCGGTCAACTGCGTTGCTAAAACCGGCAAGGATACCAAACTAGCCGGTTTTTTACCCTGGGTAAACAAAGCCGTTAAGAACTTTTGCTGTCGATCCACCCGGGCAATATCCCCCAACGGGTCACCCCGGTAGCGAACATACCCGAGCGCCTGGTTACCGGTAAGTCTTTGCCGGCCTTTTTTTAAATTAATGGCCAGTTCCGGGCTGTCGTTGTGGTACATATCCTTTTCCACATCAATGGTTATGCCGCCAAGACCATCAATAAACCGGGCGAACCCTTCAAAATCACAGCAGATATAATTATGTACCGGCACACCGAGTAACTTCTCTACTGCCGTCTTTAACAAAGGAACCCCGCCCAATACCGTTGCATCGTTGATTTTGTGCCAGCCGTACCCGGGAAGCTCCACCCGGCTGTCCCGGGGCAGTGATAACAAAACAAGCCGGGATTGGCTGCGATCGATATGTACTACCAGGATAGCATCTGCCCGCCCGGTCTGTTCACCCTGGCGGGAATCCGTGCCAATCAACAATACATTTAATTTTGTAGGCGCAATCAGGTAGTCACTGATTAGCCAACCGGTAATTACACCTCCTAAAACAAGCACCCCGACTACCCACTTGCTTAGCCCGTTCCTCATTCCTGCCGCCCCCTCTGTACCGGGGCCTGTCTAACACCCGTTGTCTGCCTAATTGTTTCGGCATTACCTAAAAATGTCCTGCTGCAACGCAAAAAAATGCCTGTTGCCGAAAAAAGCGGCAACAAGGCCTTACCCCCGAATCGCCCGACCCGGAATCCAAGCAAAAGAATACCGGGGACGGGCTACCTGGCGGTAACGATGCACCCCAGTGGGCAAACCCCAAGCGGCACGCAAATCAATTGTTTCCAGGCTTTTCTCCCCTTCCGCCCGCATTTGCCAAATTATTCTAGCCAGTTTTGCTGTTTCTGCCGTTCTTTCCAAAGTGCACAACTCTGTCAGGCAAGTTTCCAACGTCGGTGCCAGAGCAGTTAAATCCCCGCCGTAAAACGCTTCTTGCAACCTTAACCTTTGGAAATCCCACCGGGGTAACCGCTTATAATGCCTGGCAACCAACGCCGCCAAGGATAAGGCTACCCAGGCCAGTTCCGGCGAAGTAAGCCAGGAACCCGGCGTCCGGTACTCAAAACCGTGGGGCTTTAATCGAAAGTCCCCTAACAAACCATAAAACCTCCGACGCCGCCGCGCTGTTTCGGGATTCTCCAAAAAAAGCAGCGGCAACGCCACATATTGGTCCAAAGCCCGGATCAGTTGACCGCTAACTTTCAGGCCCCCAAAATGGATGTGCCCCCCAATTGGGTATCCGGGATATGGCTCCGAACCGGCTACCCAGGCAATATTGGTGTAAGGACATAACCGGCTGGCTTCTTTTAAAGCCTGGCGCAATTCACTGACCGCCGCTTCCGGAGTTGGTGCCGGCTGGGGACGCACTTCAGCCAGGGGAAAATCATCACTAGCGCCGAAAGCCCGGCGGTTATCACACCCAACCAAACCGTTCCGGGGAAAGAACCGGGAAGCGGGGACCATCCGTTTTTGCGGCAAGAGACTTAACATGAATTCCGGATCAGAGCCGATCGTCACCGTTACGGAACGTTGCCATGCCGTCAAAGA
>JAQWAU010000010.1:15865-48103 GCA_028707535.1 Heliobacteriaceae bacterium | reverse complement strand
GGCTGGGAGCGTCGTGAGGCTCATGCTTAAGAGGAATACCCCAAACCTTTGAGCCGAACAGCGGACAGCCGAGAACGCCGGCCCGCGGAGCCTTCGCGAGCGGCGGCACCAACCGCCTTTTACCGGCGTTTCAGCCTTTCGTACAGCCGGCTCCGGGAGATCCCCAAATATCGTGCCGTCGCCGCCTTGTTCCCCTGGTTCAGCTGTAAGGCCTTATAAATTATTTCGTCAATAAATTTTTCCAGGGGAAACCGGCCGGGAGGTAACCGCAAGCCGGGCGCATGCTCTTTATCCGCCGGCAACCGGGCCGGCCCGGACTTTTCGGTGTTCACCGACAGATGAGCCGGTTTTATTTCCCGGTCGTCATGCATTAATACCGCCCATTCAATGACATTTTTCAGCTCGCGAACATTTCCCGGCCACCGGTAAGCCAGCAGGATTTCGGCAGCGGCAGGATTAATCCGGGAAAAGCCTTTGCTTTTTTGCCGGGAAAAATTTCGCATGAACATGTTGGCCAAAGGAATAATATCCGCTTTTCTTTCCCGCAGGGGAGGTACTTCCAAGTAGCCGACTTTCAACCGAAAAAATAAATCTTGACGGAAAGCCCCGGCAGTTACCTTGGTCTGTAAAGGAATATTCGTCGCACAAATCAGCCGGATGTCCGCCTTGATCTTGGTTAACCCCCCGACCCGGTAATATTCCCTTTCCTGAACCAGCCGCAACAACTTCGCTTGTAACTCCAAGGGCAGGTCCCCGATTTCATCAAGGAATAAGGTGCCTCCCCCGGCTAGGTCAAGTTTGCCTTTTTTTCCTGTGGCCAAACCACCGGTAAAACTCCCCGGCTCATAGCCGAACAATTCGCTTTCAAACAACCCGGGACTTAATGCCGCACAATTAATATCAACGAACGGTAAACTCTTGCCTAAACGACCGGAATGGACTAATCTGGCCAAAACCTCCTTGCCGGTACCGGTTTCGCCTTCAATAAGCACCGGTATTGACCGGTCTTCATGGTACTTCCGGGCAAATTCCACTAACCGGCACATGCTTTCGGCGTATATGCCAACCTTAAAGCCACCAGGTTCCCCTACCTGGAAACCCTCCGCCACACAGTTACTTCGCATCGGCCTTTCTCCTCTGTCACGACAAGCTGCTTTTCCGGCCCGCCGAGAAAATATCGTTTCACGGTGATTTTCAGGTATAATGTAGATACACACCCCAAAATTTACTAAGGAGGGTTGCCTCTTGCAGGTACGAAAAAAACCCCCCCGCCGGTATTACCGGCTGGCCGGCTGGCTGCTGGTAATCAGCTGGCTGATCTGTTTCCCGGCCGTAGCCGGAGCGGCCGATACGGCCCAAGTTTCCTTGGAGCAAGCAATTCGTACCGTCAAAGCTAATTTTACCATCCCGGCTACATATGCCAACCTGGAAACAAGTTATCACCACAACAACGACCGGCAAATTTGGTCCTTAAACTGGCGCTCACCCGACGGAAACCAAGGTTATTTTCAAGCCGAGGTTGATGCCGAAACCGGCGAAATTATCCAGATGAATATCTGGCAACCGGCTGACCAGCCTGCCAAAACCCCGCCGGCAGCCATCCGGTCAAAAGCGGAGGCCCGGCAAACAGCCACCCGGATGCTGAACAGACTTGCCCCGGCCCGGGTGGCGGAACTAGTCCCGATACCTGACGACAGTCAACTGGTGCCGCTTACCCGCAACCAGCATACTTACACCTTCCGTTGGCAGCGGGCCGCCGGCGGGGTGCCGTTTGCCCAGGATGGTGTCCAAATCGATGTCCGTAGTGACAATAACGCGGTAATCCGGTATGTACTTAATTGGACCAAAACCACCCTCCCCCCGGCCACCGGGACCATTAACCCGGAAATAGCCCGCCAAGGCTTTAATGCCGCCGGCATGCTGGAGGCCCGCTATATCCTGCCGTCTACCGGCCGCCAGAACCCCGGGGGGAAACTCCGACCCCAACTGGTTTACCAGTTGGATCACCCCTCCCAGGGCTATATCGATGCCCGTACCGGCAAACCCTTGGACTTGGGATCTGATGTTTGGTTCGATGGTATAGGCGGTATGGGTGGAGCGGAAGCAATGGCTACCGTTAACGACAAGCGTGCTGCCGATCCAATGCCGCCCTTAAGCCCGGAAGAACTCCGGGAGATTGAACAGACCGCCAAATTGCTCCCCCAGGAAGCGGCCATTAAAGCGGTTAAAAAATGGGTCACCATCCCGGCCAACCTCGAGTTACGGTATGCTACCCTGAATCCCGAATGGGGATCACCGGACATCCGGGCCTGGAACTTTTCCTGGCAGCGGCCCGGACTAAAAACTACTCCCCCGGAACCTAACCTGCCGGAATACATTCACGCCCGGGTAAATGCGGTTACCGGTGAAGTGATCGAGTTTAGTTTAAGCTATCCCTCCGATCCCCAAAAACCGGGGAAAATAACTGCCACCTTAGACCGGGAAGCAGCACAGCGGCTGGCGGAAGATTTCCTGCGCCAGATCCAGCCCCAACGTTTCCCGCAAACCACTTTGGCCAAAGATCCTGATTTTGACCGTCCCCTGCCCACCGGGGAAGATGAGCTCCCCATCCGGCAGAACTTCAATTACCAGCGGTTGGTTGACGGGATCCTCTTCCCGGCCAACGGGATCCGGGTGACAGTTGATGCCGTTTCCGGACGGATCACTTCCTACAGTCTGCAGTGGTTTAACCTCGAATTTCCGGCCCCGGCCGGGATGCTTACCCCGGAACAGGCCGTCGACCGGTTCCTGGATTACCGGCCGCTTACCCTAAGCTACATTCAGGTACGGGACAAAATCGCGCCGACAGGGAAAGTATACCTGGTTTACCAGCCCGTAAAGCGGCCGGACACCCGGACAAGCAACCAGATCGATGCTTTTTCCGGCCAGCCCTTGGACTACCGGGGCAATCCCTTGAACACCATGCCCCAAGCCCGGCACTTTACCGATGTTACCGGCCACTGGGCGGAAAAAGAGATTAACCTTGGTGGTCAGGCCGGACTTTTCGGCGAATTTGGGGATACCTTTCAGCCGGAGGAAACCATCACCACCATCAGCCTGCTCCGGAATATGCTTTTGGCCGGACCCCGCTTTGGGGAACAAGCACCCCTGCCGGACCAGGAAGTTCTTGATCAGGCCCGGCAACTCGGCTGGGTTACCGGCAATCCGGCCCCGGATGCGGCGGTTAGCCGGGAAACCCTGGCGATCTTGATGGTTCGCCTGATCAACCTGGAACCGGCCGCCAGGATCACCGGCATTTACCAGGTGCCCTTTAGCGATGCCGGCTCCCTGCCCCCGGAAACCACCGGTTATATCGCCCTCGCCTGGGGCCTCAAAATCCTCCACGTTCCCGGCCCCTCCTTCGTCGCAGACCAGCCGGTTACCCGGGCCGAGGCCGCCTACGCCCTGGTACGTACCCTAATGGCCAAACGGTAAAAAAACAAAGCCAAAAAAATTAGCCTCCCTTTATCAGGGAGGCTTTGTTTTTCAGTGGCGCGCCCGGCAGGATTCGAACCTGCGACCTCTTGATTCGTAGTCAATTACTCTATCCAGCTGAGCTACGGGCGCAAAACATGGCGGAGAGAGTGGGATTCGAACCCACGACACAGGTTTATGCCCGTGTAATCGCTTAGCAGGCGACCGCCTTCGACCTACTCGGCCATCTCTCCGCAACCGTTGAACAAAAACCATTATAGAATAAATCCGGCCCTTTGGCAAGAGACAACCCCTGCCAAACAGTATGGCGGAGGAGGTGGGATTCGAACCCACGGAACCCGCAAAGGTTCAACGGTTTTCAAGACCGCCGCCTTCAACCGCTCGGCCACCCCTCCCCATAATCCGTTCACGGGCGCAATCTAATATAACATAACCGAAATAACAATGCAACCAACCTAAAGTCCGGTAATCTCTTTTACGCCTAAGTAGGGTCGCAGGGCTTCCGGTACTAATACCGACCCATCCGGCTGCTGGTAGTTTTCCAGAATCGCCGCTACCGTGCGCCCGACCGCCAGCCCTGACCCGTTCAAGGTATGGATAAACTCCGGTTTGGCCTTGGGCCGGGGCCGGAACCGGATGTTGGCCCGCCGGGCCTGAAAATCCTCATAGTTTGAGCAAGAGGATATTTCCCGGTACATATTGTAAGCCGGCAGCCAAACTTCCAAATCATAGGTCTTTGCCGCCGAAAAACCGAGATCACCGGAACACAAAATCACCACCCGGTAAGGTAGGCCGAGCAATTGGAGGATGTATTCGGCATCGGCGGTCAGGTTCTCTAATTCATCGTACGAGTGCTCCGGCCGGGTAAACTTGACCAGTTCCACCTTGTTGAACTGGTGCTGACGAATCAAACCCCGTGTATCCCGGCCTGCCGCACCGGCCTCCGCCCGAAAACAGGCCGAATAGGCACAATGGTAAACCGGTAGTTTTTCGCCGTCCAGAATTTCGTTCATATAAAGGTTAGTCACCGGCACTTCCGCGGTCGGAATAAGATAATAGCCGGTGTTAGCCACCGCGAACATGTCTTCTTCGAACTTGGGCAGCTGGCCGGTACCAATCATCGCCTGGCGGTTAACCATAAAAGGCGGGAAAATCTCCTGGTAACCCCGCTGCATGTGGGTATCCAGCATCAGGTTGGTCACCGCCCGCTCCAGCCGGGCACCCCAACCTTTGTAGACGGTAAACCGGGCCCCGGCAATCTTGGCCCCCCGTTCAAAGTCGAGAATGTCCAGCGCCTCCCCAATTTCCCAGTGAGGTTTGGCCGGAAAAGCAAACTGTTGCGGGTTGCCCCAAAGACGCACCGTCAGGTTGTCAGCCTCGACCATACCGGTAGGCACGGATTCGTGAGGGATATTGGGAATCTGGTACAAAATGGCTTCAAGTTCCCGGTCAATTTGGGCCAACCCTTCGTCCAGTCCCTTAATCTGATCACCAACCTGGCGCATCTCGAGAATTAAGGCCCCGGCATCTTGCCGGGCTTTTTTCATTTGGGCAATTTGTTCCGATACTTGATTCCGTTTGGCTTTAAGCGTTTCCACTTGCACTTGCACCGCCCGCCGTTGGCGGTCTAAGGCCAAAAATTCCTCCAGGGAGATTTGGGCCCCCCGCTTTTGCAGGGCTGCCTGCACCACTTGTGGGTTGGCCCGAACAAATTTTAGGTCCAACATGAAAACTTCCCCCTAGATTTTTCATTCAAAATCAGCAGTTGTTCTTACTCAGGTTGACATATTTAACGTCATGCACCCCTTCAATCTCGCCCAGGCGCTTAAGGGCAGCATCAGGTACCATCCCGTCGATATTCAAGATGACCATTGCCGGACCGCCGATGGTCGTGCGGGCCAGATGCATATCGGAAATATTTACGTTATAGTCACCGATAATCGTGCCGGTGGGACCGATAATCCGGGGGCGATCCGTATGGGGCATAACAATCAGATGCCCGATCGGCGGCATATCTACGTCAAAATCATCGATCCGCACGATGCGAGGCCGGTTTTTCCGCAAAATGGTCCCGGCCATTTTTTTCGTCCCTTTGGCGGTTTCTACCGTAACGCAAATCAGGTTGGCGTAGTCTTCAAAATCCGCCGTTTTGGATTCCATTACTTTGATCCCCCGGGACTTAGCCACGATCGAAGCATTAACATAGTTTACCGAATCATGCAGGGTCGGCCGCAATAGCCCCTTCAAAAACGTGGTCGTCAACGGATTAAGGTTGTATTGCGCCAAATCACCCGAATAGGTAATGGTTACCTTGTGGATCGGGCTGTCGATCACCTGGCCGAAGTACCGGCCCATCCGCTCCACCAGATCCAAGAAAGGCGTGAAAACCCCCATTAATTCCGGTTTTACCGCTGGAATATTTACCGCCGTTTGGACCAGTTCGCCCCGTAACGCCCGCAGCACTTCCTGGGACACATCTACGGCGACGTTAACTTGTGCTTCCTTGGTCGATGCGCCTAAGTGTGGGGTTACCTGCACTTGGTCAAAGTTAAAGAGCGGGCTGGCAGTCACCGGTTCCGTTTCGAAAACGTCCAAAGCAACCCCGGCCACTTTCCCCCCTTCCAGGGCGGCAACCAACGCATCCTCATCAATCAGGCCCCCCCGGGCGCAATTGATGATCGAGACCCCATCTTTCATTAAAGCAAACTGAGCGGCCCCGATCATGTGGTAAGAATCCTTGGTCTTGGGCAAGTGGACCGTGATAAAATCAGCTTCCCGCAAAAGGGTCTCTAAATCCTTCATTTCCACACCCAGACCTTTAGCCCGCTCTTCGGACACATAGGGGTCATAAGCGTAAACCCGCATCCCGAAAGCCCCGGCCCGCTTGGCTACCTCTGTGCCAATTTTACCCAAACCCAGGATACCCAGGATCTTGTTTTTTAATTCAGTGCCGATAAATTTCTTGCGTTCCCACAGCCCACTTTTTAAGGAAGCATTGGCTGCCGGCAACCGCCGGGCAAGAGCAAGCATGTGCCCCATCGCCAGTTCTGCAGCCGCGATCGTATTCCCTTCAGGAGCATTGACCACAACAATCCCCTGCAAAGTGGCTGCTCCAACATCGATATTGTCTACCCCAACCCCGGCCCGGCCGATTACTTTTAACCGCACACCAGCCTCGATGATCCGCTTGGTCACCCGGGTTTCCGAACGAACAATTATCGCTTCGTAATCGGGCACAAGCTTAATTATTTCTTCTTCCGGCAGTTTCAACCGGATATCGACGACAACATCGCCGGAAGCCTGCAATAGGTCAATTCCCCTTTCGGAAATCGGATCACAGACCAGTACACGCATTGTTACAGGAGCCCCTTTCTTACCATAATAACCTCTTGTGCCGCTTTGACCCCCTGGCCCAAGACCACCGGGAATCCCAACTCCTTAAGGCTCATTTCCAAAGCCCCAATTACCGCCAGGATGTCAAGGTGTTGAATATAGCCGAGGTGGCCGATGCGAAAGATTTTGGCCGCCAGCTTTTGTTGGCCGCCGGCGAGGACGACATTATATTCTTCCCGCAACTTCTGCATCAATTGCTTTATGTTTATCCCTTCCGGCACACAGACCGCCGTCACTGTCGCCGAAGCAATTTCTTCCGGTACTAAAAGCTTAAGGCCCAATCCCTTTACCCCGGCCCGGGTAATATCCCGCAAATAGGCCTGTCGGGCAAACAGTTGATCGAGACTTTTTGCGGCAAAGATCTTGAGTGTTTCCCGCAAAGCGTTAATCTGCGGCAAAGCCGGTGTCACCAAGGTCTGACCGATGGCATAATACTCCTTGGCTTGACCTAAATCCCAATAGAACTTTGGTAAGGTAGCGGTAGCAAAAGCCTCCCATGCCCGGGGGCTAACCGCCACAAAAGAAAGCCCCGGGGGAATCATAAACGCCTTCTGGGCCGCCGTAACTACCACATCCAAGCCCCAGGCATCGGTTTTTAGGTCCATAACCCCAAGGCCGGAAACCGCGTCGACCATAATCAAAGCCGGGTGATCACCCCTGGCCGCACTAACTGCTTGAATATCGTTTACTACCCCGGTTGATGTCTCATTGTGGGTCACCAAGATTGCTTTGTACTCCCGGCCTTGATCGGCGGTTAGCTTGGCTGCTACCAAAGCCGGATCAACGGCAGTCCCCCAGGCAAACTCCACCTTATCAACGGCACAACCGTAGATCTGGGCGATCTTGGCAAACCGGTCCCCAAAAGCGCCAATGGACAAAGCCAGAACTTTATCCCCAGGTGACAAAAAGTTGACCACCGCCGCCTCCAACCCGCCGGTTCCGGAGGAAGGAAAAATAAAGACATCGTTTTTAGTCTGGTAAATCCGTTTAACACCGGCGGTTACCTCTTCGAGCAGTTCTTTAAACTGGGGGCCACGGTGGTTAATTAATGGCTGGGATAGAGTCCTAAGCACCCGGGGCGGTACCGGCGTCGGTCCGGGCAACATAAGGTACTCTTTTTCGTACATTTGAAGGTTCCCCCTTTACCGAATATGTGTCGACAAGACCTTAGGTAACTGCCCGTCAACATTTTGCTTAGGCCAAAATCATGTATACAATCCTGGCTTAAATATAAAAACCCCTCGTTCTGACAATATGTGTCAGTGACGAGAGGCGAATCCCGCGTTGCCACCCTGATTTCCTTCCGCCAGGCAGAAGTTTCGTTACATGCTATCGGACATGAACGGACAGTAACTCACTGTCGACATCCGGGGCGGAAAACTACCAATAACGGGTTGGCTTGCAGCAGCCGCCAAACTCTCCACACCGTTTGAACCGATAAAAGCTACCCCTTCCTTCAACCGCTAAAAACCATACAAGTATATCAAATTGCCGCCACCGGCTAAGTTTACTATATGCTGTGTAAAGGGTAATTGCTTGAACGAAGTTTACCATAGCTTCTTAGCATTGACAAGAACCTGCATACATTTTTTGAATTTTACAACATTGCCCCTTTCTACTCTTTTGCTTCCCTCACCATCTCTAAGAAATAGCGGTGAACCCGCAGATCACCGGTTAGTTCGGGATGAAAGGCCGTTGCCAAGAAATAACCTTGCCGGACAAAAACCTTTTTATCCTCATACACAGCCAGGATCCCGACATTCGGCGCTACCGCCGAAACATATGGCGCCCGGATAAATACCGCCCGGAAAGGTTCTTGACCCAGTACGGTAATCGGCAACCGAACTTCAAAAGAATCTACCTGCCGCCCGAAAGCATTCCGCACTACGGTCATGTCCATTAATCCCAGCCGAAACTGATCCGACCCGGCAATTTCCCGGGCCAGGAGAATCATCCCGGCACAAGTCCCCCAAACCGGCAGACCGGCCTGGGCATGGGCTTTTATCGGCCCGGCAAGGTCAAAATCGGCCAGCAGCTTTCCAATCGTTAAACTCTCTCCACCGGGGATGATCAGGCCATCCAGGCCGGCCAGCTGGGCCGGCGTCCGGACCTGAACCGGGCGACATCCCAGACTTTGCAGATGATGTTCGTGCTCAACAAACGCCCCTTGTAAAGCCAGTACCCCAATTGTATAGCTCATTTTAACGACTACCAGCCCCGTTCCTGCATCCGTTGTTCCACCGGAATCAGGGGGATCTCAATGCCGACCATCGGCTCACCTAAATCTTTAGAAACCTCGGCAATAATTTGGGGATCATTGTAATGTGTCGTCGCCGCCACAATCGCTTTCGCCCGATGCGCCGGATCACCGGATTTGAAAATACCGGAGCCGACAAAAACGCCATCCATCCCCAACTGCATCATCAAGGCTGCATCGGCAGGAGTAGCAATCCCGCCGGCCGCAAAGTTGACCACCGGCAACCGGCCCAGCTGGGCTACTTCACAAACCAGGTCATATGGCGCCCCGTTCTCTTTGGCCCAGGTCATTAATTCCGCCGCCGGCATGACTTTTAACCGGCGGATTTCCCCGAGGACCTGCCGGGCATGGCGGACTGCTTCCACCACATTACCGGTTCCCGGTTCCCCTTTGGTCCGGATCATTGCCGCCCCTTCCCCAATCCGGCGCAAGGCTTCCCCCAGGTTCCGGGCGCCACAGACAAACGGCACCTTAAAAACATGTTTATTGATATGGTAAAGTTCATCCGCCGGGGTCAATACTTCCGACTCGTCAACATAATCAACCCCCAGGACCTCCAGAACTTGGGCCTCAACAAAATGACCGATCCGGGCCTTGGCCATTACCGGAATGGTCACGGCGGCCATAATCCGCTGGATTATCGCCGGGTCCGCCATCCGGGCTACACCCCCGGCTGCCCGGATATCCGCCGGTACCCGTTCTAACGCCATCACCGCACAGGCCCCGGCCTCTTCCGCAATTCTAGCCTGTTCCGGTGTAGTCACATCCATGATTACGCCGCCTTTAAGCATTTCCGCCAAACCTTTTTTTACTGTCCAAGTACCTTTTTGGGCTGTCACTTTTTTCTTCCTCCCCAAGTGCTGTTCGGGTTCATTGAACACCCAATATTCTACACGATTCCCCGCAAAGCAACAAGTGCCCTATTGACACCTTACCGTTAGTTGCCCAAGGTGACCTGCCCATTCATCACCCGCACCTGATAAGAAGCAATCCGCTTTGTATCCCCTTTACGGTGGTCCACCTGGATCACGTCAACCGTGCCGTCCGCCTTCAGCACCGCTTTGTACTCCCAATCCAGCAAGGTAACGAAACTATGTTCCGCCAATTCCGTTTGTTTAGCCTCTTCCCAATTAATTTTCCCATCTGCGGTGATCAGCCGGGTTCTTTCCCGCTGCAACCGGTCTATCCGGGCCTGCAGGTCTGCCGTCAACCGCTGGGTAATTTCACTTTGGGTTAATTCTTGCGCCTGTTCGACCACATGTTGAGCAGTCGATTTAACCTCATTAGGCCCACAGCCTCCCCCGATTAATCCCAGACCCAAACCTAGAATCACGGCCATAAGGAGCCTCTTTCCCGTCACCCAATGCATTTTTACCACCACCCAAAAATACCCTTGTTTTTTTTATTCGCCGTCAAAGGCCTGTCTACCTGCTCCGGGATATACAAAAAAATCCCGGGAGCCGGACCAACTCCCGGGATCGTGCCCTTTTTTGTTTAATAGAAGCCCCGGCGGAAAGGAAAAATCGTCGTCAACAGCAGCAAGGGAATCAAAACCCGGAAAAAGCGCCGCCCAAAGCCAAATTGTTCGATTACTACCTGGCCTTCCACCGCCGGTTCCATTCCCGGCGCTTCTACTTCCATTTCCAGGTAATCATCACCCACAGCCACCAGTTTTCCGGTATAGGTACGGGTGCCACCGTCAGGCAGCCTCATTTCCGCCGCGATATCCTCACCAATCATGGCGGAAAGCCGGTGACACATTTTGTGTTCGCGGTACCGTAATCCGTTCATTGCCAACGTTCACTCCTTTAGGCAAAGTGTAACCTCAGTGGCAATCTATTCCACCCCAAGCCTAAAAGTGCTACTTGTTGTTGTTCCACAGGACCAAATTCCCGTTAGACCGCTGCCTTTGCCACAGATATACGGCGCCACCGATCCCCCCGGCCGCCAGGGTGTACAGAAAACCAATCTCCGGTAAAGCGGCGCTCCATACTCCTCCTTTAACCCCCACCGTTTTCAGGGCGGCCAGGTAATGGGTCAATGGCAGAATGTTGGCCAAAAATTTCCCCAGCCAAGGCATCGAGGCAATCGGCCAGGTATACCCGGACAATAAAAAAGAAGGCATGGCGATGATTACACAAACCTGGGTTGCCCGTAATTCATTAGTCGCCAAGATTGAAATTGGCAAAGCCATGCCGATGAGTCCCAGCACAAAACCTACCGACAATAATAACAGGTAAATCCCCTGTCCCCGGATCCCGATGCCAATGTATTGATTGGAATACACGAGCAGCAAAAATACATTTAATAACCCGAAGCAAAAATACGGCAAGATTTTACCGGCCACGACCTTAAGGGATGATACCGGGGCCGTAGCCAGATAAATGTTTGTTCGCCCCTGTTTTTCGCGGGCAAAAGTAGTTGAAATCGTCATCAATAGGACCTGCTGCATTAAGGTAATGATCAAGCCTATTAACAAAAAATGCCGGTAGTTAAAGGTCGGATTAAACCAAACCCGGGTGCTGAAACCGATACTTTGCAGAATGTTTTTGGCTTTTTCCGGCACAATCCCGTTAGCTTCCAACATCTTTACCATTGTTCCTGCCGATACGGTTTGGACGATCTGACTGGAAGCCCGCAAGACCATGTTGGAGATTAGCATATTAGTGCCGTCAATCAGGGTCAGCACCTGGGTAGGGCGTCCTGCTTTGACATCCCGGGAAAAATTAGGGGGAATGATCACCGCCGCGTCAATTCTGGCATCCTGCAGCAAGCGGGTCGCTTCGTCATAGCTGGCGACATAACCATTGAAAGCAAAAGATTCCGCCTGGGAATATTGAAAAGCAATGTCCCGGCTGAGCGGGCTGTTGTCCTCATCCACAATCACCAGATCTAAACCCATTACCCGCTCTTCGGTATATAAATAAGCCAGTAAAAAGGCGCCGACCAAAGGAATAATCAGTAAAAAAATCATCTGTTGCTTATCCCGGATAATATGGAGCATTTCCTTGGTGGCGATCGATATAACTTGGTTCACGGCCTCACCTTCCGTCCATCACAACCGTATGGCAGCGGCTAATTTCTTCCTGGTCGGCACTCAACAATAAAGCCGTGCGGGCTGCTTCTGGGGATGATGTCCCCGCCTGGCCCGCAAAATGCTCTGTCCCGGCCAGCCAGGCGTAAACCACCTGCCAAAACACTTCTCGCTCCGGCCCGGTCATCCCGGCTGCCGGCTCATCCAGCAGTAAAAAATCCGGCCACACAAGCAAAGCCACTGCCAATTCCAGCATTTTTCGCCGGCCGGCCACCAACTGCCCGGCACGTACAGACACTTGATTCGACAGGCCACATGCGGCCACGACCAAAGCCGACCGCTGCCCGGACAACGGTTCACCCAGCCCGTATAAACCAGCCATGAAAGCCAGGGTTTCCGTTACCGTCAAATCCGGGTAAAGGGCAAAGTCCTGCGGCACCAGACCCAACCGTTGGTAATTCCGGGTGATCGTTCCACCGGTTAAGGGCAACAGACCCGCAATCACCGCAAACAAGGTGGTTTTGCCGCCTTTCTTCGGCAGATAGAGGCCACATAGACCGGGGCCCGCAATGGTAAACGACAAACGGGTAAATAACCGGTTTTCCGGTGGCCCCATGCTTGCATTCTCCAAGGCCAACAAGGTTTTTGGCATGCTTTTCCCTCCAATTGCCGGTACCCGGACAGGTACCTGTTTAAGGCAGAATGATCCGGGCAGTCATACCATTTTTCAAAAGGCCCTCCCCGTTGTCCAGTTCCACTTTAACCGTAAAAGTTTTTCGGTCGTAATCACCGGAATCCTGGGTGGCTTTCTTGACCGCAAAATCGGCACTGGCGTTAATCCACACCAATTTACCGGTGAGTTGCCCGGTTAAACCATCAATCTGGACCCCTATTTCCTGCCCCACAGCCAGGCGGGTAATTAGTCCCTCGGGAACTTGGGCTTTCACCCACACCCGCTCCACATCGACCACGGTGTAGATCGGCAAACCGGCGGAAACCAATTCGCCCGGCTGAACAAACTTCCCGGTAATAATTCCTTTTTGCGGCGCCCGGATCACGGTATTATCCACCATTGCCTGGGCACCCTCGGCCACCGCTTGGGCTTGCTGCAAACCAGCCTGGGCTAAAGTGATATCCTGATCCTTTAAGGCCACCTGGTGCCGGGCTGCCTCCGCCAGCTGTAAAGCCGCTTTGGCCTGGGCGACCAAAGCTCTTGCCCCATCGATTTCCTCCGGCCGGACCCCGGCTTCAACCAACGAAAGCTTTTCTGCCGCCTGCTGCAACCCAGCTGCTTTCACATCGGCATCGGCTTTAGCATCATCCCGGGTTTTGGCGGCTACCGCCCCGGCTTGAAACAGGGCCTCCATCCGCTGATATGTAAGCGCGGCATTTTCCGCCCCAACCTGGGCCTGCATCACCACCGCCCGGGCCTGCTCAATCTCCTGGGGCCGGGCGCCGTTTTCCAGCGCGGCCAATTTAGCCTCTGCAGCCTGAAGGTTTGCCTGGGCCTGAGCAATCTGACCGGCTACCGTTTCCCCGGTTAGGGTTTGGGCCACCTCTGCCTGGGGGACTTTGGCCGCCGCCCCGGTTAAAGCCGCTTTCGCCTGGTTTAACTGTTCCGTCAGTTCCCGGCTTTCCAAGCGGGCAACAATCTGCCCGGGTACCACCTCGTCCCCTTCCCTGACCAAAAGTTCCTGAATTCTACCAGGTATTTTGCTGCTGATATTGGTCTCGGTTCCTTCCACGTAACCGGTAATGACCTGGCCGGTTGCCGGGGCTGCTTGGCGGTAAGCCCAGGGAAAAACTACAAACCCCAGGACGGCCACGGTCAAGATCCCCCCAAAGACCATTTGCGCTTGCTTTCGATTCATCCACCCACCCCGTTTCAATACTGACTGGTCAGTATAGTTATGATTATAGCATCATCTTTTAGTAAAAACAAAACGCCTAAACTATAAAGCCAGGCATTTTCTTGAATCTTATTTTCCGGTTTGATCAGGGGCGATTCCGCACCCCGTCGACAAACTGGTCAAACAGGTAATCAGCCAGTTCCTGCCGGTTAATCCGGTTGCCGTTCAAAATTACCCGTAAAGAAACAATCGTAGTTAAGCCGAACAAGGCGACAACCGCCCAGTCCACCGGCACCGGCCGGAAAGCTTTCGCCTCAATCCCGGCAACCAGGATTGGCCGTAGTTGCTCGTAGAACCGGTATAAGCTTTGGCGGAATTGTTTTTCCCGGTCGGCATTCGACCAGATTCCCTTTAACAAGAGTTTGCAGAAATCCTGATTCTCGTCAAAAAAACAGACCAAGGTATAGATGGCTTGCCGGAGCTGGTCCAACGGATCCTGTGCTTTACCACTCCGGGCCTTAATCCGGGAAATCAGCTGCTGGATGCCTTCTTCCATTAAAAAACTAATCAGGTCTTCCTTGCCCTTGAAATAATAATATAATGTGCCTTTCGCCACCCCGGCCCGTTCCGCTACTTCATCCATTGTCGCCCGGTCGAAACCCTTTTCGGCAAAAACATCAATTGCTCCCCGGAATATTTGGTCAGCCTTCCGCACGGCTTAATCATCCTCTTCCGTCATTACCACCCGGCCTACGGCTACCACTTTGTCGCGCGGGTCCATTCTCATAATGTGCACCCCTTGGGTAACCCGGCCAAGCGTACTGATTTCATCCACATTCAAACGAATAAGGACTCCTTCTGCGGATATAACCATTAATTCATCACCAAGCCGGACAACTTTAATCCCCGCAACCAAGCCGGTTTTTTGCGTCAACCGCATCCCCATCGAGCCTTTACCGCCCCGGTGTTGCGGCCGGTATTCGTGCAAAGGAGTCTGTTTGCCCATCCCGTCATCGGTAATCATGAGTAAGTTAGCCTCATCCTGGGCTACTTCCATCGCTACCACAAAGTCATTGCGGGCCAAATCGATCCCTTTGACCCCCCGGGTTACCCTACCCATTGCCCGGGCCGCATTTTCATTGAACCGGATGATCTGACCGTAACGGGTAACCAATAAAATATCCTGGTCCCCATCGGTTAGTTTAACCCCGATCAACTCGTCGCCATCATCCAGATTAATAGCAATAATGCCGTCCCGGCGGGAAGTATTGTAATGCTGTAAGGCCGTCTTTTTGACGACTCCTTGCCGGGTGGCCATAAACAGATACTGGTGTGGAGAAAACTCTTTGATCGGAATAAAGGCATTTACTTTTTCGTCACCCGTAATCGCCAGCAAGTTAACAATTGCCGTCCCCTTCGCCGTCCGGGAAGCCTCCGGCACCTCATAAGCCTTTAACCGGTATACCTTACCCCGGTTGGTAAAAAACAAGAGATTGTGGTGGGTTGTGGTCACAAAGAGGTGTTCAACAAAGTCGTTCTCTTTTGTTCCCATCCCGGTAACCCCTTTGCCTCCTCGCCGCTGGGCCCGGTAGGTATTCACCGGTATTCTTTTGATATAGCCGTTGTGGGTGATGGTAATTACCGTGTCTTCTTCGGCAATCAAATCTTCAATTTCCATATCAGCGGCGGTGGTGGTAATTTCCGTTCGCCGGGGGTCGGCATATTTATTTTTAATCTCGGTAATCTCTTTTTTAATAATATCCAAGACCATTTTCTCCGAATTCAGTACTGCTTTAAAATAGGCGATATTCGTTAGCAGTTCCTGGTATTCTGCCTCGATTTTTTCCCGTTCCAGCCCGGCCAATCTTTTTAGACGCATCTCCAAAATTGCTTGGGCTTGTTTTTGGCTAAGGGAAAACTCAGTCATCAACCGAGGCCGGGCTTCACTTTCTGTTGCCGAAGAACGGATAATCTCGATAATCCGGTCAATATTATCAATCGCAATCCGCAGGCCTTCTAAAATGTGGGCCCGGTCCTCCGCTTTTTGCAGGTCATATCTGGTCCGCCGGACAATGATCTCTTTTTGGTGCTCCAGATAATAATAAATGATGTCCCGGAGATTAAGCACCCGGGGCACTCCATCAACAAGGGCCAACATGATGGCGCCAAAGGTATCCTGTAATTGGGTGTGTTTATAAAGCTGGTTCAGGACCACTTGGGGATTGGCATCCCGCCGGAGTTCGATGACGATTTCCATGCCTTTACGGTCTGACTCGTCCCGCAAATCGGTGATCCCATCAATTTTTTTATCCCGGACCAAGTCGGCGATCCGCTCCAGTAAACGGGATTTGTTTACTTGGTAAGGGATTTCATTGACTAAAATCCGGGTTTTGTTGCCGTTCATTTTTTCGATTCGGGTCTTTGCCCGGACAACCATGGAACCCCGGCCACCTAAATAGGTCTGGCGGATCGCCTCCCGCCCCATAAGTAAACCACCGGTGGGAAAATCGGGGCCCTTGATTACCGTCATCAGTTCCTCTGAACCGGCATCAGGATTATCGATCAACATGATCACGCCATCGATCACTTCCCCCAGGTTATGGGGGGGAATATTGGTCGCCATGCCAACGGCAATTCCGGACGAACCGTTAATCAATAAATTAGGCACCCGGGCCGGCAATACCACCGGCTCCTGCCTTTTTTCGTCGTAATTCGGCTTGAATTCAACGGTGTCTTTTTCGATGTCTGCTAAAATATGGGTAGTAATCTGAGCCATGCGCAGTTCAGTGTAACGCATCGCTGCTGCCGAGTCCCCATCAATGGAACCGAAGTTACCGTGACCGTCAACCAAGGGATACCGGGACGCAAAGTTTTGCACGAGCCGGACAATCGCATCATAAATGGCCGAGTCACCGTGGGGATGGTAACGTCCCATCACGTCACCGACCAGTCCGGCTGACTTACTGTATGGTTTTTCCGGTGTCCGGCCGGTTTCGTGCAGCGTATAAACGATCCGGCGGTGCACCGGCTTTAAGCCATCGCGCACATCCGGGAGGGCCCGCGAAACGATCACGCTCATTGAATAATCGAGAAAAGATTTTTTCATTTCTTCCTCGATCTTAATCGGCACTACTTTCCCGACCAATTCCGTCATCAAAGTGTTCACTCCAAGCCAGTAAAATCTTCCTGTTCTCTATTATAACGTTACATCCGGCATCATTCCGAGCGTAGCGAGGAATCTTTCGGTTTTTTAATCGTCAGCGGTTCCAGGGTGTCAATTTCGTACTGGGCGGCTTCCAGGTACCCGTCAACATGGGTTGGAGTACGAAAAATTTGCGACTCGCGAATTTCGTACTGGGGTTCTTCCGCGACGCCGTCTAAATGGTCTTCCGTTCGGTAGATCAGATTACCCCTAATTTCGTATTGGGGTAATTCCGTATAGCCACGCAAATTGGAGATCGCCCGGTATATAAAATTATCGCGAATTTCATACTGGGGTAACGCATAGTAGCCGTCGATATGGTCAATCGACCGGAAAATCTGGGCCATTTTGCCTTTCTCCTTCACTGCAGCTTAAATGTCCAAATTACGGACATTTTTAGCGTTATTTTGGATAAATTCCCGCCGGGGTTCTACCCGGTCACCCATCAACGTCGTAAAAATATGTTCCGCTTCCATAACATCCTCAAGTAAAACCCGTAAAATGGTCCGGGCCTCCGGGTTCATGGTTGTTTCCCAAAGCTGCTCCGGATTCATTTCCCCAAGGCCTTTATACCGCTGGATCGTCACCCCTTCCCGGCCTATTTTTTCCAAGTGCTGATCAAGCTCTTGATCGCTAAAAAGATATTTGATTGTTTTTCCTTTTTTCACTTGATAAAGCGGCGGCTGGGCAATGTAGACATACCCTTTGTCGATTAACGGGCGCATGTGCCGGTAAAAAAAGGTTAACAACAGAGTACGGATATGACTGCCGTCGACATCGGCGTCGGTCATCAAGCAAACCCGGTGGTACCGGGCTTTTTGCAGGTCAAACTCTTCCCCGATGCCGGTGCCCAAAGCCGTGATCATGGCCCGAATCTCCTCGTTGGAAAGGACCCGGTCCAAGCGGGCTTTTTCTACATTCAGAATTTTCCCCCGCAAAGGCAAAATAGCCTGAAACCGGCGGTCCCGCCCTTGTTTCGCACTACCACCGGCTGAATCACCTTCTACCAAGTATAGTTCGCACAAAGCCGGATCCCGGAAAGAGCAGTCCGCCAGTTTTCCCGGCAAAGTAGTTGATTCCAGAGCGTTTTTCCGGCGGGTCAGTTCCCGGGCTTTCCGGGCCGCTTCTCGTGCCCGGGCAGCCATTACCGACTTTTCGACGATCCGTTTGCCAACCGCCGGGTTTTCCTCCAAAAAGGTGCCCAAACCTTCCACAACTATAGCATCGGTGATTCCCCGGACTTCAGAATTGCCCAGTTTAGTTTTGGTCTGGCCTTCAAACTGGGGTTCCCGGACCTTCACCGAGACTACTGCCGTCAGACCTTCCCGGATATCCTCCCCGGAAAGGTTGTTTTCGCTTTCTTTTAACAGATTGTACCGGCGGGCATAATCATTAATCACCCGGGTGAGGGCGGCCTTAAAACCGGCTTCATGGGTGCCGCCCTCTTGGGTGTTGATGTTGTTGGCGTAGGAAAAAATATTTTCCGCATAACTATCGTTATACTGAAGCGCAATTTCCACTTGCACCGTATCTTTTTCAATTTGAAAGTAAATCGGTTGGTTGTGCAGCACCGATTTGTTCCGGTTCAAAAAATGGACAAAATCAATAATCCCGCCAGAGTGGGAAAAAACTGTTTCCTGGTTGGTTCGCTGGTCCTTAAAAGTAATTTGGATCCCCCGGTTTAAAAAAGATAATTCGCGCAAACGGTGAGCTAAAATATCAAATTCAAATTCCAGTTCCTCAAAAATAGTTGGGTCCGGCCGGAAAAATATAGTCGTACCGGTAGTTTTAGTTGATCCGACCACCTTAAGGTCCCCGGTTGGTACCCCCCGTTCGTAAGTTTGTTCATAAACCTTATTGTTCCGCCGAACGGTGACCGTGAGGATCGCGGATAAAGCATTAACCACCGAAAGCCCTACACCATGGAGACCGCCGGATACTTTATAACCTTCCCCGCCGAATTTTCCTCCGGCGTGTAAGATCGTCAAGGCGACTTCGACGGCCGGCCGGCCCGTTTTAGGATGAGTGTCTACCGGAATGCCCCGTCCGTTGTCAGATACCACGACACTGTTGTCGTTATTGAGCACCACTTCAATGTGATCGCAAAAACCCGCTAAGGCTTCATCAATTGAATTATCGACAATCTCAATGACAAGGTGATGCAGCCCCCGGGAACCGGTCGATCCGATATACATGCTCGGACGGCGGCGGACAGCCTCTAAACCCTCAAGCACTTGAATTTGACTGGCATCATAAGTTCCTTTTCCGTTCGAAACTTTACTTTCAAGACCGGTCACCCAAAAGACCCCCATATCGAAATAAATTAAATTAATTTTTACAGTTATATTATACCATATTCCTGATTATTCTCAAATTTCGCTAATATTTGATATTATTGGCCCGTTTCATCAGGGTTAAAGCGGAAATCGGGGATAAATAGACATTATTCCGGCTAACAACCACCGCTTTTTCCTTTCCTTTCGGAGCAATTCGGCGCAAATAACCTTTTTCCCGGGCGGCAAATACCAAGGCCCGGGTAGCGGCTGCTTGGGCAGGGGCCGACCAGGCCACAATTGCAATTATCTCTGTGGTCGGTATAACCACTTCATCCCCAAGATGCAGGTACATGCTACTTGCAAACCTCCTATCCTTCCCATTGGTACACCTGGCCGGCTTCAACCCGAAAAATGCCCACTTCTCCAGCCAAATGGGCTAAGAAACCCAACGGGTGGGTGGTAGAAATGAACAACTGTGCGGACGAATGGCGCAGAAAATTAAGCAATTGTTCTCCCCGCCCGGGATCAAGTTCACTAAACACGTCATCCAACAAAACCAAAGGGGATTCTTCCCGATACTGCCGCACAAAAGCAATTTCCGCCAACTTAAGGGCCAAAGCTACGGTCCGCTGTTGCCCTTGGGAAGCGAAGATTTTGGCCGGCCGGCCATCCAAATAAAGCTGCAAATCATCCCGATGCGGCCCCCGTAAGGTAACCTGCCGGGCAATTTCCGCTGAACGGTGAAGGTCCAATTGCTCCTTGATCACCTCCGGCCACCGTTCAGGTTCCGGGGGCAAGAGAAAGGAAGACTGGTAAGTAACTTCCAGCTCTTCACTGCCCGCACTTAATTCCCGGTATATTTGCCGGGCATGCCGCGCAATCACCCCTATGGCCGTCAACCGCCGGGTTAATACCGCGGCTGCCAGGGGCGCCAGTTGTTCATCCCAAGGATCTAACTCTTTTACGCCGCCAACCCCTTCTTTAATCCGACGCAATACCGCGTTTCGTTGGAGCATAACCTTATGGTAGCGGCTTAACACTTTAGCGTAAACAGGGCTGGCCTGACAAATTTCCCGGTCCAAAAAACGCCTTCTTTGCACGGGTGGGCCTTTGACCAAAGCAAGATCCTCCGGTGAAAAAACAACCGTGTTTACCGTCAAAGCCAGTTCACTTAGCCGCGATAAAGGTATGCCGTTAATCCGGGACGTTTTTGGGGCAACTCGGGAATAACAAATTTCAATCCCAAAGGACCGGTGCTTATTATGGCCCCCTGCTTTGATCCGGTAAAATTCTGTTTCCCATTGCAGCATTTCCGGATCACGAGCATCACGGAGGGAACCACTACCACTTAACAGGGTAATTGCTTCCAAAAGGTTGGTTTTTCCTTGGCCGTTTCTTCCAATCAAAATATTTACCCCGGCCTGAAACTCCATTACTAACTTTTGGTAATTACGAAAGTGGGTTAGTTCCAGCTGCCGAATTTCCATCTTTATCGACTAACCGGTGCGAATCGGCACAATCAGGTAGAGGTAGCGTTCTTCCCCGACCCCCCGTAAAACACCCGGCAAAAGGGTGGCTGATAAATCCAGGTGAATTTCTTCAGTACCGATGACTTTTAAGGCATCTTGCAAATACCGGTAATTAAAGGCAATCGGCACCGTTTCCCCTTCAATATTGGCAATGACTTCTTCGTAAATCTGACCTACTTCCGGAGAATTGGCCCGGATGGTCAGGGAATCGTTTTCTACATTCAATTTAATAATATTGGAACCTTCCTTGCCCAAAGCGGCCAGGGCTGCGCGGTCTACCGCTTCACTCAAATTTTTGGTGGCAATAGTTAACCGGCCTTTATGTTCCCGGGGAATTACCTGTTGATATTTCGGGTATTGTCCTTGAATAATCCGGAGAATTACCCGCAAGTAACCTGTCTCCAACAAGGCCTGGGATTGGGTAAAAGTGATCTGAACAGGAAGATCTTCCCCAGGTAACAATCTGGCTACATCGGCCAAAATCTTAGCGCTGAGGATCACCTGGCGTTCACTTACCGTACTTTCCGGGGGTAATTCGGTAGTCAATAAAGCTAAACGGTGGGTATCGGTTGCCACCCAGTTTACCCCTGTCGGGGAAATGTCACAGAACACCCCGGCAAACCACGGCCGGCTTTCATCGATTGCCGCCGCAAAACAAACCAAGCGGGTCATTTCTTTAAATTGAGCTTGGGTAAGACAGAACCGGTCACCATCCAAAATTGTGGGCAGCAACGGAAATTCCGCTGGGTTCATGGTGTTCAAGGTCACTTCAGACCGCTGGTAACGTACTTTTAACACTGCTGTTTCGGCTGCAACCACAAAATTGACCGGACCATCCGGCAGCCGGCGCACCATTTCATTGAACACTCGAGCATTAACAACCGTTGCTCCTTGCAAAGCAACACTTACCGGCAAGGTATATTCGATACCCATTTCCATATCCGTAGCAACCAGACGTAAAATACCATCAGTTGTTTCGAGATAAATGCCACTTAAAATCGGCAAGGTAACTTTGGAGGAAACGGCTCGGGAAACGGCGTTTACCGCTTCCAGCAATTCTTGCCGGGTACAGGTAAAATCCATAAAAACCGAACCCTCTTTTCTTTAAACTTATTATTTAAAAATAGTAGTAGGACTAGTAATGGTGGTGGATTGTGTGGAAAATCGGCGCAAAACAGCCCCCGGAAAGGAGCTGGCGGTTGGGATATTGCCGGGGAGAATCCGGGATAACTTTTAGGCCCGTTGGATTTTTTCTTTGAGTATTTGTACCGTCATGGAAAATTGCTGATCATCTTCGAGGAGACGTTTGATTTTATCCTGGGCGTGTAAAACGGTGGAATGATCCCGGCCCCCAAAGGCGGCGCCAACTTTGGGTAAGGAAAGATCAAGCATATCCCGGGAGAGGTACATCGCGATCTGACGGGGAAAAGCAATGTCCCGGTTCCGCTTGCGCGATTTCAAATCATCAACCCGGATATTGAAGTGTTCGGCGATTATCTCTTTGATTATATCGACTGTAATCGGTTTTAAGCGGTCGGCGTAAATGTCACGTAAAGCCTCTTCCGCCAGTTCCGGGGTGATCGGTTTGTCGGCCAAAGCGGCAAACGCGACTACCCGGTTTAGCACCCCTTCGAGTTCCCGGATGTTGGATTGGACTTTATTGGCGATGGAAACGATTACTTCGTTGGGAACGGTGAGGTTTTCCAGTTGGGCTTTTTTGCGTAAAATAGCGATCCGGGTTTCGAAATCCGGGGGATTGATATCGGTAATGAGTCCCCATTCGAAACGGCTGCGTAAACGGTCTTCCAAAGTTGGGATTTCTTTTGGCTGCCGGTCGGAGGAGATAATAATCTGTTTGTTGGATTCATGGAGGGTATTAAAGGTGTGAAAAAACTCTTCCTGGGTCCGCTCTTTACCAGCCAGGAATTGAATATCATCAACCAAAAGGACGTCAATATTCCGGTAATGATTGCGGAATTCTACCGTCTTGTCGTCCCGGATCGAGTTAATCAATTCATTGGTAAATTTTTCGGAGGTAACGTAAAGTACCCGCATTTGGGGACCGTGTTCAACGACAAAATGCCCAATGGCGTGCATCAGGTGGGTCTTGCCGAGGCCGACACCGCCGTAAATGAATAGGGGGTTATAGGCCTGGGCCGGCGCTTCGGCGACAGCTAAGGAGGCTGCATGGGCAAAACGATTGGAGTTACCGATAACAAACGTTTCAAAGGTATATTTTGGGTTCAAAAAAGGGGGGGCGGAAAATTCGCCGAAACGGCGGGAGGGATCAAGATTAGGTTGGTTATCCTTGCCTGGTGAGGTAAAGATAAGGTCTACGGTTTCGCCTAAAATCAAAGCAAGGCAATTTTTGATCAAAGTGCTGTATCTGGTTTGCAGCCAGTCACGGGCCAGATCATTTGGTACGCTTATTTTTGCCTGACCATTTTGAATGGCCAGCAGGCGGGTGTTTTTAAACCAGGTATCAAAACTTGCCTGATTTATTTCCTGGCGGAGAACATCCAGGGTTTTTTGCCAAATATCAGCAAAGGTTGAAAGCATCATTAATTATACCCCCAAGTAATGGAAGTTATGAACGCCTTTTTTCCCTACAGCCACTTGGTCGGTCGGATTTATCCACATCTGGTTTTAGCGGTTATCCCCATTTTCCCGTAAGCAGCCTTTCCTGAGGGGTAAAAAAAGCCTTCGTCTGGTGTCGAAGGTAAGATCATCAACAAAAAAATTAACAAACTATCCCGCAGGGTGGGGATTGTTCTATTTTTGGGCCCCCATTTCTGGGATGCCATGCATACCCGTTATCATTTTAACTTGTGGATGAGTTATCCACAAGGGTAAACTTGACAAATATTGTTTATGTTCCGTCCGGGATTTCTTGATTTTAGGATTAGCCTTCGGTTATAATACTTGTGCGTGTCTCAAAACTTTAGGGAATAGTCTTTAGAGGCTTTCTTCAAGATGGGAAGCCTGTATATATGTGAGGGGGTGTAGTATGAGGCGCACCTATCAACCTAAAAACCGGAAACATAAACGAGTTCATGGGTTTTTAAGCCGGATGAGTTCCGCATTTGGGCGAAAAATCCTGAAACGGCGCCGGGCAAAAGGTAGAAAAATTCTTAGTGCGTAAGGCTGCTTCGGTAGCCTTATTCTTTTAAGTAAGTGAGATTCCCCTTGACGGGAGTGATCGGGTAGTGTTACCCCGGCGTTGCCGGTTACGGCGTAGTAAAGATTTTAGCTTAGTATACCGGCAAGGAAAAGCATTTGCCGGACGTTATGTGGTCTTGTACCGTTTTTGTGCCAATCAAAGGTCTGGTAAGGTGAACAAAGGTAAACGGATTGGTTTTTCTGTTTCCAGTAAGGTAGGCAAAGCCGTAATTCGTAATCGGGTAAAGCGGATTTTGCGCGCGGTTTGCCGGGGCCATTTTGCCGCAATTAAAGACGGGTGTGATATTATTTTGATTGCGCGTAAAAAAATAAAAGGAATTCCGTTTTACCAGGTCGAACAAGATGTGATTAGACTTTTCAAAAAAAGTGGTTTGTGGACAGGGGGCTAAATTTTGCGGCTCACACACCTGGTGATTATCCCCGTAAGGTTTTACCAGCGGTTTTTATCGCCGTTAAAAGGCCCGACTTGTCGGTTTGTTCCTTCCTGTTCGGAGTATGCAATTCAAGCTGTAGAAAAATATGGTTTATGGCGGGGTTTGCTAAAAGCCCTGCGGCGACTTTTGTGTTGTCATCCGTTTCATCCCGGTGGCTATGATCCTGTATAAGCCTGGTAGCCGGAATTTGTAAGGGATTAAGGGGGATTCTTAATTTGAATCTTTGGGAACAATTAATCGCTTCCTTTTCAAAGTTTATTGAATTTTTTTATCAGGTTACTATATTTTTCGGCATACCAAGCTACGGGTTAGCGATTATTTTAATTACGATCGTAATCAAAATGGCGTTGTATCCCTTAACAGTGAAACAGATGCGGTCAATCCGGGTCATGTCGGAAATTGCCCCTAAACATAAAGCTCTCCAAGAAAAGTATAAAAAAGATCCCCAAAAAGCCCAGGAGGCTGTGGTTGCTTTATACCGGGAACATGGGGTAAACCCGTTAGGCGGTTGTTTGCCGATGTTGGTGCAACTGCCCATTTTAATTGCGTTTTACCGGAGTTTGATGTCTTTTACTTTTACGGATGTGGAACATGCCGGGTTTTTGTGGGTGGCGAATATTGCTTACCCGGATAATCAATTTCCCTTTATTTTGCCGATAGTGGCCGGTGTGAGTACTTTTATTCAAATGAAGGTATCTACGCCACCTTCATCCGGGAATTCCCAATCGGAACAGACTCAAAAGATGATGGCCATAATTATGCCGATCATGATTGCCTGGATGGCGTACAGTTTTGCTGCGGGTTTAGCCTTGTATTGGGTAGTTTTTAATGTGGTTGGCACTTTGCAGCAATTATATATCAACCGTAAGACCGAGAGGGAGAAGGGAGTAAGAGCTGCCTAATGGCACAGGCAATTAGTGTAGAGAAAACGGGTAAAACGGTGCAGGAAGCAGTCCGAGCCGCCCTGGCAGAATGGAATGTCCAAGAGGTGGATGTTGAAGTACAAATCCTAGAGGAACCGTCTAAGGGATTTTTAGGGTTGATCGGCACCAGACCGGCACGGGTGTTGGTTACCTTGAAGCCCGACCCGATGCGGGATGGCGTCCGGTTTATTGAGGATGTTTTTCGGGCGATGGGAGTGCAAGCGAAGATTGTTCCGGAGTGGAAAGATAATGTGCTGCAAATCTGTTTTCAAGGGGAGGAAATGGGTATTTTAATTGGGCGGCGGGGTGACACCCTTGATTCTTTGCAGTACCTGGTCAATTTAGTAGTCAACCGTCAACCGGGAATTGAACGGACGCGGATTGTGTTGGATGTGGAAAATTACCGGCAGCGGCGGGAAGAAACTTTAATCCGGTTGGCTAAACGGTTAGCCGAAAAGGTTAGAAGAACCGGCAAGCGCATTGTCTTGGAGCCGATGAGCCCCCAAGAGCGGCGGATTATTCATACCACTTTGCATGGCGATCCGCGGATTGTAACCTATTCGGAAGGGGAAGATCCGTTTCGGAAGGTTGTGGTTGCCAATAAGACCGATTACCGCCGGCAACGGGGGGATCAAGGGTTAGGGCGTGGTGCTGAGGTGAAAGATAACCGGATCGTCAAAGACCGGCCCTTCGAGAATTTAGAGCCGGAAAAATAGGCAAATAGTCTTTTGAGGTATTTGAAACGCTCAACCAGGGGAGAATACTTAAAAAGCGCTGAGGCGCTTTTTCCTGTTTGCAGGGGTTTTGGAAAAGAGGGAAGGTTATGGTCGGCGATACGATTGCGGCGATTGCCACCCCGATCGGTGATGGGGGCATCGGCATTGTCCGGTTAAGCGGGCCGGACGTCAAGGCGGTGGTTAATAAAATGTTCCGGCCGCGGTATAAGGGTAATATTGAGGAATGGTCGACCCATACCTTACATTTAGGTCTCGTGATTCATCCGGATAACGGCCGGGTAATTGATGAGGTTTTGTTGGCTTGGATGCAGGGGCCACGGACTTATACCACGGAAGATGTGGCCGAGTTTCATTGTCATGGGGGTAGTGTTCCCTTAAGGGAAACTTTTGAGGCGGTATTGCGGGCAGGGACTAGGCCGGCAATGCCTGGCGAGTTTGCCAAAAGGGCATTTTTAGGTGGGCGGCTGGATTTGGCCCAAGCCGAAGCGATTATCGATGTTGTCCAGGCGAAAACCAGTGAAGGTCTGGGGGTTGCGGTAGCCCAATTAGCTGGTGGTTTATCACAAAGGGTCGGAAAAATCAGTCAGATGCTGCTGGGAGTGATCGCCCATTTAGAGGCAGTAATTGATTTTCCGGAAGAGGACTTGCCTCCGGTGATCGAGGAAAGCCTGAAAAAGACCCTTGAGGAAACCGTTGGTGACCTAAAGTCCCTGATTCGTACAGCCCGGACTGGTCGGGTACTTAGGGAAGGTTGGCGCACCGTAATTATTGGTCGGCCAAATGTCGGTAAATCGAGTTTATTGAACACCTTGCTTGATGAACAAAGAGCGATCGTCACAGAACTGCCGGGAACTACTCGTGATGCGATCGAAGAAATGATTGACCTTGGGGGTATCCCCTTAAAGCTCGTGGATACAGCCGGCATTCGGGAGACCGATGATGTGATCGAACGGATTGGGGTGGAAAAATCCCTTGCCTACGTGGAAAAGGCTGATTTGGTCCTGCTGATGTTAGATGGCTCTGAATTGTTGACAAGTGATGATTTGCGGTTACTGGAATTGTTAGGTAACCGGCCGGCAATTGTGTTAATCAATAAAATTGACCTGCCGCAACAGCGTTTGGACCGGGAACAATTGGGTGAATATGTTGCCGGCCAGCCGGTAATTCCGGTTTCCGTTAAGGAAAACAAAGGGCTGGAAGCCCTAACCGGGGCAATTAGGCAGCTGGTTTTTGGTGGGGATAATGGCCAGGTCAAGGCGAATGCCGGCTTGGATTTAGTGGCCTCCCGGCAGGAAATGGTTACAAGGGTAAGGCACAAGGAGGCTTTGGAGCGGGCTTTGGCGTACATTGAAAGTGGGTTGACCGGGTTAAGTGCCGGAGCGGAAGCGGACTTTTTGACGATTGACTTACGTGGGGCCTGGGAGGCCCTGGGGGAAATAACCGGGGAAACTGTTGACGGGGCGGTACTGGACCGGATTTTTGCGGAGTTTTGTATCGGTAAATAGCAAGTTTGAGGTGAAAAACGATGCTTGAGTATTTGGCCGGAAAATACGATGTTATTGTCATCGGGACCGGCCATGCCGGTTGTGAGGCGGCCTTGGCAGCCGCACGGCTTGGCGGCCGGACGCTGGTGCTGACGATCAGTTGGGACAATGTTGGCTTAATGCCCTGTAATCCGGCCGTCGGCGGACCGGCTAAAGGTCACCTTGTCCGGGAGATTGATGCCCTGGGCGGAGAGATGGGTTTGGCTATTGATCATAGTTGCCTGCAAGTCCGGATGTTAAATACGGGTAAAGGGCCGGCGGTACGTGCTTTACGGGCTCAAGCGGACAAAAAACAATATCAGCGGTATATGACCCGGGTATTGGAAAACCAGCAAAACTTGGCAGTGCGCCAGGCTATGGTGGAATCCGTGAAGGTAAAGGATGGCCGGGTGCAAGGGGTAGTTACGCAAACCGGGGCTTTTTTCGCGGCCCCGGTGGTTGTACTGACTACCGGTACATACCTGCGGGGCCGGATCATTATCGGGGATTTGGCTTACCCGGGCGGACCTAACGGCTATTTTCCCGCCACCGGGATCGTGGGGAGTTTACAATCCCTGGGCATTCGTTTGGGACGGTTCAAGACTGGTACCCCGGCCCGGGTTGATGGCCGGACAGTAGATTTTAGTAAAATGGTAGAACAGCCTGGTGACCCCCACCCCTTGAATTTTTCTTTTTTAAGCCCACCTTTAACCCGGGAGCAGGTTTCTTGCTGGTTAACTTATACAACTGCCGAGACCCATCGGATCATTCGCGAAAGTCTGCCTCGTTCCCCGCTATTCAGTGGGGTGATCGCCGGAACCGGCCCCCGGTATTGTCCCTCGATTGAGACCAAGGTTGTTCGGTTTCCGGATAAACAGGGACACCAGATTTTTATCGAACCGGAAGGCCGCGGTTTGCAAGAAATGTATGTCCAGGGGATGTCGACCAGTTTACCTGAGGATGTGCAGATTGCCATGTTGCGGTCGGTTGCCGGCCTGGAAAATGTGCGCATTGTGCGCCCGGGGTATGCGATTGAATATGACTACATTGATCCAACCCAGTTAAAATTGTCCTTGGAACTCCGGGAAGTAGCGGGTTTGTTCACTGCCGGGCAAATTAACGGCACTTCCGGGTATGAAGAAGCAGCGGCCCAAGGGTTGATCGCCGGCATCAATGCCGTCCGGTTGGTGCAAGGCCAAGAACCCCTGATTTTGAAACGTTCGGATGCTTACATCGGGGTGCTGATTGACGACTTGGTAACCAAAGGGGTAGAGGAACCTTACCGGATGCTGACCTCCCGGGCGGAATACCGCCTTCTTTTGCGGCAGGACAATGCTGACCTGCGGTTGACCGAAAAAGGCCGGATGGTAGGCTTGGTTGACGACCGGCGCTACCAACGGTTTCAAACGAAATTGGCTTTAATCGGCCGGGAAAAGGCCGCTTGGGAGGAGGCTTTGGTCACCCCTGGTCACTCGGGAGTTCGGGCTTTGTTAGCCGTTAAGGGCAGTGCTTTATTGACTAAAGGCGGCAGTTTATTTGAATTACTGCGGCGTCCGGAAATAAGTTGGCACGACTTGGCCCCATTTTTACCGGAATCAATCACCGCTCAGCAGGATAGTTTGCTGAGCGAAGTGCGGGAACAAATCGAAATTATGGCCAAGTTTGAGGGCTATTTACAAAAGCAAAAGGCCCAGGTAGACCGGTTTAATAAGTTGGAAAGCCGTAGGCTGCCGGCCGATCTGGACTATCTGAGTTTGCGGGGATTGTCCACCGAAGGCCGGGAAAAACTTGCCTGTCGGCGGCCGGAATTCCTCGGTCAGGCGGCGCGGATGTCCGGGGTTAGTCCGGCGGACTTGTCGTTACTAATGGTATATTTAGAACAAAGGCGTCGGGCCAAGGCAGCAAAGAAAAAGGAAGAGGAAGATGGCCACAAGAGAAAATGAGGCTTGGGGGCCTCAAGAAACCGCCCGGTTTGTCACTGCCTTTACCAATGGTTGCCGGATCTGGGGGATAGAGGTGACCCCAGAGGTTGTAGCGGCTTATTGCCTTTATGCCGAAGAATTAATGATCGCTAATCAAACGGTTAATTTGACGGCGATTCACGATCCGGTAGAAGTGGCGGAAAAACACTTTTTAGATGCCATTAGCTTATTTATGGTCCCGGTAATGGCGGATTTTCCGGTGGCCCAATTAGCTGATGTGGGCACAGGGGCAGGTTTACCTGGGCTGGCCTTGGCCTTATGCCGTGGTCGGTGGCAGGTTACCTTAATTGAATCCTTGGCTAAGCGGTGTGCTTTTTTACGGCAAATTCAAGAAAAATTACCGGTTGATAATGTCCGGGTTGTCACCGGGCGTGCGGAAACCCTTGGCCATGATGCCGATTACCGGGAAAACTTTGACTTGGTTACCGCTCGTGCCGTGGCCCGGTTACCAGTGTTAGTGGAATATGGTTTGCCTTTTGTCAAGTGTGGCGGCTTTTTCTTAGCCTTTAAAGGACCTGGCGGCGAACAAGAAGCAAGGGAAGCAAAAAGGGCGATTACGGTGTTGGGGGGGCGGACAGAGATGATTTGGGATGTCCGGCTACCATTATCGGGGGATCCACGGTGTTTGATTTTAATCCGCAAGGAGAACCCGACACCGGCTGGTTATCCCCGGCGTCCCGGGTTACCGGCGAAACGACCCTTGGGTTGAGTGGTGAATGTTCCACGTGGAACAAAGGGCTGGTTGGGTTTTTGGCGCCCTTAACGGACTTGATCCAAAAATTACCGGAAACGGGCCAGCAGGCTAACGTCCGGTAAAAAGCGGAAAAATCGGCTTGCAAAAATGCCCTTATGACCGCAGAAAACAAACCGGCCAATATAAAGACTTGCCAAAAGGGGATAAACTGCTGTTTACCCCCTTTTTCAGTCTTAAACAGAGCACAGTTTTTACGCGGTGAGGAATTTTAAACGATCCGGACGAGATTTTTCACCACAGAGGTTAATGCGTGTGATTACTGGTTCGTCGAATGTTCCACGTGGAACATTAAAAAACCCTCGTCGGGAAAAAACGGGGTAGTTTCCGGGTAGTGGCAGGACTTGGCCAACTAATGTTGAATTTTTTATAAGCGGTATCCGGCCATAAAGGGGGTGGCAGTTTGGCCCAGATTATTGCAATTGCCAACCAAAAGGGAGGCGTGGCCGTGCGTCCGTAAAGGCGCATAATGTATTGCTCCTAAGGGAGCTACGGATGAAGAGATTCCGTATGGTCGACTGGCTTACCGGAGGTGGAAACACCATAAGGGAACATAGCACGCCAGTAAAGCGCCATATTTGGACATCAGCTCACAGATAGTGGTGCAAGACCAAGGAGTGGTATGGTCAAAGCTGAATTGCTTTAAACCTAGCTTCTTTGCCTTAACCTGCCAGGGTGCACGAAATGCTGATTGATTACGTGCACGGGGGAAATTCACAGAGAATATTAGCTACGTTTTCTGTACTCTTCAATTAACCCCCGGCGTATCGGAGATACGTTAAAGAAGCGAACGGGAACCTAACCCACTCGATAGTACATTATGATGCTAAACGGAGATAGCCTAAGTCGGGAAGCCTTAATAAAGGCTATGGGTGTAGACCCTGAATACCCGATATGGCTACGGAGCTTCCATAGTAGTCCGAGATAGGTAACGCCTGTTACATGGCGAAGGGAAGCAGGTTGTTCAGTTGACAGAATACGGAGGTATGCGTAATGCAGAGAGCTGAAGTGGTACTGTCAATGCTGAGTCAGAAGTCTACCGACAACAGCAATTTCCAATTCAGCAGGGTTTATCGGAACCTATTTAACCAAGACTTCTACGTTCTAGCTTACAACAACATCTACGCGAACGAAGGAAACATGACCGCTGGAACTGATGGCAAAACCATTGATGGATTTAATCTGGAGATGGTGGAAGAAATCATCCAGCTAATGAAGAATGAAGCGTACCAGCCCAAACCAGTTCGAAGAAAACTAAGACCACTGGTTATCCCAAGTTTCAAAGATAAGCTAGTACAAGAAGTAATACGTCTAATCCTACAGGCAATATACGAACCAACCTTTCTTGACACTTCACATGGGTTCCGCCCAAACAGAAGTTGTCATACGGCATTAATGGAAATCAAAAAGACATGCAGAGGAACAAACTGGGTAATTGAGGGAGACATTAAAGGTTTTTTCGATAACATAGACCATGATATATTACGGGACATTCTCTCTCAGAAGATTGATGATGGAAGGTTTATTGGATTAATTGCTAAATTCCTGAAAGCTGGGTACATGGAAGGAACTCCCCAAGGTGGACTCATTAGCCCAATATTAGCCAATATATTCCTCCACGAGTTTGACAATTATATGGCTAGAATATGTGAACAACATAGTAGCGTAAATGTTACCAGAAAACGCAATCAGG
>JAQWAU010000010.1:0-15765 GCA_028707535.1 Heliobacteriaceae bacterium | reverse complement strand
AGGTAAAATACGTCAGATATGCAGATGATTTTCTCGTACTGATTATCGGCTCAAAAGAACTAGCCCTGAAGATAAGAGAGGATATTAAAGAGTTCCTAAGTGACAGCTTAAAGCTGGAACTGAACAGGGATAAAACTTTAATAACCAACCTATCCGACCAAAGAGTGAGATTTCTGGGATATGAAATTGCAAAAACAACTGACAACTCGGTAATAACCCAGAACCACGCAATTCAGTTATTAGTACCTGCTGACGTAATCCGGGAAAAACTTAAACCTTTTGTCAATAACGGAAAAGCCACTCATCACAATGCCCGAATTAACCTTCCTTTGCTTGACCTCTTGACTCAATACAATGCCGAAATCCGAGGGTTGTATAACTATTATTGCCTAGCCACAGACGTAAGCGCCAAAATAGGTAAATTCAAATACTATCACTACTATAGCCTGCTGAAGACTGTTGGCCGCAAGGAAAAATGCTCAATTGCTCAAGTCCTTGATAGACATGGCGTGGATGTAAAGCGCAAACAAAAGTCCGGTACAAGAAAAATCTTCGGAGTAAACTATCAAACTAAAGATGGCAATAAAACCTTAACTTACTTTAATGAATCTTTAAAAAAGGTCAACAAGCCTCTTTTAGGTTCAAACGCGAATGGGATAATTAACGTTGTTATCCCACTCCGCCATCAGATTATAGATATGAATCGGACAATCAGAATGATTTCGAAGTACATCACGTCGGAAAACTAAAGGACATTAAGAGCAAATACGCAAAACGCGGCGACAATGTTCCCAACTGGGTAAGGAAGACGGAAACTTAGGAACGACTGGAGAGCCGGATACATTGAAAGGTGTAAGTCCGGTTCGGAGGGGGGTTCAGTGAAACCTAACCTGGAAACAGGTCAAGGCGCACGGTTCCTACCCTACAAAACGACGACAGCGGTGAACCTCGGGGCCTGCCTGGCGGAATTGGGGCAGTCGGTGCTCTTAATCGATATGGATCCGCAGGGTAATGCCTCCAGTGGTTTTGGCGTTGATAAATTGCGGGTAAGACGTTGTATCTACGACATTCTGATCAATGGGGCGCCGACCGAAGCGGTTTTAATTACCAGTGCTTTCAAAAACCTGGACATTCTCCCGGCCACAATTCAACTGGCTGGGGCCGAAATCGAATTGGTATCCGCGATCTCCCGGGAAATGAAGTTGCGTCGGGCTTTGGAACCTTTGCGGGGGCGGTATGACGTAATATTAATTGATTGTCCGCCATCCTTGGGGCTCCTAACCCTCAATGCCTTAACAGCGGCTGATTTTCTTTTGATCCCGATTCAATGCGAGTACTATGCCTTAGAAGGATTGGGGCAGTTGATGAAGACTACCCAGTTGGTTCAAAGACACCTCAATAGTGAGTTAGCTTTGCTGGGTGTGCTCTTAACCATGTTTGATGCCCGGACAAACTTGGGGATTCAAGTTGTGCAAGAGGTAAAAGAGTTTTTTAAGGAAAAGGTGTTCAATACCATTATTCCCCGCAATGTCCGGTTAAGCGAGGCCCCTAGCCACGGCCGTCCGGTGATCACCTATGACCCCCGTTCCAAAGGGGCGGAGGTTTACCGGGAATTGGCCCAAGAGGTTGCGGACCGCTTGCAGGCCCTTTGAGGTAAATTGAGGCTAGACGGATAAAAGGGAGGGAAGGCGGAGGCCCTTGGCGTTAGGAGCCGGGTGGCCCTGCCGGATAGGTGACGAGAAAAGGCGTAAACCGTGGTTTGGGCAAAGGGCTGCAAGCATTAATTCCTGATCTGGGGAAGGACTCTAACCTGTCCCAGGCTACCGGTGGCGTTAAAGAAATGGCTTTGGCCAGGATTGAGCCTAACCGGCGGCAACCCCGGAAAAACTTTGACCAAAAAGCCCTTGATGAACTGGCCGCCTCAATTGATGCTCACGGGGTTATTCAGCCTCTAGTGGTGCGACCCATTGACCAGGGCCGCTACCAGTTAATTGTGGGGGAACGCCGGTGGCGGGCTTGTCGGCAACTTGGCCTGGAAAAAGTGCCGGTGGTGATCAAAGATTGGGACGACCGGAAAACCGCCGAGGTCTGTCTAATCGAAAATATTCAACGGCAAGATCTAAACCCCCTGGAAGAGGCGGTAGCTCTTCGGGCGTTAATCGAAGAATTTCAATTAACCCAAGAACAAGTAGCGCGGCAAGTGGGGAAAAGCCGTTCCTATATTGCCAATGCCCAGCGACTGCTCCAACTATCGGCGACGGTCCAGGGGATGATTGCCGATGGACGGCTGAGCACCGGTCATGCCAAGGTAATCCTGAGTGTCGTTGACCCCGGACGTCAGGAAGAATTGGCTGCAGAGGTAATTGCCAACGGTTGGACGGTTCGGCAAACCGAGGCGGCGGTCCGCCGGCAAGCCGCTCCCGAATCACCGGCTTCCATCCCTGACGGGGAACAGGCAAAAACCAAAAGTAGGGAAACAGACCCATTCTTGACCATGTTGGAGGAACGGTTGCGCTCCAGCCTGAAAACCCGGGTGAAAGTCCGGAATAGTGGTGACCAGGGTCAAATTGAGATCAGTTACTATAGTGAGGATGATCTGCAAAGAATAGTGGAAATCCTGTTTCCCGGCACACCTTGAAAAGGAGTCGGTAAGCGTTGATATATCTGGACAATGCGGCAACCTCCTGGCCGAAACCTGATTCCGTTTGGAACGAAGTAGTCCGGGTAGGCAAACAATGTGGGGCCAATCCGGGACGGGCGGGCCACCAAATGGCGATTGATGCCGGCCGGGTGATCTATGGGGCCAGAGTAGCCCTCGCCCGGCTCCTTAACCTTCCCGACCCTTTGCGTGTAGTCTTTACTGCGAATGCAACCGAGGCCTTAAACTTGGCCCTTCTTGGCCTATTGAATCCGGGTGACCATGTTCTGACCACTTCATTGGAACATAACAGTGTGGTCCGGCCATTACGGGTTTTGCAAGACCAGGGGGTCCAGGTCACCTTTTTAAGTGGGGACAACTATGGGGTGGTTTGCCCGGCAGACTTAAAGCAACACTGGCGCAAAAATACCCGGGCCTTAGTCTTTTCCCATGGTTCCAATGTAACCGGGGTTTTGCAGGATGCACTGGCTTTATGCCGGCAGGCAAAAGAGCTGGGATTAACGGTAATTATTGATGTGGCCCAAACCGCCGGGACCCAGGAAATTGATGTCGCCGGCTGGGGGGTTGACCTGTTGGCCTTCCCCGGGCATAAGGGGCTGTTTGGCCCCCAAGGCACTGGCGGCCTTTGGGTAGGCCCGGAAATTTCGCTGCGACCATTGCGGTTTGGCGGCACCGGGAGTCAAAGTGAATCCGAACAGCAACCGGCGGTCTTGCCTGACCGTTTTGAAAGCGGTACTCCTAATACGCCGGGAATTGCCGGGTTGGCGGCAGGGGTGGCATTTATCGAACAAACCGGCCGGGAAAACATCGAGGAACACGAAAGCCGGTTGACCCGCCTATTGTGGGAAGGCTTGGCCCCCATTCCGGGCGTGACTTTATATGGGCCGCCGGGGACCACCCCTCGGGCTGCCGTGATCTCGTTAACAATTGAGGGTTTGGAAACATCCGAGGTAGGTTTTATGTTGGACAAGGTGTTTGAAATTGGGGTTCGGACGGGATTACACTGTGCCCCTTTAGCCCACCGGAAAAACGGCACGTTGGCTTCCGGAACGGTCCGGATCAGTCCGGGTTACTTTAATACCACCGCCGATATTCGGGCTGTGATTGCCGCTATTGAACAACTAGCCGGCGAAGCCAAGCAAAACACATGATCGGAACGGTGGTTAACAGCGGGGCAATCGTTGCTGGTGCGCTTGTGGGGACCTTGCTGCAAAAGGCAATCCCGGAAAAATATAAAACCACCGTTATGCAGGGGATTGGGCTGGCGGTGGTGATCATCGGCATTCAAATGGGTTTAGAAACAAAAAACCCCCTGATCGTCGTGGGGGCTTTAGTGTTGGGGGCCCTAACCGGTGAAGCAGCGGGTGTTGAGGATGGCTTAGAAAAAATTGGCCGGTGGCTGCAAGGTAAAATCGGGTCTCGCCACGGGAATGTGGTGCGGGGCTTTGTTACGGCCAGCCTGGTATATTGTGTCGGTGCCATGGCGATTATGGGGTCATTGCAGGATGGGCTGACCGGGGATCCCTCAATTTTGTACATTAAATCGATTCTTGACGGGGTGACGGCGATTGTATTTGCCTCCACCCTGGGAATCGGGGTGGCCTTTTCCGTTGTCCCGGTTTTTCTCTACCAGGGCAGCATTACCTTGGGAGCAGTTTATCTCCAGCCCTTTCTGGAACCGGCGATGATCCGGGAGATGACCGCTACCGGTGGCCTCCTGATCCTGGGGATTGGGCTCAATCTTTTGGCCATCACGAAAATCAGGGTTGGCAATCTTCTGCCCGGCCTGCTCTTTGCCTTAGCCGGGGGCTTTCTCTTTCCGGGTTGACCGGATACCGGCACAGAAAAAAGACACCATGGTCAAATGGTGTCCTTTTTTTCTGCCGCACAGACGGCCAGTACATGTTGATAAATGGTTTTAACCGGGATGTTGTGTTCCCGGGCAGCCCGCAGGCAATCCTCATATTCCGGTTGCAGATTGAGCACTTTATTGCCGGCAATCCCCCGCTTGACCTGGATGGGGCCATACCGGGTAGGTATCGTGAATACCTCCCGCCGAAGCACCGCCCTTGCTTCCCGGTGGCAGCGAATTCCTAAGGTTGTCGAGCCGGCAAACAAGGTTGCCAACACGGCGGCTTGCCGGACCGGGGGGCAGAGTACGGTCAGGTGGTGGCCAGGCCGCCCTTTTTTCATGAGGGTGGCGGTAATCCGGACGTCTAAAGCACCAGCAGCAAACAGCTGTTCTGTAAGCGGGGCAAACCATTGGGGATTCATGTCGTCGATGGTAGCCTCTAAGACGGCGATTGTTTCCCAAGAATAATCACCCTGGTTTGCGGAATCCGGATTAGCGGCTTGGGCCAGCAATAGCCGCAGCACATTGGGCCGGTCGCCGGACTGCCGGGAACCGGCGCCGTAACCGATTTTTCGGATCCGGAAGGCCCCTATTTCCCCCGGGTCAATTGGCCGGCCTAAGGTTGTACACAAGGCGGCCCCGGTCGGGGTGAGCGCTTCGCCCGGGCCACCCGCAAAACAAACCGGAAACCCGGCAACCAGTTCCCCGGTAGCCGGCGTGGGTACGGGTAGTTCCCCATGGGCACATTTGACAAAGCCGGAACCGAGGGGTAAGGGCAAAACGAATATATCGCCGACTCCCAGGTAATTAAGACCCCAGCAGGTACCGACAATATCGACTAAGGCATCTACTGCGCCTAATTCGTGAAAATGCACTGCTTCGACCGGACAGCCGTGAACAGTGGCTTCGGCTTCTGCCAACCGGGTAAAAATCCGGATAGCCTGGTCTTTTACCGGCTGAGGTAAGAGGGCCTTTTCGATCAGGCCGGTGATTATAGCCAAACTTCGGTGTTCCTGGGGACCTTCAGTTAGCCTTATCGTTACCTTGGTCCCTTTAATCCCGCTCCGGTAGACGGCCTCCTGGTCGAATGTATAGCCGGTAAGGCCAAGACCGGCGATCACCCTTTTAAGCTTGTCCCAGGGCAGGCCCAAGTCGACAAGAGCGCCAAGCCACATGTCCCCGGCGGCGCCGCCGACCGGATCGACGATCATTAAATGGGGGGGGTTATTTTGCATGCTGTTCCTCCTGCCCACACCGGTTATAGCCCCGGATAATCGTTGCGGCCAAGGCGGCGGCGCCGAACCCGTTGTCGATGTTGACAACCCCAACCCCAAGGGCACAGGAATTTAACATCCCCAATAAGGCGGCGAGACCGCCAAAGTTAGCCCCATAGCCGACACTGGTGGGGACGGCGACAACCGGTATGGCGACCATGCCGCCGATTACCGAAGCGAGGGCCCCTTCCATGCCGGCAACCACGATGACTACTTGGGCCTGGGCTAATTCCCGGCGGGCGGCTACCAGCCGGTGCAGGCCGGAAACACCGACATCATAAACCCGCAAAACCCGGCAACCCATCAAGGCTGCGGTTACGGCTGCCTCCTCGGCGACACTGAGGTCGGCGGTGCCGGCGGTAACGATTGCCACCGTGCCGGTCGGTTTTGGCCGTTCCGGGGTTGGCAACCAGGTGATGGCTTGTGCTTCCGGATGATAAATTACACCCGGAACAACCGCCTGAACAGCTAGAAAAAAGGTGGCAGAGCACCGAGTGGCTAGTACCGGCTGGTCTTTTTGGCTCAGTCGGGCGAAAATGAGGGCTACTTGTTCCGGGGTCTTCCCGAGACCGAAGATTACTTCGGGGAAACCCTGCGAAAGGGAGCGGTGGTGGTCGACTTTGGCAAAGGCCAGGTCTTCATACGGCCAGTCCTTTAATTGTTCCAGCGCTGTTTGGACCGATATTTCCTGGTTTTGAACCGCGGTTAATACTTGGGCCAGCCAAGAAGAGGGATCCATTGCTAATCGCCAGCCTTTCCCCACAAAAATTAATGATCACCGGGCAAAGTATCCGGGGGATTTAAGCTACCGGTGCGGTAGCCTTCCAGGTCAAGGGTAACATAACGGAACCCAAGCTTTTTAACTGCTTGGCTAATTAAACCAATATCCGTCTTCCGAAACAATTCACCAGGGGGACCAACCAGTTCAATCCGGGCAATTTCCCCGTGGTGGCGAACCCGCGCGCCAGGGAAACCATGGCTGGTCAAAACTGCCTCGGCGGCTGCTACTTGGCCCAGGTTTGCGGGTGAAAGCGGACAACCATAAGGAATCCGGGTGGCCAGGCAAGCCCCGCTTGGTTTGTTCCAAGTCGGCAAGTTCAGGCCCTGGGATAGCTGCCGGATTTCTGCTTTGTTCAGGCCGGCTTCAGCCAATGGGCTGCGTACTCCCAGTTCGGCGATTGCCCGGTGGCCCGGCCGGAAGTCGGTGGGATCGTCGGTGTTGGTACCTTCGATTATTACCGGCAGGCCTTCTTCCCGGCCAACTGCCTGGAGCCGGGTAAAGATTCCGTATTTACAGTGATAACAGCGGTCAGGGCCATTGGCGGCTACAGAAGGCCAAGCCAAGGGATTGCAGGCGATCTCCCGGTAATCAGCACCCAAGGCGCCGGCCAAGGTCCGGGCAAAGGCTAATTCACCCGGTGGCAGCAGGGGTGAGTCGATAATACAGGCCAACAGCCGGGGAGCGGGGGTGACCTTTTCTTGCCGCCAGGCATCAGCCCAAGCAGCGAGCAAAAAGGTGCTGTCGACCCCACCGGAAAAGGCCAGCACCGCGTGGGGAAGGCTGAGTAAACATTGGCAGAGCCGGGAATACTTGAGAACGGCTTCCTTTACCAGCTTTCTTCTCCTCCTTCAGTCCGATTGTAATGCCCGGGCGGCTAGATTGTCAAAAAGTGACGACCCGAATCGGATTAAAGAGGAAAAGGCCAAGATATGTTGAATGTTTTTTGGCAGGTAAAAAGGGAGGCCGAACGATATGCCGGAACTAATCGCTTTAGTCCAAGCCAATGTTGGTGGATTGGTGATTATATCGCTGGGGTTGACGGTGATGGCTTTGGTGTTTGCCCTGATCGCCATTTTGCGTTCCCAGCGGCTAACGAAAAAATTCAACGTGTTTGTACGCGGGACAAATAAACAAAACCTGGAAAAGATGCTTTTGGAACATTTAACATTGCAGGAGGAGACAGGCCACCATTTGACGGCGATCGATCAAAGGTTAGCCGAGTTGGCGGCCACGATGGAAGAAACGGTTCGTCATATTGGGGTGGTCCGGTTTAATGCTTTTAGTAATGTCGGCTCTGACCAGAGTTTTTCGGTCGCTTTGCTCGACAACCAGGTTAACGGGGTTGTATTTACCAGTCTTTATGGCCGGGAATTTTCGCAAGTTTTTGCCAAACCGGTTTCCGGCGGCAAATCGAGCTATCTCTTGACCCGGGAAGAACAAGAGGCGATTGCTCAAGCCTTGGGAAGGCAGTGATGAAAATCAGGAAGGGAAAGGCTTCCCGCCGGTGGCCATGGCATTCGCTTACGATCATGGTGGTACCGGGTACCGGCAAGCAAGTACAGAGCTTAAATCTTTCACCGTCTGGTTTACGGCGGTTGCTGGTGGCCGGGGCGGTTTTAATGGGGAGCTTGGTTTTTTTGCTTGGTTTTTCGGTTTATGCCACCGGCCAAATGGTGGAGCTTCACCGGTTGCGAACCGTAAACGTCGAGCAAGCCGAGCAAATTGGCGAGTTGCAGGCCTTTGCCGCCGGGGTGCAGACCCAGGTACTGAAAGTCAAAGAATTGGAGATGCGGATCCGGCGGATGGTAGGCTTGGACCATAAAGAAAACACCGGGGAACAGGACGGCCGGCAACAGGACGTTTTTTCCAACCAGCAGGGCAGCGGGTGGACCCGGGCGGCATATGGCTTTTTTCCTTCCCGGGGCCGGACCACGTTGTCTGAAGGGCGGATTAGCCGAACCACTACCAGTGAAGACAACGCCGGGGCGGCAAACTTGTTGGGTCGCTTAGCGGCGGCACAGGATGATCTCGCTTTGCAGGAGACCGGCCTTGACCGGCTGGAAAAAGATGTTGCCAATCAGCTGGATTTGTTGGCCGCCATCCCCTCCAGCTATCCTGTCCGGGGTGACGTTACCTCCCCTTTTGGCTGGCGGCGATCACCTTTTGGTTTACGGACTGAGTTTCATTCCGGGCTGGATATTAAGGCCGATTACGGGACACCGGTCCGGGCAGCGGCGAAAGGACGCATTATCTTTGCCGGTTGGAAAACGGGATTAGGCCGGGTGGTAGAAATTGAACATGGTCATGGTTTTATTTCCGGTTATCATCACCTTTCTGCGATCACCGTAAAAGTCGGCGAAAAGGTGGAACGGGGTGATAGTGTCGGCAAAGTCGGCAACAGTGGGCGCAGTACCGGCCCGCACCTGCATTTTACGGTACACTGGCATGGGGAACAAAAAGACCCGCAGCAGTATCTCCTCCATTGACCGGAAGGGATAATTACGGCGGGGCGTAGAGAAAGAGGGGACCATAATATGTTTGGCCTTAAACGCAAAATGGCAGGGAATAGTGAGCGGGTCGATACGGTGATTGGACCGGATACTTCTTTCACCGGCACCATCCAGGCGGCCGGTTCCATCCGGATTGACGGCCAGTTTAACGGGGAGATCCGGGGACAAGGGGATATCATTATTGGGGAAAATGGCCGGGTGGAAGCAAATATTGAAGGGAGAAACGTAGTGATTGCCGGTAGTGTCGAGGGAAACATCACGGCCGGCGGCCGGTTGGAACTGGCGACCACCGGTAAGTTGTACGGTGATTTGGTTGCCGGGAGTTTAGTTGTTGACGAAGGAGCCGTATTTTTGGGTGCTTCCCGGGCGGAGCCGCGATCCGGGACGGTTGATGAAGAGGAAAGCCCGGCTCCTTCCGTGGCCATTTAGCCTAATACGGCGGTCACCTTTTGGCACTTTCCGTCCTCTTGGCGGGTTGCCTGGTAATAGCCGAAAAGCAGCCCCTGGCTGATTGTTTCGGCCAATTTAACTACCCCGGCTAAACGGGTATTTTGTAAAATGAGAAAATCCAAAAAGCCGCCGGCATTGACAATGCCGGTAATTTGTAGATCTCCGATTTCCGGGAGATCTTTTTTTACGCCTGCACCCGGGCGCAGGCTCCCCTGGGCGATCGCCACCTGTCCGACCTGATCCGACCTCCCCAGAGAAGCATCGATGGCAATTACGATTGCCCCGGGGTGGGCGGCTTCAATCGCCGCCTTGCGCTCAACCAAGTTGGTGGCATGAATCGGATCGTCAAGTGTACCATAAATATGGTAGTAGGCCTTACCCAACGGCATTAGCCGGGAGCCGACCAAAGGACCCAGGGAATCGCCGGTGGACCGGTCGGTACCGATGCAGACAACTACCCGGGGCCGGTTAAGTTCCGGGTCCAGATGTAAGAGTAGTCCGGCCAGGCATTCACCAATTTTATAAGCGCTTTGCCGTTCGGTAGCGGCAAAATAAAGTTTTTGACCGGCCAACAGGTTTTGCTGGTCTTGCGGGATAGCCATAATCTGTACTCCTTTTTCCAGGTTTATGGCTACATTGTTCCCTTCCGGCGAATAAAATAAACTCCGCAGGCTGCTGGGGAGGTGTGGCCAGGTGTTTTGGCGACTGCAAGTAGCTTGTGTATTTATCGGGGCGGTAATCGGGGCGGGTTTTGCCTCCGGGCAGGAAATTTGGCAGTTTTTCGGGCGATATGGCGATACCAGGGCGGTTTACGCGGCAGGGATCTTGTTTAGCTTGGCCGGACCGGCGGTGTTGTTTGTTTGTTGTCGCCGGTCGCTTAGTCACTACCAAGACCTATTAGCCGATTTGTTCGGCCCTTGGTGGGGGCGGTTGATGGATGGGGTAATTACCCTGTCTTTAGGGGCCGGCCTGATTGTGATGCTGGCCGGCAGTGGCGCCTTGGTTTGGCAACAATGGGGGTGGCCTGTATGGAGCGGGGTCTGCCTGACGGGGGGCCTGTTGCTGGTGGCCTTGTGGCAGGGATTTAACGGTCTTGTCTGGGTAAACACAGTTTTAGTGCCGGTGAAGGCATTGACTTGCCTTGGGGTAGCTACCGCGGTGCTACATTTGGGTCCGGTAGAGGTGGCCGGTGCCGGCAAGGCGGCAGACTGGGCAACCGGTAGTTTTACTTTGCTGCCCGCATCCCCGTTATTAGCGGCGTTTTTGTATGTATCCTTCAACCTGGCGTTAGCCCTGGTTGTTTTGGTGGCCTTGGCCGCCAAGGTAAAAGTAAAAGGGGGATTTACCGGGGCGGCTGCCGGGGGCCTGGTTCTCGGGGCGGCGATTTATCTTTTAGGTAAAGCGATGGCCCGGTATGCGCCGGGGCTCATTGCCTATCCGGTGCCGATGTTGCATTTGGCCGGAATTTTGCACCCGGGAATCGGTCAGCTCTATGCGGCTTTATTGTGGCTGGCGATGTTTACCACTGCCTTGGGTACTGCCTTTGGTGTGGCTTGGCGGGTTTCCGGCCGGGACGCGGGGCGGCAGTTCCGCGTCACCTTAACCCTGACTTTGTTAGGGGTATCCCCGTTTGCCTTGCTGCCGTTTGCGACGTTGGTGGCGTTTTTGTATCCTTTGTTCGGTTACGCCGGGGTGCCTTTATTGGTGGCGGTTCTTTTCGCTGCCGGACGGGAGTTGCTTGTTCGCTCCAGGCCTTCATGATACAATCCCTACAATAAGGGAGTGTTGTGTGATGGTACGGGAACGCACCAACGTGATTGTTGGTACGGCCGGACACGTGGATCACGGTAAGACCGCCTTGGTCCGGGCCTTGACCGGGATTAACACCGACCGTCTAAAAGAAGAAAAAGCGCGGGGGATCTCCATTGAGTTGGGTTTTGCCCCGTTTGTTTTGCCGGACGGCAAACTGGCGGGGATTGTCGATGTGCCGGGGCACGAACGGTTTGTTAAACAAATGGTGGCCGGGGCCGGCGGGATGGATCTGGTCTTATTGGTGATTGCGGCGGATGAAGGGGTAATGCCCCAGACCCGGGAACATTTGGATGTTTTGGAATTATTGCAGGTTTCCCGGGGGATCGTTGTTTTGACTAAAGTTGATCTAGTTGATGATGAATGGTTGGAACTAGTAATCGAAGAAGTGAAGGAGGCGTTGGCCGGCTCGGTAATGGCGGTGGCGCCGATCGTTACCGTTTCGGCGGTTACGGGGGCCGGCATTCCCGAGTTGCGGGACCTGATTACTGAAATGGTGGCCACGGTGCCCCGGCGGCCGGCGGCCGGCATGGCCCGGCTACCGATCGATCGCGTTTTTACCAGTACCGGGTTTGGGACGGTAGTCACCGGTACCTTGGTAGCGGGAACATTACAGTTAGGGGACCAATTGGAACTGATGCCCCGTCGCTTGCCGGTCCGGATCCGGAGCCTGCAGGTTCACGGGCAAAAGTTAGGCTTGGCGGCGGCCGGCCAGCGGGTGGCGGTTAATTTGCACGGTGTGGAGTTGACCCAGGTAGAGCGCGGGGATGTTGTGGCCACGGTGGATACCTTAACTCCGGCTTACCGGGTGTCGGTGCGGCTCCAGATATTAAAACGGACGGCCCGGCCGGTGAAAGAACGCGACCGGGTAAGGTTTCATGCGGGAACCCGCGAAACTTTGGGCCGCGTGGTTTTATTGGACCGGGAAGAATTAGCCCCCGGGGCGGAAGCCTTTGCCCAGATTGTGCTGGAAGAACCGGTGGCGGTGCTGAAAGGGGACCGGTTTGTCTTGCGGAGTTATTCCCCGGTAGTGACGATCGGGGGTGGGCGGGTGGTTGAAGGGTCGGCGGCAAAGTTTAAGAAAAACCGTCCGGAAGTGATTCGGGCCTTGGAGACCAAAGAAAAAGGCACCCCGGTCGAGCGGTTGGCGCAATATTTAGCCCAGAGTGGTTTGCCGCTTTCTCCAGAGGAGGCGGTTAAGGCTGTCGGCCTGTCCCGGGAGGTCGTCAAGGAAATAATCAGTCAGGCGCAGGCGGGGACCAGGCTGGGGATCGCTTTGTTAACCGGGGAGGGGACCCTGTATTTTCTGGCTCCGGAGAAATTAAATCTGTTGGCAAAAGCGGTTGTCCGGGATGTGACCGCTTTTCACCAGGCTTACCCTTTACGCCGGGGGATGCCGAAAGAAGACTTGAAAGGGAAAATGGTCGGGCAATGGCCGGGTAAGGCCTATAGTGCTTTGTTGGCCACCTTGGCTCAGCAAGGGGTGGTCATGGTGGCGGGTAATATACTGGCGGCGGCGGGTTTTACCAATACTCCGGAATCCGGGGTGGCCGGCCACCTGGAACTGGTGGAAGGCTGGTTTGCTGCCGGGGGTGTGCAGCCACCTACCCCGGCCGAGGTGAAGGAACGTCTGCAGCAGGAAAAAGGGGTTAACCCCGAAGCAGCGGACGAATACCTGGCTTTCCTGGTCGAGGAGCGACGGCTTACAAAACTTGGTGAGGACCTCTTTTTCCACCCCAAGGCCTTGGCTCACTTCCGGGAGGCGGTCACCGCTTACCTGGCGGTCCACGGTGAAGCCACTGTGGCGGCGATCCGTGATGCCACCGGTAGTTCCCGGCGGTATGTGGTGCCTTTGCTGGAATGGCTGGACCGGGAACGGGTGACCCGGCGGTTTGGGGATAAACGCCGGCTTTTTTCCCGGCCGGGACCGTAATTTACCCAAAAATTGGCATAGAAAAAAGAACTGGGACATACCTTGAAAAAGTAAGGAGGTTTGTCCCATGTTTTATTTATCCCGCCGGAAAATGTTGTTATTTATGGGATTATTGCTTTTAACTCCCGGGTTGTTGTACTGGGGTTGGCAAAAAACAGGGATGGCGCCTGGAGCAGGTCAGCCTGGACCGTCATTGGTCGTAGGGGTAGTGGTGGAACTTTCGGGGCCGGTGGCCCCTTGGGGGCAGGCGGCCTTAAAAGGAGTCCAATTGGCGGTGGACACCATTAACGAACAGGGCGGGGTTAACCATCGGCCGGTGCTTACCTTAACGGCCGATGCCAATGATGTGGCGGGTTTGCCCGGGTTTGCCACCCAGCTGGCAAAAGAGGAGGCGGTGGCGGTTTTAGGTCCGGTAACCTTTTCCAAAGCCGAGTCTTTAAGTAAAACCGGGCTGGCGGTTCCGCTTTTAAGCTTAGCTACCCATGCCGAAATTCCGCAATTGGGAGAAAATGTTTTTCAGGGCAGTTATGACGACCGGCAGCAAGGTCTGGCTGCCGGTCAGTTTGCCGCCGGTCTTTTTGGCAGCCGGGCGGTGGTATTGGTCGAGGAAAAAAGTATTTACGCCCAGGCGTTGGCCCGGTCTTTTACCACGAGTTACACGGCCCAAGGCGGGGAGATATTGCAGACTTTGTCCTACCAACGGGGGCAACAGGAATTTAGCCGGTTGATTGATCAGGCCATAAGCGGTGATCCGGCCGTATTATATGTACCAGGTTACGCCAAGGAAGCCCGGGTGCTCTTAAGCCAATTACGGGAAAAAGGTTGTACGGTGCCGGTTTTGGGCGGGGACGGCCTGGAGGCTTTAGCCCAGGAATTAACGGCAAAGCCGGTTGCCGGGACCGGTTGGGGCCTGTATTTCACCACCCCGAATTTGCTCTTTTTGCCGGCAGGTAAGGAATTTGTCCAGGCTTACCAACAGCGTTACGGCGAACCGCCTCACGCCATGGCCCTGTGGGCCTATGACGCAACCCGGGGCTTATTGGCAGCTTTAGCGGCAGAGCGGGGCAGGTCTGACGGGTTGGGGCAGACCCTGGCGGGCCACCGGGGGTGGCCGGTTGCCGGGGGACGCATGCGGATTACCCCCGAACGGTTTGCCCTCCGGCCGATGGCGGTAATTGCGGCTGGAACCGAACTGCGGGTGATGACGGTGCTCGAACCGGGAATCTAATTTTTGCTCCTTGATGTTTAAGCCGGACCGGGGTAGGGCAAGACTACCGTTTGGAAACGATTTTCAAGGAGGCGGCGAACCTTGCTCTGCAAAGCTGCGCCTGCCGCCCGGTTCCTAACCCTCTTTTTTTGTCTCTTGTTGTTATGTGCTGTGGCGGGCTATTATTTGCCCGCTTTAGCGGTCCACACCGCAGGACCGCCACCTTTGTTCCGGTTGCACGTTATTGCCCGGTCTGATGATCCCGCCGACCAGGCCTTAAAACTGGCGGTGCGGGATGCGGTGTTAGCGCAACTTGATCCGTTACTCGCCGAATGCGGTTCGCCGGTAGAAGCGTCTGCGGTGACTGCCGCCAACCTGGATTTGGTCAGTCAAGCGGCGGCGGATTGTTTGCGGATGGCCGGCTGCCCGGACCCGGTACGGGCCGAGGTTGGCCGCTACCATTTTCCCCGGAAGATTTACGGCCAATTTGTGGCTCCGGCTGGTGAATATCTTGCCCTGCGGGTGATTATCGCCGAAGGCCGGGGGGCCAACTGGTGGTGTGTTCTCTACCCCCCGTTGTGTTTGAGCGAACGGACCGGTGCGGTGGTACTTCCGGAGGCGGCTGGGGAACGGCCGGCCGGTCAGAAGCCCCCGGTGGAAATTCGCTCCAAGCTTTGGGACTGGTTGTGGGGAACACCCGGTTCCGGTGTTGCAGAATAGGCCGGAGCCAATGGATCCTGTTAGGACACCGTTATTAATACGGTGTCTTTTTTTTATGGCCGCAGGGCCTTTCCTCATGCCGGCGACAAGCTTAGAATTTGGTTGAATATTTTTCAATAAATCATATAATAGGGTTTGGTAGCACTGGGGCAAAATGGATGTTGCCCTAAGCTGAATGAAAAAGGTGGTAGAAGGGTGTGGAAATCCTTAGTGAACTTAAAGAGTTGAAGGCCGGACAAAAACGGATTGAAGCCCGCATAGAAGATGAAATCCTCGAAAAAATCCGGCGTTACATATTACCCGGCACGAAACGCAGTTTCATCACTTGAAGGTTAAGTAGAAAAACCGAATTTCCGGTTTTTATTTGTCGCTAAAGGGCGTTGCTTTTTTGCTTGCTTTCTTTTTTTCCGCAAGTATGCTATTATCTTATCTACAAGCTTTCATGGGGGTGAATGGGTCCTGGTGGGCTCCCTGGGCTTCAAACCCAGTCGGCGCGCGGCCAACCCGGGCGCGGTAGGTTCGATTCCTACACACTCCCGCCAGACGAAAACAGTGTTGCCCCGGTTTCTT
>JAQWAU010000092.1 GCA_028707535.1 Heliobacteriaceae bacterium | reverse complement strand
GCCCATAATGCCGATCTTGTTGCCGTTTTCATACATATCGGCAGCGTATTCGCCGCGGTTTGGTTCACCGCTGTCCTCAATCCAACCGAAGCCGAGAAAGTAGACCTGCTTTTGCCCGTCCACCATGCGGGTGACAGGGGACGGATCTGCTGACACCTTGCACTGGTAAATCAGGAGGCCCGGGAGGCGACTACCCCCGGGCCTGCTTTAAAACTATTCTCCGGCGCCGGTAACGAGGATCTTCTGGTTGACCTGCTCAATTCCATACTTAGACCGGCCAAGCAACAACGGATTTGCCAGGTGAAGGTTATCAATCCGATTAAGGATCGTGACTTCGCGGATGATAAATTGGCGGTTATGGATCTAGTTGCCCAGGTTGACGACGGTACCCTATTCACAATTGAAATTCAAGTTGCCAATGAGCATGAGATGGAGAAGCGCGCCTTGTACTATTGGTCAAACATATTCATCTCCCAAGCACGTATGGGCATGGAATATAAGAATCTGCGGAAAACGATCAGCATAAACATTCTTGATTATCTGCTTTGGCCCAACACAAACAAGTATCATACAGTGTTTCAGCCGTTAGAAAAAACAGAAGGTTTTTTACTTACGGATGTGGCCGAAATCCGCTTTATTGAATTGCCGAAAATGTACCGGAAGTGGAAGGGCGGCTCCCTAAGGAGCAACAGTGATCCGCTAATCAAATGGTTTTTACTGCTGATGGTGACTGAAGACGAAAAAATAATTAAGGAATTGGAGGAGATCGCCATGACCGACGGGTTAATCAAAAAGGCGATGAATGAATGGGAACGGCTTAGCCAGGACCCCGGCACCCGGGCGATCTATCGTTCCCGGATGTTGGCCAAGATGGATCAACTTTCAGCGCTGAAAGCGGCCGAGAATAGAGGCAAAGAAGAAGGCAGAGCGGAAGGCAAAGCGGAAGGGGAATACTTTAAGGCCTTAGCCGTGGCCAGGATGGCCTTACGTGAAGGGATAACTCCCGAACTAATTGCAAAGATCACTGGCTTGGATCAGGCAACCATTCGGAAGTTACGGGAAGAACTTACCCCATGAGAAGTGAGCTGCGGGTTGGTGCCGTCGCTTGCGAAGACTCCGCCTGCATGCATTCTCGGCCGTCTGCTGTTCGGCTCAAAGGTTTGGGGTGTTCCTTATCAGAATGAGCCTCACAACGCTCCCGGCCTGCGAATGGCTTTAGCGGCAGGCTTTGCCTAACCCGTTCGCTTGTGGCACGTAACCCGCCGGACGACTAAACCTCGGAAGCTATATCCTGGCGACGAAAACCATAAACTAAACATCTTAGCAGGCCCGGGAGGCAACCACCCCCGGGCTTGCTTTAATTTAGGTGTCAGCAGATCCGTCCCCTGTCACCCTCAATTCGGCTGATTGCCTAAAAATTAGGAGAATTCGGGCTTTACCGGGTGTTCGAAAAATGTGCGCTATAATTATATTTAAGCACAATTCCAACTGCAAGGAGGGCATCTTTATGGGAGTCAGAGACGCAGTGGAAAAAGGCCTCAAGGACACCGTGGCCAATGCGGCAGCGGAAATGTTGGAGCGAGGCCCGGAAAAGAACATCGACAAAATGGTCAGTTTGTTGCACAAGGTGGTTAAGGACGAAGATTTTATCAACCGGTTGGACTTTATCTACAATGAGTACCGGACGAACCCGGCCAACCAAAAGTACATTCACGATCTTTTGGAGCATACGGACAAAAAGTGCCTGCAAAAACTTTTTGTCAATTTCTTTACCAATGCGGCCTGGTACGGGATCAATAAGCGGGCCAGATACATGGTGGAAGAAGACACCAAGATTCCTTTTGTGATCCTGTTAAGCCCCTCGATGCGTTGTAATCTCCGGTGTACCGGTTGTTATGCGGGGGACTACAGTAAAAAAGACGATATCCCTTATGCGGAGGTCGACCGGCTGGTTGGGGAGGCCCGGGATTTAGGCATTTACTACATGGGTATCCTCGGTGGGGAACCGTTTTTGGTCGACTATATGTTGGATATCTATGAAAAATATAATGATGTGCTGTTTACCCCGTTTTCCAACGGCACTTTGTTTGACGAAAAATTGGCGGACCGGCTGCAAAAGCTGGGCAATGTGGTGACGATGTTTTCGCTGGAAGGGTTAGAACCCCAAACTGACGCCAGACGTGGCCCCGGTACTTTTGCCAAGGTGATGCAGGCTATGGACCTTTTACGGGAAAGAGGCGTATTGTTCGGCGTATCGGCGGCAACTTCCCGGGCAAACCTGGATAGCGTCGTCTCCGATGCATTTGTGGACTTGATTATTGCCAAAGGGGCAAAGATGATCTGGTATTTTATGTACATGCCGGTGGGGGACCAACCGGAAGTCAGCCTGATGTTGACGCCAGAACAGCGGTTATATCTCGGGCAAAAAACGCGGCAAATCCGCACGGCCAAACCGATTTTTGCGATTGATTTTTTTAATGATGCCCCATATGTCGGTGGCTGTGTGGCGGGAAAATACTACTGCCACATTAATGCCCGGGAGGATGTGGAACCTTGCGTTTTTACCCATTTCGCCTGTGATAACGTAAAAAACAAACCCCTCATTGAGGTATTTAAAGCCCCGTTTTTCAAAGAAATCCGCCGGCGGCAGCCATACAACCGTAATCTACTGCAGCCGTGTATGATGATTGATAATCCCGGGGTAATCCGGGAGGTAGTCGCGAAAACAGGGGCTTATGCCACTCATCAAACAGCCGAACGAATGGTTAAGGACCCGGCGTTTATGGGGCAACTGGACCGTTTGGCCGCTGATTTTCAACCGGCGGCGGAAAAGGCCTGGCAACAGGAATTTCACGGCACCGGAAACTATACTATGTCAAAGGGTTAAACTTTGCCGGCCGCTGTTAAGCTGGCGATAAAAAGCGGGACCAAGTGGGGATCAAACTGGGTGCCCGCACAGCGCCGGAGTTCGGCTACCGCGGCTGTAGGGGTAATCGCCTGGTGGTAAGGACGGTCGCTGGTCATAACGTCGTAGGCGTCAGCAATGGCGATGATCCGG
>JAQWAU010000091.1:1291-3145 GCA_028707535.1 Heliobacteriaceae bacterium | reverse complement strand
GGGAGCCGTCCCGGCTAGTTATGTATTCCGGTTGGTGGATTACAACGGCAAAGTCCGGGAAATCCTGGCCCATATTTCCCTGATCCCCGGTACCGACAAAACGATTGCTTCCTTAGTCGACATTACCGCCGCCAAAAGGGCGGAAGCGGCCTTGTGGGCCGCCCACCGGAAGCTGGAAGATATTATCGAGTTTTTGCCTGATCCTACCTTTGTCATCGATCAGGAGCAAAAAGTAATTGCCTGGAACCGGGCAATAGAACGGTTGTCCGGGATAAGTAAGGCAGAGATCCTGGGTAAGGGTGATTACTGCTATGCCGTGCCTTTTTACGGGGAACCCCGGTCGATCTTGATTGACCAGGTAATCAACCCGGCCTGTGCAGAAGCCGCCTTACGGTACCGAAACTTTAAGTACCAGGGAAACGCCATTTACGGGGACGTCTGGGTACCGTTTACCGACGGCCGGCCGGGGATGAACCTTTGGGGGATTGCCGCCCCGCTTTATGATGCCGAGGGAAATATTATCGGGGCGATTGAATCGATACGGGACATTAGCGAGCAACGGCAGACTATCGAACAACTGCGGCGGTCGGAAGAACGTTTCGCCAAGACGTTTCAAGCCAGCCCTTGTTCGATGGCCATTTTCAATCGTGACGGCTGCCTGGTCGATGCAAATTCCCGGCTGTTGAAAACCATCGGTTATTCCTTGGCGGAGGTTCTGGGCCGGACACCGCATGAATTAAAACTCTTAGTTGTTCCGGAAAAAATTCACGAAATCCGCACCCTTGTGTACGAACATAGGACCGTCGATAATTGGGAATTTCAATTCATCACCAAAACCGGTGAAATTCGGGACGGCTTACTTGATGGCTTGGTGATCGACCTTAATGGTGAATCGCACTTACTAGTGGTGATTACTGATGTTACCAACGAAAAACAAGCGGTTGCCGAGCTTCGTTTTTCCGAAGAACGGTTTGCCAAGGCTTTTAACGCCAGTCCCCTGATCATGGCGATTACCACCTTGACCGAAGGGCAGTTTATCAATGTAAACGAGACTTTTATAAGCACCTACGGCTACCGCCGGGAGGAAGTCATTGGGCGTACCGCTACAGAGTTGAAAATCTGGTTTGACCCGTTACAACGCAGCCGGATCATTCAAAGGGTCATGGCGGAAGGCGGGGTGTATGACTGGGTAATTGAATTTCGGTCTAAAGATAGAACTGCCCGTTTTTGCCAAATGTCCATCGTACCGATCGAAATTGCCGGGAGCCAATACCTGATGTTTATGGGCATGGATATTACCGAACGGGAACAGATGCAAAAAGAAATGGCCCGGCTGGACCGCCTGAACCTGATCGGGCAAATGGCTGCCGGGATCGGCCACGAGATCAGAAACCCGATGACTACGGTCCGCGGCTTTCTCCAGATGCTGAGCATTAAACCCGAATGTACCGCTTACCGGGATTATTTTGAACTGATGATTGATGAGCTTGACCAGGCCAATGCGATTATCACCGAGTTTTTGAGTTTAGCCAGGAACAAAGCCACAGATTTACGGCTTTGGGACCTGAATGTGATCATCCGCAGCTTGGAACCCTTAATCCGGGCGGATGCCAATGTTTGCAACCAGGAAGTTGTCTTTACCCTAAGTCCGGTTCCTGATCTTTTACTGGATAAAAAAGAAATTCACCAGCTCATTTTTAATCTGGTCCGCAATGGCCTGGAAGCAAACGGCCGGAACGGGAAAATCAGCATCCACACTTGCCGGGAAGCGGAGGAAGTGGTGCTGACGATTGCCGATGAAGGTCCGGGGTTTGCCCCGGAGATCCTGAAGAAAATCGGCACCCCTTTTTTGAC
>JAQWAU010000091.1:0-1191 GCA_028707535.1 Heliobacteriaceae bacterium | reverse complement strand
TGCCTGATGGGGTTTTGGCCGTTAAGGTTTATGCCGCCGACGGCAGTGAACTGATTAACCCGGAAACCGGGGTGCCGGCTTATTTTCCGGTCGTTGACGCCGCCAATACGCCGGCGGTGATCGTTCCCACGACCGGGGGCAGCCCGGGTAGCGGCAGCGGGTTCACGGTTACCGGTGCCGACCTGGACCACGTATATTTTGACGGTGATTCCTTTGCCGCCGGCTTTAATCCCGGCTCCCTTCCCCCCGGCGCCGCCGGTCAGAACTTAAAGGCGGTCATGGTCGTCTACGCTACCCGGGATAAATATGATGCTTCCCAGCCGGTCTTGACCGGTATGCAGCCGGGACAGTTTACCGGGGTCGGTCAGGCCTGGTCGGCGCCGGCGACGGTAGCGGCCGACGGGACGGTTACCGTGAGCGGGACAATCAATAACCCGGATAATACCACCCTTGCCGCCGGTACTTTAGGGATTCTGCTTTATGACAACTCCGGCCAGCGGCCCCTTTTAGGCACCCAGCCTTTACCGGTTACGGATGCCGCCGGCCTGCCGGCACTCGTCGGGGTCCACATCCCGGCTGGCTTGAGTGTCACGGCAACACCGGAGCTGCCAGCCCTCAAAAACCTTTACAACACCGAACACTTGCTGACCTTTACCAAGGCCGGCACCGGGAGCATTACCTTCCGTCCTGGCCTCGATATCATCGGCCACCGGGATGAGTTGGTCCGGCTGGAGACGCTCAACATCGGCTATGACCGGGAATTACAGGAGTTTACCTTTAGTGTGGATACAGCGGCGATGACTTTTTTGGCCGATACGGAAGCCTCACTTCGCTTGTTTAACCTCGGCAACCGGCTGAACGCCGCCGGGCTGACCGGGGCCAATTATGCCGAATATCTCAAGATAACGGTAAAGGACAACACCGGCAAGGTGCAGAATACCACTGATTTTATTAATGCAGCGGCGGTTACCTATGATGCGGCCGGCGACACCCTGACCATTCCGGTCAAACACTTTACCACCTTTACAATTGGGGCGAACACCGCTACCCCACCGGCCCGCCCGGTCGATGCGGAATACCGGGAGTTTGCGCCGGCTGCGCCGGTAACCGGGGTAGCTTTGGGCAAGGTGTGGCGGGTCAAGTTTAACCGGGAGGTAAACACGGCGACCCTGACGCCGGGGATTGCCATCT
>JAQWAU010000090.1 GCA_028707535.1 Heliobacteriaceae bacterium | reverse complement strand
TTTTCCAGGAGCCGTTTTTGATTTACCGGTCCCACGCCTTTGATCCGGGTGAGCCAAACCCAATATCGATCCATGGCCTAATCTCCCTTCCTTAAACCACGAGCAGCCCGGCATGCTCTTTGTCCATGTCGCGGGCCATTAAGGCGGCGGTGATGTGGGTCCGGCCAATCCGGGGGAGGCCGTCCAGGTCGGCGTAAGTCCGGGCCACCTTGAGAAACTTGTTGAACGAGCGGGCACTGTAGCGGAACCGTTCATAGGCTTGTTGCAGCAGGTGGGTGCATTCACTGTCCAGCGTACAGAATTCCCGGACCATGGCTTCGGTCATTTGGGCATTACAGTTGACGGCAGGGTGGCCGGCAAACCGGGTCCGCTGCTGTTTCCGGGCGGTTTCCACCTGTTCGCGGAGTATCGCTGAAGAACGCCCGGGTTTTTGTCCGGAAATACTCATAAAATCCACCGGCTGGACATATTTTTGCAGATCAATCCGATCCAGAATTGGACCGGAAATTTTTTGCCGGTATTTTAGCACCTCGTAATCCGTACACCGGCAGCGGTTTTGCCCGTAATAGCCGCAGGGACAAGGGTTCATGGCGGAGACCAGCATGAAGTTACAGGGGTAGGTGACACTGTTTTTTACCCGGGCTACCGTTACCTGCTTATCTTCCAGGGGTTGGCGCAAGGCATCCAAAACCTTACGGTTGAACTCGGCAATTTCGTCCAAAAACAGCACCCCGTGGTGGGCGAGCGATACCTCCCCGGGAACCACCGGACTGCCGCCGCCGATCAAGGCATTGAGGGATGCGTTATGGTGGGGAGCGCGAAAAGGGCGGTGGGAGATTAGGGCATTCCGGTCCCTTACCTGCCCCACGACACTGTAAATCTTGGTCACTTCCAGGGCTTCTTCCTCGGTCAGGGTGGGCAAAATGGTCGGCAAGCGTTTGGCAATCATCGATTTTCCGCATCCCGGGGCGCCGATGAAAAGGATGTTATGCCCGCCGGCCGCCGCGGCCACTACGGTGTCGATGATCATATCCTGGCCGACGACATCACTAAAATCCAATGTCCCGGCAAACACCGGATCATCTAGGGGAAGCTCGTCAAACACCGGAAGGTAGGGGGTCTCCCCGGATAAAAACTTGGCTAAATCCCCGAGGCTGTAAAAGCCATAGACGGTTAACCCTTTTACTAATGCGGCTTCCCGGACATTGCCGGCCGGAACGACCAGGCTTTTCAGTCCGGCTGCCCGGGCCGCAATGGCCATCGGCAGCACCCCGCTGCAGGGGCGGAGGAGACCGTTTAAGGACAGCTCCCCGAGAAAACCGAAGGTTTCCTTTTGCTCCCGGGTGAGCACGAGCTGGTTTGACTCTGCCAGTAAACCGACCGCCATCGGTAAATCGAAGTGGGAGCCGCTTTTTTTCACATCCCCCGGTGCCAGGTTAATGACAATTTTCAATTTGGGAAATTGAAAACCGGAAGCCTGTAAAGCCGCCTCTACCCGCTGGCGCGCTTCCTTTACCGCTGTATCGCCAAGCCCGACCACCGTAATGGAAGGCACACCGGGCATGTTTTTTGTCTCCACTTCCACCTGGTAGCCGTCAATCCCCACAATCGCAAACCCGTTGATTACTGTCGCCATCGTCTATCCCTCCGCCCAGTTCGGCTGTTCTGCCGGGTTTGCAGGCTGCTCCCGGTTTTGCTCCGCAGCCGGGTCGTCCTCTTCACCAACATCCAGGAGGAGGTTGACCGGCACATCCACCGGTGTTGTGTGCCATCTCAGGCCGGCTTCAACGAATTCCCGGTAGCGTTTGATCTTTGGCGGGGAAAAGTACTGGAGAATTTTTTCCGGTTGGCAAAGCCCGTTCGGGTTGCCCACCAGGTATTCTTCGTAACTGCTCCATTTGTGCTCTTCCGGGAGAGGCACCATCCGGGCCTTAACCGGGTTTAAGTGGATGTAACGGCTGATTTCCAGTTGGTAACGGTCAGTATCGATTATCTCGGCCTGGAACCGGCCTTGCATCAATTGCCCGACAAACCGGTATTTACGGTTGAAATAAATCGCATACTTTTGGTTAAGCATTTTCATGATGATGCCGGGAGCGAGATCCACGGTCTCCATTTGCAGGTGTACATGGTTAGTCATCAGACAATACGAAAGGAGAATGAACGGCTTTGCGTCGATCACCTGGCGAAGTACGTATAAATAGACCTCCCGGTCTTCGTCATCCCGGAAAATATTGTGCCGGTGGTTCCCCCGACACATAATGTGGTAACATGCACCAGGATACCAAACCCGGGGTTTTCGCGCCATTTTTCGCCCTCCTGTCTACAAGAATTTACTGGTATTTAATCATTTCGCCGAAAAACACCAACTTCCTGCCAGCAGTTGTCATTTATGGGAAAATGGTTGCATCTTGGTTTAGAGTTGGGATTCGCTTGGAATATAAAAGGGCCAACCACCGGTATAGTGGTTGACCCTGGTTTTGGCTAAATTGGGGCGGGGGACGCTCCCGTGGGAGCTCCCCTCTCCCGTCGATTATTTATTCAAACACGACTTTACCCTTTGTGATTATTTCATCGTATAAAAAGTCTCCCTTTTTGGCTTCTTTATACTGCTTTTCAGAATACGGTCGTGGCGAAATGTCCAGATTAATTCCACGGGTAAGCTTTCTAAGTATCATGGCTTCGTCGAAGCAGTCATTACCGAAATCCGAAGATATGATGGCCAGATCGATATCGCTATCTTTGTCGGCCTTACCGGTGGCGTACGAGCCGTAAAGAATCACTTTATTAACGCGAATATTTTTAGACCGCACTTTTTCCAGGTATTCTTTAATGCTTACTTCAAATGGTTTTTTAGCCATTCAAAAACAACCCCCGTCCTTTTAAGTATGTTGGCCGTAAATGTTTGGGTACATTTCCGAAAAAAGCGTCCCTGTCTTAGGGCAACGAAAAGACTATGCTTCCTTGTTATTTGAGTCTACCGCGAAAGCTACTAGCCTGCAATATCGATAGCATAATAACCATTAACGAAACGAAGACAGGGCCAACCATGGCCGCCGGCAGCGCCGGCGTGGGTGGTTTTTGCCGTCGCTATGGTTTTCTGGACAAGCCGTTGCGGGTTCGTTTCCGTATTCTGGACCAGGACTTCCGGCTGCTGCCGGCGGCTGGCGACCAGGA
>JAQWAU010000089.1 GCA_028707535.1 Heliobacteriaceae bacterium | reverse complement strand
GTTCGGCATCGCCTTGATATGGACCTACATACCTTACATAGGCAACGGTCATTTCCGGAAGCACCTTGATTTCCACTTGTCCTGGTTTACCGTTCATGCACATTCTCCCCACATCCTTTTTATTGATGTCATTACTATACATGGAAGAGAATGTTGTGTCTTTGCAAAGGTTGCTAAGGCTTTTTCCAACCGCAGGCACTGAATAAAGTGAAAAAGGGTCTCCTGCATTAAATATACAACACCTTAATATTTTTCCGATAACAACTACGGTTTATTTGTTACCCATATTTCGGTCTGACCCCGGCATTATAATAACCCAATAGATTTTGCCGATAAAAAGGTAAGAAAACAAAGGATTTAACCGAATGGCCGAGAATTAATAAATGCATCAGGGGGACTCTTCGAATATACTATATCTGTTTGATGATACGGGGGCGAATAAAGATGAGCGATGTTATTGATTATAAGATTTACGGTGACGATATGCAGATCGTGGAGATTGAACTTGATCCCGGTGAAGGGGTAAGAGCCGAAGCCGGAGCCATGATGTTCATGGAGCAGGGGATTGAAATGCAAACCTCGACCGGTGGCGGTCTATTCAAAGGATTTAAACGCGCGATTACCGGCGAGAGTTTTTTCATCACCACCTTTTTGAATAACGGCAATGGGAAAAGTCGGCTGGCTTTTGGCGCACCCTATCCCGGCAGGGTGGTAGTACTGGATCTAGCCCGGTTGGGTGGAAAGTTCATTTGTCAGAAAGATTCCTTCCTTTGTGCTGCACGGGGGATTGAAGTCGAAATAGCTTTCACCAAACGCTTGGGAGCCGGATTGTTCGGTGGGGAAGGATTCATCCTGCAGAGACTGGAAGGCGATGGTATGGCCTTCGTCCATGCCGGCGGTACCTTAATCGAAAAAACCCTGGCAGCCGGAGAGACAATCAGGGTCGACACCGGTTGTCTAGCCGCTTTCTCTCCCTCAGTTGACTATGACATTCAATTTGTGGGTGGGTTCAAGAATGCTCTGTTTGGCGGGGAAGGACTTTTCCTGGCCAAACTGACTGGACCGGGCCTGGTCTACCTCCAGAGTCTGCCGTTCTCCCGCCTGGCGGATCGGATTTATGCCGCCGCGAAGTTCAGCAATAAAGAAGAGCAAAGAGGGATGGGTGGAATCGGTTTAGGGGGAGCTGTATTAGGTGGAGGCTTATTAGGCGGTTTGCTGAGCGGGGGAGATAGTGACTAGAAAACCGCTAAATACCTGAAACAAATAAAGAGCCCCTGGGGTTTGGTTATCACCAAACCCCAGGGGCTTTTAGACGGGTTCCCGAGGGTTGGTTAAAAATAATATGTTGAATGTTAAAGAAAAAAGAATTTACAAATACACCATCAGCGGATTATTCTGATATAGAAAATAGTTACGAGTACCGTTAAATTGTGACATTTGGAATTAAGGCCCCATTATTATATGGACCCTCAAGTATTGGATCATGGCCATGATAATAATTTAATAATTTAGGTCACAAGTTTCAACTGACGAAAGAAAGGGGTTCTCATGAAAAAATACAGAACGGAACAGGATTTCATCGGTAAAATGCAAGTTCCCATCGGAGTCTACTATGGCGTCCAGACTGCCCGGGCGTTGGAGAATTTCCCGATCACCGGCTATCGTTTGGACAGGGCTTTGATCCCCGCCATGGGAATTGTGAAAAAGGCGGCCGCTTTGGCCAATATGGAAGCCGGCTTGCTGGACGAGCGGCGGGGACAGGCCATCGTCGATGCCGCCCAGGAAGTGATCGAAGGAAAATTTAACGACCAGTTTGTAGTGGATCCTATCCAGGGCGGGGCAGGGACCTCAATCAACATGAATGCCAATGAGGTCATCGCCAACCGGGCGATCGAGGTTCTCGGCGGAAAGCTGGGTGACTACAGCCTGATTTCGCCTAACAGCCATGTGAATATGTCCCAGTCGACTAATGATGCTTTCCCGACCGCCCTGCGCATCGCCCTCCTCAGCAAGACCGGGAACTTGCTGCAGGCGACGGAGGAAGTGGAGACGGCGTTAAGGCTCAAATCGGTTCAGTTTGACGATGTCCTGAAAATGGGACGCTCCCACCTGCAGGATGCTGTACCTGTCCGGATGGGGCAGGAATTTGGCGCCTACGCCGATGCGATCAACCGCTCCATACAGCGGTTGCGGCAAGCCCGTAAAGGGTTGCTGACCGTGAACATGGGGGCTACGGCTACCGGCACTGCCCTTAATGCCGATTTTACTTATGTTGACCAGGTGATCAAGAAGCTGCGGGAGATCTCCGGAATAGACCTGCGCTTAGCCGGCAACCTTGTCGATGCCACGCAGAATACCGATACCTTTGTCGAGCTTTCCTCGGCCATGAAAAACCTGGCCACGGTGCTGTCCAAGATTGCCAACGACCTGCGGCTTATGGCATCCGGACCTTACGGCGGATTGAAAGAAATCAACCTGCCTAAGATGCAGCCCGGTTCTTCCATAATGCCCGGGAAGGTAAATCCGGTCATCCCCGAAGTGGTCAACCAGGTGGCCTTCCAAATCATGGGCAACGATCTGGTGGTAACCCTGGCTTCGGAAGCCGGCCAGTTTGAATTAAACGTCATGGAACCGGTCATGGCTTTTAACCTTCTGCACTCGATCAACATCTTGACCAATGTGCAGCATATCTTTGCCAACCGTTGTATCCGGGGGATCACGGCCAACCGGGACCATTGCCGTAAGATGGTGGAAAGTAGCGTCTGCTTCGTGACTGCGCTGAATCCGCATCTGGGATACGAGATGTCCTGTGCTATCGCTAAGGAAGCTATGCAGCAGGGATGCAATGTCCGGGACATTGTGCTGGAGAAGCAGCTAATGACCGAAGAAGAGTTGGACAAGGTGCTTGATATCTATGAAATGACCAAGATGGGCATTTCTGGAAAAGAATTCCTGACCAAACCTGCCGAGATAATTTGAGAACCACAAATAAAAGCTGGAATCACATCGTCAGTCAGTACCTTCATGGCCTTGCAAAAAAGACATGTGCAGAAAAATACATATCGCAGTTGGGTGCCAGTTTAGACACCGGCAAAATTAGCAAGCATAGGATTCTATCGGGTCGGACTTGATATGGGGACCCCTGCAGCGGATGCTTCAAATGGGGCGGGGGATGGGGCTTAC
>JAQWAU010000038.1 GCA_028707535.1 Heliobacteriaceae bacterium | reverse complement strand
TCACCCTCAATTACATCCGCCTGCAGCCCATATCCGCGCAAATCCTTATCTTCCGCCAGCAGAGAACGTACCTGCTGCCGCAGCTCCTGGTCCGAGAAGCGTTTAGTCATCGTTTCTTCCTTTCTTTGAGCCGGTTTTCCTTATTTTGTCCCTAACCACCGGGAGAATGCACAGGGAAAAAGCCAAAAAATACCGGCGAGACGACCGGGAACGTTATCTTTACACCTTTCGTAAGCAAGGGGTGTCAGCAGAACCGTCCCCTGTCACCCCCCAGAGGGGACACTTTTTTGCCGGCTTAAGCATATGCTGGCTTAGGTTTCCTCACAACTGCTCAAAGGTGATGGTAGCATGTTGGATCAGGAGCAAATCCGCCGGCAAATCCACAACAAATTGTGGGAACTGGATTATTATGCCGGTTTACTCCGTTGCGAGCGTTGCATTGTCGCGAAAAACGCTCTGTTTAAGGCCTTGCGGCAAAAAATAGCCCAGCTCTCCCGGCTTACCGCGGTTTTGACGGCCGAAAACGCGACCGGCTGGTATAGTGAATCCTGGACCATCGGCTTGGAACAGCCTGTCTTCACCCCGGAGACCCTTGCCCGGTATAACGGCAAAAGCGGAAACCCCGCTTATGTGGCGGTTGCCGGCATTGTTTACGATGTGACCGATATTGCTGCCTGGGCGGCGGCGACTCATTTCGGGCTTGCGGCAGGGCAGGACCTGACCGGGCAATTTCAGGAATGTCATGACGGTCAGCCGGTATTGGCCCAATTGCCGGTGGTGGGCAGGTTACAGGCGTGAAAAAAAGGCAGCAGGTTTGCAGTGAATACCAAAAAAAGCGGGAAACCGCGCTGAAGCTCGTTTCCCAAGCCGGGAAAGCAATCCAAAACGGCGCCTTAACGAAAAAAAACCTGGTCTGGCTCGAACTGACCGGTTGCTCGGGGAATATTATTTCCTTGTTGGACGGGGTAAATCCGGGGTTTCAGTATCTTTTAACCCGGATGGTTAATTTTGTGTACGATAACAGCCTGAGCGCCGCCGAAAACACGGCTGCCATGGACCAGCTGTTCAGTGTGCTCGGCACTGATTATATCCTGGCCGTGGAAGGGGCGGTGGCGACGAAAAACAACGGCCGGTACAATATCATCGGGTCGGTTCAAGGCCGGCCGCTTACCGCCCTGGAAGCGGTGAAAAGGCTGGGGGAAAAGGCCGCTCACGTAATCGCCGTCGGGGCCTGCGCCACCCATGGCGGGCCATCCGCCGCCCGGCCGAACCCGGCGGCCTGTGTCAGCGTGCAGAGTGTGCTGCAAAGACCGGTGATTAAACTGCCGGGTTGTCCGTGTCACCCGGACTGGTTTCTGGGTACCTTGGCGGCGATTCTTTTGTTCGGCGAAGTTGCCTTGGATCGCCAGGACCGGCCCCTATTGTTTTACAGCACCTTGATTCATGACCGGTGTCCGCGCCGGTCGTTTTTCGACCGGGGGATTTTCGCGGAAAAACTGGGGGACAAAACCTGTATGTTTAAGCTGGGCTGCCGGGGACCGGTCACCCGGACGGATTGTCCGGTTCGCCAGTGGAATGCTTACGTGAACTGGCCGGTAAAGGATGACACCCCGTGTATCGGCTGTGCCCAGTTTGGGTTTCCCGACCGGATGGAACCGTTTATCAGCTATGATACGACGCGGAGGGAACATGGCCAAACAGATCATTCTTAATCCCGTTACCCGGATCAGCGGGTTTATGGCCATCACGGTCACGATCGAAAACCGGACGGTGGTTGCGGCCCAAACCAGCGGCCTGCTTTTCCGGGGTTTCGAGCAGATGTTGATTGGCAGAAACCCGTTTGACGCCGTGTACTTTACCCAGCGGATCTGCGGGATCTGTTCCGCGGCCCACTCGCTGGCCTCAACCCTGGCCTTGGAAAACGCCCTGCAGATAAAACCGGGCGACCAGGGCCGGTACCTGCGGGATATCGTACATGGTTGCGAGTTTCTCCAAAACCATATTCGCCACTTTTACCAGTACACTCTCCCGGACTATGTCAAAATGCCGGCGGATTTTCCGGTTTTTCACACCCAATACAACGACTTTCGTCTGCCCAAGGACCGGAATGATGAACTGGTCCGGCATTATTTCGCTTCCCTGGAGATTAGCCGGCAGGCCCACGAAATGCTGGCCGTCCTCGGGGGTAAGGCTCCCCATAACCACGGGGTGTTTATCGGGGGAATCACTACCCGGGCAACCGCCGCAAAAATCATTAAAATCAAGGCGATCCTGGCCACGATCAGCCAATTTATCAATGAAATCATGCTGCCTGATGTTTACACGATCGCCGAATACTACCCCGAGTATTTCGATCTGGGAAAAGGTTACGGCAACCTGCTCAGTTATGGTTGCTTTGACGGTTATTCAGACCTGGGGACCTTATATGTAAACCCTTCCGTTTATATAGACGGGAAGATCCAGGCTTTCGATCCGGCGGGGATCACGGAAGAGATTGATTATTCGTGGTACCGGGACCGGGTTCAAGCCTACCGGCCTTTCGAAACCATGCCGGTGGATGAACAGGTCAAACCACAGGCCTATTCCTGGGTTAAGGCTGCCCGGTACCATAACCTGCCCTTTGAGGTCGGCCCATTGGCCCGCCAGTGGTTAAGCGGTGATTACCGGCGCGGGATCTCGGCCCTGGACCGGACGATTGCCCGGGTGCTGGAGGCAAAAAAAATCACCAACATCATTACGACCTTGGTGGAGCGGTTGGTTCCCGGTACGGTTACGCAAGACGTGTATCAAGTACCCCGGACCGCGGCCGGAGCGGGGCTGATTGATACCACCCGGGGAGCATTGGGTCACTGGTTAAAAATTGCCGGGGGCAAACTTTCGTTTTACCAAATAATCACCCCGACGGTATGGAACCTCTCCTCCCACGGAAACAACGGCCTGCCGGGAACGGCGGAACAGGCCTTATCCGGCACACCGGTTGCCGACCCGGATAAACCGGTTGAGTTGGGGCGGGTGATCCGTTCTTTTGATCCTTGCATTTCTTGCGCCACCCATGTTTATGTGCCGGGTAAGCCGGTGAAAACCGTCACGGTCGTACCATGAGGAAAACCTGTGTTATCGGTCTAGGTAACCGGCTGCTGACGGATGACGGGATTGGGGTGTATCTGGTCGAGGCGTTACAAGCCCGGGACCCGGCCGGCCGGTTTGATTATTTTTGCGGCGAAACAGATGTAGAACACTGTATTGCCCGGATTGGTGATGCCGAACAGGTGATCATCATCGATGCCGCCTTTTTGGGCAAACGGCCGGGGGAAATCACCGTAATTCCTTGGCCCCGCCTGGCTATACCCGGTTATGACGGTTTCGGTCACGAAAACCATCTCTGGCGGGTGATCGGCCAAGCCAAACCTGGCCTATATAAAAAGGAAGGATCCGGATTTTTCATCGGTATTGAGCCAGCGGTAATCGATTTTAACTTCGGTTTAAGCCCGGTATTGAATAGCCGGTTTGCAAAAATCTTAACCGGGGTGCGGGCTATTTTACTATCTGCCGGTTGATGGTTTTGACGATTTTTTCCGGCCGGAAAGGCTTGACGATAAAATCGCAAGCCCCCGATAGGATTGCTTGTTTAACGAAGGCTTCTTGGCCCATGGCACTACACATGATCACCCTGGCCTCTGTGTCGAGCTGCCGGATGGCTTTCAAGGCGGCAATCCCATCCACATTGGGCATGGTGATGTCCATGGTCACCAGGTCCGGTCTTATTTCTTGGTATTCACTAACGGCCTCGGCGCCGTCTGTTGCTTCCCCCACTACTTCGTGTCCCGCTTGGACCAGGATTTTTTTTAAAACGGCCCGTACATAGGTCATATCATCTACGACTAATATCCGTGCCAAAAAAACACCTCCTCCCGTCAAAATTAATACTTTAATCCTATATTTCGGGAAATTTTCCGGGAAATCCTGGCACCAACAAGGGAAAATTTTCCGGCATGATTCGACGTAATATACAATTATACGACACTTTTATTACGAATTTAAAAGGAAACCAGAAGGGAATTTGTCCCCAGTCCGCGAAATGTTAGATGGCATCGTTTGGGATCCTAAAAAAGAAGGAATTAAGCTGACGATGGCGAATCCAATGGTAGGTGATTACGCGTGCGCGATCCGCAAATCGTTGACGAGGTTCGCCAACGCATCGACATCGTTGCTGTTATTGCCGAGTATGTAGCCCTAAAAAGAGAGGGTAGCCGGTATGTAGGGCTCTGCCCATTTCATTCCGAGAAGACACCGTCTTTTACTGTGTCGCGGGAAAAGCAATTCTATTACTGCTTTGGTTGTGGCACGGGTGGCGATGTCTTTAACTTTCTTATGTTGCGGGAAAACCTTAATTTCCCGGAAGCGTTGAAAAAGCTGGCCGCTCAAGCCGGGGTGAATTTGCCCGAAAATTCCTTAACCCCGGCGCAAAAGGTGGTTCGCACGGAATTGGAGCGGGGACAAGCCTTACATCGGCGGGCGTCCGAACTATTTTTTCGGTGTCTGCGGGAGGATCCCCGGGCCCAGCCGGCCCGGGAATATTTGCAGACCCGGGGGGTCAGCGAAAAGGTGGCGTTTTCCTTCGGGTTGGGGTACGCACCGGCTGGTTGGGATTTTCTCACTGTCCGGTTGCTGGCAGAAGGCTTTACCCCGGAGGAGCTGGAACGTTTTGGCCTGGTTGCTCGTCGTACTGGTGGGGAAGGAATTTACGACCGGTTTCGGCATCGGTTGATGTTTCCGATTTTTGATGTCCGGGGTCGTCCGGTAGCTTTTGGCGGCCGGGTCTTGGATGATGGAGCGCCTAAATATCTTAATTCTCCAGAAACGCCGCTTTTTAAAAAAGCCCGGCATTTATACGGTTTGCACAAGGCCGGCCCGGCCATGCGGGAAAAACGGCTGGCGGTGCTGGTTGAAGGTTACATGGATGTTATTGCCTGTCACCAGCAGGGGATCACGCAGGCGGTAGCCAGCCTGGGAACGGCGTTGACGCGCGAACAAGGGCGGCTTTTGCTGCGGTTTGCCCCTGAGGTATTGCTGGCCTACGATAACGACGAGGCCGGGATCAAGGCGGCGGTTAAGGCCGGCGGTATTTTGACCGGTCTGGGGGCCCAGGTCCGGGTATTGGTTTTATCCGGGGCCAAGGACCCGGATGATTACCTTGCCCAAAATGGCGCCGCCCGGTTTTGGCTGGCGGCTGAAAAGGCCCAAGCGTTTTTCGTTTTTCGTTTTCAGCAGTTGACAACTAAATATGATGTGACCACCCCGGGGGGGAAGGCCTGCTTGGTTCGGGAGTTGGCGCCGGATTTGCTGGCAATGCCGAGTGCGGTGGAACAAGAGGCCAATATCCATTGGCTGGCCGGTGAACTCCGGCTTTCAACCGGGGCGATTGTTGATGAGGTTCGGGCTTTGGCCCGGAACGCTAAATTGCATTTTCCAGGGAATAGAAAGGAAAATTTTAGCCATACTATCCATACATCTGTTCCTAATGCTGTAGTGAGCGGCGGTTCTCCCGGCAGCCAAACGGCCGGTCCTGCTGCGGCAGGGGAAAAAACTCCGGTTGACAGGCAGGAACAGGCTTGGCGGTATCTAATATATTGGATGGTGGCCGATGCTCAGCGGGTCCGGCGGGTCTGGGAACAACTGGGTGACCAGGTGCCGGTAACCAGGGGCGTTTTGCGCGAGATTCTTGATGCCCTGGTTAAGACCAGCCAAGCGGTAACCGGTCCATTGGCTGCTCAAGTAGCGGCGGTCTTGACTTCGGTTGAGGCGAAGCGTTATTTTGGCGCCCTTTTGGTGGCGGATTTGGCTGCTGTTTGTGATGAAGCGGTTGTGAAAGACTGTATCAATACCATTCGCTATGGATGGCTGTTAGAAGAAATTTCCCGTCTAGAGGCAAGAATCGATGCATACACCCAAAATGGGGATGTGGAGGCTTTGCAGCTTCTCCTGCCGGAGTTGGCTGGGCTACAAAAGGCGCGAAGCCGGGCGGCCGGGCAACACGGGGCCATTCCCCTGGGTGGCCGGTGGGAACAAAGACCCTGGCATAAGGGGGGAACCGCGGATGAAAGATGACCAGTTGCAACAACTGGAAAGTGTAAAAGAGATAATTGCCAAAGGCAAGCAAAAAGGGGTCCTCACTTATCAGGAGATTATGGATGCTCTCCAGGGTGTGGAATTGACCACGGAACAAATTGACGATCTTTATGAACGGTTGGGACACCTCGGGATTGATGTTGTGGCTGGGAATGCGCAAACTGAATCCTCGGAAAAAGCGGATGATAAGACAAACCAAGAAGAGGAAGTCGAGGTCGACCTTTCGGTTCCTGAGGGTGTTGGGATTGATGACCCGGTCAGGATGTACTTAAAAGAGATTGGCCGGGTACCCTTGTTGAACGCTCAGGAAGAGATTGATCTGGCCAAACGGATGGAAGAGGGAGATGAAGAAGCCAAACGGCGGTTGGCGGAAGCCAACTTGCGGTTGGTAGTTTCCATTGCCAAGCGGTATGTTGGCCGGGGGATGCTTTTTCTGGATCTGATCCAGGAAGGCAATCTGGGGCTAATCAAGGCGGTAGAAAAGTTTGACTACCGGAAAGGTTATAAGTTTTCTACCTATGCCACATGGTGGATCAGGCAAGCGATTACCCGGGCAATTGCCGACCAGGCCCGGACGATCCGCATTCCGGTGCATATGGTGGAAACGATTAACAAGTTAATCCGGATTTCTCGCCAGCTTTTGCAGGAATACGGGCGGGATCCTTTGCCGGAAGAAATTGCCAAACACATGGACATTCCCGTTGAACGGGTGCGGGAGATTCAAAAGATTGCCCAGGAGCCGGTGTCGTTGGAGACCCCGATTGGGGAAGAGGAAGACTCGCATTTAGGGGATTTTATCGAAGACCAGGATGCCCCGGCCCCGGCGGAGGCGGCTTCCTTCATCCTGCTGAAGGAGCAACTGGAGGAGGTTCTGGATACCCTGACCCCCCGGGAAATGAAGGTGCTTCGTTTGCGGTTCGGGTTGGATGACGGTCGTTCCCGTACCTTGGAGGAAGTGGGGCAGGAATTTGGCGTTACCCGGGAACGGATCCGGCAGATCGAGGCCAAAGCTTTGCGCAAATTGCGGCATCCCAGCCGGAGTAAGAAATTAAAGGATTATTTGGAGTAAAAGGCGTATTGACCCCGGGCGATCTGTAACCTATAATACTAAGGGACTTTTTCGACACCAGTTTGTTGAAGGGTTCCCTTTAGGGCCTATAGCTCAGCGGTAGAGCCACCGGCTCATAACCGGTTGGTCCCTGGTTCGATCCCAGGTGGGCCCACCAATGATGCAGCAACCCCGTCTGCCTTTTTCCGCAGACGGGGTTTTTTTAATTTTGGCTTACCGGAGGGAAAGCAGGATGGTTTTAAGCCCAAGATTAGCCAGGTTGGCGGCGGCGGTGCCCCTGGGCCGGCCGGTGGCGGATATCGGTACGGACCACGCTTACCTTCCGGTCTACCTGGTCCGCGAAGGAATGGTCCCATTTGCGGTAGCCGGTGATCTGCACCCGGGGCCACTGGCGGCGGCCAGGCAGTATGTGGCGGCCGCCGGTGCCGGGGAGCAGGTCCGGGTACGGGCCGGTGACGGCTTAACGGTGGTGCGGCCTGGTGAGGTTAAGACGGTGATTGTTGCCGGGATGGGCGGGGCCACGATTGAACGGATTTTGCGGGAAGGGCAGGCCCAGGGTAAGCTTGCGGGGGTCGGGCGGTTGATCTTGCAGCCTTTAGGGGGTGCCGGCCGGTTGCGCCGCTGGTTGACCGGCAATGGTTGGCGGCTGGCGGAAGAAGATCTGGTCGCCGAGGGAAAGCGGATTTATTCGGTGGCCATTGCCGAACCGGGGGCGATGGAAGCACCGGTTTTGCCGCCGCTGGCCCCGGAACTGATCTGGGAATTGGGTCCTTTGTTGCTGCAAAAACGGCATCCCTTGCTGGCGGGGGTTGCCGGCCGGCTGTTGGCCCGGGAAAAAAGCGCCCTGGCCGGGATGCGGCAGGCCCGGCAGGAGGCCCCGGATGTTTTGGCGGCAAAAATGGCCCGGGTGGCGGATTTGGAAAGGGTGATTGCATGGCTGTCGTCTGTTCACAAATCATAGGCTGGCTGGAACGGTTGGCCCCGAAACACCTGGCGGCCGAGTGGGATGCCATCGGCTTGCAGGCCGGTGATCCCGGGGCCTTGGTGACCGGGGTTTACTTGGCTTTGGATGTGGACCCGGGGGTGGTGGAAGCGGCGGTTGAAAAAGGCTGCCAGTTGATCGTTACTCACCACCCGCTGATTTTTAAGCCTTTGAAGGCCTTGCGCTGGGATTTGCCGGCTGGACGGCTTTTACGGCGGCTGGCGGTTGCCGGTTTGCAGGTTTATGCGGCCCATACTAACCTTGATGTGGCCGGAGGCGGGGTGAATGATGCCTTGGCGGCCCGGTTGGGGTTGACCGGCGTGGTTCCCTTAGGGGGGGATCAAGGAGCGGAATTGGTCAAAATTGCCGTATTTGTCCCGGCGGACCATGAGGCTGTGGTCCGGCGGGCTTTGGGTGAAGCCGGGGCCGGCCATATCGGTAATTATGCCCATTGCACCTTCCGGACTTCCGGCACCGGCGCCTTTTTACCGCTTGACGGGGCGGAACCTTTTATCGGCCGGGTAGGGGAAGTTGCCGAGGTGGCCGAAGTGCGTGTGGAAACCGTGGTAACCAGGCAAGATCTGTCCCGGGTGTTAAAAGCGATGCTCAAAGCCCACCCTTATGAGGAAGTGGCTTATGACCTTTATCCTTTGCTTAACCGGGGTGTGGCGGTAGGTTTGGGCCGGATCGGCCACCTGCCGGAACCCCTGACCGTCGGGGCCTGGGCGGAACGGGTGAAAACCGTCCTGAGTGTGCCCGCAGTGCGTTGGGTCGGCCGGGACCGGCAGAGATTGGTGCGCAAAGTTGCGGTGTGTGGGGGGACGGGGGCCGGGCTTTTGGCGAAAGCCAAGTTTCAGGGGGCTGATTTATTGATCACCGGTGATCTGAAATATCATGAGGCCCAGACTGCCCAAAACCTTGGCCTGGATGTGATTGACCCGGGCCATTTTGCGACGGAACGGCCGGTGTTGGCCGAATTGGCCCGTTATCTGGAAGACCGGGCGGCCGGGGAGAAGGTTGACCTGACGGTATGGGTACACGGGGAAAGCCAGGATCCTTTTACCTTTGTTTGAACGGAGGTTTTCGGGATGCGTTACGCGATTATGGCCGATGTCCACGGCCGGGAACGGGAACTGGTCAAGGCTTTGCAGTTGACCGAACCCGACGACCGGATTGTTTTTTTGGGTGATGTGCCCGACTATCGGTCTAAGGACGGGATGTTAGGCTGTTTAATGACTTTGCAGCAGCATAAAGTCCGGGGAATCCGGGGAAATTGTGATAATTATGTTTTAAACTTCTACGAACGGCCACCGGAGGTGGACCCGGCGATTTGGGATTTTTACCGGTCCTGGCCGGAGAAGTATGCCGAAGGGGAGGTCTTGTTTGTGCACGGCAGTCCCCGTAACCCTTTGGCCGAACGGATCGACAGCGTAGAAAAGGCTTGGCGGAACTTCCAGGCCGGTGACTTTAACGTTTGTTTTCACGGTCACCGTCACCGCCTGACTTGTTTTGAATGTTTGGATCAGGATGTCCGTTTGCTGCCCTTGACGGCAGACAAACCCTTTTTGTTGCACCCTGCCGGCCGCTATATTATTGGTGTCGGGTCGATCGGCGATCCCCGCGATGAACAGTTGGGCAGTGTCGTTTTTTATGGCCCGCAGCGGCGGGAAGTGGTGTTGCGGCATTTTGCTTTGGGGTGAAACGGTTTGGCGAAGGAGGTCGCGATTATGATTTTGGACCGTTTTGAGGAGAACTGGGCGGTATTGGAGCGGGAAGACCGCACTACTTTCCGGTTGCCCCGGGATTTGTTACCCGCCGGGGTCAGGGAGGGTGATGTTCTTTCCCTGACAATCCGGGTTGATCCGGAAACGACGGCAAAACGGCGGGAAACAGTCCAAAAAGAGCTTGACGGGTTCTTTACGGAATAAGGGGGGCGGGAGATGAAACTTTCCGGGTTTTCCCGGCAAGGGCCGGTGGGTTTGATCCTGTTGGCTTTTGGGCTGGTTTTTTTCCTGGTGGCCTGTTCCCCACCGGGGCGACCGGTTACTGCCCCGCCGGCGCCGCCACCTTCAGGGCAAGTGGCGTCAAGCCAACTACAGGTGCATTTTCTGGATGTCGGGCAGGCGGAAAGTATCCTGATTAAGACCCCGGCGGGTCAAGCGGTGCTGGTAGATGGTGGCGGCAACACCACCGGCCCGGGGGTAGTTGACTATTTGAAAAAGCAGGGGGTAAAAGAACTGGCGGCGGTAGTGGCCACCCACCCCCATGAAGACCATATCGGCGGGCTGGATGATGTTTTGAAGAGTTTTCCGGTCTTTGCTGTGTACCTGCCGAAAGTCGGCCATACGTCGCGGTCTTTTCAGGACTTTTTAGCGGCGGTAAAAGCATCCGGGGCCAGGCGGGTGGAAGCAAAGGCTGGGGTGAGTCTGGACTTGCCCGGGATTGATGGGCGGTTTCTCGCCCCGGGCGGGGAACGGTATGAAGGGCTGAACGATTACAGTGCTGTTTTAAAAATTACTTACGGCCAAACGGCTTTTTTACTCACCGGTGATGTCGAAGGGCCGGCTGAAAAAGCAATGCTCGGTCGTCAGGCCGATCTCCGGGCGGATGTGTTGAAAGTTGCCCACCACGGGAGTACCTCTTCGACAACAGCGGAATTATTGCGGGTGGTTAATCCCCGCTACGCGGTAATTTCCGCCGGCGCCGGGAATGATTACGGTCATCCCCATAAAAAGACCCTGGACCGTTTGGCCAGGGAGAAAGTCGAGGTATACCGGACCGACCAGTCCGGAACGATTGTATTTTCCAGTGATGGCCGTAGCCTCACCGTGCAGACGACCCGGTAAGTCCGGGCAATCAATCGTGACGGCGTCCTTTGAGTAAACGTCTCAGGCATAAGGTAACCACCAATAAGACCAGGATCCAAACGATCAAATAAAGGATGTACTGGGCCGGGGTAAACAGTCGGTGGCCCAAAAAGCTGTAAAACACAATGGCCGGTGTTTGACCACAGGCGGTTCCCCAGGTAAAGTCCCACCAGGATACCCGGGTAACGCCGAAGGCATAGGAGGTAAAGTCAAAAGGCATAAACGGGACCACCCGGGTAACTAATACGGCGGGTGAGCCATATTGGCCGAGAAACCGGTCCACTCTGGCTAAAAACCCATCTTTAACCAGCTTGGAAATCAGCGGCCGGCCCAACCGTCGGGCCAAGCCGAAACAAAACCAGGCGCTGGCCAGGGAGCTGAACCAGGACAACCAAAAACCTTGCCAACCGCCAAAGATTGCGGCGTTGACGGTGAAAAGCAGAATCGAGGGAATTGGGGAAACGAAAGCCTGAAAAATCATTAAAAAAAACGAAACGGCCGGGGCGGCCCAGCCAAAAGACAGCACATACCGGCGGAGACCAAGGAAGTCGGCTTCTACCAGGAATTCCGTGGCGGTCCATAAGTTTGCCCTGAGGACGGGAACAGCGGCAAAGATGATTATGATGACAGCAAGTAAAATCAAGGGCAAATTCTTCAACCACGGTTTCAAAAAGAAAGCCTCCCCGGCATAATCATTGTTAGTTCGATTTCGGCCTGGGACGGGGATTTTCCTGCCGGATCCTGGCGTTGAAAATAAAGAAATACCAGGGCAGGCTCTGTAATACCTGCCCTGGCGCGGTGCGGTTGCCTGAAAGGTTACCGGGGATTCGCCATTTTCCGTTCCGCCCGTTCAATCGCCGCCCGGACCAGGTTGCCGGCATCCCGGGTGGTGATCCCGCCCCAGCCTTCCCGGTCGACGACATCGGCAAAACCGAGCTCTTGCGCCAACTCGTACTTAAGGCGTTCCGACATGACCGGTTTCCGCCGTGACATATCGCTCCCCCTTTCTAAACGCCGCACCGGTATTTAGTTTGAGGGAAGATCACCGGGTTTATCCGCCGGCGCAAAATAATACCATCATTCACAAGGAGTTTGTGGCTAGAAGTGGAAATATTCTTAGAATGCAAAAAATGGATTATCGGCGCAGGTAAAGGGGATATACGGTGAATACTACTGCCGCCATTATTTTAGCCGGGGGCCGGAATTCCCGCATGGGCCGGAATAAGGCTTTTCTTAAGGTAGGGGACCGGCTGATTATTGAAAACACCGTCGGCCAATTACGCCCGGTGGTGCAAGAGATTATTGTGGTTACGAATGAACCGGAGCGGTACCGGTACTTGGGGGTAACCGTGACTACCGACATTATTCCCGGAAGGGGTCCGTTAAGCGGGATGCATGCCGGGCTGACTTTGACCCCTTGTCCTTACAGTGTTGTGGTTGCCTGTGACATGCCGTTTATTAACGGGGGGCTGGCCCGGGAACTAATGGCCTTGGCTCCGGGTTATGATGTGGTAATCCCCCGGATGGGGAACCACCTCCAACCCTTGTTCGCTGTCTACGCCAAGCGTTGTTTGCCGTTAATTGAAGAATGCTTGCGTCAAGATATCCGGAAAATTATCGCTTTTTTCCCCAAAGTCCGGGTGCGGTATGTTGAACAGGCCGACCTGGCGGTTTGGGGTGACCTAGAACGGCTGTTCTGCAATGTGAATACGCCGCAGGACCTCGACTTGGCGGCAAGGATGAGGGAGGAGTCAAATTGGGATTAGAGAATACACCGGCCGCAGACCAGCGGGTGGTGCCGGTGTCGATGCTGCGGGTTAGCGGGGAGATAACGGAACCAAGGGAAGATATCCTGGTCAAAGAATGGCCGTTAACCATTTATTTAAATGGGCAGGAATTGGTTACCCTATTGACCAGTCCCGAGTATATCGAAGACCTTGCCGTGGGCTTTTTATCGGCCGAAGGTTTTGTGCAAAAACCGGAAGACCTGACTACGGTACGGGCTGATTATGACCAAGGTCAGGTTTTTGTAGAAAGCCGGGTTTCCCTGCTCGCGGAAAAAACCTTTATGAAAAGATATATTACTACCGGCTGTGGTAAAGGCACTACGTTTTACGATGTGACGGATTCCCGCCGGACCCGGCATATGGAGGAAACCGGGTTCCGGGTAAAAGCAAGCCGGCTGCTGGTTTTGATGAAGGAAATGCAGGGTTTGTCCGTGCTGTATAAGCAGACCGGCGGGGTGCATTCGGCCGCCTTGTGTGACCAGGAACGGGTTTTGGTTTACCGGGAGGATATCGGCCGGCACAATGCGACCGATAAGATCATGGGCAAGTGTTTTCGCGAGGGGATTCCTTTAGAGGATAAGCTTTTACTGACCTCCGGCCGGATTTCGTCGGAGATTTTATTGAAGGTGGCGAAAATGGGCATTGCGGTCATTGTCTCCCGTTCGGCGCCGACAGATTTGGCGGTGCGGTTGGCCCGGGAAATTGGGATGACCGTTGTTGGTTTTGCGCGGGGGCAGCGGCTGAATGTTTATGCCCACCCCCAGCGCATCGTGGAAACGGGAGAATTTGTTT
>JAQWAU010000088.1 GCA_028707535.1 Heliobacteriaceae bacterium | reverse complement strand
TGGTGTAAAAAAGTGAGTGCAGCCTAATTTTTCCGTCGTTATCCACAAACGGCACATTGGCAAATTCGACGTGATACACTTCACCCGGATTCATCTCTTCAATCGCATAGCTCAATTCGATTAGTCCATCTTTGATCAATTCGGTTTTTACCGGTTTGATGGGGGTAGTTGCCTTATTTCCTGGATGTAAATAGATCGTCACCCACCCATTATTGATATCATCCACGGTATAATTGGCTTTAACCAAAAACTTGATTACTTGCGACCCCTCGGCTAGTATTTTTTCGATTTTCGCCGCCGGTACTTCGCCGTTGCGGAATCCGGCCACCCATCCCAGGCGGGCAATTTCGTAATAAGGGGTCAAAAGCATGATCCGGTCAACCCGCAACTCGCTGTAAACATCGGGAAAAAGGCGCCATGGTTCATCATAGTCTTCATCCTTAAGTGCCCCTTTGGCTTTACCGTATTCAATTGCGGCGGTTACTTGGGCTTGGGAGATTAATGGCCATTTTAGCACCTGATCCCCAGGCGGAACTACGGCGTTACCCGGTTTTTGACCTACCGGTGATGAATCGGCGTAGACGGTTATGGTTTCCGGATCCCAACGAACAGTCGCGTTAAGCGCTTCCGCAAAAGGCCTTGCCTGAATATATGTTCTTCCATCGATAATAATCGGATTAACTGCGGTGGTAATGTCTTTTCCATTGGCAATCACCCGCAATGGTGAATATGCCGCTCCTCCTGATTGACTTAAAAAAAGTCCCGACCCGATACACAATGAGAAAATCCCCAAAACAAGCCAAAATTTTTTCACCATAATAATTCCCCCTTGATTAGTATTGTTGCTCTTCGGATATTAATTCAGCACCTCCTTTTTGCGCCTGATGCTTCTTCCCCAGGGCACATCTATTATATCTTGAAGCACGGACAGCGGGTTGTCGGCAATAAAATCAACAAAAAAGCCCCACCGTTTTTTTTAAACGGGAAGGGGCTTTTTGTACGCATTAGGTTGAGGAGAGATGGTTTACCGCACGGTAAACTTCATGACAATGCTTTTACCTAGCTTTTTGCTGCCGGTGCCGGCTGAGGAGCTGACGATGGAAGCGTCAACATACAAGTAATAGGTGCCGCCGCCGGTATAATTTTGCGTCGGCTTTACCGACACGGCGTCCTGGTTCTCCCCGGTAACCGCCAACTCTACCGGCACAGATTTATCGTTGGCATCCCGGACATATACCGCCGCCTGGGTAATTACGACGGGATCCAGCGGCTGATTAAACTTTACCGTAAAGGTATGGTCCGGGTTCACTGTAGGGGTTTTCGGCCATTGCTGATAATCATAGTAAGGGAACCCTTCCGGCAGGCCGGGAATATCCCCGGCATAGACGACAACCCCGGCGTTTACGCTTCCATAACCACTCATGCCGCCGGCAAAATAGATCCGGCCGCTGGTATCGATGGTCATCAATTGTTCGTTCAGATCAGTAACGGGTGAGGGGGCCATGCTCAGGTCAAAACCGGCGTTTACCGTGCCGTTTAAGAATTGCAGGGTTCGCCGGTCAAAAGGGGTAGTATCGGCCGGGGTTTCCCATTTGCCGGTTTGTGGATTAAACTTTTGTTTCGCGACGTTCCAGATGTTTCCCTGATCGTCCACATAAACCCGGTAGCCGGCATTATAGCCGGAGTTGTCACCGGTAGTAAAAGATTGCCACTGGTCTCCGCCGGCTGTTCTGCTCAAAAGGCTAATCCCGTATCTACCCTGGAACCAAACCCTTTTTTGCGGGTCGACCAGCACACCGTTATCCACATAATCATCGTTTAGCCCGCTGTTTGCCTGGGAAAACTGCTGCCAGCCGGTATGTCCGGGGTCCAAGTAAAAAGCCCCGACGGCGGAATAAATCCAGATCCCGTCTTCGGCATCCCGGTAGACACCGTAGTAGACGGTATCCGAAACGGGAAAGACGGGCAGGGTTACCCATTCTTCTCTGGCGGCATTGTAAGCCCGGGGTTGTTGCCGTTGGGGAACAATGAAGATATTGTTTTTGGCGTCAGCGGCCAGACCGACAATCCCGAATTCCCCAAAGTTTACCCCGTTTTGCCCACTGTGAAACTGCTGCCAACTGCCGTTTGCTTTCAGGCGGGCCAGGCTGGGCCGGTCGTAAGCGGCAAACCAGACGCCACCCGCCTGGTCGGCGGCAATCCCGTTGACCCGGTTGGAGGCCAGGGTGGTACTGCTGCTCCGGTAATCATAAGAGACGAGGGCGGCTGGTTGCGGCTGCCCTTGGGCATTAATGGGGAGGAAGTGCACACCGGTGCCGTTACCGGGTACGGCCGGGTTATAGCCGGTAACAAACCAGATCCCTTGCTGATCAGCGGTAACGGCGATCACCGTTTCACTTAACAAGCCGAGACTTTCACCCGAATATTTGGTCCAGGTGCCGTTTCCCGGGGAATAGCGTACCAAGCCTCCGTAATATAAGCCGAACCAAACGTTCCCGGTGTTGTCCACCGCCTGACAATGCACCTGATTTCCGGTAACGCCGGCATTTACGAGGGCACTCAGGTCGTAATGCCGCCAATTTCCATCGCTACCGTAACGGTAAATCCCCTGGGAAACATAAGCATCAGAGATAAACCAGAGGTTGCCCTGGTCATCTTCCATGATGCCGGTTACCGGTGTTTCTACCGGGGGCACCGGCTGCCCTGGGAAAAGGCTGTTGACTCCGCTCGTATTCAGGAGACTGTCACCTGTTTCGAGACCATTGTTGCGGGCGATCCAGAACCGGCCGCGGGTATCCCGCAAGGCATCATTATACATGTAGTTATTATAGTTGTATTCCCGATACATGTAGTTATTATAGTTGTATTCCCGGTTGCGGACGGTAGTCAGCCGGTAGGTGGGATCAATCAAGGCCAGGCCATCAAAAGAGATTAGGAGCACCTCTGTACTGCCGTCACTTTTGGTCAGCAGCCGCAGGCTTTGCACATCGTCACTGGGCAGCTGACCGGTGTTTGCCCGGGTATAGCTAAGCCACTCGCCATTTGCTTTTTCACATAAAACGCCTTGGTCTTTCAAGGTATACCAGGTGTCCCCGCCGGGGGTTCTCAACACATCGGCTACTTGGGCCTGAAGTTGCGGTTTGACGATTACATCAAGATTAGCGGCCCCGACATAGTTGTTTTTTGCACTATTGGTAATGTAGGAAACCTTGCCGGTCACCGGGTTTAGGCGCCAGACCCCACAGGCATATTCGTCCGTAGCGGTTAACCACAACAGACCTTGACTATCCCGGTTAAGGTCCAAGGGATAATACGGCACATGATTGGTCCGCAGCCGGTACCACGAACCATTGGCCGCCGTTGCTGCGGATACACTAAAACAAAGCAGGGCAGCAACAATGACCGTGAAAAACAGGAGCAAACACCGGTGTTTACGGCAGTTGATGGTAGCCATGATTCCCCTCCCCTTTTGTTCACGCTGAT
>JAQWAU010000037.1 GCA_028707535.1 Heliobacteriaceae bacterium | reverse complement strand
AGGCCTTCATAAATTTTGCCTACTTCCACATCGGCCGTTATTTTGCGGATGATTTCCACTGCCTTCTGAGCTGCTTCCCCATCAATTGCCGCAATAAAAATCCGACCGTCATCTTCAATGTCAATTTTTACTCCGGTTTCCGCAATAATTTTATTGATCGTTTTGCCACCAGGTCCAATTACTTCCCGGATCTTATCCGGGTCAATTGTCATGGTAATAATCCGGGGAGCATATGGTGAAATTTGTGTGGCTGGCTTGGCAATAACTTGCAGCATTTTATTCAAAATATAGAGGCGTCCTTCCCTTGCTTGTGCTAACGCCTGTCGCAGGATTTCCCGGCTAACCCCTTTAATCTTAATATCCATTTGTAAAGCAACAATTCCGTTAGCGCTACCGGCAACCTTGAAGTCCATATCACCAAGGTGGTCTTCCATCCCCTGAATATCCGAAAGGATAGAGAAATTTTCCCCTTCTTTGACCAGACCCATTGCAATTCCTGCCACCGGAATTTTAATCGGTACCGCAGCATCCATCAATGCTAAGGTAGATCCGCAGACACTGGCCATGGAAGTGGAGCCATTGGATTCCAGGACCTCGGAGACCAGTCGGATGGTATAGGGAAATTCGTTTTCAGACGGAATTACCGACAACAAAGCCCGTTCCGCTAGGGCGCCGTGTCCAATCTCCCGTCGGCCTGGGCCCCGCATGGGTCTGGTTTCTCCGACACTATAGGGCGGAAAGTTGTAGTGGTGCAAAAACCGTTTGGATTCTTCGAGACCTAAGCCATCCAATATCTGAAGATCACCGATTGTGCCCAAAGTGCATACGGTCAACACCTGAGTCTGTCCCCGGGTAAAAAGGCCACTGCCATGAGTGCGGGGCAAGACCCCAACTTCTACAGTGATCGGTCGAATTTCGGTCAATTGCCGACCATCCGGCCGTACCTTATCCACCGTAATTAATTTGCGGACGATCTTCTTGACGATTAGGTCCAGCATATCCCGGATGCTTTTTTCTTCCTCCGGAAATTCCGGCAATAAGGTCGCAATAGTATCTTCCTTCAGTTGCTGGATGTCGTTTTCCCGGGCTAACTTGTCCGGGTTTTGAATTGCTGTTGTCATTCGGTCTCCCAGATAGGCTCGTACGGCCTGTTCAACCGCAGACGAAGGTTGGTGGAGTTCAACTTGTTGTTTTGGTTTACCAGCAACGGCGACAATTTCTTTTTGAAAAGCGACTAACCGTTTGATTTCCTCATGGCCAAACATAATTGCTTCAATCATTACATCTTCGGAAACTTCTTGGGCGCCGGCTTCAACCATCATTACCGCTTCCTGAGTACCGGCGACGATCAAATGTAAATCGCTTTTTTCAGATTCCGCAACACCAGGATTGATTACGAAATTACCGTCGATCCGTCCGACAACAACCCCACCTAGGGGACCATCGAAAGGAATGTCGGATATGGACAGGGCACAAGAAGCCCCAATCATCGCTATAATGTCCGGTTGGCAATCCTGGTCAACAGACATGACCGTTGCTACCACGTGAACGTCGTTGCGGTATCCTTGGGGAAATAAAGGACGAATAGGGCGGTCGGTTAGCCGGGCAGACAAAATCGCCTTTTCTGTGGGCCGGCCTTCCCTTTTGATGAATCCGCCGGGAATCTTGCCGACGGCATACAGACGTTCTTCATAATCAACGGTTAAAGGGAAAAAATCGATCCCGGGCCGTGGTCCTTTGGATGCCGTAGCTGCTACCAGTACAACCGTGTCACCATACCGGAGCATTACAGAACCATTGGCCTGTTTTGCCATCCGCCCTGTCTCTATGGTCAATTTACGACCAGCAAGTTCCATGGAAAACACATGCAATGGAAAAGTACCTCCTCCCTTAAACGGGGATATTTTCGACATATTCTTTAGTATTTCCTTCCATATAGAAAAAAACTCCGCCGGACAAAAAAAGAGCAGGAAATCCCGCTCTAGCTTGCTAGCGCCGCAGTCCGAGATCCGCAATAATTTTGCGGTAACGGTCAATATCCGTTTTCTTCAGGTAATTCAACAGGCCGCGCCGTTGACCAACCATTTTAAGTAGTCCGCGCCGGGAATGATTGTCTTTCTTATGGGTTTTCAAGTGTTCGGTTAGATAGTTGATGCGTTCCGTGAGGATGGCGATCTGAACTTCCGGCGAGCCGGTATCCCGGTCGTGTTGTTGGAATTTCACAATCAACTCCTGTTTGCGTGAACTAATTAACGCCATCCTGCTCACCCCCTTACATTCTATTTGGCTAAAAGCCCAGGATACCGTCGGAGGATTCGACAACCCGAGCAAATGCCATTATAAGTACCCCTTTTATTCAGGATTACCGTTGGTATTGTAACACACCAAATAAGCGAAGTAAAGCCACGAACTTATTACCGGCAACCCAACAATTCCTTTTGGTTGGCGAAATAATCCCGGGCCGCAGTCACATCTTGTTGAATCTGCTGGATCAGTTGTTCTGGTCCGGCAAATTTCATTTCGGGCCGCAAACGCGTCATTAGATGTAAAGTAAGCGGCTGTTCATACATATCTTCTGTGCAGTCGATAAGATGTGCCTCAATGGTTTCCGCCAAACCGATTTGAAAAGTAGGCTTAACCCCGATATTTAGCACTGCCGGGTAACTCTTTCCGGATCCGTTGTCACAGCAGGCCAACGCTACATATACCCCCCGCCCTGGTACCAATTGTTCCGGCGGAATTTTGAGGTTCGCAGTAGGGAACCCAATTCGTCGGCCTCTTTTGTCACCATGAACCACAGTTCCCATTAATACCGGTGCATAACCCAATAAATCCTTTGCCCGTTCAATACGGCCTTCCCGTAAGACATGGCGGATTGAGGTGGAACTTACCGTTTCACCAGCCAATTTAATCGCTTCAATTACTTTAACGCGGAAACCTTGGGTGTGGCCCAATTGCCATAATAATTGGGGAGTTCCTTTTCCTCCCCGCCCGAAACTGTAATTGAATCCGACCATTACTGTTTCCGCTCGCCAAAGATCAACGAGAATTTTTTGGGTAAACTCGGCAGGTGTCAATGCGGCCAATTCTCGGTTGAAAGGTAAAGCAATGAGAATGTCTGGTTCTAACCGGGAAATTAACTGGTATTTCACCGGTGAAGGAGTTAATAATCTCGGAAAAAAGTCCGGTCGAACGACTTGCAGGGGATGGGGGTCAAAAGTAGCTACCACTGCGGTACCCTGGTGTAGTCGCGCTTCTTTGACTAATTCCCGGATTAACTGTTGATGACCCAAATGTACACCATCGAAATTTCCTAAGGCCACGTGAACGGACTGATACCGGTCGGCTAATGAGCCACAATAATTGATGATTTCCATCTTACTACCTACTTTTGCATTTGTTTAGGCTGAAATACTTTTTTTGGCCGGCATACCCACCGTTCACCTTGTTTAACTACCTGGCCCATTGCCAACAATTGTCGGCAATAATGCAGGCGTACCCATTGTTCCGGCAGCCAGCCGTTGTCGGGAAGATATTGACTCAAGCCGTTTTGGAGCGCTGAATGACGTTCTGGGGGTACCTCAACTGCCGCAAAAGGTTCTAAACCATCAAACATTGAGGTGACGAAATTTTGGTTGTTACCAGCAGTCAAATCCTCCAAGGTGACCGTGGTTTCCAACCGGAAAGGACCGTGTTTGGTCCGGATCAACCATCCCATGTGACCACCACAACCTAAAAGTTCACCGATGTCATGACATAGAGTCCGGATGTAGGTCCCCCCGGAACATTCGATATCTAATACGATCTCATAGGGTTCCCCTGGGTAAAAACGAACAAGCTGGAGAGCATATATCGTTATGGGCCGAGCCTCCCGCGGCACTTCGATTCCCTCCCGGGCATACTGATAGAGCCTTTTCCCGCCGTAGGACAATGCCGAAACCATTGGGGGAATCTGGGAAAGTTCTCCCCGAAACATCTGCAGCACTTTTTCCAGGGTGCCCTTTGTCAAAACTGGTACCCGCTTTTCTGCGACAACCTTTCCGGAACTATCCTGGGTATCAGTTGTGCTGCCCAAAATTAATTGGGCACGGTAAGTTTTGCGTTCTTGGGCAAAAAATTCAACCAACCGGGTGGCCAAACCGATGGCAACAGGCAGCACTCCAGCGGCATCCGGATCTAACGTTCCCAAGTGGCCAATCCGTTTTTCCTTAAGAATTGCTCTGGCCTTCAACACCACATCATGGGAAGTCATCAGCGGTGGTTTAAGCAAATTTATAAACCCGTCACCCTTCATTTTACCGCACCTCAACATGTGTTCAGGCCTGATCTTTAGGTTAGGAGCATGGATTCCACCACAGTTATAACCCGGCTTTTGGCCTCCGCCAAATTTGTTTGCAAAGTGCAACCAGCCGCCCGCCGGTGGCCACCACCACCAAATAAACGGGCAACCCGGTTTACGTCCACGATATCCTTGGAGCGAAGCCCAACCCTGATTGTCTCCGGATCGATTTCCCGGAAGATAAGGGCTACGTCCACCCCTTCAAGAGAGCGGGGATAACTTACCAGGTTTTCACAATCTTCTTGGGTTGCTCCCAGTTGATCCATTATTGCCCGGGAAATTTGCATCCAGGCGATCCGGCCATCGGCAGAAAGTTGTAAGGTTGGCAGAATGGCCGTTAATAAGCGCAACGATCTTAAAGGCTTGGATTCATAAAGCTCTCGCATTATGTGTTGCACTTGGGCTCCTTTATCCCGCAAATCAGCCGCCAGCCTTAAGGTGTAGGATGTAGTGTTTGCAAACTGAAACGAGCCGGTATCTGTTGCCAGCGATGTATATAAAGCTGTCGCCACATCAGTCGTGATTGGCCAGTTCGCCTGTTGAAACAACTGACAAATCTGCTCGCCACAAGCTGCTGCATTAGCATCGACCCAGTTTAAGTGGCCAAAAAGGGAGTTCCCCAAGTGGTGGTCAATGTTAATGATGCATTTTGCCTTATTTACTAGCTCGATTCCCTCTCCTAATCGGTTCTGGTCGGCACAATCCATCACTACCGCCAACTCCGGAATAAAATCCGGCAAGGACCCGGCATTAAAAATTTGGTTAATTCCCGGCAAGTAACGATAAATCCGGGGAACGGGGTCATCGCAATAACCGACAACAGATTTATCCTGTGCCTGCAAGGTTATAAGGAGAGCACTAAGTGAGCCGAGCGCATCACCATCGGGAACTTGATGAACAGCCAACAGGATTTGCTTTGCTCCCGCTAGGTAGGATAAAATTTGTTTTTGGATCAGCTTAGGATTTGTTCCCAATTTCTTCATCCGCCCCGTCTTCGCTAACCCCGGCAAGCAGCTGGGCAATCCGGGCTCCTCTTTCAATTGAGGGATCGAATACAAAAACCAACTCCGGCATGAACCGGACCCGCAGAACCCGGGAAAGCTCAGTACGTAAAAACCCGGTCGCTTGTTTCAAAACCGTCAAGGAATCCTTACGCCCTTCTTCATCACCCAAAAAACTAACGAATACTTTAGCGTGACGCAAGTCCCCGGAAACTTCCACCGCTGTAATACTGACAAACCCGAGGCGCGGGTCTTTCATTTCATCCCGTAGTAGTTTGGCTAGTTCACGCTTAATTTTTTCAGCCAAACGGGCAACTCGATGGCTGCTCATGTTCTTCCTCCTTAGCAACCATATTTAGATGTGGCGTTTAATTTCCTCAATCACAAAGGCCTCAATAATATCCTTTTCCTTAACGTCGTTAAATTTTGCGATACCCACTCCGCACTCAAAGCCCTCCAGGACTTCTTTGGCATCATCCTTAAACCGTTTCAGTGACTCGAGGCTGCCTTCGTGAATTACCACACTGTCACGAATCACCCGCACCGAGGAGTTACGGGTGATCTTACCTTCAATAAGGTAACAACCCGCAACAACGCCAGCCTTTGGTACTTTGAAAGTAGCTCTTACTTCGGCCCGCCCTAATACAACTTCTTTTTTCTCCGGGTCCAGCAACCCGGACAACGCAGCCTTGATGTCTTCGATGGCATCATAAATGACACGGTATAACCGGACGTCGATTTGTTGTAGCTCAGCAGCTTTGCGGGCATTCGTATCAGGCCGAACGTTGAACCCGATTATAATCGCATTTGATGCCGCAGCCAACATTATATCAGTCTCGGTAATCGCCCCTACACCACCGTGGACAACGTTTACCCGTACTTCGTCAGTAGATAACCGTTCCAACGACGATTGGATTGCCTCAACCGAACCTTGAACGTCCGCTTTGATGATGACGTTTAGTTCTTTAACCTTACCTTCTTTGATCTGCTTAAATAAATCGTCCAAGGATACTTTCGCCGTTTGCTTTTGGTCTTCCTCTTTGCGCTTGGCTACCCGTTCTGCCACTACTTGCTTTACAAGCTTTTCGTCAGATACTACGGCAAAATTATCTCCAGCCAGGGGAAGGTCTGACAACCCTAACACTTCTACAGGGGTTGACGGTTCTGCCTTCTTAATCCGGCGCCCTTTGTCGTCAATCATTGCTCGAACTTTGCCGGTCGCCATGCCGGCAATTATCAGGTCACCAACCTGCAAAGTCCCTCGCTGTACCAAGACTGTGGCAACCGGTCCGCGTCCTTTATCCAATTCAGCCTCAATGACCGTACCACGGGCTAACCGGTCCGGATTTGTTTTAAGATCTTGCACCTCGGCAACCAATAGAATCATTTCAAGCAATTGATCAATGTTCTCCCGGGCTTTGGCAGAAACGGGAACAGCAATAGTATCGCCGCCCCATTCTTCAATTACTAACCCGTGTTCGGTAAGTTCTTGTTTCACCCGTTCAGCGTTGGCCCCCGGTTTGTCGATTTTATTAATGGCGACGATTATCGGTACCTCAGCCGCTTTGGCATGATTAATCGCTTCCACCGTTTGGGGCATGACACCATCGTCGGCTGCTACAACCAAAATCGCCACATCGGTAACTTGAGCACCTCTGGCCCGCATGGCCGTAAAGGCTTCGTGTCCAGGTGTATCTAAAAAGGTGATCTTCTTGCTGCGGACTTCTACCTGGTAGGCACCAATGTGTTGGGTAATTCCACCAGCCTCCGAGGCAATCACATTAGTCTGCCGGATGGCATCAAGTAATGATGTCTTGCCGTGGTCAACGTGTCCCATAACGGTAACTACCGGCGGGCGGGGCAGGAGGTTTTCTTCTGCTTCATCTGGTTCTTCTTCCAGCAGGGAAACCGCAGTGACCGTTTTTCGCACTTCTGCGGTAATCCCCCATTCGGCAGCCATAATCATTGCCGTGTCGGCATCTATTTCCTGGTTAATTGTGGCCAGTACGCCTACCTGCATCAGTTTCTTAATGATTTCGGTTACCGGTTTCCCCATCGCCTGAGAAAGTTCCATGACGGTGACGAATTCATCGATCGCAATGTGTTTCGGGGTTTCCGTTTCAACACTCCGAACATTTTTATTGGGTTTTCTCGGTCTCCTGGGAAAAATCTTGGCTCCTGGCCGGTCGTTGTAACGACGGTCCGAATCTTTTGGGCCTTGTAACTTATGGTTAGCATGGCGTTGCCGCCCATCTTTCTTGGGGGGTTCACCCGTGTCTGGCGGCTTGGGAATTGCTGATTTGGGGATCGGTCGTGGGCCAAAACCTTGCGGTCGCGCTCCACCCTCTGGCCGTCCTCCACTTCCGGGGTGGGCCATGCCACCCGTTGAACGGGTGGAATCAGGACGTCCACCACCATCTGGGCGGGGATAACGGGGACGGTCAAAACGTGCTCCATCCTGCCGCATTCCTTCGGGACGAGGCGGCCTGGGGGCACCTTCTCCCCGTGCGCCAACCGGACGAGGCGGCCGGGGTCCATCCCAACGTCCCCCTTCGGGACGAGGTGGCCGGGGAGCACCTTCTCCCCGTGCGCCAACCGGACGAGGCGGCCGGGGTCCATCCCAACGTCCCCCTTCGGGACGAGGTGGCCGGGGAGCACCTTCTCCCCGTGCGCCAACCGGACGGGGTGGCCGAGGTCCTTCTCCCCGTGGCCCTTCGGGACGGGGTGGCCGGGGAGCACCTTCTCCCCGTGCGCCAACCGGACGGGGTGGCCGAGGTCCTTCTCCCCGTGGCCCTTCGGGACGGGGTGGCCGGGGAGTACGATCTTGACGTTTGGCTACGTCACCCATACTCTCCGTCCGAAGCGGCTGCCCCGGTCGGGGACTTTCCTCCGACCGTTTCTTTTCCAATTCCGCAGGGCGTGGCGTTACTTGTGTAGGCTGACCACCAGGATGCTCTGGTCGCCCTTGCCTTGGTTCTTCGTCGGTGGTTGGTTGCTGTTTTCGCGTTGGTTCTTTCTTGGGGGGCTTCGGTGACTCACCGGCTGCCTCCCCGGGTCCTGTGCCTCTTTGCTGGGGTTTAAAACTTGCCTTAAGGTTGGGCAAAATCTTGGCTATTTCGGTTTCGCTTACCGTGCTCATATGATTTTTTACCTCAATGCCCAATTCATTGAATTTGGAGATGAGGCTCTTGCTCTCTACCCCTAATTCCCGGGCTAATTCAAATACTCGTTTTTTTACCATGCTGTCACCCCCGTTAAATTATTTAGAACAAAATTTGTTCGTGGAAAAAACTTGATTTATAGCCCGGGCAAATCCTTCGTCAAGGATGGCCACAAGGGCCCTAGGAGACTGACCAACGGCAAGGCCTAGCGATGCTTTTTCGCCAAAGGTCAAAACTGGGATACCTAAATCCCGACCCCACAACTGGTATTTTTGGGCTGCCAATGGCGACAAATCCTCAGCCAGGATCAGTAGTTTTGTTTTACCGTTCCTCAGATTAGCCTCAACCGCAGATTCCCCTGATACTAGTTTGCCCGCTCGACGTGCAAGGCCGAGTAGAGCGTGGATTTTTGTCAAAATCATTAACCATCCCCTATTTGGGTTAATAAGGTTTCGATAATTTCCGGGGCTACCGGATGGCGTAGGGCTTTCTCTAAACGCTTGGCTTTTACAGCTTTGTTCAAGCACTGATGATTCGGACAAAGGTAGGCTCCTCGCCCCGATTTTTTCCCTGTAGTATCTAACACTACTTGACCATCCGGCGTTCGTACAACCCGGATCAAAGCCCGTTTCTCCTTCATCTCCCCGCACCCAACACACATCCGTTGCGGAATTTTTTTGGGCCGGACCATGAACACCTACCCCCGTTCAGTCCTTTTTGCGGGTTTTTCTTCGCCGCCGGGAGGAAACCGGTTGCTCGTTTTCACCCTGTTTTATACTTATTGCGTCAGGCGCATTTTCGGTATCTTCAATACTTTCTTCCGCATACTGTCCAGCCTGTTTTTCTGCATTTTGGTCATCTTCGGTATATTGGCCATTATATTCGTCAACATATTGCTCATCATGATCAGCGGCATAATCTGCGGAATATTCCTCGGGATCACTATCGGGGTATTCTTCCTCGTGTTGATCGTCGTATTCATCATACTCTTGGTCATATTCGTCTTCATATTCCCCGGTATAATCGCTGTCATAATCTTCGTCATAATGCTCGTTATAAGCTTCAAGGTGTTGGCGATCATCACTATACATTAACGCTTCCGCTTGCAAGGCTTTGACTTGACTCTCACTCTTTATGTCAATTTTCCAGTTAGTCAGTTTGGCGGCCAAGCGTGCGTTTTGCCCCTCTTTACCAATGGCCAATGATAATTGATAGTCAGGCACGGTTACCCGGGCGACTTTTTCCGATTCGAAAATATCAACAAAAACAACTTTCGCCGGACTAAGCGCATTTGCGACGAATTTCACCGGATCAGGATGCCACTTCACAATATCGATTTTTTCCCCTTTTAATTCGCTTACTACCGCTTGAACCCGCATCCCTTTTGGTCCAACACAAGCGCCGACCGGATCAACGTTTTCGTCCCTGGAACATACCGCGATTTTAGAGCGGGTACCAGCTTCCCGAGATGCTGCTTTCAACTCTACGATGCCGTCGTAAATTTCCGGCACTTCTAGTTCAAACAACCGTTTCAACAACCCCGGATGGGTACGTGACACCAAAACTTGAGGGCCTTTGGTCGTTTTTTTCACTTCAACAATGTAGGCCTTGATCCGGTCTCCATGGTGGTAGGTTTCGCCGCTCATTTGTTCAGCCGGGGCCAAGAGGGCTTCCACTTTTCCCAAGTCAACATAGACATTTTTATTTTCGATCCTTTGAACTACCCCGGTGACAATGTCCCCCTCCCGGTTGGAAAACTCTTCATAGATAAGACCACGTTCCGCTTCCCGGATTCTCTGGACAACGACCTGCTTTGCCGTTTGAGCTGCAATCCGGCCAAATTCCCGGGGGGTAACTTCCGATTCGACAATATCATCAAGCTGATAGTTAGGATTGATTTTCCGGGCTTCTTCAAGGGATATTTCCGTTCGAAGATCAACGGTTTCCTGAACAATGGATTTGCGCGAAAACACTTTAATTTCTCCGGAGGCCCGGTCAATCTGAACCCGCACATTCTGTAAAGATCCGAAATTCTTCTTATAAGCTGAAATCAACGCTGCTTCAATAGCCTCCAAGAGGATTTCTTTAGCTATGCCTCTTTCGCGCTCTATATCATGAAGCGCCTCTAAAAACTCGACCTTCATGGATAGATCCTCCTTGTGCGCTGGTCGTAACTGGTCACCATTGGACATACAACCTTACCGCAGCAACCTGTTCCCAAGGTATCGTTATTTCGCCGGCAGCCGTAGCAAGCATTACTCCCACCTCTGACCGCCCCAGCAATTTGCCGATATGTTCTTTCGTTCCGAGATGCGAGGAAAATGTCGTTAATCGAATGGTTTCGCCTTTAAACTGCTCAAAATCATTCATGGTTTTTAACCGCCGTTCCAAACCGGGCGAAGAGACTTCCAAAAAATATTTTTGGGTTATCGGATCATCTCCGTCCAATAATTGGTTCAACCGGTGACTTAGCTCCTGACAATCGTCCAAATCGACCCCCGCTTCTTTATCAATAAAAATCCTTAGATACCAGTATCCCCCTTCTTTAACCCATTCCACATCAACTAGTTTTATACCGAGTTCTTCCGCAATGGGGAAGGCCCAAGCTGTCACTTGTTCCTCAATCCGTTGCTTATTATTGGTCATTTAATTTCCTCCCCGGTTAAAATGGCGTCGCCTGTTCCGGTAAAATATCATTTTAAGGCAACGGCATCCCCAAAGTATTGGGAAAAACAAACGGAAAGAGTGGGCTGGTACCCACTCCTTCAAATGCATTCATACAAAAGTCACGGTTGGTTCTCGTCGGTAAGCTAGCCCCCAGGCTGAATCACAACTGCTTACCGTATCAAAATAGCCAAAATCATTATATCACACCGAAAAACTCCATGCAAGCATCTTAGACCCCGCTATACCAAGGAAAAACGAACCCCGTTGCCGGATAACCGAACCACGGGGTTTCAGTTAGAGCTAACTTATTCTTTGATTTTCTTCGCGACAAAATACCCCTTTGGATCAATTTGTTCCCGGATCAAACGGATTTCTTCCTCTGTGGGAGGTTCGAATTCAATGACATCAGATGGAATTATTAATTCGAAACCAGTGGCATCTTGAACGCTTTTGGGTGTTTCACCGGGTAATGTTGCTAGAAGTTTCATCCGGGAGGTTTCCTCATCAAAGCCTAAAATCGCTTTGGTGGTAATTACCCGATAAGGGCCCTTGCCGACCAAACCGGCTTTCTGCCGAGCGTTGGGAGAACCGTCAAGGAAACCGGGGCTGGTCACATAACTAATTTTTTCGTTAAACCGGCGTGGTTCGTGTACCATGATGATAATAGTTTGCTCACAGGAACAAGCCATGTCGCTTGCCCCGCCGCTACCGGGCAGGCGGACCTTGGGCTTTTGATAGCCATCCGGAAAAGTACCCATCATCGTTGAGTTCAGGTTCCCGTAAGGGTCAATTTCCGCCCCACCGATAAAGCCGAAGTCGCAATAACCCCGCTGCGTCAATTCAAAGGCAGAGTTGAGGCCAAGCAGATAATTGGCTTTGTAAGTTGTCCGGGAATCACCCACAGAAAGCGGCAAACCCCGGGAAAGTTCCGGTCCCACCGCACCTGCTTCAAATACCGGCACAATGCCCGGGCCATGGGTTAATTGGGCGAGAGTGATTGCTACCATTGGTAGTCCTGTCCCTGCAAACACAACTTTTTTATCCGGCAATGTCCGCGAGCCCGCGACAACAATCATTTCTTGCGGTGTAAAGTTTTTAGCATACTCTTTTTTCACAATGGTCACCCCCCCTATTATTCCAATACCGTGAAACCGGCATCCAGGCGAATACCAGGTTCAATCTTTTGAACATGTTGAATTTGACTCAAGGGCAACTGGTTGACGAACTCAGTTGTATTCTTGACGCCAAAAATGTACTTGTCGTAATACTCCTTAAGGCCTGCTTTATCCCCCTTGCGGGCCTTTTCACAAAGCCCCCGGAATTCTTGAATATGTTGTTCGTCAAAGTAATGGATTCCATTACAGTTCCCAGGGTAGGAACCGAAGGGTACTTCGATCACGGCATCTACGGCAAAGTACGGGAGACTGATCCGGTTTGGATACCGGGTCATTTCGTCGTACTCGATCAGCCGGTCACAGGTTACGATGATATTTGCCGCCGCCATGGCAATTTCAGGACAAGTGTACAATGGACCCTGGATCCGGCAGTTTCCGTAAATGTCGGCTTCTTGGACGTGAATCAGGGCAACATTCGGGTGCGAAGCCGGCAGGAGCATGATGGGCCGTTCCGTAAATGGACAGGTGATTACCTTTGCCCGGTTGGTCTGTAGCATATCGCTACCCAGCGGGCTACGGCACGGGATGAATGGTAGACCAATTGAAGCCGCCTTAAACCGGGCCGACATGTTATAGTTGCTCCAGTCTTCGAGTTCTACTAATGAGTTTTCGGTCAGGTAGCGTAACAACGGCGAAATGCCGAAAGCTTCGTGGGCAAAATAAGCCAATTCCATACGCTTGATGCTTAAGTGATCCGGGTCAATTGCCATGGCGCCCGCTAGATATTCCGGAGCCAGGCCGGCAGATTGGAACGAAAGAATCAAATCCTTTCTCCCTTGCCGGATGATCTCGTGAACAATGGCAATGGGTTGACGGGCGTTAACGAAGCCGCCAATACCGATGTTATCCCCATCATTGACGAACTTCTCCACCGCTGCTTTGAGAGTCATTCTTTTGTCTTTTTTTGATTTGTCCTTGTTGGCCAGATATTGTCTGGCTTCATCTGGTGACAGTCCTGTCCAATACATAAGTAAGCTCTCCCTCCCTTTCTGAGGTCTTATTTTACTGCCTGGTAGCAGGTTTGCCATTGCCCGTAAGGCCAATTTAGCTATGGTACTATAGATCTAGTACCATCTCGTCTGCCCCGGCTGTACTTCTGGGCTAAGCTTTCCCCCGGGGTATTGGTCTGGGTCAACCAATCCTCCTTGAATTGCCAGAATTGCTGCTTGCGTCCGGTCGTTTACGTTTAATTTCATCAAAATACTGCTTATATGGGCTTTTACGGTGCGCAGGGTAATCTTTAACCTGCTGACAATTTCCTTATTACTGAGTCCGTTTACAATTAACTGCAAGACTTCTTTTTCCCGCATTGTTAAGGAAGCCTTGTCCCGTTGGGGTTGCCGGGCGGAATTCTTTTGCAGCAAGTGAACTAATAGATCGTTAGCAATCCGGGGGTCAATATAATACTCCCCATTGACAACGTACGCGATTACACCAACCAACTGTTCAACGGCACTATCTTTTAGGACATAACCGGAACAACCCGCCCGGATGGCCTGAATTACCTTATCGTATTGATTATGTACCGTCAAAATAATGATCTTGACGTGGGGATGTTTTTGGATAATCGCCTTCGCTGCTTGGATCCCATCCATTACCGGCATATTGATATCCATGAGGACCAGTGTCGGTTGGTATTTGATCACTGCTGCCAAGGCCTCTTCGCCATCAGCAGCTTCCCCGACCACCGGCAAATCATAGAGCTCCAAAATCAGACGTAAACTCCGGCGCACTAAGGGGTCATCGTCAACAAGCAACAACCGGGTTTCTTTCACCAATTTATCCCCCCATTAACCCACAAAACAGGAACCTTCCGAATGCAATGCTGAAAATATAAAATATACTGAATTCTTCTTCTATTTTACTACTCTTGGCGTTAGGCGGCAAGCAACGCTAAGACTTTTGATCAATAAAACCAGGGGTTGTCGAAAAAACGAACCCCTGGCCAGGAAAATTATTTATTATATTACTTTTTAATTACCCGTTTCAAGAAATACCCTTCAGCATCAATAACATCCCGCAAAAGCTGCAGGTCTTCAGGTGAGGGTTCGGCCATTTCTTTAAGGGTTGGTGAAATCAGGAGTTCGAAATCGACCAGTTCTTGAATGTCTTGCGCCGTTTTACCCGGTAATACTTCCAGCAACATCATCCGCCTGGTTTTTTCATCAAAGCCAAAAAGCGCTTGGTTAGTGATTACCCGATAGGGACCAGCCCCTAATACTCCGGCTTTCTCCCGGTAATCTGGTGACCCGTCGCCAAATCCGATACTAGTGACAAAGTCCAGTTTTTTTACAAATCGCCGCTTTTCCAAGGCCATAATCGCAATGGTTTTTTCACAATTAGCGGCCATGGCCCCGGCCCCGCCACTGCCCGGGAAAC
>JAQWAU010000036.1:4105-14779 GCA_028707535.1 Heliobacteriaceae bacterium | reverse complement strand
TATAGTCGGTCCAGTTCCCCCCATTTACCCGGTATTCCATGCCTGCCTCCAACCCGTTCAATGCGCCGGTTTGGGTGTTTACAGTGATATTCGGCGCGGCTGGCGCGGCTGCGGCCAGGCCGGTAAAGGTCTTTCCGGTTGCCGTCCCGGCATAGCTGAGGGCATAGGTGGTGCCCGCAGTCTGGGCGGTAGTCGTTACCTCCACCACCCGGCTATTGGTTCCGGCCTTCAGGGTAGGCGCCGTTTGGCCCATGGTCAGACCTTGGTCAAAGGTAAATTTGTCTGCCCCGTATTCCGCAGCGGCTACCGCCCGGCTGAAAGTGACCGCGATTTTTGTGTTGCTGACCGCACTGACGGCACTAACGGTCAGGTCCTGCGCCGGGGGTTGGGTAGGCGCGGAGAAATCCGCCGGGTTCAGGGTGACCCGGATCGACCCCTGCTGACCTGCCGGCACGGCAATCGCCGTATTGATTGCCGCCCCGATCGCGGCGATTCTTTCGTTATACGGCTTACTCTGGTTTTGCATGTAGGCTAAAGTGGCAACTTCCAGCAATTGCCGGTAGTCGAAGTACTGCCCGGCGTTCATTTCGTAAACAATGGTTTTATTGGGGTCCTGCGCCGCTTGGGTCAATGTGTTGTGATTGGTGCTGTCCAGCAACGAATCCGGCGTAAACCGTTGTTTCGTCTCCAGGATGTAGTAGTCACCGACGGCAGCATGGGCTAGGGCAGCTAAACCGAACATCACCAGGCCGGCGGCAAGCAGGAGCAGCGCCGCCTTTTTTCCCGCCTTTTTCATGTTCTTATCCCTCCCCGTTTCCTAAAGGGTTTTTAATACATCGGCAGCCGTCAGGACTTCAACCCCGTTTTTGAAAGCTTTGACGGTTACATTGGTGAAGATGGGCACGGCGGTGGTTTGAATCGTAAAGGTCCCGGCAGCAAGGTTTAGTTTGATTTTTTCCGGGTCAACCGGGGTATTGTTTTCACCGTAAAACGCCTTGATTGTGTCGGCCCGGCCCGGCCTGACGGCTCCCCTGATATACCCGAATCCGTAGGCCGGCTCTTCCACCCAACCGGCCGCCAGGGCATCGGTGACAAACCGCATGCTGATACTTTTGGCCAGCAGATTACCGTTTGCGGCGGTCAGGTTTTGATCAATGCATAAGGTGTAAGTGCGGCCCAAAGTATAACCGCCTTGGGGAGCGTACACCACCAGGGATTTGCCGTCTGCTCCCGGTATGGTGGTAATGGTCACATTGTTGCTCTGACTGTCTTTTACGCTTATGTTCCGGACGGCGGACGCCATGTCGATGTTCTGGTTGAACCGGACCGTCCATTCTTTATAAGGGGAAACCCTCTCCGGTGGCTCCGGCCAAACAACCGTGCCGGCCGCCTCCCCCGTTCCGGTAAAAAACAAGAGCAGGATAAACGCGATGAACCAAATAGCCGGTCCCCGGTTTTTCTTTCCATTAGTGACCATAAAAATCCCCCTCAGAATGACCGCGCGGGTTGTGAGGACGGGCGGTTGCGTGCCGCAAGCGAGCGGCGGCACCAACCGCCTCTACAGGGTCTTCAGCACCCGGGTCGATTTTACTATGGCCTCATCTTTATAGGCCTTAACAGTAACCTCGGTAAATATCGGTACATCGGAAACAACAATCGCAAATGTTCCGTCCGCATTGAGATTAATCTTGCCGGCCGAAATCGGCGTAGCATCATCACCGTAGGAAGCTTGGATGCCGTTGACCAAATTCGGATCGACTTTACCGGAGATGATCCCGAACGAATAGGTCGGAGGCACCACCCAGTCCACTTCCCCGGAACTGCTGGTTACGATTAAAGTTAAGGGTGTATTCCCGTCAAGGGCATTGCCGGCCATATCCTTTACCGCCCCGGCCACAAAGTTGACGGTAATTACTTCCCCGGTCTTAAAGGTCGTTAAAGGCAGGACCAGGATAAGCTGGGGCGCTTGGGGATTAGTCGTATTCCAGTTTAAGCCTTGGACGTTAATCGTGGCGGTATCCCTTTTAATCACCGCTCCGGCCAGAACCTGGGCCGGCAGGGTCTTGGCCAGCGTGGCGGTATGGAGGGGTTCGTTGAAGGTAATGGTCAGCATTGCCACCGGGTCGGTGCCCGGATTGAGGATTTCCCCGGTTGGCGGCGTACCGGCGCCAACTGTCCAGGATGGCCGTTCCGTTCCCGTACCCGGGGAAGGAAGCCTGGTGCGGCCTGCCCCGTCGGCATCGGCAATGACGGCAAAATAGCCGTCGGCACTGGCGCCCTCATAGGTATGCTCGGCAGTCAACTTGATGTTGTTCAAGGTTAAAACTACATTCTGACCGGGAGCGGCGGTTACCCCGGTAATGGTGACTTTTTTGCCGTTTTCCGTGATCTGGTCACTGGTCAGGAGTGTGGGCAGCTGGCCGGGCAGGGTAATCTGGTCGTTAGTATCGGCAGCCAGGGTCTGGCCCGGCGGCAAGGTTACCGGCAACTGGAAGGTCACCATGCCGTTTAACAGGAATTCTCCCGGCGTGTAGGTTAAGGTGATCGTCTGGTATTCGGCTCCGGTCTCACCGGGAGCCGGGTTTACGGAAAGCGTACCGGCGGCGGTCTGGGCGCCGGCTTCGGCACCGGGGACAACAACTGTTTTGACAATGTTATCCGGCAGGCCCGTCTTTCGGGACTCGGTACCGGCTACAGTCGCAGTAAAGACGAAATGGGCGGTCTGATTTGGAGCCAGGGTCAAGGCCGGTCCATTCCCCGGCGTGGCAACGGAACCGTCCGGGCCGCTCTCACCCAAGTCCGTCACCCCGGCCAGTTCCCCGTTGTCTACGGTATTATTCTCGTTGCTGTCGGTCCAGCGGTACAGCTTAACCGCAGCTCCGGCGGCACTGACCGCACCCGCCGCCCCTTGCACCCGGTATTCGTATTCCCCGTTCACCAGTGACCCCCGGATAAAGGTGAATTTGCCGGCCTCCACCACCGCCGGCTTTCCGGTGTCGTCAACCACGGTAAAAGGCAGCTTAATCGTCCGGGCGATGCTCCGGCCGTCAAGTGACTTTACACCCGGGGTGATGTAGAGGGCATAAGCGGTTCCGCTTTTGTATAACCGGACAGGGGTAACGGTGATGGTCCGGTTGTCGGCGCCCTGGGTCACCGTTGCGGCAAACGGTCCGGCATCTTTGCCGGCCGCATCCAGTTCCCGGATATAAATATTGGCAGGATTAACGGTCTCCGGATCCAAGGGCCGGTTAAAAAGAACCGTCCAGGCCTTGAACCGGGGCACATTTTCCTTTGGGGCAAAGGTTTCACTGTCTTCGCCGGTACCGGGAGCGGTCGCCGGACGAACACTGACTGTACAGGTGGCGGTGTACTGCCCGTCCGTAGTCCGGGCCAAAATAACGGCGTCACCTTCCGCTTGCGGGGTAACCAGGCCGTCGGCGGCCACCCCGGCTACCGCCGGGGCAGTGGAAAGCCAGAATACTTGGGGCGCCGCGGTGGTATAGGGCGAATAAGCAGCCACCAGGTGCACCGGCGCACCGTCCAGGGTCATTTCCAGACTGGTGTGGTTCAGCACCAGCCCGGTTATTTCCGGATCGTTTTCCATGATGCCGATTACTGCCGTCGCCGCCGAGCCGAGGGTGGCCCCGCCGGTGGGATTTTGCAGGCTGACGGTAAGGGCCCGGTTTCCTTTGTAAATGGTATCATCGAAGATCGGAACCATGATCGCTTTGGTGGTTTCGCCGGCGTTAAATACCAGGGTCCCCTTTGTCGCTTGGTAATCTATGCCGGCAACGGCCGACCCGTCCCGGGTGGTGTATTCAACGGCCACCAGGCCGTCCGCCCCCTCAGTCCGGCTCACTTGGACCGGCACCGCGCCACAGTGTTCATAGACTGCATAATTAACCGGGGAAAACTGCAGCTTCCCGGCATTGACGATCATATTCGGCAGAATATAATCGGTAAAAATCTGAGCGTTCGGGGTCCGGTCCGCCGCGCTGATGACGGCGCCGGCAGCCAGGGTGATCTTGTTGGCATTACCGGTTAAGGGTGCGGCAAACGTAATCCGCAGGGTATTGCGGTCGATCGCCACCGTATCATTAGTTCCCAATGACCGGAATAATACCCCGTCCGGAGCAAAGGTTACCGCTGCTTTTAATTCCGCCGGGGAGTCTTTCCCATTAAGGATGGTTTCACTGAAGACCAGGGTTACCCTTGTATTCGTCGCATCAAGCAAGGTTCGCAGGTGAACCGGCAGGGCCGCGTCCGCCCGGCTCCCCGGAAAAAAGACACCCAGCGTAAATAAAAGGGCCAGGGCCGGCAACAGCCGGCATAACCTTTTCCTTCCGGTTTGGTACACTACTTTCTCCCCCTTTCAGCCGGCGCCTTTGTTTACGGTCCCGCTGGGCGCGTGTAGCCGGCGGTAGTCGGCGAAACCGGGTTACCGGCAAGGTCGGTCACCCCGCTGACGGTTACCTCTATGGTCATCCCGGGGTTGATCAGATCCACCGTCAGTTCGACCCCTTTGCCGTCGGTGGCTAATACCGCCCGGCTGGGTATTTTAACCGTACCATCGAGTTTATAGGTGTAGTTGGCCGTATTTTGGGCCGTCGTCCGGTCCACCAGTTCACTAAAGGTGACCAGGACGCGGGTTTCGCCCAGGTAAGTCAATCCCGGGGCCACAACCGGGGCCGTGGTATCAATCACCAGATTCTTGCTCCCGCCCAGGGATTCCGGGGCGCCCGTATTCGGCAGGGTCAGGGAAGCCAGGTTATCGGCATGGTCTTTAAGCGGTGTGCCGCCGGGAGCCAAAACCAGCGCACTGGGAGCCAGGTAATCAAGCCGGGCGACGTTTTCACCGGCCGCCACCTGATAGTTAAAGGTTGCGTTTTCTACGGGTGTGCTCAGCACCGGGCAGGTAAGAACAGTACCGGTGTTAAGCGTTAAGTTCAGCGGACCCCCGGTTACTTTTTCACTAAAGGTAATTGTAATCGGGATGATCTGTCCTTCCCGGTAATAACCGTCCGGCACCCCGGCAGTAACCCGGATAATTGCCGGGTCCGTGCTGTCCAGGGTAATGACCGCCACCGGTTTCACGGACACATTACCGGCGTTGTCGACGGCATAGACGGTGTATTGACCATCCGGCAGGCCGTTGGTTGGAACGTTCTGGGTAACATCCGCCGCCGGTACCAGGGTATACCGCCCGGTGCCGTTACCGACGGCGTTGTCGAGATCCTGTTTTCCGGTAACCACCAGGTTGACCGGCACCAGGTACAAGTAACCTCGTTCACTGCTTTTCGCCGGTACACCCTTGGTGTTGTTTATTGTCGCCGATACCACGCTGACAACCGGCCGGATGCCATCGATCGCCACATCGGCGGAAGCCGGCTGGGGCAGGCCCAAATCGGCCAGAAGGTTACCGGACTCGTCAGCAACAGTAGTACTGCCGACAAACATCTGGGGCGCCAATTTGCCGGTTTGGCAGCCTTCCTGCACGGGGAAGGTAAAGACCAGGTTGCGGGTGCCGGAGCCGGAAGTATAAGGTGCGACACCAGGTACATCCACAAAAGCCAGCGCCGTATTTGCCGGTTCAGCAACAAGCACGTTTTCGGAAAAACTGACCGTGATCTGCACTTCGTCACCAATCTTATAGGCCGGCCTTCCCGAGTGGTATTTGATGTTGACACTCTCAACCACCGGCGGTTTCCGGTCAAGGGTCCCGGTCACCGGAATCGGCTTATCCGGCAGCGGTTCCATCACCGGGTTGCCATAGAGGTCGGTAACCAGCCGGTTGGGAGTAAACTTGCCGGCTAGACGTTCCCGGTCGGCAGTAGTCGACAGCGAACCTTTAGCGGTAATCACAACGGTTTTCCGGTTGGCCGACAGCCTGATTTCGGATGTGCCGTCATCATTACGCTTTAAGGTATCAATCTCAAAACTGCCGATCCGGCCCAGGTATTCGGCAAAAGTGGCTGCTCTTTCCGTCACTTCCAGCAAGGTCCGGGGGTCGGCATCCGGGTCGTCGGCCGGCAGACCGATCGATACCGGATCGATAGGTTTGCTGAAATCGATTTTGACACTGTCATCCTTGCCAAGTTCGTCGTCGGCCGCCCCGTCATTAAGGACTACCGCGATGATTTCCGGTGGAACAACGTCAAATACATTAATCGGAATCGCCAGGGGGATGATGGTCTCACCGGTAGCGGTGCCGATGATCGTCAGCTTAAACCCGCCGACCTTCAAGGCCTGCACCCGGATCCGGTTGGCCCCTTCCAGACGGGCGGTGGCCGTTTCGGTTACGGCATTGGTAATCTCATACCGGACATTGCCCGGATAAGGCACCCCGTTTTTCTCCGCCTGCAGGGTAAGCACCCCGGTCATCCCCACCTGTAAATCCAGGCCTGGCGGGTCAGGCGTAACCGTAACCGTGGGGTCGGGCCAGGAAATATACTGGTCTTTAAGCAAGGGGTCGGTCACATCGGTCAGGTCCCCATACGGGTCAATGTAAAAACCGTCCCCAATGTTGAAGGTGTAAACCGTTCCTTTCACCGGGAGGGGATCGATCACCGCAATGTACAGTTCGGACCGGGCCGTTCCGGCCCCGGTTTCCAGCCAGCGCACACTCCGGCCGCTGATGGTAACGGCGGTCGCCAGGTTGCCGACAGCCGTGGGTGGCGAAGTCTCCACAAAAACTTTGCCTACATCCACATCCTCGGTAATTTTGATAATCGCCACCCCGCTCCAGCACAGGACGGGATTGTTCAATAAGATAAGGGTGGCGGTATCCATCAAGGTATAATTGGTGTTTCGTACCGGATGGGACCGGGTAATGCCGTCAAGCCCGGTCGAAGATACAAAACGCAGCCGCCAGGACCGGCCGGAAATACCCATGGGATCCGGATCAGCCTCGACCCGGCCCATATCCCGCCGGCCGGTGGTTGGATCCAGGAAAGTATAGCGCAGGTTGCCCTCGATTTCTGTCCGGCTTACCACTTGATCGGTGGTAATAAAGAATTCTCCCAGTAAAGGGCTCCTGGTTACCTGGGTAACCTTCGCCGGAATACCGGCCCCACCGGCAAACTCCCGGCTGTTTGTCCGGTCTCCCCGGTAGATCAGCCGGTAGGTAGCGCCCGGCTGCTGGGGGCTGGTCAGCAAGGTTGCCACACTGGTAGCCGGGTCCAGCGGGTTTACCGTCAATAGAACCTGCCGGACGGTTAAATACGGCTCAAAGGTAAAATCGGCCGGCCCGGCAGCCGTAACCAGCCGGTCGAAGCTAATTTTAATACTGGTGTTGGTCACATCATCCGGGTCAATCGGCGCCATGACCCCGGCCACCTCGCCCCCACCGGTGAAAACCACCGGTGACGACGGTATGACCCCATTGTGGGTAATAGTGTATTTCACGTTAAACACCTGGGGATCGGTAGTCAGGTAAACCGTCTGACCATCCCCGGAAAGCCGGACTCCCCGGATGTTTAATGCCGGGCTGATTACAAAATCGCCGGCAGCCGGTTGACCGGTCAGGAATGGTTTGTCGAAAACCACCCGCACACTGGTCGGACCTTCACTGACCGCGGTCCGAACCGCAGGCATTTTTCCGCCACCGGTAAAATTAAGCAGATTGGTCGTCCCGCCGGTGGGTGTAAAGGCTAACATATAGGCGGCATCGGAGGTTAAGTTGCCGGTGTTCAAGGTATAGGTATAGGTGTTGTACCGGACAGGATTGCCGGCAGGCAGACCAACCGGTACCCCGTTTTGGTAAAGGGTGAAATTTGCCCCGGTTACATTTTGGGGGGTGCTAAAAAACAGGGTCAGGTTCGCGTCACCGACGGCGGTAATCCGGCAGACTGCCGCCGGGTCGCTGTAGCCCTGGTAGTTAAACCCGTTTGCATTCCGGTAACTCAAGGTGTAATCCGCATAAATATGCGGTGTGGTCGTCAAGTATACCGTTTGCCGGTCAGGCGCCACCATTGGTGAGCCCTCCAGGTAAACCCGGTCCATGGCGGAATAAATTTTGAAATCGTTTGCCGGCGGGTTTTCCGCCAGGGGGGCCGCGAAGGTAACCTTCAGCTTGTTAGCCGCTACCGCCTTAACCCCGGTGACGACCACCGGTACGGGCTGTACGCCCGGAATGGCCGCTTCCAGCCCCGGTTCCACCCCGCCCGGCCGGTAGATCAATATATAACTGTGGTCACTTTGCCGGCATCCGGTCACTAAAAACACACTGCGGCCGTCAGCCGCCAGGGTGGCGCCGGTTACCCCGACCGGCGGCGCTGTGGGGTCGGTTATATCCCGGATGCTGAAATCCCCGGGGTTGACCCCACTTACCGCTTGGTTGAAACTGACGTGCAGATTCGTCAAATTGGTTGCCGCCACCCCGGAAATCGCTACGGTGGTTCCGTTCAGGGCCACCGTCCGGCCGGTATCCGCACCTTTGAACCAAAGGCGGTATTCCCGGCCCGGGTTCAAGGCTCCGGCAAGAGTCAAAGATACCAGATTGTTAAACGGATCCATGATCGCTTGGGCCGGTATTTCCGTCCCGTCCGGCCCCCGCAGGCTAAAATCCCCGGGGTTGATAAACGGAAAGGTTTTTTGCGGCCAACCCAGGAGTTGCACGGTCTGGGGGTTCACTACATCGGTTACGACCGCCGCCACCGGATTAGTATAAATTATTTGACCGGTATTCTGACTATTTAAATAAGAAGAAAAAAGCGGATTCGTCACGCTTAAATCCCGGCAACCCGGGGTGATTGCCCCCAGATCGGCTCCCGTATATTCGGTATACGGCAGGTAGTGAAAGCCGTCGCGCAATACATAAAAAGCCCCCCCGGCCTTCCGGGCAAAATCGCTTAAGGCCGGGTTGATCTTATCCGGCGGGTAGTAATACCGCCCGAAGTATAATCCCGGCGGTTCGGCGGCCGCCGGCAACACCGCACCGAAGAGGATATTTATGCCAATAAGCCCGCTCAAGATAAACAGGGCCAGTTTTTTCACTGTTTTGCCCCCCCCTTTTCCGCATACTTAAGGACCGCTTATGGCCAAGCCGGCCAGGTCACGGTCAGTTTTTGCCGGTCCTGGATGAAAAACGGGCCGGCCAGGTCGAAAGTATACGGTCGCCCGGCACTCAGCCAGCTGTTGACCGGTACGGTAAAAATATGGGTACACACCGGCCCGGATGAGGGGGTCCAGATGGGGCCCCGATCAGGTGGAGCAGTATCGGTTTCATCGGTATTCTGCCATTCCGGGAGGGTAACCAAGCCGTTCAGGCTGCTTGACAGCACCGGCCGGTCGGTTTTAAGAACCAGATAATAATCACCGGTAACCGGGTTTCGCTGTGGCTCCAGGGAAAGGATCCCGACCGGGTTGTTGGCATTCGCCCGCCACTGGACGGTAGGCTCAACCCCCCGGGTCAGGTAAAAGTGATTGCTGACGTCAAAGGTATAAGTTTTTCCGCAAACCGCACCGGGAATTACCGTCCGGAACTGGCAGCCGGCCAGGTCTTCCTGCAGCCAGGTCAGGGGAATCCCGGCCATGGTGATCCCGGCCTGTACCTGGGTCTGGGTCACCGGCGGGTAACCGGTTTGCTGGCTAATGGTCTCCAGGGTCAGCCGGACTCCTTCATCCGGATTATCCGGGTTCACCGGCAGCAAGGATTTGATCCCCACCCCTTCCCACCAAATGGTCTGTTCCACCGGCGGGATAAAGGGTGGTTCCGCCGCGATGGTGAATTTGCAGGGCAGGGTGGTATCAGGTGCAGGGATGATTTCCCCGGCCCAGGCGGTACCCGTCATGGTGGTTTCCGGCGTAAAGTTAACGGTGATGTTCGCCGTTCCGGGTACTTCCCCCCCGGAGGTAATGGCTACCGGCCGGACGGCCGCCGCCAATTCGGCTGCGGTAACCGGACGGTCGGTGTTGAACGTAAACCGGCCCAAAACGGGGGTCCGCCGGAGATTACTCAACCAGACCGGTTCTACCGGTGAACCGTTAAAGGCTACCGGGTTGCCGTCACCAGGCAGGTATGTAAGTAAATAGGGCCCGGTATTTTGCCGGTCGGTAACCAGGACTACTGTTTGCGGCTCACTGGTGGGCAAAATGTTGCGCACGGTCAGGTAAGGCGACACCTTGAAGTCTGTTGCCCGGACGGTTCCCGGGTCCTGTCCGAAGGTTACCCGCAAGGTACAGCGGGTTTCGGGAAATACCGCCGCCAGGTTGACCGGGATTCCTTTTCCCGTAAACACCGCAGTGGCCCCGCCCGGGTTGTAATAAAGCACATACGGCTGGTTAACGGTTTGGGGGCTGCTGCAACTGAGCGTGGCGCTTTGGTAGCCGGCGTCGAGTACCGCCGTTACCGTTCCCAAGGACGGGCTGAAGCTGAAATCTCCCGGTGCAACCGCCGCCACCAGCCGGTCAAAATAGACCTTGACCGTGTTGCCGTCAATTACCTCGACCCGCGAAATCTTCGCCGGGGTCCCGGCCCCGGTGAAATTTGCCCGGCAGTTGTTTTTGTACCGCAAGGTATACCGGGTGCCGGTAGCCTGGGGGCTGGTAGTCAGGTAGACGGCCATCCGGTCTGCCGCCAACTTGGCCGTCGATACCTGCAGGGCCGGATAATAGCCTGGGGTGAAGCTTTCCAGGTCACTTTGCAGATGAATCGTAAAATCCTGGGGACTGACC
>JAQWAU010000036.1:0-4005 GCA_028707535.1 Heliobacteriaceae bacterium | reverse complement strand
ACCGGTATGTAATGTAACTGATCGGCAAAAACAAAGTAGCATTGATCCGGGGGATTAGCCTGCAACCGGGTGGTGATTTCCGCCTGCCGCCCTACCATTGCCGGGGGATCGTAATAATAGTTTTTATAAGTAGTATAAAGACCGGAAGACTCGGCGGCCGCTCCCGGCACCAGGCCCAGACATATGCCCAGCAAGAGGAAGAGACCCGCCCCGGTTTTTAAGGCCCGCATGCCCTGTTCACCCCGCTTCGCATTCTTGGTCTTCATTTAGAATGTGCCGGCGGCACTAAACGCCCATTCCACCTGGGCGGTAAACTGTCCGGGGTCAACCGCCGACACTTTAAACTTCACGTACCCGTCCCGGCACTGCGCCACATAAACATGGCCGGGTACCAGCGGGGGACTGGTTTCCGGGAAAGTTACCGCCGTAGCATCGGTTACGGAATCCAGGGATCCGGCCCCCAAATCGGCTACCCGGTTATAATCCGGTTCGACCTGTGACCAGAACCAGACCTGACTGGCCGTGTCCGTCCAAGGGCCGAAGGGATCCCAAACAACAATTGTCCCGTCCATCTTTTTGAGGAATTCATCCCCAGGTAACTGGTCCTCCAGGGTAAGAAACGTGTTGGTGGAAAAATCAAACCCGGCATGGGTTAAAGTGGCGGTTCCCGCAGCGGTGGTCGCCTGCACCTGGAAACGCATGTGGATTTCCCGGCTTAACGCCGCACCGGAACCGGCCCTTACCTGCCGGCTCACGACAAGCACATACTCCCGGCCGGGTTCGTAACCCCCCGGCGGAGCCTTAACAACAGCGGAAACCCCATCAGCACCGGGTTCGACGGTTACTCCAGGCACCGGATTACCGTTTTGCCGCACCTGAAAAGTGGCGGTATTGACCGAGTCGGAGTCAACCGGCCGGTCAAACTTTATGGTCCAGTCCTTGGTTGCCGCCACTGTTCCGGGTGACGGCCAAATCAGGGCCGGGTCATCCGCCGCTCCCGCGGCCATAACCGGCCAGCACCAAAAGGCCAGGCAGCAGGCCAGCAGAAATCGCAATTGCCTCATCTTGACCATTCCTTTCGCGGTTTATTTTAACGGACGCTTGTTTACGGCCAAGGCCAGGTAACATGCGGGTCAAGTCCCGCCCGTAGGCAGAACCGGCTGCCGGCTTTAAGCGTCAAGGTATAGGTCTGTCCTTTAACAAAAATATTGCGCGGGTCCTGGCTTGCCGGCGGGTCGGGAACCAGGATGAACACCTGGCCGGTGGTGTCGCTTTGTTTCCAGACACAAGCCGGGCCCCCGATCAAACTGATCGCAGCCGTGATATCAGCCGCCGTCACCGGCTGGTCTGTTTCCAGCCGGATGCCCCGGGCGGGATCAGTAAGGTCGACCGGCTCCAGTCTGGTAATCTCGATACCGTTCCACCAGAGGTTAGTGCCGCGCACGAGCAAAGGCGCCACCCCGGTCAGCCGGTAGGCCGTTCCGTACCGGACCCCGGTAACCAAGCCTTTCCATAGAGTTCCTTCCCGGTTAAGGGCGGTCACTTGGACCGGTTGGGAAGCAGTCTCGCTTTGCGCGTAAAGCCGGGAAGCGGAACCGTCCAGTAGGCTTTCCCGGGCTACTCCGGGATTCGTCACGAAGGTAAATTCACCCAGGGTATCGGTAGCTTGCACATATTCAATCTCGATGGCGGTAGTCCTCCCGCCCAGGAACGGTACCGGAGCAGCAGCCCCGGTATATTGCAGCAGGTAGGGTTCACCGGCTACCTGGGTACCGGTAATGAGCACAGCTGTCGCCCCGCCTTCCCCGGGGATAACCTCCAGCACCGCCAAACCGGGTGTGATCCGGAAATCACCGGGTTTCGGCCCGGGAACAGGGGGATCGAAAGCCAGGCTAAGGCTCTTCTGCGTACCTCCCTCCGGGATTACCGTAACCTTGACCGGCTCCCCGGCTCCGGTAAAAGCTTTACTGGAACCCTTATAAACGAGAACATAAGGCTCCCCGGCACTGAGCGGGTCAAGGGTCAGCATGGCCGACCGGTTCCCCTGAAGCATTACCGCATCAAGTACCCGTACATAACCGGTCCCGGAATAGGCCGAAAAGTCGCCGGGCAGGACATAGGGAACCGTTTGATTAAAGACAACCCGGAGACTGGTCGGTGAAAGGACGAAAACATCCTCAATCCGGGGCTCGCCGGTTGTTTCCCGGCCGGTGAAAGTGGCCTGCCGGACCCCTTTGTAGGTCAAGGTGTAAACCGTGCCGGGTATTTGCGGTTCCATGGTCACCAGCACCGACCGCCCGTCATCCTGTGGTTCGACCGCCATAATCCCGAGCGGGGGGTTGATGGTGAAATCCGCCGCCTGTGCTTGGCCGATCCGGCCGCTGAACTGGACGGTAATCTGGTCATTATAGACCTTATCCGCCGGGATAGCGGTAATTTCCGGCACCCGGGCCGACAACACGTTTACGGTGATCTGGGCCGGAACCACATACCACCCGGCCTTGGTTCCCGTTACCGTTAAGGTGGCGATCCCCGGCTGAAGACCGGTAATGCTGCCGCTTGTCCCGCTAACCGTTTCCGCCACTGTAAAAACAGCCGGATTCCCCGACATCAAAGTTAAAGTTGCATCACCGGCCGGCCGGCCACCGGCCAGCACCTGGATTTCCAAAGGGGCTTCCTCCAAGGCATAAACACTGACCGGGTTCGGGCTGACTTTTACCGTCGCTACGTTCATTACGGTATAAGCTGACCGGGTGTCCAGTCCGAGCGGGGAAGCCACGGTAACAAATATGGTCTGCCGGGACGGATAGGCGGGCAACGGCGGTAAGGCCAAAACAGCAACCGGCTTACCGCTTGCTTCCTCCCAACGTAAAAGCCGGAGCGAATCCGGGGGTAACGGGGTGGGGAAAAATCCGTTAATTGAACGCTGTACGGAAAAATAACCGGTCGGCCACAAAGCTCCGGGATATTTATTCAGGGTTAAGGTCAGGGTATTGTCCGGGTTAAGGGTAACTCCCTGTACCTGTAAAGGCTCCTTCCCGGCCGGCGGGGCCGCCTGTACCGGCACCGGCGGTGCTTTGACCGCTGCGGTGTTGTTAAAAGCAACGTAATAGACGACTATCTGGTCAAGTTCCGGGTCGGGGGAAACCACCGGCACGGTAAGCACAGCGGTCCGGGTAGCCCGGTCCCAGCTTTTAAGGGCAACCCCCAGCACCGGTGCAGCCGGGACGGGTACCCCGTTAATTGTGTGGGTAACGGTAAAGTCACCGCTGGTAGGCTCCCGGCGAGGTAAGCCGTTCAACATGACCGTCAGTTCACCCTTGCCGTCGGTATTGACACTGGCTACCCCGAGCAAAGAGCCGCCGGTGGACCCCGACGGTCTGAGGGTAACCGTCACTTCCCGGGTGGAACCGCCATAGCCGGCTTGAATGGTCACCGTTTGGTTGAACAGATCGGCGGGCAGGGTGAAAAATTCGAAGGTAGCCGTCTGACTGGCCGGACGCCAGTAAAAGTTAACCGGTGCCGGCAGGGAACGTATCTGGCCGGCCGGATCGGTAAGCGTAAAAGTAAAATCGCTGGTTTTAGGGTTGGTCCCGGCCGGAACAGCCAAAACCGCCGTCAGCTGCAGGCTGCCTTTTGCCGGATCCTGGTATACACCCAGGGAAATCATCGCCTCCCCGGCCGCTGCTGCCACGGGTATAGAAACCATAACCGCCAAAAAGGCCGTTATGGCTATTTTGATCAATGCTTTGTTTCGCAAAATGCCACCCTCCCCTTCCTATTTACTTCGGGGAAAAAGCGGCAAAACTTTAGCGGTTGATGGGCGATTGGTGCCGCCGCTCGCGAAGGCTTCGCCTGCCGGCATTCTCGGCCGTCCGCTGTTCGGCTCAATAGTTTGGGGTATTCCTTTTAAGAGTGAGCCTCACGACGCTCCCGGCCTGCGAATGCTTTATTGGCAGGCTTCGCCTAACCCGCTCGCTTGCGGCACGCAACCGCCCGGAAAAC
>JAQWAU010000087.1 GCA_028707535.1 Heliobacteriaceae bacterium | reverse complement strand
TTGCGGCTGGTTTTTTCGCCGTCATAACTAAAAACGATCTTCCTGCCTTCGGTTACCGTTCCCAAATGAACCGTTTTACCCCACAGCAAGTAGATGTGGGGTAAAGTTTTTTCCAGGTAGGGAATGTCCAAGTCCACCCCTTCATGGGCGTGGTGCAGCAGTAATTCCCCGGCCCGCTTGTAATCCGCATCGGCTACATAAACCGTGGGAAAGCCCCCGTTGGTCAATTGGGCAACCAAGCCGTCCCGCACCGCCTCCCATTGTTTTTCGACCACCTGCCACTGGTTACCGACTTTCTTATAAAGGTACAAATCTAACGCTTCCACCAGTTCTTTGGTCAAATAATTACGCAGAAAAGATTGGTCGGTCTCCAATTCCCGGATCTCAAAAATTTTCCGGCGGCCATCCTCTCCCCAACGCTTTTCAATCGCTTCGAAAATCTTCAACCCGACATAATAGGGATTAAGGCTCACTTTTGACGGCTGGATCACACCGGCATGCATTTTGGCAAATTCCCAGGCGTCGGCTTCACTCAAAGGCATCTCCCGCATAATCCGCAGGTGAAAAAAGGTGGCCCAACCTTCATTCATGATCTTGGTCCTGATTTGGGGCCAAAAATAGAGCATCTCATCCCGGATCACCGAAAGGATATCCCGTTGCCAGTCGGCCAAATAAGGGCTGTGCTTCATGATAAATAGCAAAATATCTTTTTCCGGCCGCAGGGGTGTTTTCGGCCGTTCTTCCCCTTGCTCTTTCGCGTCATCCCCGGCCAAATCCCCTTTTCCCCTTTCTACCGGCATAGCCGCCCATTGGTCCAAAGCAAACAAGTCCTCATACGGGCTGTCCGGTTGCACCTTCGGCTCGGCCGGCATGGCATCCTTAACCGTATTGGCATGGTAGTCCACATGTTCCTGAATCGCCAACGCCGCATCTAAAAAACGCTCCACTTTTTCCCGGCCATATTCTAACTCATAGCCCCTGATCCGTTCGGCCGAAGAAGCCATCGACTCCACCATAAACCGGGATGTCCCCGCAAACGCGGCATTGTTTTTGAAAAAGTCGGCATGGGCCAGAACATGGGCCACGACCAGTTCGTTCTGGACCGGAATATTCCCTTCGAGTAAAAATGCATAACACGGGTCTGAGTTGATCACCAGCTCATAAATTCGGGAAAGGTTATAATCATAGGCCAGCTTCATCCGGTGAAAAGCCTTGCCGAAAGACCAGTGGGTAAACCGGGTAGGCATCCCGTATGCCCCTACCGTATAAATTACCTCCGCCGGAACAACTTCAAAACGCATATCATAAAAATCCAAACCAAACCCCTTGGCAATTTCAATTAGCTTCGGAATCGACCGGGACAAGCGGTCCATGTCCCGGTCCCGTTGACTATGCCGTTTGAACATGCCCCAGACCCCCTTCTTGGAAACCAGATCCCTTTATAGATATGCCGGTCACCCCGCCCATTCTTCGCCAAAAAATAAAAATCCCGGCAGCCTGAATTTTTTCCGCTGCCGGGATACCCGGCGCCTTATCGCCTTATATGCCCCGTAAACCCCAAATATGTTGATGAATGGAAAATATTACCCACTGGTAGCCACAACCCGTTCAACAAAAACCTCTGTTGTCTCGCGCAGGTTTAGTAAGTACGGACTCACTAACATCCGTCCTTCCTTGTCATTAGTAACCAGCACCAGCGGATGTAAAGGCGCATCCTCGAAAAACTGAATGACACATCCCACTTCCCCGCTCGATAAACACACCCGGTTGTTTAACAACAGATCGTGCAGCCGGTCCATCAATACGAAAACAATGTGTTTATCCAAGAAACCCTTGAATTCGTTCCGTAAAATGTCGGTAGCCCGGTAAAGATTAAGCCGCTCCCGGTAAGCACGGCGAGTAGTCAAGGCGGAATAGATGTCCGCTACCGCGACAATGCGGGCAAAAAGGTGAATATCGGCATATTTAAGCCCAACCGGATAACCGGTACCATTGCATTTTTCGTGGTGCTGGCCGATACAAGCCGTTTGCCCGTCGGTCAACGCGACCCTGGCCTTGCGCAGAACCTGGAGGCCAATCACCGGGTGTTGCTTGACTACTGCAAATTCTTCCGGCGTTAGTGTCCCTTTTTTGTTGATAATCACCTCCGGAATATACAGCTTCCCCAGATCATGTAAAACAGCTCCGAAGGCTAAATCTTCCAGGCGTTCCGGGTTCAGACCCAAGTTAAGCCCGAGCATTGTGCTCAGGAGACACACATCCACCGAATGGTGCCAGATAAAATCCTGCTTCTCCCCCAAGCGGGAAAGTTGCAACCCAACTTTTTCGTTTTGGCTGACCGCAGACACTAAACCGGTCACCGTTTCCCGTACTGCTTTTTCTTCGAATCCCCGGCCCTGCCGCAGGGCGGTAAAAACATCGTGCACCGTTTCAATTGCCTGATTAAAAAGCGTTTGCTCCGGACCTTCCCGAGCCCTTTTTAGTGAAGCGTACTGGGCTTCCAGATCCCCCGCCGAGCGGAACGGCGACTTTGGCCCGGCAATAATCCCGATCTCTTCCCACCGGATAATCTGTTGATATACATTGGCGCTCAAACTAGTGCCTTTTGGCAGCAGCAACCGGCCGTCAGCGGTATATATGTCCGCAAGCAGCACTTCGCCAACTTGATACTGTTCCGAAACCTTCGTTTCCCGCATCATAAACACCTGCCCGTGCATAATTGGCTGCCCATAATTAATGCGCTTCGTTTCTGAACGGGCTTTCTAGACATTCGCCATAAAATGGGGAGATTCCTTGTCCCGATTAAAATATGGTAAAATATAATTAATATTACGGGAATCAAAGAAAAGGAGGAAAAGCAGTGATTAAGAACATTTCCCGGTTAAGACTAAGCCGGCCGGCCACACTGCTGGTGTTTCTCATGATTTTTGCCGCCTTTCCGGCGGCTGTCGCGGCGCAAACCTATACGGTAGTCGACCAGGCCCCGGAACGGGTCAATGTTCCTTTTGACCGCCGGGTGCTGGTCGAACTGCCGGCGACCTTTTTAGCCGCGGGAGCAACCGATGAGCTTTATTTTCAATTCCCTGCCGGGGTTACGGTGAAAGAAACCGGGTACCAAACCCTGGAACCGGCGTTTGTTAACGAGAGTGGTACCGCAGAAATCGTCGACTCCCGTACCGGCCGGATTCCCGTTTTGGGCAGCGGCAACGCGGGAAAAGGGCTGATCGTCCTTAGCTTCCAGGGGATTACCGCCGGCCAAGCCATGGCCGACTTGGCGGTGGAGTTTTTTGGTCCTCCCGGATCGGCTTTCTCCGCCGCCCGGATTTCCTTAACCGGCGGCTCCCCGCCAACCCCTGAGCCGGAAGAAAATAACACCAAGGGGGATGAGGAAACCCCCACCCCCCTTGGTTCCTTTACCATCGGGGAAAAACAATGGATTTTGGCCGGGGAAACCAGGACGATGGATGTCACCCCATTCTTAACTGAAGACCGGGTGTTTTGTCCCGTCCGTTTCGCCGCCCTCCTGATCGGTATCCCGGAACAAAATATCCGCTGGGA
>JAQWAU010000009.1 GCA_028707535.1 Heliobacteriaceae bacterium | reverse complement strand
AGCCCCACCTTTAACTTATCCATTCACTCACCCCTCCCGCCGCCGTTAGTCTTTCACATAGTTGGTCAACCCGGATTACTCCGTAAACCATGGGGCCAAAGACCGGTCCCAATTGAAAAAATCTTCCGGGCGGAAATAAATTGCCAATTCCCGTTCCGCCGCTGCCGGGGAATCCGAACCGTGAATGACGTTCCGGCCGGTATCGACGGCATAGGTACCCCGGATAGTGCCCGGCAAGGCCTTCGCCGGATTGGTCGCCCCCATCATCTCCCGGGCCACCGTGATCACATCCTGGCCTTCCCAGCACATTGCCACCACAGGGCCAGCGGTAATAAAGGCCACCAGGCCGGGATAAAAGGGTTTCCCCCCATGCTCAGCATAGTGTTCGGCCGCCATTTCCGGAGTCAACTGCAAAAACTTCATCGCAACCAGCTGAAAACCTTTTTTTTCAAACCAGCTGATAATCTCCCCGATGAGGCCCCGTTGGACAGCATCCGGCTTAAGCATCAAAAAAGTCCGTTCCATATCAAATTCCTTTCATGAGGTAGTATGATAGCTATGTTGAGTTAAGAATTTTCCCTGTCTGAAAGGAGCGTGGTCACCCTGGTGCTGGGATATTTTCGTTCCTTTTTCAAACCGGTAGTTAAACAAACAAACGATACAATTATTTTGTGGATCAGGGGCGCCAAATTTATTGGCACCAACTGGGAGGAGATCCGGCAACAAGTACAAGCCTATAGCGAATTCTTGCGCCGACAGCTAAACAATGACACCGGCAACGCCCTCCGGATGCAAGGCGCCGGTAACATCCACGGTAGATGGAACGTCGGGCTCGTGATGATGCGTAACACCGCAAAAACCTTGCTTGCCTGTGAATCGCTTATCGCCGGGTCCGACAAACCCGGTGCGACACAGGGACAATAAGTACTTTAACTGACTTTTGCCATTAATTCCGTAAACTCGGATGCTTCGATCGTTTCCTTCTCCATCAGGGTTTCGGCGATCAGATGTAGTTTGTTCATGTTTGCTTCCAACAATTTTCGCGCCTTATCGTAAGCCGCTTCGATAATCCGGCGGGCTTCCTTGTCGATGGAAAAAGCCACCGCCTCCGAATAGTTGCGGTCCCGGGTCAAATCCCGGCCGAGAAAAACAGCCTCTTGTTTATGGCCAAAGGTTAAAGGCCCCAGTTCCTCGGACATCCCGTATTCGGTGATCATTTTTCGCACCAACTCGGTTGCCCGTTCCAAATCGTTGGATGCCCCGGTGGAAACCTCTCTTAAAACCAAATCCTCGGCTACCCGTCCCCCTAACAACATGGTGATCTGGGCAAGAATCTGGGATTTAGTCATATAGTGCCGGTCCTCTTCCGGCAACAACAAAGTATACCCACCGGCCCGACCCCGGGGAATAATCGAAATCTTGTGCACGGGATCGGTATGTTCCAACAAGCCGCCAACCAAAGCATGGCCGGCTTCGTGATAGCTGACCAGTTTCTTTTCAAAATCACTGATTACCCGTGACTTTCTTTCCGGTCCGGCAATTACGCGCTCGGTAGCATCCTCCAGCTCCCGCATGGTGATTTTCTTTTCCCCGCGCCGGGCTGCCAGGAGGGCTGCTTCGTTGACCATGTTGGCCAGGTCGGCGCCGGTGAACCCTGGTGTGCGCCGGGCCAAGACATCGAAGTCAACCAAATCATCTAACGGTTTGCCCCGGACATGGACAGCCAAGATCTCTTTCCGGCCTTTAATATCCGGGCGGTCAACCACCACCTGCCGGTCAAAACGACCGGGCCGGAGCAAAGCCGGGTCCAAGATATCCGGCCGGTTGGTCGCCGCAACAACAATAATTCCTTCATTGGCGGAAAAGCCATCCATTTCGACCAATAGCTGGTTAAGGGTTTGCTCCCGCTCGTCATGGCCGCCACCCAAACCAGCCCCACGCTGGCGGCCGACAGCATCAATTTCGTCGATAAAGACAATACACGGCGAACTTTTTTTGGCCTGTTCAAACAGGTCACGTACCCGGGAAGCCCCGACCCCAACAAACATTTCCACAAAATCCGAGCCGGAAATGCTGAAAAAAGGCACCCCTGCCTCGCCAGCCACTGCCCTGGCCACCAAGGTTTTCCCTGTCCCCGGCGGGCCAAACAAGAGTACCCCTTTGGGAATCTTGGCCCCTAGTTCGGAAAACCTTTTAGGCTGTTGCAGGAACTCCACTACTTCCTGGAGTTCCTCTTTTACTTCATCCGCCCCGGCCACGTCATCAAAAGTGACCTTTTTCTTATCATCGGTATGCAGTTTTGCCCGGCTCTTCCCGAACTGCATTACCCGGGAACCCCCGCCCTGGGTCTGCTGCATCATGAAGAAGAAAAGGCCGACAAGCAAAAGGATCGGTAATAAAGTCGACAAAAGCCCCGTCCACCAGGGTGGCTCCGGCGCCGGCTTCGGCGTATACGGGATCTGCTTGTCGATAATAATATCGGTCACCCGTTTAACATCCACCGGACCAATCGTAGCAAAGGCTGTGTCATCGGTCTTTACACCGGTAATCTCCGTCCGGTCCCGTTCACTAACCGTAGAAACCTCTTTCACCTGGTCGGTGACAAGAAGCTGGTAGAACTGGGTGTAGGAGATTTGTTCCATGGTCTGTTCCGGCGGCTTGGCGACCCGAATCACCGAAATAGCCAGCAAAACAATTAGAATATATATGGCCAGGTTTTTGACGATCCGGTTCACTAATAACCTCCTCCCGCTGTTGCCAGCGAGTCTATGATAATATAGCCATTTCAGCCTATTCTAGCACAGGAGCGCCAGGGTTATCAAATCCTTTTCCGTACCAGGTCAAAGCGATAAAATCCTGACTATTCGGTCCCGCCAAGTAACGCCGGTCCGGACGGTACCCAACCACCCAGAGCACCGTTTCACCGGCCACCAGCAAGGGTATTTGCCCCCGCAACCGCCATACAACCTTGGCGTCGATAAAAAAATCTTTAACCTTTTTGCTCCCGGTCATCCCCGCCGGCCAAAAACGATCACCTGGCCGGCGGCTGCGTACCACTAAAGGCCCTTGGTTTAGCCCGGCAACAGCCAAAAAAATCTGGTAAGGCCCACTAGGCCCGGCTTCCCCGCGTAGACATTTGACCTCCAGGGTACCCCCTGCTTCCGGAACCATGAGCGAAACAACATCCTCACCGGCCGGCGCCGGTACCGGGTAACAAAAAGCGTTTGCCGCCTCAGGCTGTTCCCGGGATAAAACCAGCCAGCCATTTTCGTTGACCAGGTTACAACCGGCCACCTGCGAGATTTGGCCGGTTTTGTTCTCAGTCCGCTCGAGTAAGGTCAAGATCTCCGCTGTCTTCGCAAACCCCACATTAGGTCTGTCTCCTGCCGGTGTCACCAAGGCCTTGCCGATAAATAAGCGCAAGACCCGCCGGCGCAAAGCAAGGGGTAGCTGTAGCAAGGGTTTCACCGGCAACCGCCCTTCTTTGACCAAGTCCTGATATTCCCGGGCGGCTAAGGCAGCCAAATACTCGGTATCGGCCCGCAAGAGCGCTGCCGCCCGGCCGGCCGCCGCCACAAAGCGGGGATTAAAAGAAGCCAGCAAGGGTATAACCTGGTGGCGAATCCGGTTGCGGGTATAATCATCGGCATCATTGCTCCGGTCGTGCCGCCACCCTTCACCGGCTGCCTTGACAAAGGACTCGATTTCCGACCGCTGAAAAGGCAGCAAAGGACGGATGAAAAGCCCCCGCTCAAGAGGAATCCCGGCCAGTCCCGCCGGGCCGCTGCCCCTAAGCAGGTGAAAAACCACGGTCTCCGCCTGGTCATCAGCATGGTGACCCAAAGCCACCCGCTGGGCCGCTACTTGCCCGGCAGCCCGTTCCAAGAAAGCATACCGCAACCGGCGGGCCGCCTCCATTTTGGAGCCGGATTCGTAACACCACCATTTTTGGGGGGCTTCCCCGCTGACCAAAGGCAACCCTAACCGGCCGGCAAGACCGGCGACAAACGCGGCATCAGCCCGGGACTCCTCCCCGCGTAGCCGGTGATCAAAATGGGCTACCGCCAGTTCAAAGGATAATGCCGGCCTGGCCCGGGCCAACAATATGAGCAGACAAACAGAATCCACCCCACCGGAAACCGCCGCCAGGACCCGCTGGCCGGGTTCCACCAACCGGTTTTCCCGGATAAACTGCGTAAAATGCTCCAGCATTATTCATCAATTCCCTTTTCCTGCTGGGAATTTACTTTCTACATAGGTTATGCCTTTCCCTTCCGGTTCAATTAAGGAATTTGGGTCCATTATTTATTCTCGCCCAGATTTTTGATAATAAAACAGGCCCTCCCCCACCGGATGGGCCTAAAAGTCGTATTTACCTTACTGCGGCAACTTGCTTTGCGGTAAAGCCGCCTCCCGGCCCATAACCCCAATAACGACGACCGTAGCGTCATCCCGGGCTTTTTCCCGGTTGGGCTGCAGTGCTTCCGACAAGATCAGGTCCGCCACGGCTTGGGGGTCATCCGCCGGTACCTGCTCCAAAAACGAAACCAGCCAATCATTCCCGCCGGCTGCCTCCTCCCCAGCCTCCCGGCTCCTGGCATCCAGGATGCCGTCACTCACCAACACCAAGCGGTCTCCCGGCATCAGGGAAACCACCAGAGATTCCACCTCCACGACCTTCATGATCCCCAAGGGCAAGGATGACCGTTGCAATACCTGGACCCGCCGGCCCCGCTTAAGGTAGCTCGGAGCCGCTCCCAGCTTGAACAACTCGGTTTCGGCCGCCGCCAAATCAACCACGGCCATGTCAACAGTGGCAAAGGACTCGTCCTCAGTAGCCAACCCGACCAATGAATTGACAGCGCGGACAGCTTCCCCAGGCACAACCCCGGCCCGGGAAAAGTGTTCCAGCAAAGACAAGGTCGCCACACTTTCCCGGGCCGCCCGGGGACCTACACCGGAACCGTCACTCAGGGCAATAACCGCTTTTGCCCCCGGTGCTTCCCACTGGCTGACCGTATCCCCGGAAACGGCGCTGCCGTAACGACAAACCTGGGCCACCCCTACCGCCAACACATAAGGCCTTACCGGCCCGAGGGTAAAAGCACAACCCCGGCGCTTTTTCGGGTAACACCGGGATTTCCCGACAACCAAGGGCACCCCCAAGACGGCGGCCACCGCCGGCGCTGCCTGTTCGGCGCAAGGCCATTCCCCGGAGCAACCCTTTCCGGTCACGAATAACCGCCACCGGTGCCGGTCTTTCGACCGGACCGATTTTAGTTGAAAACCTTTTTCCGCCAAAACCCGGGCGACCTGCATTTCCGCTTTATGGGGTGAAGCCTTAAGGGTCAAATCCTGCACCAAAGCTTGCAGCCAACCGGCGAGGCCCCGGAATTGCGCCCCGACCAGAGAACGGCTTTCCTGCAAGCGGCAGCGCCAAAACCGGTCCACTTCCACTGTTTCCAGCAAACAGCTGATCGTGGTCGCCAGTTCCCCCAACCGGGCACACCGGCGAGCCAATTGCGGGGTCAAATCCTGAGTAGTCACTTGGCCCTTTTCTTCGATTTGGGTCAACAATTCCCCCAGGTACTGTTGGGTCCGCTGATAATCCCGCTCCCAACAGAGACCGTAACTGGCACAAGGACGGCAAACCCGGTCGGCAATCGCGTGAAACAACGGATGCCAAGTTTTTTCCTGATTCACCGGTTGTGACTCGGCCACTTGCTCAAAAGTTGTCGCCAACTGGTGAAACAACCGGCTCATTTCTTCCAAGCGAGCATTAACCAAGCCCTCTTTGGCGTTATCTACCGGTACGGCCCTGGCCACGAGCCGGCGCCGCAATGTCCGGAGCGAACCCGGCGGCCAAAAAATAAAAATCAACCCGGCGGCCCCGGCTTCCGCCAACACCTGATTGATCCCGGTGGCATCGCTCATGTAACCGGTCAACAACAAATGACCCAACAGAAAGCCGGCGAACACCCCTGGTTTGCCCCAAGCCCGGAAAACACCACCGATTAAACCACTCACCGCCAACAACGCTAAAGAAGCCGGCAGCCCAAAAAACCCCAAGGCAGGCAACAGGCCTAGCGCAACTCCCGTAGCCGCCCCACCCCCGGGTCCAAGCAAAAATGCCCCTAAGAGCACTCCCACCCGGGAAACCACCCCGGCCAAGGTAAGCCCGCCTAAACTGATAGCCGGTAGGCCTAATACAAGCATAAGCGCCAAAATCATTAAGCAGGCCTTTTCTTCCCGCGTAAAAATGCGCCCAACCGGCCTCTTTACCGCCGTTTCGGCGGTCGCAAAAACAACCACCAAAACGGCGGCAAACAAACCCTCAAACCCAACTAAAAGGCCACTGTACAAGGAAGGACGGAACCAGGCCACCGCCACCCCTTCCACCAGCCAAATCGTCACCGCCGTTAGCATCGCCAAAGCCGGCACCTGCCAACGTAACCGGTGAGCAATCCCTAAACCGGCGGCGGTAACCGCCAGCCAAGCGGTCGGTTGCACTACCGGAGGCAAGGCCGAATGGTCGGCCCACACCTCTGGTGACAGCGGCCCCGGCCACCATAAGGATACCCAACCCAACACCGCCCCGGCCAAGACCCAAGTGAGCCGTCGTGGCCGGCGAAGGGCAATAACGGCCAGGGCAGCCGGCCCACCGGCCGCTAAACCACCCAACAAGGTACCCCGGGCCAGCAAGAAAACCACCAAGGCATACAACCAATTTTCCCCGTTGCGGAACCAGCCGGTAACCGAAGAAATCTCCCATCCGGCTAATACCCGGGGCCAGCGCATTACGGCTACCCATCCTTGCTGTAACGTCAAGATGACCCAGCGGCTCAAGAACCTGATCAGCAACCCCGCTTGAACCAAAACCGCCGCTAAACCCTTGCCTATCCCCCAGCCTCTTGTTGTTTCCACCGCCATTTGGCGGTACTGGCGCCTGAACATAGCCCAAACTGCTGCGAACTTGCCTATCGGGCGATGGTCGTTCCCACGCACCCGGCGAAACGGATAAACCTCGGGCTCTTCCCACAAATTCGATCCCCCGCTTCCCCCGTAATTCCCGCACCGGCTATTTTTTCTGGTATCTTTTTCCATTATACCCGGTTGGGTAGGCGAAGCTTGTCAAGTTAACTGAGCAGCAACCGGAAAGTTTTCGACGCAATGTTACACAGACGGTCAACAAAAAAAAGAGCCTTACCACTGGTAAAGCCCTTTTCCTAGCTATATTGGTGACCCGTAGGGGATTCGAACCCCTGTTACCGCCGTGAAAGGGCGGTGTCTTAAACCGCTTGACCAACGGGCCACTTTTCTGGTAGCGGCGCAGGGACTTGAACCCCGGACACTACGGGTATGAACCGTATGCTCTAGCCAGCTGAGCTACGCCGCCAAATTGGTTGCGGGGAGAGGACTTGAACCTCTGACCTTCGGGTTATGAGCCCGATGAGCTACCAACTGCTCCACCCCGCGACAATACCGTCAGCAAATGCCAAGGCTGATCACTGACTTTTCCATTATGGCTTAACCCGGTTGATTTGTCAAGGCTGGTTCTCCGGGGTATTTTTCAAAAAGGGAATAGTCATGGCTAAGCGCAAAAATGCTATAATAATTTATTAGAAGTAAACTGGGTCCAAACCGAAAATAGACCAGGTTTTAAGGTGGTGGCTTAACATTACACCGCGTTTGCTTCTCGCTTTATGGGCAGGAAAAACGGTAATCGGGGTTAACCGCCGGCTGGGCTATGGCGGCACATCCCTGCCCGGCGCCATCGGACGCCGGATTGCGCCCAAACTATTGGCCCACCTGGCCGGCCAAATACCGCAAGGGTCCACGGTCATTACCGGAACCAACGGCAAAACTACAACCGCCAAAATGTTGGCGGCGATTATTGCCGCCGCCGGGTTGACCCAGGTGCATAACCACACCGGCGCCAACCTGGTCCAAGGGATTACCACCACCTTTATTGGTGTTGCCGGTCCCCTGGGCAAAGTCGACCGGGATATCGGCGTTCTGGAAGTTGATGAAGCAACTGTTCCCCAACTAGTAAGTGAAGTCGGGCCACGAAACATTGTCGTCACAAATTTCTTTCCCGACCAGCTGGACCGGTTTGGGGAACTGGGTAAAACCATCGCCCTTATTGAAAAGGCCTGCCACCGGCTGCCCCCCCAAGCAGTGGCAATTTTAAATGCCGACGACCCGCAGGTCGCCTTTTTAGGCCCCCAATTTCCCGGGCGGGTGGTTTATTATGGTGTCGAAACCAAAGCCTATGGAACACCGGATACGCGCCAAACCGCAGCGGGAACCCGTTTGTGCCGGATTTGCGGCCACCCGCTTAACTATACCTGGTTTTACTATGGCCAGTTGGGACACTACACCTGCAAACACTGTGGTTTCCACCGGCCCACACCCCAGGTGCAAGTCACCGCCGTTGAAATGAAGGGGGATGCCGGCCTCGCCTTTACCGTCGCCACCCCGGCGGGAACCTGGCCCCTTAGCCTGGCCACCCCCGGCTTTTACAATATTTATAATGCCCTGGCCGCTATTACCACTGCTGTCCGCTTGCAACTACCGGCCCGGGCCGTCCGGGAAGGCCTGGCCGGCTACCGGACGAGTTTCGGCCGGATGGAGCGTTTAACCCTCGGCCCGGACAAAAAAGCCTTTTTAGCCTTGATTAAAAACCCGACCGGCTGTAACGAAGTAATCCGCACCCTGGTACAAAATCCCGGCCCGAAGCGGCTGCTCATCCTGATCAACGACAATGCCGCCGACGGCCGGGACATTTCCTGGCTGTGGGATGCCGATTTCGAAGCCTTGGCCCTGATTGCCCCCCCACTAAAGACTATTGTCACCACCGGTCTCCGGGGCCTTGATATGGCGTTACGTCTGGCCTACGGCGGCCTGCCCCCGGCTGGGATCACTTATCAGCCTGACCTCACCCGGGCAGTAACCGAAGCAATCAACCAAATCCAACCCGGGGAAACCCTTTTTATCCTGCCGACCTACACGGCACTGCTGGCGGTAAAAGCAGTCCTGACCAAGCAGGGATACTCCGCCAATTACTGGGAAGAGTGACTTTTTAGGGGGGATTCCTTTGCGCACCTTGCACCTCGTACACCTATATCCCGACCTGTTGACCCTCGATGGTGACCGGGGCAACATCATCACCCTCTGCCGCCGGTGTGCCTGGCGCGGGATCACCTTGACGGTTACTACCGCTTCCCTTGGCGAAACCGTTGACTTCACCGCTGCCGACCTGGTTTTTATCGGTGGGAGCGCCGACCGGGAACAACCCCTGGTTTATGCCGACCTGGAAAAAACCAAAGGCCCCGCCTTGGCGGCCGCAGTAGAAGAACGGTTGCCGGTGCTGGCCGTAGGCGCCGGCTACCAACTGCTGGGCCGGTGTTACCGCTTCCCTGACCGGAAGGAACTGCCCGGACTAGGTGTTTTCGCCGCCTGGACCGAACCGGGGGAAAAACGTCTAACCGGAAATGTGGTGGCCACCGCCCCGATGCTGGGAGAAAAAAGCAGCCTTGTCGGTTTTGAAAACCATCAAGGCCGCACTTTTTTGGCCGAACCAAGCAAAACCCGGCCCTTAGCCCAGGTAATCACCGGTCACGGCAACAACGGCCGGGATGGCACCGAAGGCGCGATTTACCGGAATGCCATCGGCACTTATCTCCAAGGCCCCCTCCTCCCCAAAAACCCGGCTTTGGCCGATTGGCTGCTGGCCCGGGCCTTAAAGCGACGTTACCAGGACGGCTCCCTGGCCCCTTTGCCGGACAAGTGGGAAACCCTCGCCCACCAATCGGTAGTCAAGCGGTTTGGTTAAGCCGGCGGCCACCGGCCGGCCGCCAACCGCCCCAGCGCACTGTAAAGCAGATCCGTTTCACTAACCACAATCCGGTCAAAACCGGCCTCCTCCATAAATGTAACCAAGATTAACAAACCTGCGGGGATAATACCGGCCCGCTCCGGTGGCAACCCCGCTACTTTTTTGCGTTGCGCCGGGTCCATCAACCACAGCCTTTCCCAAAATTGGCGGCTGGTAGCCAAAGAAACCGTCAAGCCGTGCACCCGTTCCGGAACATAGTCGGCCAGCTTTAGCACCATGGCCCCAAGCGTGGTCACGGTGCCACCCACCCCCACCAGCAACCCCCTCCTTTGCCCTACGGCGGCAAAAGCCGGCGCCAACACGGTGGCAATCGCCTGCCGGTCCAAACCGGCATCGGTAGCCCGCACCGCTCCCACCGGAAAACTCCGGTGCCAAAACGTTTCACCCTGAAAAACCACCTCGGTGCTGCCTCCCCCAATGTCCACCACCACAGGGTTTTGACCGGCAATCAGCTTAGCGGGCAGCCCGCCGACCGCCCCCTCGTAACTTAACCGTCCCTCTAACTCACCGGGCAAAACTTGCACCCGCAAGCCCAATTCCGTCCGGATCCGCCGGCAGAAAGCATCCCCATCCCGGGCCTCCCGGACAGCACTGGTGGCAAAGGCGGCAATTGCCTCCGGCCTGACCCCCAACACCTGCATTTGCTGCATCCCGGAACGCAAAACAGTTAGGGTCCTGGCCACAGCCGGTGCGGGCAAGAAACCGGGAATCGCTCCTTGTCCCCCGAGCCGGGTTGTCGCCAAGTGACGCCACAAAGGAACAACCCCTCCCCCGGCCAACCGGGCCGCCAAAAATCGCACCGAATTAGACCCGAGATCAATCGCTCCCCAGACCCGCCCTTGCTGTGTCATTAATCCTCAACCTTTCCGGCGTAGTTGCCCCCTACCCCCGGCCCCGGCACACAAAAAAAGCATTCCCTCCTTTTGGACGAAATGCCTAATCCCTGATTGTGGTATCCAACGCCGCCTCTTTTTTTAAGGGTAAGGCGTTTCCCGGTTTAGCCCGGACCACAACGACCTCGCCCGGCCGCACCAGCCCCAGTTCTTGGCGGGCTACCTGTTCAACATACGCATCTGACGAAAAATACTCTTTTTCCTGTTCCAGGCGCTGCCGTTCCAACTGCAGTTGTTCCTGTTCCCCGGTTAGCTTGTCCACTTCCCGGCACAATTCCTGCTGTTGCAGGCAGGGTGGTACTAAAGCCAGCATAAACAAACCGGCAGCAACAAAAAACATCAACAGTCTTCGCCGGATCTTTCCCCATACTTTTGATCTCTTCACCTTATCTGCTCCCCGGTCACACGTTCTTGTTCAGTTCAATTATACTTTTCTTCTACGCCCCCCGGAAAAATCCTGCTATTTACTCCCTGACCGGGTAATATTTTTATGTGGCCACCCTAAAGCCCAGCTGGTGGCCCCGGTGGCGGGGGCCGCCTGAACCGCCGCGCTTTTTCCCGCATTCTGCGCCCTAAGGGCCCCAGCTTAGTTCGGGCCCACCGCCCCAACCGGCGGGTGCGCTGGTATCCGACAACAAAAGGCCAACTCAAAACATAGCAGGCCGTGCGGCACAGGTACCCAATCAACTCGACCATGCCGGCCCAAAAGGCTCTGACCTCTTGGGAAGCATACCGGAAATAGGCAAAAAGACCGGCCCCCAACCCGCCAAAAATGTAGAACCGGATTTCCCCCCAATGTCCCCAAAGCAACAACAAAAAGAAAATACCGGCGCCAAACAGCCACATGCAGAAATCGGCAAGGCTAACCCACCAACGCCGGTAACCTGCTCGCACCAGGGTGCGGTATAAATCAAAACCGGTACCCAGCACCAGACCGCCAACAGTTGCTAGAATAAAACCGGATATCTGGTGGGTCAAGGGTGTCACCCTGTTACCTCCCTTCTACCGGTTGCCTGCCCCGTTCACTTCAGTAACCGGCCGATAATACTTTTGCCCTTTTGCTTAAAGGTTTTAGTTGAAGCTTCCGGAAGATACTGGACGGCATGGATCAACCCTTCGACAGCGACAATCCCCTCATCCAAGTTTAACTGGTTGATGTGCAGGCCCTCACCTTTGAGCAATAATGGTCCCTGGACGGTAACCATAAAAACCTCGGCCTCATCAAAGGCGCCTACTTGGGTCACTCCCCGGATCCGAATCCGCCGGCGTTCCGTAATTTCCATCCCGTGCGGCTTTTCTTGGCGCACCTCCACCCCGGGCCCCCCCTTTTTAACCAGATTTTTCGGGTGCTGCGGGACAGGCAAAAAAAACGCCTTCCCCCACATTGATATGGGGGAAGGCCTTATTTTTAGAACATGGCATCTTCACTTGCCGGATGCAACTCTTCACTAATTAACCGGTATAGTTCCCCAGCCTCCGTTGCCCGGACATTATCCTTAAGGAGCAATACCTCAATCGTTAAGGTCTTGTGGGGAAAATTAACCGCTACCCGGTCCCCCGGAGTTAATTCCGTTCCCGCTTTAGCCGGCCGGCCATTTATCGTGACCCGGCCCCCGTCACACACCTGTTTGGCTAAGGTGCGCCGTTTAATAATCCGGGATACTTTTAAATATTTATCCAAACGCAAAAACTTCCCCCCTTTTTTAAAAGACGGACAACGAAAATCAGGTTCCACCCGGAACCTGATTTGGCTTTTACCCCATTTTTTAAGATTTTTAGCTGGTTACTTTTCTACGGCTGTACGCAAGGCTTTACCTGCTTTAAAGGCGGGAACCCGGGAAGCCTCAATGGTAATTTCTTCGCCAGTCTGCGGATTGCGACCAGTGCGGCATTTTCGATCCCGAACTTCAAAAGTACCGAATCCAATTAACTGAACCTTTTCCCCTGCCTTCAAGGCATCTTCCACAACTGAGAAGAACGCATTAATCGCCTTTTCCGCATCCTTTTTCGTCATATCCGCCTTTTCCGCGACTGCAGTTACCAACTCGGCCTTGTTCACCCACTACCCCTCCTAGTTTGAGAATACGTTACGTTATTCGCTTTAATCCCTGTGTTTCCTGCCACTTCATTAATATTTTCGACGATTCTAGCCAAAATATTCCCATCCGCTGCAAAATCTTGGCAAGGACACCTCTTTTTACTCCTCACCGGCTTTCGCTGCTTCCCAATAAACATCCAATTCGGCCGGCGAGCAATCGGTTAACTGTCTTTCATCCTGCCGGCAACAGGCTTCGACATACTGAAACCGCCGGATAAACTTGTCCACCGTCCGGTAGAGCGCTTCTTCCGGGTTTACCCTCAAAAATCGGGCTAAATTAACTACCGCAAACAGCAAGTCCCCTAATTCTTCCCGGACCCGGGCCGGGTCTCCAGTCTGGACCGCTTCTAGAAGTTCCGCCCATTCCTCCGCAACCTTTGCTTGCGGGCCATGCCAATCCGGCCAGTCGAAACCGACCCTGGCGGCCCGCCCCTGAACCTTCTCCGCCCGTAAAAGGGCCGGTAACCCTGCCGTCACCCGACCGAGTACAGAAGGAACTTGCTCCTTGCCGGTTTCTGTGTTTTTGATCGCTTCCCAATTCACCAAAACCTCGGCCGTATCCGCCACTTTGACCCCGGCAAACACGTGCGGGTGGCGCCGGACCATTTTGGCCGTCACCGTCCGGACCACATCATTAACGTCGAAACTTTCCCGTCCGGCCGCCAGCAGGCTGTGAAACACCACCTGTAACAACACATCACCCAACTCTTCCGCCAGTTTCCGGTCATCCCCGGAATCAATCGCTTCTAAGACCTCATAGGCCTCCTCAAGCAAATATGGCTTTAAAGAGTGGTGATTTTGCTCCCGGTCCCACGGACAACCATCCGGCCCCAATAACTTGGTAATCACTTCGACCAACGGATCCAGCGGGTAACAGTCGCTTACCGGACCGCCTTTCACCCGCCCGCCGGCAACCAACGGGGGAATGTAGAGACTGGTCAGGTGATCCACCCAGGCCAACCGGTCGATCGTGTATAACGGCACCCGGGCAACCTGCTCTTCCCCCCGGATTCCGGCCGCCCGGACGACCACCACCGGATGTTCATCCGGATAAGCGGCCATCAAGGTCAACTTGACTTCCGATGCAACCACCGGGGAATACATCTGGGCAATCACCGTACTGTGACCGGTGACTAAATCTGCCGTGGTCAAGTTAAGGGCGTCAAGGACCAATAAGCCCTTAGCCGGATCACACCCCAAAACAGGATACATTGCTTCCAGAAAACTGACTCCGGGAATAACCTTGACCGCCAACCCAGCCTGAGCAGCCCCGTCCAGCACCAATTCCACCACTTTCTCACCAACGAAAGGGTGGCCTGGCACGGCAAAAGTCAAGGGTTCCCGGGCGGCTTCTTTGAGGATGTTTCCGGCTATCTCCCGGTATAACTCATCAAAAGAAACCGCCTGTTCATAAAGGTGATCGAAACTTTGAAACGACCATTGCTGCTGTTCTAACAACTTAACGGTCGGATGGACCCGCGTCCGTAAAAAAAGCCGCCTGGCAGCACCTAAGGCCTCCCACCCGGCCATTGTCAAGTGACCGGGATCTCCAGCCCCCAGCCCAACGATCGTAATCGCCGGCATCATGCTCTATCACTCTCCCCACACCTGCCGGTACCACCGGGCCAGGGTGGGACCGATTCTGGGCACCACCGCCACATCACCGGCTTTTACCCCACCGATAGCCAGAATAGATAACCCGTAAACCATGCCGCCCGAGAGAATCGCTACCCCGAGCCCTGGCCATGGACCCAACCACCCCAAAAGAAACGGGGTAGTTTGCACCAGATAACCCGCCATAATTGTAACAGCAATCAGGGGCTTGAGCAAGACAGCCTGCCAGGGAACCCCGACCCGGCTGTGCCGGGTAAAATAACTTACCGTCAGGCAAGCCGCCACCAAAAAAGCAAGGTTGGTGCCCAGAGCAGCCCCGAAAAGCCCCAGACCAGGCAAGAGAAAAACGTTGCAACCAGCTTTAATCACCACCCCTACCCCCAGGGCCACCACCGGGAAAGCCGTCCGCCCGGTCCCCTGTAAACTCGCGGTAGCCACTTGGTAAAACCCGGTCAGAACCACCGCCGGGGCCAACCAGATCAACGGGAGGGCCGCTCCCGGCGCCTTAAACAATAATTCACAGATTGGCACCGCTAAGACGGCCAAGCCGGCCGCCGCCGGCCAGGCCAACAAAGCAACCAGGCGTAAGGCAATCAGATAGCGCCCCCGGGCCAAGGGGGCATTCCCGGCCGACCAAGCCCCGGATATGGCCGGAACCAGGCTAGCCCCCACTGCGGCAGTCACCACGGTCGGCAAGTAAACCAGGGTGGCAGCCATGCCGGAAAACTCCCCGAATAAGGCTGCCGCCTGGGAAGCAGTGTAGCCGGCTAGTTGCAGGCCCCGGGGGATTAACAAGGCATCCACGGTCTGCAGCAACGGCATTACGATCCCACCCAGCGAAATTGGTAAAGATAAGGCCAATAATGCCTTCCACAAACCCACCCGGTCGGCCCAGGAACCGGCCCGCCCTACCGTTGTTGCCGCCAGTTCCACCGGGTAACCGGAAGCAGCACCCGGACCAAAAAAATGGCCCCGCCAATGGCGGTAAAAACCACCCAAAACGGCCAAACCGGCCAGACCCCCGGTTACCGCCCCAAAAGCCGCCCCGGCGGCCGCCATTTCCAAACCGTAACCAAGCAAGACCAGGCTCAAAACTAAAATCGTGACCACCCGGACCATCTGTTCGACAACCTGGGACAACGCTGTAGGCACCATTTGCCGGTAACCTTGAAAATAGCCGCGCCAGGCAGCCATCAAGGAAGCCAATAGGATTGCGGGAGCAATCGCCCACAAAGAATACACTACCCGGGGGTCCTTTAACAAGTTGGTAGCTAAATCGCCGGCGAAAACCAGCAAGAGGCAGGTGGCCCCACTCCCCAAAACCAAGGTCAGGCCAAAAGCCGCCCCAAATACCCGGTGGGCTCCGTTATGGTCCCCTAAGGCCACTTTACGCGCCACCAAAACGGAAATCGCCACCGGCAATCCGGCGGTTGCCAAGCTCAAAATCACCGTATACAGGGGATAGGCCATCTGGTAAAGTCCGACCCCTTCAGGGCCCAAAATTCGCGCCAAAGGGATCCGGTAGAACGCCCCCAAGAATTTACTGACGATCCCCGCCCCGGTTAACCAAAGCGCCCCGGTTAAAAACCTTTGACCACCGGCCCCCCACCAGCCCCGCATCGATGCCCCCCCCAACATAGTAAAAGCATAACCATCTGGTTATGCTTTTACTAAAAACGTTAATATCGCTGCTACTGCTCCATTTGCTTGGCCAGAAAACCTGCCGCAGTTTCAGCAAGTTTTATTTCCATCTCGCCCATTTTTACATTGGGATCCTTCGTGGCCAAAATGACGGCCCCGATCGGGTCTCCTTCAGCAATAATTGGCGCAATCACTTTGGCCGCAAACTTGCAATCAGCATCATCATCCGTAATGCACCCTTTACAAATGGCATGCTCGCCCGGTTTCGGAATAAGCACCGCCCGCCGGTCTTCCATCACCCGCTCAACAGCGGTAGAAATGGCTTTCCCCAAAAACTCTTTTTTTGGAGCCCCGGCAACAGCGATGATGTTATCGCGATCCGCAATACAAGCGATGTGCCCCGTGGCCTCGCTTAAGGAGTCAGCGTATTCTTTTGCAAAATCCCCCAATTCGCCAATTGGCGAATACTTTTTCAGGATGACTTCCCCTTCCCGATCCACGAAGATCTCCAGGGGATCCCCTTCCCGGATGCGCAAAGTCCGCCGAATTTCTTTGGGAATAACCACACGCCCGAGATCATCAATCCGCCGTACTATTCCTGTTGCTTTCATCCTTTTGTCCATCCCTCCTTTGTGGGCCGTTTTTTTCGGGGTATCAGTTCAGTGATAGTATATATCCAATCCCGGTTGGTTATTCATTTTTTTCCATCCCCAAAAAACATTCCCCGGCCAAAATTCCTTTGACCGGGGAATGTTTTACCCCTTAACCGGCTTGTTTTTGTTCCGCCACAGGCAACTTGTTTTCAATCTGAGCCTCGGCTTTAATTTCGTTAAACCAGGTTTCGAATTTCTCTGCCTTCCGCTCCGCCGGCAAGTCGACCCGCAACCGGTCCTTTACCTCTTCGAAAGACTGTTGTTTCTCCGGTTTGATATCTTCAACCCGGATTACGTGATAACCGAATGTGGATTTTACCGGTACCCGGGTAATCTCCCCTTTGTTCAGGGCAAAAGCGGCATCGGAGAACTCTTTCACCATGGCATCCTGCTCAAAATAACCCAAATCACCTTTGTTTTGCGCGGCACTAGGGTCAATCGACCGCTCAACCGCTAACTGGTTGAACTCCACACCTTTGTTCAAGTCAGCGATTACCGCTTTGGCTTCCTCCTCAGTTGTCACCAAAATGTGGGAGGCCTTAACCTGCTTTTCCTGTTTAAACCGCAAAGGGTTGTCCTGGTAATACTGACGGAGCTCATCGTCAGTAACCTGCACATCAACGGTAACCGCTTCGTAAAGTTTAAAAACCTTTAGCCCCGTCCGGATAATTTCTTTGATTTCGGCTTCCGTAACGTCAGCCTGTTTCAAGGCTTTTTGGTAAGCAGCATCGTTTTCAAACCGCTGCTTTTCCTTTTCCAGTTCCTCAATTACCTGCTCATCGGTAACTTGAATTCCCCTTTTTTGGGCTTCCTGCTCATACAGCTTTTCATCGATCATCCGTTCCAGTTCCTGGCGTTCAATTGTGGCAATCATTTCCGCCGAAAGCTGGTCCGAGGGGTTGCCTTGTGCCGCAATTTCCTTTTTAGCCCGATCAACACGCTTGTCCAGGTCTGCCCGGTAAATCTTATCGCCGTTAACCGTCGCCACCATGTTTGTGGTATTGCAACCGGCGAGGACTAAAAACAGGCTCCCTAAAACAATCCAGATCAGGACTGTGGATAGCCGTCTCAAGCTTAACTCATCCCCCTTGCTAATAGGGACATTATATCACCCTGGTAAACCCCCGGCAAGCAAGCCTATTCATTGATTTTTTTGCCGGCGGTGGTTTCCGCCTCTCCAGCCGGACCCTTAGCGCCATGTTCAGCCAAAATTTTCAAGGCCTGCACCAACAAGGTCATGATTTCACCGGTCGAAAGCCGGTCCACCCGGATCCGAATCTCAAAATTCCCGGCGGCAGAGAAGTGCACCCGGCGACCCAGAAACTGAACCAAGGCGGCCAACCCCGGGGCAGCGACATTTCCCGCCGGATGAAACCGGAGACGCACCAGGTCTTTTTCCCTTTGCACCAAGGCTAACCCGCACTGCTGGCCATACGCTTTGAGCCGGCTAAGCCGGATCAGGTTACGCACCGGTCCGGGCTGATCCCCATAGCAATCCAGCAACTCCTCTTCAAGCGCCTCAACCTGATCCGGGGTTTTTGCCACCAAGAGCCGCTTGTAAAACTGCACCTTTAGCCCCGGATCCGCAATATAATCATCGGGTATAAAGGCATCAACCTGGATTTCCACCGTAATTTCCAGCTCTGGGGCCGGTTTTTCCCCTTGCAGTTCGCGAACGGCTTCTTCCAGCAAACGGCAATAGAGGTCAAAACCGACCGCCGCCATTTGCCCGTGCTGTTCCGGCCCCAACAAGTTGCCTGCCCCCCGGATTTCCAGGTCCCGCATGGCAATCTTAAAACCGGAGCCCAACTCGGTAAATTCCCGGATCGCGTATAATCTTTTTTCTGCTACCTCGGTTAAAATTTTATCCTTCCGGTAGGTGAAATAAGCATAGGCTATCCGGTTTGACCGCCCGACCCGGCCCCGCAGCTGGTATAACTGGGCAAGACCCAACAAGTCGGCCCCGTCAACAATCAAGGTGTTGACATTCGGGATATCCAGGCCGGTTTCAATAATTGTGGTGCAAACCAAAATATCGTATTCCCGGACCAAAAAGTCCATCATCACCTGTTCCAGATGATCCTCCCGCATCTTCCCGTGGCCAATAGCGATCCGCGCCTCCGGCACCATTTTGCCTAATTCTCGGGCAATGCGGTCCAAATCCTCAATCCGGTTTCGCACATAATAGACCTGGCCGCCCCGGTGCAGTTCCCGGTGGATCGCATCCCGGATTAAGGCGGGATTATATTCCACGACATAAGTCTGCACCGGATACCGGTCTTCTGGTGGGGTATCGATCACCGACATATCCCGTAATCCCACCATCGCCATGTGTAAAGTCCGGGGAATCGGGGTCGCCGAAAGGGTTAAAACGTCCACACTTTGTTTTAACTGCTTGATTCTTTCTTTATGGGCTACGCCGAAACGCTGTTCTTCATCAATAATTAAGAGTCCCAGTTCCCGGAACTTAATGTCCGGGGAAATCAGGCGGTGAGTGCCGATCACCACATCCACCAACCCGGAAGCCAACCCTTCCCCAATTGATTTTTGTTCCTTGGCCGAACAAAATCGGGAAAGCATCGCCACGGTCATCGGATAACTCCCGAACCGTTCCCGGAAAGTATTGTAGTGTTGCTGCGCTAAAATGGTGGTCGGTACCATCACCGCAACCTGTTTGCCGTCCTGGACCGCTTTAAACGCCGCCCGGATCGCCACCTCTGTTTTGCCGTAGCCAACATCCCCACAAAGCAAACGGTCCATCGGCTGGGCGTTTTCCATGTCCCGTTTTACTTCTTTGATCGAACGGAGTTGGTCCGGGGTTTCCTCGTACGGGAAAATGTCCTCCATCTCTTTTTGCCACGGGGTGTCCGGGGAAAAAGTAAAGCCGGGCCGGCTCTGACGGGTGGCGTACAGCTGCAGCAGCTCGACAGCCATATCGCGGACCGATTCTTTAACCCTTTGCTTCACCTTTTGCCATTCACTACCCCCAAGCCGATAGACCTTGGGAGCCGCTCCTTCCGCCCCAACATACTTCTGCACTAATTGTACCTGATCGGTCGGCACATATAAGCGGTCTTCCCCGGAGTACTTGATTACCAGGTAATCTTTCCCTACACCGTCGACCGATATTTTCTCCACACCCAAATAACGGCCGATACCGTGGTTAACGTGGACCACGTAATCCCCCACCGCCAAATCCAAAAAGGAGTCAATCTTGGCCCCTTCCCGAAAAACCTTCCGGGGCCGGCGGGGCTTTTTCTCCCGGCCAAAAATTTCGAAATCAGTGATTACCACCACGCGGGGCCGGGTCAATTCAAACCCTGCCTCCAAGTGCCCGGTTCCTACCTGCACCATTCCCGGCACCAGCTTGGTATTCGGACCAGATACCAAGTTCGCCTCCACCCCGTAATCGCGCAACACCTCAACAATCCGCTCCCGGCGAGCCGGTTTGGCAGCCAGAATCAATACGGAAGCCCGCTGCCGCCGCCACAAATTCAACTCTTCCGCTAATAGGTCCAGCTTGCCTAAATACGGATGCATCGGCTTGGCCGAAAACTGCACGGTATTTTCGACCCCGGCCCATTGTAATTTTTTCGGCAGCAAGGATAAAAACAAAACCGGTTTTTCCCGCAAACCAGTCAATAATCCGTTATAAGAGCCAAAAATTTCCCGCTGTTCCGGTAAAACGAGGCCGTCTTCCAGCAATTGGATAAAGGAGGTGTCGTTGGCTTGATCCCGGGCTGTCGCCGCCTTCTTAATCCTGGCCGGCTCATCCCAACAAACCAAAGCCTCCGGGTGGAGGTAATCAAAAAGCGTACTTTGATCCGGATAGAAAAAATTCTGAAATTGCTCCATCCCATCCACCCAGATGCCTTGGCTCATCAGCTCCAGATATTCTGCCGCTTTGGCCTGTAAATGGTCCACTGCTTCCTGCCGATGGGCCTGCCGCCATTTTTTACTGATTGCCTGAACCGCCTGGTCAAACCGCTGCCGCCCGGCTTGCCAGACCGGGGGACTAAGCAGCAGTTCCCGGGCCGGCCCGACCACATAGCCAGATGCCGCATCCCGGGAACGTTGGGTTTCTGGGTCAAAAAGGCGAATCAGATCAACTTCATCCCCAAAAAATTCAATCCTGGCCGGTTGCTCTTCGGCCACAGCAAACACATCCAATAAGCCGCCCCGGACCGAAAATTGACCCGGGGCCTCCACTAATGGCTGGCGTTTATATCCGATCCGGGTTAACTCCTCGATCACCCCGGCCAGGTCGCAACTATGGCCGGTCGCAAACGACACCATCCCGGCCCTGATCACCTCAGGCGGCACGGTATTTTTTTGCAAAGCCTCGACAGTAGTAACTACAACCACCGGCTCGCGGCAGGCCAAGCGTGACAGTACGGCCAAACGCCGGCCTAAAAGCTCACTGCTGGTAGACAAAACTTCATAAAACATCACTTCGGCGGGCGGAAAATACAGTACCTCTTCCGCCGACAAAAGTACCCGCAAATCGGCAATGATTTTCCGGGCCTGCTCGGGAGCATAAGTAACAATCAGCAGCGGCCTCCCCGACTGCCGTACCAAGGTGGCCAGCAACAGGGTGCGCAAGCTGGCGACCACGCCAAATACGGCCTGAGCCCGTTTCCCCTGTTCCCAAGCCGTCTGCAAACTCTTAAACTCGACAGTATCCGCCAGATAAGCAAAAAGATTCTTCCCCGGCAAATTCTGATTCATTGCGCTCACCCTGTCTTTCACTGCGCTTTACTTTTTTTCGCCCAAACCAAATTCCCTCACCAACAAGCAAGCGCCCTGGTGAGGGTCCCGAACCGGTTCAATTATAACATAATATATTCCGAGGTGGTTCTTCATGACTTACCGGATCACCGTTTCCTTGCGCAACCGGCTCCTTAGCCTCTATCGCAACGGAAGCCTCGTGAGAACTTACCCGGTGGGGATCGGGAAAGCCCTAACCCCAACACCGGCCGGCACCTTCTACATTATCAACAAAGTGCCCAACCCCGGTGGTCCGTTTGGCGCCATGTGGCTGGGCCTAAGCCGTCCGCACTACGGCATCCACGGTACCAACAACCCGGGCTCGATCGGTAGCCAAGTATCCCACGGCTGCATCCGGATGTACAACCAGGATGTGCTCAATCTAGCTCTGACCATTCCCCTCGGTACCCCCGTCACCATCACCGCCGGTTGATTGCTTTGGTTTTTCCGAAGCATTGAAACGATTCATCACCTCAGTAATCCCCACCTTTACCCAAAGTTCGACGGCATCTGCCACCCGCTGAATCACCCCGGCCATCGCAAACGCTTCTTCCGGCCGGAAGGTAGTTAAAACATGGGCGGCCGCCGGCCGTTGATCCGGTGGCCGCCCGATCCCGATTTTCAACCGGGGAAAATCCTCACTGCCCAGCAAATAGATGATCGACTCCACCCCCCGGTGGCCCCCGCTGCCTCCCCTTCCCCGTCCGCGCAACCGCCCGGTAGAGAGGTCAAGGTCATCAAAGACGACCAGGAGGTCCGCCGGTTTAAGCTTATAAAAACTAACCAAATCAAATACTGCTTGGCCGCTTAAATTCATGAACGTTTGCGGCTTAAATAACAGGATTTTTTCCGTTCCCAACCAGGCCTCCGCCAACAGGCCCCGGAACCGGGCTTGAAAACGGGAGACTCCCCATCGGTCCGCTAAATAATCTACAACCATAAAACCGACATTATGCCGCGTCCCGGCGTACTCCCGCCCCGGATTGCCCAACCCGACAATCACTTTCAACTTGTTCACTCCCCTTTTGCCTGGGCCAAAAAAACCACAGTGAAACCTTCCGGTTTCCTGTGGTTTTCCCGCTTACCAGGGCCGACATGGTCCTTGGACCGGCTGGCTTAGGCTTCCCCCGGCTCTGCTTTATCTGCCCCTGCTTCCCCTTCCACCGCTTCATCCTCCGCAGTTTCCTGTTCCGCAACCGCCCGGGGGGCAATAATTGATACGATAACCTGGTCCGGATTGGAAACGAGCTCCACCCCTTCCGGCAAGGAAAGGTCCCCGGCACAAAGTTTATCGTGCAATTCAAGGGCGGAAATATCGATCTCGATCCGGGGGGGCAAAGCGGCCGGCAACCCCTGAACCATGACCGTCCACAGACTGTGCTGGACAACCCCGCCGGTTTTTTCCCCGGCCGCCGTACCGACCAGCTGAACCGGAACTTCCGCCGCAATCGCTTCGTTTACATTGATCTTCTGAAAATCAGCGTGGATTATCTTCCGGCCGACGACAGCGCGCTGGACTTCCTTCAGGATCACCATATGTTTAACGTCGTCTCCGCTTACGTGCAATTCACAAATCGAACCGCCGCCACTGCTCATTACCCGTTCCAATTCCTGCTCCCGGACCATAATTAATACATCCTTCAGGCCTTGCCCGTAAAGGACCGCCGGTAACAGCCCTTGTTTGCGCAACCGGTTAACTTCACCCCGGGTACCAGTTTCCCGTTTTTCCGCCTTTAATTGAATCAGTGCCACAATAAATAAACCTCCTTGCGTATTCTCCCTGTTCCCAGTATTACCCGAGAAAAAGGCTAGCAGTCAACAACCCCACCCCGGCCATCAGGCCAAAAACCGCTTTTCTGCAGTCATGGCCTCCACCAGACAGGCATAAACATTTGTAAGAGGAAATTTTGGAAGGGGGCCCCCACCACATGCTGGCGAGCAAAAGTTTACTTTCCCGGCCTATCGTCAGCCTTGACAAAGGCCAGAAAATCGGCTCGGTTCGCGGGTTGGTCGTTGACCCCAAGGCTCTGGAAGTGGTTGCCCTGTTGGTGGACCAAAAGGGCCTTTTTCGCGAACAAAAATTTATTCCTTTCAGTAAAGTTTATTCCATCGGCGAGGCAGCCATTGTGATCGACCAATCCAACCAAGCCCAGCGGGCAACTAACCTGCCACACCTGCTTGAACTGATCAATGAAAAAATTAACTTTACCGGTACCAAAGTGTTGACCAGCAAAGGCCAAAAGCTGGGTACCATTGAAGAATATTATTTCCAGCGGACAGGCGGTAAAATCGTCAGTCTGCAAATCCGGGGCAACTTTGGGCCCGGCTGGTTCACCAACAAAGCCAAAATACCGGCCAGCCTCATCCGTACCGTTAGCCGGGAAATGGTGCTTGTCAATGCTAATACCACCGAATACTTGGTCCCGGTAGAAAGCACCCTGGACCAGACCAAGAAAAAATTCAGCCAGACCTCCGGCGAACTGTGGGAATCAACCGTTTCCCTGCGTCAGGAATGGGGTGACACCATCGGCCGCTCTTGGGAAAAATTCCGGTCTTGGGGCAAAAAGCGACCCCAAATCTACAGTGAACCGGATGTCGGGCCCTGGAAAACCCCTGAACCGGCCGGTCCAGTGGAGGTGGTACTCTCCCAACCGGATCCGCCCGTTCCCGCCGATGAATCCCGGCCCCAGGAGTAAGGTTATGCTCTAAACTTCCTGTAAGCATTTGGGATTGCCTAATAAAGATACGTCCTTGCCGCACCAAACCGCCGGGACGTATCTTTTTGATTATCCATGCTGCTCATTCCCCAAACCCCATTTGTCAAAAAGCCTAAAAACGTCAGTCAAAAAGCTTGCTCACCGATAAATCTTCGTGGATCCGGATGATTGCCTCTCCGATTAAAGGGGCCACCGATAAAACGTGGATCCGGTCGATTTTCTTATCCGGTGTCAAGGGAATGGTATTCGTGACGATCAGCTGTTCCAAACGGGAATTTTTAATCCGGTCAATCGCCGGCCCGGAAAGCACGGCATGGGTCGCACAAGCATAAACTGCCTTTGCTCCCCGGTTTAATAAAGCGGTCGCCCCGTTAACAATCGTGCCCGCCGTATCAATAATATCATCCGTCATCACCACGGTCTTCCCGGCAATATCCCCGATGACATTCATCACTTCAGACACATCCGGCGCCGGCCGCCGTTTATCGATAATCGCCAAGGAAGCCCCAATACGTTCCGCCAAATCCCGAGAGCGGGTTACCCCACCTAAATCCGGGGAAACCACTACTATGTCCTGTAAGCCTTTATTTAAAATATACTCGGCCAAAATCGGCCCCCCAGGTAAGTGGTCCACCGGAATATCAAAAAAGCCCTGGATCTGTCCGGCATGCAGGTCCATAGTCACCACCCGGCGCGCCCCGGCCGCCGTTAAAACGTTCGCCACCAGTTTCGCCGATATCGGCGCCCTGGCCCGCACCTTCCGGTCCTGCCGGGCATAGCCGTAATACGGTAAGACGGCGGTAATCCGCCGGGCCGACGCCCGGCGCAGGGCATCCACCATAATGAGGAGTTCCATGATGTTTTCATTGACCGGTTCACAGGTGGGTTGGACAATAAACACATCCGCCCCCCGCACGCTCTCGTCAATATCCACCTGAATTTCCCCATCGCAAAACCGCGAAATTTTCGCGGCCCCCACGGAAACACCTAAATAATCAGCAATCTCCTCCGCTAAGGCGGGGTTGGCGTTACCGGCAAATATTTTTAACTTTTTATTAAAAAAGGACATGACGCACCTCCTGTAGGTTTCGACTAAACTCAAACCGGCTACGCCAGTACCTGCCGCAACGCTTTCCCTATCCATCCTGCCCGCCTTTTTTCTGGTTAAGGCGTTTCCGGTATCCTTCCTTAATAATCTGTTGCGCCCGTTCTACCGCCAGAGCCCCGGCGGGAACATCCTTGGTGATCGTCGACCCGGCCCCGATAAAGGCCTTATCCCCTACCGTCACCGGCGCAACCAAATTTGTATTTGAACCGACAAAAACCCCATCACCAATAACTGTCGGATGCTTTTTTTCCCCATCATAATTACAGGTAATTGTACCACAACCGATATTTACCCCGGCACCAATTGTAGCATCACCAACGTAAGCTAAATGGGGAACCTTTGACCCTTTACCCACAACCGAGTTCTTAATCTCGGCAAAATCACCTACTTTAACTTCTGCCGCCAAAACAGTTCCCGGCCGAAGATAGGCAAAAGGGCCTACCGTACAACGGTCCCCAATCCGGCTGCTCAAAACAACCGCATTTTGCACCACCACCTGATCGCCGATTTGGCTGTCGACAAACCGGGTAGCCGGACCGATCACACACCCTGAGCCGATAATGGTTTCCCCTTCCAGGATTGTCTGGGGATAAACCACCGTGTCGGCCCCAATCTTGACCTGCCGGTGCAACCAAACGGTGGTGGGATCAACCATTGTCACCCCTGCCAACAACCACTTTGCCCGCAGGCGTTCTTGCATCACCGCTTCTGCAACCGCCAGTTGCCGGCGGTCATTGATCCCCAGCACCTCCCGGGAATCGGTTACCACCTGGGCGGCCACCAGGGCATCCTCCCGGCGCAAAATCGCCAGGACATCGGTTAAGTAATACTCCCCTTGTACATTGGCCGGTTTGATCTTGGCCAAAGCCGCAAAAAGCGCCTCCCGGTTGAAACAATAGGTGCCGGCATTAATCTCCCGTACTTGCTTTTGCGCCGGTGTAGCGTCCTTTTCCTCAACGATGCCAATGACCTTGCCCGCCTGATCCCGGATCACCCGGCCATACCCGGTGGGATCGTCAACCAGGGCGGTCAACACGGTCGCCAAGGCGCCACCGGCTTCATGGCCGGCCACCAGCCGGGCCAGTGTCTCCCCGGTTAACAACGGAGTATCCCCGCAAACAACCAATACCGTCCCAACCCCGGCAGGAATCTGGGGCCTTGCGGCCATCACCGCATGACCGGTGCCCAATTGCTCCCTTTGCCATGCCCAGTCAACCTGATCCCCCAGATAAACCTGGACTGCTTCTCCCCCGTGACCGATCACAACCACCGAACGTTCCACCCCGCAGGCCGTGACTGCCGCCAGCACATGGGCAATTAACGGCTCACCGGCAATTGTGTGCAGCACTTTCGGCTGGTGAGATTTCATCCGCGTTCCTTTGCCGGCCGCCAGCACGATGGCCGTTCGCTTATTCATATACCTTCCCCCTTAGGAGCGGACCAGCAGGACCCGCTTTTCACATCCTCTCGCATTCGCCCTCTGTTTATGCGAAAAGCGGGCAAATCTTTGTCTTATATTCCACACCAGTAGGCCGTTTCCTTTTTATCCGACAAAAAATTGTCGGCGAGGTGAATATTGTGGATTTACTGGTTCTGCATCCCCGCCGGGCATCAGCCAGACGACTGGCAAAAGCGCTTGATTGCCAAGCGGCAACCGTATATCCCGAAGTCCAACCGGATTTGTTGGTCCGGTTTGGCCACCGGGAAGGGCCGGAAGGACGGGTCCTGACCATTAATCCCCGGGAAGCGCTCGGGAAATTGCCCAGACCCGCTTTAGCCCGTCTTTTCCGCTTACACCGTCTGCCCTATGGCGCCGGAAATGCCGGGACCCGGGAGGTTATTGTTCATATCGTCGATGCCCGGGTAGTTGGTCTCAGAACTAAAGATCCGTTTACAATCGCGGAAAAACAAAAGGCTTTGGGTACGGCCATCCGGGCCCTTTATCTGATCGGGTTAGACTTCGGGGTAGTAAAAGTCAAGGTCCCTTCCCATGGCAACCCCCGGGTTGCCTGGGTCCGTACCGCCCCGGTGCTAAGTTCCCTCTTGGCTAAAGGTTACGCCCGCGAAATCAACGCCCTGATCGGCCGGTTTCTGACTACCCCGGCCCCACCTGCCCGAGCGGACCTCAACATAGCCGACGACAACGATATTTTGCTGGGCGCCGACCCGGAATTTATGTTAAAGAGCACTAAGGGCAGGTTGGTACCGGCTTACACGTTTTTCTCCCAAAAAGGCATGGTCGGCTGTGATCAACTGCGGGCAATCGGTGAACTGCGTCCTGCCCCCCGCACCAGCCCCCAAGCCTTAACCGAATCAATCCGGAATCTGTTAATCCGGGCCTCGAACCGGATCAGGCGTAAATCAATCCGGATTGTGGCCGGCTCCTGGCCATTTAAGCGTTTCCCCATCGGCGGACATATTCATTTCGGCCGCCTGCCCCTAACCTTTCAGCTGATTCGCGCTCTGGACAATTATCTACTGATCCCCCTTTTTTTGGTGGAAAATAAAGCCACCTCACTGAAACGGCGCCGTCATTACGGTTGTTTGGGCGATGTCCGCCCGAAGGGTCCGGGCCGGTTCGAGTACCGGGCCCCGGGCAGTTGGCTGGTATCCCCGGAAATCACCTTGGCTACCCTGAGTTTAGCCAAGGTGGTCGCCAAAAACGCCCCTTACCTTCGCCGCAATCTTTTTGCCGTTCCGGAAGCCACCCAGGCCTTTTACCAAGGAAACAAGGCTTTTTTCCGTCCCTTGCTGCCGGAATTGCAAAAAGAACTGGCAACAATGCCTGGTTACAAGGAAATCGCCGCCAGCATGATTCCCCTTTGGCAGATGATTGAGCGTGGAGATGAATGGGACGAAAAAACGGACCTTCGCCAAACCTGGTTAATTGGCTGAACTCTTTCATTCTCCCAATTTAAAAAAGAAGAGATGTTAGTGCACCTCTTCAATAATTACATCGCATCTGTTCGCCTTTTCAAGCTTCCTTTAAGAAGCAATCGCCTCTTCATAGGCACTCAATACGGCCACGGAAATGATTTCCCGGGCGGCCGCCGAAATCGGGTGGGCGATGTCACGGAACTCCCCATCCGGTGTTTTTCGGCTCGGCATGGCAACAAATAATCCGTTTTGCCCTTCGACTACTTTCACATCGTGGACAACAAACGCGTCATCAAAGGTAACGGAAACAATTGCTTTCATTTTGCCCTCAAGATTAATCTTCCGCACACGGACATTTGTGATGTTCAAGGTATCACCACCTTCCATGATCTTCAACTTGTGTTGTCTCGATTTTGTATTCGACCTCTGACAGATAATACCTGCTTAAAATCATAAACTTTTCGCAAATTTCTGTCTTTTTTCATTATTTTTTTGCAAGCCTTTATTATGGATATTGTTTCCATATTGCTTCGGGACTATGCACAACTAAGCCTCCGTTCCTTAACCGGATAACGGAGGCCTGGTTTGTCAAGGTTTAGTTTTCAAGCCTAATTCTTTTTCCTGCCGGGAGCCCAAATTGGCGGGTTACGGATGAGGGAAAACCGCTTAATGCCGCGAGGCAAATCTTTTGGTACAAGTTGTTTCAACTGCCCCAACAGCTGGTTTTTGTGGTCCAATTCCTGAGCCGCCAAGAGTTGAAAAACCTCCGCTACCTCCGGCAGCCCTTCCTTTTTTGCTTCTTTGGCAAACTTCCGGTAGTTATAATGGGCAGCCTGTTCATATACCAAGGCTTTTAGAATGTTTTCCTTGGTACGCACCATAGCCAGCTGCACCTCCTTTCCCCGGGGCAACATCACCACCAGGCTCGATAAAACAAAAGAGCTTGGAGGCTCCAAGCTCTCTCCGGTAAAAAGTCTGCCATTTAGCAGTCTTTTTCCAGAGAATCCAGTTCGCCCACGACAATCACGTCCGTGAAGCGGGTCAGTTTGACGACGATGTCGGCGGTTACCAGAATGTCGACAGGGGTGCCTTTCTTTGTTGTCCCCGGTACGTCGCAAGTCTGGTCACGGTGCAAGATTACTTGGTCGAACCGCACATTGCGGACCAAAACCTCGGCTTCTTCCACTTCTTCCGTCAATTCGGAAACAGTTAGTGACGGGCAGAAATCCTCCAGTTGGACAATCTTGGTAAACGAACCCGGAACTACCCTTACCGCCCGGTTCCCTTGGCTATCTTTAACCAGGAAAACCAGCTCGAATTTAAGGGTTACAGTCACATTGCCGTTGAGATTAACCTCAACATCCTTTTGCCGGTCAAAATCGAAGATGATGTTTTCGATGGCAACAATGTTGTTGAAAACAGTGTCGGTGTAAATATTCTCCAGGCATACTGTACGGGGGATTACCCGCGGGGGAACACACGAAGTCTCCAGCGCAAAGAAAATCGGTTCGTCTTTCTGAATGTTTTTCGCCACCACGACTTGAGCAAACAACTCAACGGTGCCGTTCTTGGTGTCCATGTACATCCTCCTTTTCCGCCTCACCAAGTTCGGAATACCCGGCCCAAACCGGCTCGCCACATACTATGACGGAGCCGGAGGATGGGTGAACCAGTACGCTCTTGTTCAACTGCTGCCGGCCTGCCATTTGGCGGACACTGCGCGGCCACCAATAAGCCGGCTGGACCTGGGTGTTTTCTACCACATTGTATGAACCTGGCGTACATTTGGTGAGCCGTTCAACCAAGAACAAAATGGCGACGCCGGGATCCCGGCTTGGCCGGTGGGGAAGCGGGTGGTTCCGCTCTTTGATCTGCTGCCGGACGGAGCGGCAACACCACCGGTTGGCTCTTGCCGGCCCCGGAACGGGAAGGCGCCCCCTTTGTCACTTGCGCCCAAACATCCTGCCAAACATAAAGTTTCAGGGCAAAGGCCCCTTTAACGGAAACCCGGACGGTCAATTCCCCTTGTTCCCACCCCCAGCTATGCAGCCGGGAGACCATTTTACCCACCTCAAGATAGCCGGTCCACAGCCGGAAATCCTCTTCTGGGACCGTTGTTTCAACCAACTTTTTCCAAGGCTGCCGCCACCGGCAAAGGTGGGTTGTTTCCGCCAGCAAAAACCCGCCGCCCCTGACCTTGACCACAAAAGCCAGTTTAACCGGCAACGTAACCTGGACCCCATTCCGTTCAAACCGCCATTGTTCTACCCCCGGCTCCGCCGCCACCGCCCGGATCGTAACCGGAGTACCGGTACTAACCGGCAACCCCAGCCGGACACATGCGGGAACAAGTTCTTTTTCCGCTGGAAAAGATGAAAAAACCAGGGGTTCCTCCCTGGCAGTGTATTGGCCGGCCAACACCTGCAGCCGTACGGGAACAGCCCTGGTTTTTAAACTATTTGTCATAAATTGTCACCACCCTGTCCATATCCTACTCATTTTTATGGATCAGGGAAGCGAAATATGATCCGGCAACCGTTGCCGGACTAAGGTGAGATCACTAGGTTTATCCACATCTATCCCTAATTCCGGGTCAGGAACAATCACCGCCACCGCCCGGAGGCCCAAAACTCGGGAAACCCGGCCTTCCACCTCCGCTAAGTTGAGTCCCCCCAGCAAAAAACGAACCATAAATCGCCACCCGAGTAACCGGCTTAAGGCCACGGGACGCTTGCGCAAACGGACAAAATCCCGGGCCTGGGCCAAGGTGTTCCCGATTTTCCCGGAACTAATTAAAAACAAATTGCCCCCAGTAAATTCGCCATCACATAGTTGCACATAGGTCCGGCGTACCCCGGGAAAATTTTTTTCACTATCTTCCCGCCGCACAATGGGATAGAAAAAATCCGCTTCATTAATATTACAGGAACGCAGAAAATTTTCGACCACCCGGGGTGTCAGCAACGGCAAGTCACCGGTGGCCACCAAAAGCAACGGGGAAGGGGTGACCAGTACCGCCAAACCACATTCGAAACTGGTAAGCGGATCCATCCCCCCCGGCACCACGGTGATGCGGGAAACACCTTGGTAAAGCCGCCCCAATTCATCCGGACCAACCACAACAATCCGCCCCAGGCCACCTGTTTGCAGCAGGGCTTCAACCACATAATCGACCATCGGCCTGCGGCCGATCGGGATCAGGGCTTCCATGGATGCCGGATCACAATCCTGTAGCGGCCCATTGTTCGGACTGGCAGCCAGGACAATCGCATCCAAAACTTGCTCAACCTCCGTCTTGCCGGCTTTTCTTGACTACACCCATTGCTTCCAGCAACCGGTCCTCGGCATTCTCAATGTGCTCCCAAGCCAAAGTTTGGGCCAGTTCAACATTACGGTCCGAGATTGCCTCCACCATTTTCCGGTGTTCGTCCAACGCTTCTTTCATCCGTCCCGGATGACCGAGAGAGGTGGTCCGAAACCGCTGTAACTGTTCCCGCAGGTTGTTGATAATCGTCATTAAACGCCGGTTGCGGCTGGCCCGGTAGACCAGGTCGTGAAAATCAATGTCCCCGACAACCATGCTGCCCAGGTTCTCATCCTCAGTCGAAGATGAATGCCGTACCAGCAAACGCTCCATCGTATCCAACTCCGCATCGGTAACCCGCTGGGCCGCCAGACCGGCCGCTAATGCTTCCAGGGCTGCCCGGACCTCAAATACATCGGTAATATCCTTGACGGAAACGCTGGCTACATAAGCCCCTTTGCGTGGTACCATCACAATAAATTCTTCCTGCTCCAGTTTGCGGATCGCTTCCCGGACCGGTGTCCGGCTCACCCCTAATTCTTCGGCCAGCTGGATTTCCATCAGCCTTTCCCCAGGCTTTAACACCCCGGTCTTAATCGCTTCCCGCAGGTTTTCGAATACAATATCCCGTAAAGGGCGCTGAGTGTCCAGCTTCACCGGAACAAGCCGCCGTTCCATAAGCATCCCCCTTTGCTGAATTTATCCTAGACCGGGCCACCATTACCCGGTAAGCAAGGTGGCCGGTTTCCGCCGCCATTTGAGCGGCAATGTCCCTCGCCCGGTCTTCCGCCGCCACCAATCCGATCAAAGTCGGCCCACTGCCGGCCATCAACGCCCGGTCACATCCCAGGTTAACCAGGCGCTGTTTCAGCCCTGTCAATTCCGGGTGCCATTTTAAGGTTACCGGCTCTAAATCGTTCCCTAAAGCCGTTAGCAATGCCGGATAAGACCCCTGGCGCAATGCGGCGATAACTTTGGCGGTAAAGGTCCCCGCCGGCACTGTTTCCGGGGTCATTTCCCCCGGCCAGGGCGGCGGGTCAGGCAAAGGATTTGCCCCTAAGGCCTGGTAAACCCGGGGTGTGGCTACCCCAAACGGTGGTTTGATTAAGACCACCCAAAATTCCGGCGCCGGCGGCAGTCTATGTATTAGTTCTCCCCGGCCGGTGGCCAGAGCGGTTCCTCCCCACACTAAAAAAGGGATATCCGAACCCAGCCGGGCCAAAAATGCCGCCATCTTTTCGGGAGACCAGCCAAGGCTGAACAGTTGATTCATCGCCTTCATCGTCGCCGCCGCGTCGGAACTGCCCCCCGCCAAACCGGCCGCCACCGGAATCCTTTTTTCCAGATTAATCGCTACCCCTGTTGTCAACCCGGCTTTCTCCCGGACCAATACTGCCGTTTTGTACACCAAATTGGCGGCATCAGGCAAGGCCTCCGGGCAGCCGCCACACAAGACCACCGGACGATCCGGACCACCGGGAGAGACCGTCACCTGGTCAAACAGATCAATCGTCTGCATCACCATTGCCACTTGGTGATAACCATCCGGCCGCCGCCCCAGAACATCAATACTCAGGTTAATTTTCGCCGGCGCTTTTACTCTGACTTCCCGGATTACCGCCACCTCCCGGCCGGAAAATTTTCACTGCTTTTATTATAGCCACTATCCTGGGAATGATTGCAATTTATCCCAACTTTTCTAAACAAGGACGCCTCAAGGAGGATCACTATGCCAGCCGGTACCTTCATTAAACTAACCTTACCCCTTTTTCGCCTGGAACTGTTTCAACACAGCCAGGTCCGTTATTCATTTCCGGTCGGCACCGGCAAGCCCCAGACCCCCACCCCGACCGGCAATTTTGAAATCATTACCAAGTACATCCTTGACGGCAAAGGGGTTTTAGGTAGCCGCTGGCTCGGGTTTGACGCCCCAAACGGCCCGTACGGCATCCACGGCACCAATTTCCCCGCCGGTATCGGCCGCCAGGTCAGCAACGGCTGTGTCCGGATGCACAACAGGGACGTCGAAACCTTGTTCCCAATTATATCAATCGGCACCACCGTATATATTGTATCATGAAAACAAACGCCCTCCCCCGGATCCCCAAGGGATCAAGGGAGGGCGCCTTTTTTCCGGTGTTTAATAAGGACTCCGGGGATACCCCCAGCGCAGGCGGCCCCGGGTGGCAATACCGCCAATCCCGTCACCCCCGGTGATCGTGCTGTCGATCAGGTCTTTTAGCTCGATATATTCGTTAACCGGGGTATAAGCAATTCTTTCGGCGATAAAAACCGGATCCAGGGCATGGATCATGATCCGGTGCGGGGAGGAGGCAAAATTGGCCCCGGCGGTCAGGAGCGCTTCGTAGTTCGACTGGCAAGCCCCGGCAAAGATCACCAGGTCATCCCGGCCCGGCATCACCTTGCGCGCAACCCGGACCGCTTCGATAAATAAATGCGAATGCCGGTAGGACTCCAGGGCGTGGAAATCAACCTTGCCCTTGAAAAAGCTGTCATGTCCGGTAATGACCAGAATATCGGGGTTAAACGCCTCCAGATAGCCACCGATCACCCGGGGAAAATCAGTTTCCGGATGGTGAAACCCCCAGGCCTTAAGCCCCAATTGTTTGTAAGTATTCAAACACAACTCCAGGTATTCCGCATTGCCGTCAATATGCAATACCGCCCCGGGAATCATGTATTCCAACTTGTGGCGAGTATCGGTCTTTTGCCCGGCATTCCGCAACAAGCCGGTTTTATGGTGTTCACTGATAATCCGGGAAATAAGGTGGTGGCGGGTCAAAAACAGGCGCTGTTTGTACCGGAACACTTCCGTTACCGGTAAAACCTCAAGGTCTTGGAGGGGAGCATCCGCTTCCAAACGCATATCCAGCCCCTGCAAAACCGCCTCCGGCCCTGTGGCCCCTTGCCGGATTTTAATTACCCGGAAATAGATGTCGTTACCATACGATGTCCGGCTGACAATATCCCCAACGCGGATTTTGTCCATTTCCCCACCTCCCGGAAACAGCAAACACTCGGCTATATTAAATTTTATGCTGCTCGCCGGCCATCCGTTCCCGGACATAAACAAACCGCGTACCATCCCCCGGTGATTCCCATACAATGCTTTATAAGGGAACCAAAGGAGGCAACGCGGTGTGGGTTGCGGTAGTACCGGCCAAAAACGAACAGGGACGCATCAGACGTGTTCTGCAAACCTTAAGCCGTTTGCCGTTCGATCTGATCATCCCCGTGATCAACGGGTCGACGGATGAAACCCTTAATGATGCTCTGGACGCCCGGTTAAACCAGGTGCATATCCTGTATTTTTCCGAATCACTGGGGATTGATGTTCCCCGGGCGGTTGGCGCCTTGTACGCGCAAAATATCGCGGCCACCGGGGTTGTCTTTGTCGATGGTGACATGACCGGGGATATCGGCCCGACACTGGAACAACTGATGGCCACCGTGGACCAAGGTGTTGATCTGGCGCTCACCAATTGTTACCCCTATATCACCAACCGGGAGAGCTTGGCCAACGAAGTGCTGAAATACCGGGGAAGGCTTAACCGGGAACTCGGCCTTTTTTCCGCTTTAGGACTCGCTTCCCCTTCCCACGGGCCCCATGCCGTTTCTGCCGGCCTGTTGGCCGCCGTGCCGGTGCAGGAACTGTGTGTGCCGCCGGTGATGCTGGCCCTGGCCCGGCAAGCCGGCCTTAACATTAAGGTCGCCGCCGCGATCCCGCACCGGCGTCTCGGCTCAAAAACCCGCGACGGGGAACATGCCCGGCAAATCGCCCACACGATCATCGGCGACTGCCTTGAAGCCATCCACGTTTACCGGGGCCTGCCCCGTTCCCGCACCACCAAAAAGAAAACCTTTATCGGGTATGACAGTTCGCGCCGGCGGGACATCCTGGAAGAATTCATCCTACGCACCGCCAACGCCATACCTTAATAAACAGGTTCACCAGTTTAGGATCGAACTGGGTGCCGGCGCCCCGGCGCAAGGCTTCAAACGCTTCCGCCGGCGTCAATGCTTTGCGGAAGGGACGGTCGGTCGTCATCACGTCAAAAGCGTCAATAATCGCCAAAATCCGGCATTGTAAGGGAATTTCTTCGCCTTTCAAGCCCAAGGGATATCCCGCTCCGTTCCACCACTCGTGGTGTTTGAGGATCAGGTCGGCAATCAGGAGTAAATCCGGCGCCGATTTGGCAATCCGGTGGCCAATTTCACAATGTCCTCTGACCTCCTGTTTCTCCCCGGGAGTCAACGGCCCTGGTTTAAAAAGAATTTCGTTGGCAACCCCTACTTTGCCGATATCATGATACCAAGCCAATAAACAGAGGTCATTGAGACACCGTTCCGACAGGTCGAGCGCCTGGGCTAAAGCCCGGGCCATTTCTTTCAGCCGCCGGGCATGGCCTTCACTGATAAAGTCTCTGGCATCCAAAGCCTTTTTTAAAACAGCGATAAACGCACCCCGGGTGATTTCACTCTGGTTAAGCTTTTCCCGGTACAGATTATTGTCGGCTTCCCGGAAAAGGTCCCTCATCCGGACAGAGCCGTCATTACGCACCGCATAACCGAGGGACATGCTTAAAAACCGCCCCGGTTCCACCTGGTTGTACGTGTCAATCGCCCGCCGGATCCGGCCGGTGATCCGCTCTAAAACCGGCTGGGAACAATGGGGCAGTAAAACCGCAAACTCGTCCCCCCCAATCCGGCAAACAAGATCACTTTCCCGGAAACAACTTTTAAGCACCTGGGCGGCGGCAACCAACAGCTTATCCCCGGCATTATGCCCGAAGGTGTCGTTAACCAGTTTCAGGCCGTCCACATCGCAAACAATCAAGCCTACCGGATTAAACCGCCCGCTTTCCAGCCGGCGCATCTCAGCCTCGAAGTAAGTCCGGTTGGACACCTGGGTCAAACAATCGTGCAAACACAAAAACCTAAGCCTTTCTTCCGCCTGCTTGCGTTCGGTGATATCCCGGACAATCACCAGCACTTCCTTTTCCCCGTAGGCCACCATACGGGTCTCCTCGTAACGCAACCGGTCTTTTACGTTAAGCGAATACTCAAAGACTTGCGCCGGCTCACCTTTTAAGGCCCTTTCCAGGTGTTCCGCAACCAGCCGGGCGACATCCCCCGGCAAAGTATCAAAAATACTCTTGCCCGGCAGTTCAGCCGGCGGGTAAATCAGCTCCATTTCCCTGCCCGCCCGGCACTCGAGAATGGTCCCTTCCTGATCCACCCTGACTAAAAGATCGGGCAGCGCGTTTAAGACGGCCTGCAGGGTAGACGTCCGTTCCCGGACAACATTTTCCAAGTTTTCTTTTGCTTGCCCCAAAGCGATATCCTTCTGTTGCCGCATGATCGCCCCCCCGATGGAAACAGCGGCCAACGTTAGAATCGACTCCTCGTTGGCGGCCCACCGGCGTTCCGTGGCACAATCATCAAACCCGATAACACCCCAAAGTTTTTCCCGGACAAAAATCGGGCAGTTCAAAACCGATACAACCCCCAACAGCCGCAAAAAAGCTTGCTCCTCCGCCGGAAAATCTTTAACCGGCCCGCTTAATGTCGATCTCGTCACTAAACACTCATACCAACGTTGAAAGCCCGGGTTTTTGCGGGAAATCGCCTGTAAACCGGGATTATCGCCGAGAGGCTTGATCCTTTCCCGGGCCCATTCATAACGGTGGCTAATCACCGGTTCCCCGGTCCCGGCCGGTTGGTGAAATTCAAACACCCAGACCCGGTCTGCCCCGACTGCCCGGCCGAGTATAGCCAGGGCCTCATTGACGGCAACCGGGAAGTTGTCCCCGGCGATTAAACAATTGGCGGCTGCCGCCACTGCCCGCAGCAGGTATTCAGGGTTTTTCCTGCTCTGAGACAAGTTCACACACCTCCCCGTTTACCAGGCACCGATTCCATAACCCCAATACTAAGGACTTTCGTCATAATTAGCAAAAATCCTGCCCTGAATCGTAGGACCCGGGTACCATTTAGCGGTTTCCGGTCGATTAATTGCCCGCCTGGCTTTGGGAAAAGCTAAACCAACCAGAGAAAACCGGGCAGGAGGCGACAATGTGAAAACCATCTGGAAAGGCGCCGTCAGTTTCGGCCTGGTGCATATCCCGGTAAAGCTTTACGCCGCCACCGAAGACGCGGATATCCGCTTTCACCTGTTGCACAAGGAGTGCCTCTCCCCAATCCGGTACCTAAAAAATTGTCCGCACTGTCAACGGGAAGTTGCCCCGGCGGAAATTATCAAAGGGTTTGAAGTCGAAAAAGGCCGCTATATCACCATCAGTCCCGAAGAACTGGCCGCTTTAAGCCCGGAGAAGGATCAGACGATTACCATCCGGTCTTTTGTCCACCTGACGGAAATCGACCCTGTTTACTTTGTCAAAACCTATTATCTGGCCCCCGACCGCCAAGGCAACAAGGCCTTTGGCCTGCTCCGCACCGCCCTCGCCGAAACCGGCCGGCTGGCTCTGGCCCGGATAGTATTACGTACCCGGGAAAACCTGGCTGCCTTGCGGGTCTTCGGTGACGGCCTCGCCTTGCATACTATGCTGTATCCGCAAGAGATCCGCCCCCTGACCGCCATCGGGGACATTAGTCCCGGCAATCCCTTGTCCGGCCAGGAAAAAGCCATGGCCGTACAGCTGGTCGAAAGCTTAACCGCTCCCTTTAAACCGGAAGAACTGCAAAACACCTATCAGGCAAACCTGCAGGAACTGCTGGCCGCCAAAACGGCCGGCGAAGCCCCGGTCCCGGTGGCGCCGCCGGTCGCCGCCGGCCAGGTCACCGATCTATTGGCTGCCCTTCAAGCCAGCATTCAAATGGCCAAAAAACAAAAAACCCCGCGAAAAACACGGCGTAAAACCTCATGACTTTTTTGTTGCCGATGGAACCCGAGTTGGTAGCCAACCCGTTTGATGACCCGGAATTCTTATTTCAGGTGAAATGGGACGGCATCCGCTCCCTTGTGTACACCACCGGCCCGAACAGCCGGCTTTATAACCGCCGGGGACGGGAGATTACCCGGCAGTACCCGGAGATCGCGGAACCGGCAATTCTCGTGCCCGGCCATACCGGAACCTTAGATGGCGAGCTGATTGTTTTAGACGAACAGGGCAAACCGTCATTTCCGCTGGTCCTCCGGCGGGACCGGGCCCAAACAACGCTGACAATTAACCATGGCCGCCGGTCCCGGCCGGTGATTTTTATGGCCTTCGATTTATTGACCCTGGATGATCGCTCCCTGCTGAACGTACCCTTGACGGAACGGCTCTCCTTACTGGCCGCCCACCTGATACCCGGGCCTTTCGTCCAAATGACTACCTCTCACCCGGCAAACGGGGTAGCTTTTTTTGCCGCGGTCCAGGAACTCGGCTTGGAAGGAATGGTTGGCAAAGACCGGTCCAGCTTTTACCTGCCCGGCCGGAAACATCCCGCTTGGCGCAAGGTGAAAAATTACCGGGAAATAGTTTGTCAGGTGATCGGTTTTACCCAAAAGCAGCCCGGTCAAGTCACCGCCCTGGCTTTAGGCATCCCCCATGAGAATGACTTTACTTATGTCGGCAAAGTCGCCAACGGCATATCGGCAAAGGAGGCAATCAATTGGTACCAGTGGCTTTCCCCCCTCCGCCGGGAACAACCGGGGAAACAGGCCTATATTCCGGTAACCCCCCGGTTCCGGGTCCGGGTGCAATTCTTGGAATGGACCCCGGAAATGCGTCTCCGGCACCCGGTCTTAATCACCCCGTCCGGATCACCATCGGCCCGAAAGAACTCCAACTGACTAATCCGGCAAAAATCTACTGGCCGCAAGATGGTTACACCAAAAGGGACCTGTTAGCTTATTACGCCACCATCGCCCCATACCTTTTACCCCACCTTAAAGGCCACCCGCTGGTGTTGGTCCGCTACCCCGACGGCATTACGGGCAAACATTTTTACCAAAAAAACGCCCCGGATTTCCGGCCGGCCTGGCTGCCCGTTACGCCGGTTCCCAGCAGCACGGAAAACAGAACCATTGCCTACTGCCGGGTGGAGGACCTGGCCGATTTGCTCTATTTGATCAACCTGGGGGTAATCGAAATCCACCCGTGGCTTTCCCGGGCCGGCTCCTTGGACACTCCCCGGTACCTGGTTTTTGACCTCGACCCCCACCCCAGCCAGCCGTTTACAACCGTGGTCGGTGTAGCGCTCCTGCTGAAAGAGGCCCTGGCATCCTTCGGCCTCACCGGGTATCCGAAAACATCGGGGAGTACCGGCCTGCATATTTTTGTCCCGCTTAAACCCGGTTATGATTATGCAACCGTCCGCCGCTGTGCGGTAACCATCGCCCAATTTGTGGCCCGGGTAGATTCCCGGGTTACCCTGGCCCGTCCGCTCCGGGCCCGGGGCCGGCGCTTGTACCTGGATTGCTGGCAAATCGGGTTCGGCAAAACCTTGGTCGGGGTTTACAGTCCCCGCCCGCTAAAAGGAGCCCCGGTTTCAACCCCGCTGGCCTGGCCGGAAGTAACCCCGGCCTTGCGACCGGAAGATTTTCACCTCAAAAATATCCCGGACCGGCTCGCCCGAACCGGTGACTTGTTCCAACCGGTACTCACGACCGAAAACGACTTAACCGCCGTATTACGCATAGAACCGGCCGGGTAGTTCACATCGGGCCGACCACCGAAGACATATGGCCACACCAGTCCGCTGTTTCCTGAAAAACATCCGCCAGCAAGGCCCGCCAAACAACATCGGCCACCGCTTTCACTTGGACCGGCCGGGGTAAAACCTTCGCCTCATCCCGGTAACCATCCCAGACCGGAACCGCCACCACCGGATCAATCCACCGCCCCAAGTAAAAACAAAGGCCTTCCCCCGTAAACACCTGCTGAACGTAGTCGGCGGCCAATCCGGCCGGCAGGGACGGCGCCCGGCTGCCGGCTACCACATAAATCCTGGGGAATAAACCGGCCAGCACGGCGGCAAATTCCCCCTGGTCCGGACATTCCGGCCAATACACCACATCCACCTTTTCCTTCACCCCGGCCGCAACAAAGCCGGCATCCAGCCAGGCCTGCCGGTCGGCAGCCGGCACCTGTTCCGGGGTATACAAAACAAACCGGCGCATTTTAATACCCCCTTTTCACCTGATATCTTGCGGCACACCGGGAGCAAACACCGCCACCACCCGGGCAAATTCTTCTAAGTTTAATGTTTCCCCCCGGCGCCGGGGGTCAATGCCGGCCTGGTCAAGTTTGCGGCCTAATTCCGCCTTGGGCCAGGCTGGTCTTAAACCCGCCAGGGCATTGAGCAACGTTTTTCGCCGCTGATTAAATGCTGCCCGGACAACCCGGAAAAAAAAAGCTTCATCCGCAACCGTGACCGCCGGCCGGATCCGGAGATCAAGCCTGACCACCGCCGAATCAACCTTCGGCCGGGGCAAAAAAGCGCCCGGTGGTACCCGGGTAACCAAAATGGGTAAGGCGTAATACTGCACGGCCACCGACAACACCCCATAAGCCTTGCCCCCTGCCCCGGCCACCATCCGGTCGGCGACTTCCTTTTGCACCATGACTACCAAGTGGGAAACCGGGAAACCGCCGGTGAGGAGGTACATAACCAAAGGTGTGGCAATGTAATAAGGCAAATTGGCCACTAAGGTAAACTTGCCCTCCCCGCGATACGGCCGGGTCAAAGCGGTGTAGTCGACCTGCAAAGCATCTTGCCAGACTACCTCAACCTGCGGATATTCCCGGCTCAGGTCGGTCAACAAGGGCTGCAAAGCGGTGTCAAGTTCCACCGCAATCACTTTACCCCCCGGCCCGACAACTTTCCCCAGTTCCCGGGTCAAATTGGCCGTCCCGGGACCAATCTCCACCACCACATCCCCGGGAGCCAAGGTAGCGGCGGCCACAATCCGCTGTAAATAAACCGGATCGGTCAAGAAGTTTTGTCCCAGCCCCTTCTTGGCCTTAAGCCCATATTGGGCCAGGAGCCTACTCATTTCACCGTGCATCGCCCGCTCCCTCCGGCCCAACCTCACCAGTTTGCCGGAGCGCCGCCTCGATTTCGGCCAAGCCGAGGCCAAAATGATTTAACCGGCAGAGAAATTGTTTGGCATTTACCCGCCCGATCCCTAAGGTCTCACCGGCCACCGCCCGTCGCCGGCCGGCCCCGGGAACCCCATCGAGTCCCCAAGCCCGCAGATCCGCCCGGGTAAACTCCCCTTCCCGGTCAGCCACCGTGCGGACCAGGGCTAACGCCTCGCGAATCGCTGTCACCGAAGCGTTTTCTACCCCAATGTCCCCTTTGGCCTGTGCCGCCCGCACCGGCAAAAAAGCATGCTTCACTCCCGGCACAGCCACCGCCACCTGGCGGCGGATCCGCTCCCCGGGACCATCCGGGTCGGTTAAAACGATCACCCCACACCGTTGCTGTGCCGCCGCAATTACCCGTAAAGTACGGGGACCGAGCCCCAGTCCCCGGGTAACGATCACCTCGGCGTCAACTGCCCGCTTGACCGCTAAGAGATCATCCCGGCCTTCCACAACGATAACTTCCCGGATCCGCTCTTTGGTCAGTTTACTCACCTTCTTAATCGAACTTATTTTATAATAAAGGCCACCTGGCCTGCCGTCAAATCACCCGGAATCGAAAAAAGGACCCGCCGGAGCCGGTCCCCTGTATCCGCCCGTAAAGGGCTATTCACTCTAGAATGTACACCTTCACCGTTTTTACTCCCCAGCGTTTTGCTTCACCTTCGGTCTCCATAAACACGTCAACCCGGTCCCCGACAATCGCCCGGCCCCGGTCCGCCGCGGTAGCATACCCGTATCCCTCGACATAAAGGCGCGAACCCATCGGAATCACCCTCGTATCCACGGCAACCATCCCCACTCCCGGGTAAACCCCGGAAGCTGTATTGCGGCCGGTGTGGGTGTAGGCGGTTGCCACCATGTGCTTTGCTTCCCTAAAGCGAAAATTCAAACTGCCCCGGGATACCTGATCGATAGTCCCCATCGCCACCACCTGGCTCACCGGTGGCCGCAAAACCTCCTGGGCCAGCAACTCCCGGTTAACCGCCACCCCGTCTTCATATGTAACCTTCATCGTATGCCGCTCCAGCCCTTCCCGGCCCCGGCTGACGATGCGTCGCAGCCCTCTTTCCAAGGTGGTATCCGAACGCTGCTCCACCCGGTAGGGCACCTCCTGCTCCTCAGTAACCTCTGCCTGCTGTACCCGGACTACCCGGATCTGGCCAGGCTTGTCCGCCAAATCCGCCAATCCCGGTTCGACCCGGTCAAGTGGTGCCAAAGCAACCCCTACTGTGGCCAAAGCCTCACTTACCGGAATCGGGGTCGTCAGCAACATCAAGGTCTGACCATCAACTTGAATTTCCAAAGGAAATGCCCGGATCACCTGGACGACCAACCCATCCTCCAAAGCAGCATCTGTCGCCGGCACGACCAGATCCTTTTCCCCTAGCTCAACCCCTGCTTCCGCCAACAGGTCTCCTACGGTTTTTTGAAAAGTATGCATGGGAATTTGCGTGCCGTCAACATCGAGCATAACCGCTTTTTGCAACCACTTATATGTACCAAAACCAGTCAACAATAACCCCGTGATACATAACCCGGCCAAATAGACTTTAAGCAAAGACTGCTTTTTGTTTGACTCCGCCAACCGGCGCCCCCGCCGGAGCGGAGTAGCCTTTTTTCTTAAGTTAATTCCACCGATGATGCCGTCCGCCATGGCCCAACCCCCTTTTGCCTTCGTCCCGCGCCAGGGATTAACTGCTGTGGCAACTTTTGCATCCACCCCCGAGTATTTTTCATTTTAACCGAGGGCCAAGGGGTTGTCAAAGCCAAGCATGTAGAAAAATGGGGTTATCTTCCATTTTTTCTCGACATTGGGTGCCGTTTTTATTCAGCCGGCCGGCATAACCAGGGATTTTTTAACCCCGCGCCGCTTATTCCAGAAGATAAACCGTCCGGTGCTGCCTGCCCCATTGAAAACATTCTTGCGCCGTGTCGAAAAAAACATCCACAATCTGCCCTTTAATTACGCCGCCGGTATCGGCAGCCACGGCCAACCCATAACCTTCTACGTACAAATGACTGCCCAGCGGAATTACCCGGGGGTCAACCGCAATTAAACCCACCCGGGGCCATAAGCCGCTCGCCGTCCGGTTTCCCGTATGGGTGTATGCGGTTGCCTCCATTTTCCATTGTTTTGCTACCCGCCCCATCGCCGGGCGGTCTTGCGGCCGGTTGGTTAAATTCGTCCTCACCTGGCTGACCCCGGCCAAATCATTTTCTGGCGACCTGACCGCCTGATCCCGTGTCACCCTTGACCCACCCCGGGAGGCGACCAGGTAACGCCCGGTAGGCGGGGCCGGTGGTTCCAGGCCACAAACCACTAGTTCGTCCCGGGGTTTTTCCACCAGGTTCGCGGTTAAAAACCGGCGTTCAACTTCCCGGCCATCTTCCCAGGTAACCACCTCGGTAACCAGACGGCGGCCGGCCGCCCCTGACGCCAAGAGCAATTTGTTTCCGACCGGCAAAGTCCGGTCAGTCAATTCCTGGCGCCCGTAAGCTACCGGTTCCTCCCGCGTTTCCACCCCGGTCCGCACCCGCACCAAATGCCAGCGCGGCACCGGCCCCGGGGAGACAAATTCCAAGCGGTCGGCAGGATCCACCTCAATCCCCCATTCCCGGATCTTGGCCAGGGTAGGTTCCTCAACCAACCGCAAGCGGTGGACTTTCCCCATTTCCGTCAAGTCCAGGCATTCCGCTTGCGTAAACGTCACCCGTAAACCGGGTGAAATCAGGGCTTTCAGGTCCGGAGTCACCAAGTCTCCCCGTTCCCAGGCAATCCCCCGCCGGTGCAAGAACTCCCCTACCGTCCCGGCTGCAGTGTAACACGTTGTCGCCTCTCCACCGGTAACCAAAGTCACCGGGGTTAAATTAACAATATGTAAAAAAAAGCCCAAGGACAGAACGAAACTGAGGACAAACACCATCCCCGGTTTTACTTGAGACACATAAACCCTCCTTTAGCTTTGTTCCTTGCTGGAACAAGCCCGGTTCCATGTTTATGTGCCCGTTAAAAAAAAAGAACCCCCGCTTTTGGGGGTCTCAGACCACATCTGGCCGCTAAGTGAATTGTGTCTAAATTGTCGTGGGGTCGTACCCCGGCACAGGAATGCCAAAAAGCGTACAACCATTGACCAAGGTTTGCCACGCCAGTTCTGCCGGGTCCTCCCCGCGCACGGCAGCCACCTTTTCCGCCACCAACCGGACAAAAGACGGGTCGTTCCGCTTCCCCCGCCAAGGATGGGGGGTGAGGTAAGGACAATCAGTTTCAATCAGGAGCCGGTCACGCGGCACCTTTCGCGCAATTTCCGGTAACTGCCGGGAGTTGAGGTAGGTTACCGGCCCGGCAATGGAAATATAAAAACCGAGCCGCAGGCAAAACTGAGCCATTTCCCAACTGCCGGAAAAACAGTGCAAAACCCCGGTAAGACCGCCGGCCTGGCGTTTGAGGATATCCATCACTTCCCCGTGGGCATCCCGGTCGTGAATAATCACCGGTTTTTTGAGCCGGCGGGCCAAGGCAAGTTGTTTGGAAAACACCTCCTGCTGTGCCGGTCGGGGAGAGCGGTCCCGGTAAAAATCAAGCCCAATTTCGCCGATGGCCACCACCCGCGGATGGCCGGCCATTTCCGCCAAAACCGCCCAATCCCCGGAACCCATGTTGGCCGCATCGTGCGGGTGAATCCCCACCGCCGCGTAGATAAACGGATAAGCGGTGGCCAGGGCAATCGACTGCCGGGAAGAAACAAGGTCACAACCGACGTTGACGATCAGTTCTACGCCCGCAGTCCGGGCCTGCTGAACCACCTGGTCCCGGTCCTCCCGGAACTGCCCGTCATCCAGGTGGGCATGGGTATCAAACAGCCGCATTTATTTCACCTGACTCCCCGCCGGCAACCCGGCCGAAACCGTCAAGGCTTCCAATTGGTCACCATGGGAAGCGGCCAGGATCATCCCCTGGGACAAAATCCCCCGCAGCTTTACGGGTTTAAGGTTGGCGACCAGCACTACCCGCTTGCCCACCAGCTCCTCCGGGGTATAGTGTTGGGCAATCCCGGACACCACCGTCCGCACCTCATCCCCAAGTTTTACCTGCAGTTCCAGCAGTTTATCGGCCTTAGGCACTTTCTTGGCGGCGACCACCTCAACCACCCGCAAGTCCAGCCGGCTAAAATCGTCCAGCGTAATCTCCGGTCCCACCGGGGGAAATGCCGGTTCTGCCGCCACACTTGCCGTTTGGGTGCAAAGCGGTGCCTCCGGACCGGCTGCTGCCAACACCGCCGGGTCAATCCGGGGGAACAAGGGTTCGCCCCGGTTCACCTGTGTACCGTCAGGCAAGCGGCCCCAGGCGGTCGCCTCCCAAGTTGCCAGATCCGGTTGCCCGGTCAGCCCTAATTGACCAAAAATCCGTGGCCCGATGTTCAGCATCCCGGGGGTCACCAGGATCGCGATAATCCGGAGCCCTTCGGCCAAGTGGTAAAGCACCGCGCTCAATTCCTCCCCGGCTTCCGGCCGTTTGGCCAAAGCCCAGGGGGCCCGCTCGTCGATATACTTGTTCAAGCGGCCAACCAACTTCCAGATGGCGCCATGGGCATTACCCGGTTCAAACCGGTCCATCAACCGGCCAAACTCCGCCACCGTTTGCGCCGCCAAAGCCTGAACCTCCTGCTCCAAAGGCCCTTCAACCGCCGGGACCGGCCTTTGCAAGCGGCCACCCCCAAATTTGCCGATCATCGCTAAAGAGCGGTGCAATAAATTCCCCAGGTCATTGGCCAAATCCGTATTGATCCGGGTAACCAGGGATTCTTCCGAATAATAACCATCCTGGCCGGACGGCAGTTCCCGGAGGAGATAATACCGTACCGCATCTACCCCGTACCGGTCAATCAAAACCAGCGGGTCAACCACATTGCCCTTGGATTTAGACATCTTGCCGGATTCCAGTAATAGCCAACCATGTCCGAACACCTGTTTGGGCAATGGCTCCCCGAGGGCCATCAGAATAATCGGCCAGATCACCGTGTGAAAACGGACGATATCCTTCCCGACCAGGTGCAGGTCTGCCGGCCAGTACCGCCGGTATAAGGTATCATCTTCCCCCCCATAGCCGAGGGCGGTGATGTAGTTGGACAAAGCATCAAACCAAACATAAATTACGTGGTTGGCATTGAGCGGCACCGGAATCCCCCAGTCAAACGTTGTCCGGGAAACACAAAGGTCCTCCAACCCCTGCTTGATAAAACTGACCATTTCGTTGCGCCGGCTGACCGGCTGGATGAAGTCCGGGTTGGCCGCAATATGTTCCAGCAGCCGGTCCTGGTATTTGGACATTTTGAAAAAATAGCTTTCTTCCTTGACCAACTCGACCGGTCGCCGGCAATCCGGGCAACACCGCTGCCCATTCTCCCCGTCAACCAACTGCCTTTCCAGCCAAAAAGCTTCACAAGGCGTACAATACCAACCTTCATACTGGGAAAGGTAAATATCCCCATTGGCATAAATTTTCCGGAAAATCTCCTGAACACTCTTAATGTGCCGTTCGTCGGTGGTGCGGATGAAATCATCATACTCCACCTGCAACCGCCGCCAAAGCTCCTTGAACGAACCCACGATCGGGTCGACATAAGCTAAGGGAGCCATATTCTCCGCCCGGGCCTTGCGCTCAATTTTTTGCCCGTGCTCATCCGAACCGGTTAAAAACCGGACATCATAGCCCCGAAGCCTTTTATAACGGGCCATGGTGTCGGCGGCAACCGTAGTGTAAGCATGGCCAATGTGCAGATTGTCGCTGGGATAATAAATTGGGGTAGTAATATAATAGGTTGGTTTGGTTTTCACCTTCAAAATCCTCCTCCTGAACTTACACCCGAAACCCGGGAACAACGAAGCTTAATATAGGAAAAATTTCTCTTTTTGGAAAGCGATTTTTTAAAAATTGGTATTGACTGTTCCTGGAACACCTGGTACCATTAGGGTGTCAGGATATGTCGAAACCTGTAGCAGAAAGGGGAAGGTTGGGAGAAATGAAATCTACCGGTATTGTACGCAAAGTCGATGAGCTCGGGCGCGTGGTTATTCCGATCGAATTGCGTCGGACCCTGGGTATTGACGAAAAGGATGCCCTGGAGATCTATGTGGACCACGAAAAAATTATCCTTAAAAAGTACGAGCCTGCTTGCGTCTTCTGTGGCAGTGCCCTCGAAGTCCAGCATTTCCGGGGCAAAATCGTTTGCCGGGAATGTGCCATGACGATGGGCCAAAATGCCGCTGTCTAAAAACAATACATAGCACCAATTTGTGGCCTAATAACTAATACGTTTTTCCCTGGAGCTTTCCGGAAGTATTTCCGGTGCTCTTTTTTTTACCGTAATTTTATTCCAAACCCGGTTTATTTTTCCGTCTGCAGCTCCCGGATCAGGCTTTCTTGCCGTAAGGATTGTGCCGTCAGGGCCTCCGCCAGCCTTTCCAGACGGGTGTTGGCAGTCTCCAGCCGGGACAGCCTTTCTTCCAGCTGTTGGACTAGTTTTTTAACGGCTGCCAGTTCCTCCTCCATCGGTTAATCCTCCCGTTTTTCCAGGAAAATTTTTAAGCGGTAAGCCTCCCGCTTAGTAATCCCCAAGTTCCGGGCGGCAGTCTTTAAGGCTACCTTGGAATCCAGCCCCGCCACCGCCAACCGGGCCAGTTCCTGGGCCAATAATTCATCAATGTCATCTTCCTGGGGTGACGCTTGCTCTTTTTTGCCGGCGATCACCAGGGTGCATTCCCCCTTGACCCCGGCCTCCACCACTGCCGTCAACTCCCCTAAAGTCCCCCGGCGGATTGTTTCGAATTTCTTCGTCAGCTCCCGGGCAAAAGCAGCCGGCCGGTCAGCGCCCAGAACAATGGTCAGTTCCGCCAAGGTGGCCGCTAACCGGTGTGGCGCTTCGTACAGGATGATGGTCCGTTCCTCGCCCGCCAGTTGCTGTAAACGCTGCCGGTAATCCTTTTTTCTTCGGGGTAAAAACCCCTCGAACACAAACCGTTCTGTAGGCAATCCCGACAACACCAGCGCAGTAAGCGAAGCTGTCGCCCCAGGAAGGACCTCCACCGGCAACCCCTGGCCGATGCATTCCCGGATTAGTTCTTCCCCCGGGTCGGAAATGCCCGGTAACCCGGCATCAGAAACCAAGGCGACCTGGCTACCGGTGGCAATTTTGGCCAGCAACACCACCCCCTTGGTTTTGCGGTTGTGCTGGTGATATGCCGTTAGGGGAACATGAATGTCGTAGGCGCTCAGCAGTTTCCGGGTATGCCGGGTATCTTCGGCCGCAATCAGGTCAGCCGTTTGCAAAACTTTTAATACCCGTAAGGTAATGTCTTCCAAGTTGCCAATCGGGGTAGCGCAAACGAGTAATTTCCCGCTCCCCGGACGATCTTCCATGTGATCATTCCTTGTGCAAAAAAGTTAAACAAAACAAGCAGTCGTCATCCAGTGGTTGCCCGAAATGTTCCGGGCAGATATGAAACCCTTCCCGGTAAAGCCGGCCCAGGTTGCCGTAACTCTCCCCCTGCAATTGCCGCCGGCCGGCCACTGTATCCAGCGGATCAGCCTTAGGGGTAGCCGCCGCCCCCGAATTGACCGGTTCCAGGGCCCTAACTTCGGTTTTGAGTTCTTCCACCATGCTGAGGAGTTGGTGCAACTGTTTTTCCAGGGCAACCAGTTTGCCGGTCAACCGTTTAACTTTACCCATATCATCTTGACTCCGGGCATTCCGGCGCCTTTTCCTTCTTTTTCTCCCCTTCACCGGTTTTGCGTTCGTAACATTCGTTTTCGTACTTTAAACAACACATCAACCGGCCGCAAATACCGGAAATTTTGGTCGGGTTCAGGGAAAGGTTCTGGTCTTTGGCCATCCGGATGGATACAGGCTCAAAATCCCCTAAAAAAGAGGCGCAACAAAGTACCCGCCCACAAGAGCCGATGCCGCCGACCATCTTGGCTTCGTCCCGTACCCCGATCTGCCGCAGCTCAATCCGCGTCCGGAAAACAGACGCCAAATCCTTAACGAGTTCCCGGAAATCCACCCGGCCATCGGCAGTAAAGTAAAAAATAATCTTGGAATTGTCAAATGTGTATTCTACATCAACCAGTTTCATCGGCAACTGGTGGGCAGCAATTTTCTTCTGGCAGATCATAAAGGCGGATTTTTCTTTGCCCCGGTTTTCGTCAACCTGCCGGGCATCGTTTGGCGTCGCCACCCGGATCACTTTTTTTAAGGGGTTAACAATTTCTTCTGCCGGCACTTCCTTGGGTGGAACCACTACTTCACCGAACTCCACCCCGCGAGCCGTTTCCACAATTACATGGTCATTGTTTTCGATCTTCAATTCACCAGGATCAAAAAAATAAACTTTGCCGGCCCTTTTAAAGCGCACACCTACAATCCGGACCAAGCAATTCCACCCCCTTTCCCGGGACCCTTTTCGCAGCCGGCCAAGGCCAAGTCCCGAAGGTTTAGCAACACAGTCTCCAACAGCACCCGTTCACTAGTATTAGTCTCCAAATACCGCCTTGCCACCATTACCCTTTCCAAAGCCGCAAGCAGGACCGCCGGTGGCCAAACTTGGCTTTCGGCCAGTTCCCGGTCAATAACCAATTCCGGGGCAACCCTTAAGGCCAGTAAGAGGCGGTCACGTAACAGTAAGGCCAGGTAATCCAGTAAGCTTGCCAATTCCGCCTTTTTTTTATCCCACTCCACGCCAAGACCGAAAATTTCGGCATCCCCGGCTTTAAGCAGCCGATCTAAAAGTTGGCGGGCTTGTTCCCGCTCCGGCGGTAACCCGTTGGCAGCCAACTGAGCCGCCTGGTCCCACCGGCCCCGCGCCAAAAGGGTAAGCAACGGCACCTGGTTAGGGGTTACCCCTTCGCCGGCCAAAAACCGGGCAATTTCCTCCCCCGGCACCGGCGAAAAGTACACCGGTAAACACCGGGAAACAATCGTCGGCAACAAACTCTGGATCCGACTGGTCAGCAAAATAAATACCGTTGGGCCGACCGGCTCTTCCAATACTTTCAGCATAGCATTAGCCGCCGGCGCCTGCATGGTTTCCGCCTGTTCAAGCACAACAACCTGATGCTTGGCCACATAAGGGAGAAAACGGATCCGTTTTTGCATTTGCCGGACCTGTTCAATTTTCACGCTGGTGCCGGCCGGGGCCAGCCAAACAAAATCCGGGTGATTGTCCCCGGCAAACTGCCGGCAGGAAGAACACCGTTGGCAAGCATCACCACCATGGGGACCGGCACACAAAACTGTCTGGGCAAAAGCCCGGGCCGTAGTCTTTTTGCCTACCCCCGGTGGCCCGGCAAACAAGTAAGCATGGGCCAACCGTCCATTAGCCAGCGTTTTTTGCAGTTGCCGGACCGCCCGATCCTGCCCCCTGACCCGGGACAAACACCAGCCAGGTCCTTGGTCAAAATTATTTCCCATATCGATAATCCTCATCAGCAAGAAGAATCTTCCCCCGCCAGGTTCCGGCAAACCGGCAAATCAGGTACCAGGCGATGGATTGCCGTCACCAGCCGCCGGTGGACCATCCAGATATCCCCTTGGGCAGGGACGACCTGGATCCGCTCCGGCTCAGCCGTTGCCAAGGTTAAAAACCCCTGGTACACCCTTTGGTGAAAGGTTTGCTCCTCCCGTTCCAGCCGGTCTGTATCCCGCCGCCGGGAAACCCGGGCAAACCCGGCTTCTACCCCGAGGTTCAGTACAAGGGTAAGGTGAGGGGTTAAGCCCCCGGTAGCCAAAAAATTAACTTGGCGCAGATCCTCCAGGTCAAGGCCCCGCCCGAACCCCTGGTAAGCCAGCGTAGAATCGGTATACCGGTCGCAAATAACCACTTGACCGGCTGCCAAGGCCGGGCGGATCACTTCCCCCACCAATTGGGCCCGGGCAGCCGCATACAGGAACACTTCCGCCCATGGCGTCATTCCGGTCAAGCTTGGGGCAAGCAAGACCCGTCGGGCGGCCTCACTCACCGGAGTACCCCCTGGTTCCCGGGTCATCAACACCCGGTGCCCGCCCTGGGTGAACGCCCGGCCTAATAAAGCCGCCTGGGTAGTCTTACCGGCCCCATCTGCACCTTCCAGGGTGATAAACAATCCGGCCAATCGCTTCAACTCCGAATATTTCAAGTATGTCCATTTATCCTTATCCGTCAATTACGGCAATCTCCGTCAGGTGCGGATCCCCGGCCCCTTGCCACCGGACGCCGGTCTGCCGCCAGGCGGCCACCACCGCCCAAACTACCGGGGTAATCACCTCCCCAGGTGCTGCCAAAGGAATACCGGGCGGGTAGGGACACAAAAATTCGCCGGCGATCCGGTTTTTCGCTTCCTTAAATACGACCCGCCGCACAGGCCGAAAAAAGGCTTCCCGGGGGGTAAAGGCAATCTCCGGGGCAATCCGGTACCCGACCGGCAAGTCCGCCGTATTTGGCACCGTGGTAGCCTGTCCTCCTTTTTCCCCGCCAATCTCGCGCAAAGCCCGGACTAACCGCCGGTCCGCTTCAGGGCGGTCAAACGGCGAAAGCAAAAACAAAAGGTAATTCGGTCCCGCCAATTCGGCCTCCAGACTATAGCTTTGCCGCAAAACCCGGCGTACCTGATAGCCGTTTAACCCAGGCCGGCGTAAAACAACTACCAGCCGGGTGGGGTCCCAATCACCCACCCCAGGATAGGCCTTAATTTCTTCACCCCAACAATGAATTCCTTTGATCCGGTTCAGCTTTTTTCGCAGACCGGCCGCCCGTTCCAGGGCAGCTGCCCATAAGGTCTCCCCTTCCACCGCCATCCGGGCCTGAGCCAGTTCCAACGAGGCCAGTAAAAGGTAAGAAGGGCTGGTCGTTTGTAAGAGCGTCAAGGCCCGGGCAATGGCGGCTGCTTTCCCCGCCCAGGCCGGGGCAGGGCTCCCCCCCAGGTGCAACATTGCCGCCTGGGTCAAAGCCGGCAGGGTCTTATGGGTACCGTGAACCACGGCTTCTGCTCCCAAGGCCAGGGCTGCCGCCGGAAGCCGGGAACAAAAGGCAAAAGCGGCGCCATGGGCCGCATCTACCCATAAGGGTACTTCCTGTTCCCGGGCAGCGGCAAGCCAAGGAGTCAGGTCCTCAACTGTCCCCCAATAACTGGGCCGGAGCGCCAGCAAAGCCTTGGCCCCTTTAGCCGCGTCACTGATTTCCCCGGGATCGCTCACCAACGGTAAACCGGTTTCCGGCTCGCAAACCGGTGGCACATAACGGGGCACCGCCCCACTTAACACCAACCCCCCGAAAACAGCCCGGTGGCTGTGCCGGGGCACCACCACCGGTTCCCCGGGGCTAAGACCGCCCAGCAACAGGGCCTGCAAACCAACGGTTGCCCCCTGCACCAAAAAAAAGGTCTGCCGGGCGCCAAAAGCCCGGGCCGCCGCGCCCTGGGCCGCTGCAATCACCCCGTCCGGGGTGTGCAGGTCATCCAATCCGGGGATTTCGGTTACATCTATGGCCGGATCCAGCCGGTAACCGGCCAACCCCCGGCCTTGCCCGTGCCCCGGCGTGTGGTAACCGGCAACTTTTTCCTGCCGCCAAGCCGTTAAGGCTTGCCACAAGGGCCGTTCCTGCACCGACCGTTCCCTCCGTTTAATCGAAAAACTTCAAAGACAAAGCCTTCCTTCCATTTTAGCACGCGCTTCCGCAAGCTGCCAAATTTTTGGGTGGCGGAAGCAGGATTTCCCGCCGAAACGGGAGAACTTTTCGATTGATACCTATTATTTACTAAGGATGATCAGGATGCGAATTTCCCCGGTAGACGCAATCCGGGAGCGGATTGTCGCCAAAACACCCAATTCTCAACAATTTCAAGATTTTGCCGCTACCTTGGAAGCGACGATCAAGGCCCAAGCTTTAGGGGTCTTGCCACCCGGCGCTTCGGCGCCCGCTTCCCGCCCTTTGCCGGCCCAATCCGGTAAGCCTCCCCAAATCTCCGGACAACCGGAAACCGGTACCCCTTACGAAAACCTCATCCGCCAAGCAGCCGGCAAATACCAAATCAGTCCGAGCCTCATCCAGGCGGTGATCAAAGCTGAATCGGATTTCAACCCCCAGACCGTTTCCCCGGCCGGTGCCCAGGGACTGATGCAACTAATGCCCGGAACAGCCCAATCCTTAGGGGTCCACAACCCCTTTGACCCGGCGGAAAACATCGATGCCGGCACCCGCTATTTACGGCAAATGCTTGACCGGTTCGGGGGCAATGTGGCCACCGCCCTCGCCGCCTACAACGCCGGCCCCGCGAATGTGGCCAAGTATGGCGGCATCCCGCCCTTTCCCGAAACGCAAGCCTATGTCCCCCGGGTGCTGGGCTACCAAAAAGAAGCCGCTGCCCCCGCCAGGGCAAAATAATCAGGAGCACGTTGAAGTGATGGTCAACGTGCTCCTTTGTTTTAGCTATGCATTACGATGATAGTTCTATCATTCCTAATTCAATTTACTTCCTCATTTTTTATGAACCTAAGTTTTTATCCCACGCAAAAAGATCAGCCTGCTTTAATGCATCATAAGCTCTGGAAATCAGTTCTTGGCTGAATTTATCACGTTTCACGGTGAGTACTTTTTCAACGACTTCATTTTTGGTTGGCGCTGTACCATAGTATTTCGTTGCAGTGGTTTGCAGATAATGAATCGTAGCCAGTAATTCCATCTCAGTGGGGTGGAATTGGTTGAATAACTTAATAATGTCGTCAATTTCATCAATATATTGCGAAATATCATGCTGGTTCATCAGTTCATCAGTATTTTCCCCCGGTTTATAAACTGATTTGCTTTTTTGCTCAGAGCGGTCAATTACGATGCCATCTGCAACTAATTCGTCCATTCTGGAATATAGTTCTTGTGAATAAGGCCCATAGTGATAAATATCGAATTTAAAATCAAGAGGGATTCCTTTTGCTTTTAAAAAATAGCAAATCTTTTGTACCAATGTTCTGCCTAAGGGAATGTTCGTTTGCCCATTTCCCCAATTTTTAACGACATACGTAATTACTGCATCTTCAAATGAGTCGCATAATAAAATACTCACAATTACCTCACTTCCTCTTCAATTCTTTTTGCTTCTTTCTGTAATTGAATCAACTTATCTTGATCTTTTTCGTCTACATAAATTCGAATTACATGAAACAACTTAGGGATTTTCCCAAGTATACTAGATTCTTCGGTTATCAAGGTATGTTTGTGGTGTTTGTGAATTACCTTCAGCTCGACACCGTCATCGTGTTCACCAGGGACAAAAAACTTATGTATGCTACCTCTTGCCTTTTCATCCAGGATAAAATTGTAACGAGAGTTATTTTTACTTAAATGATTGAAAACCTCTTTCGAAACCCTTAGCATTCTTGCATCAGCAAATTCTGAGCTTTCATAGATCACTGAATGATGTTGCCGACAGTAAATTTTATTGGCTGCTGTGTATATACTGCTGTTTTGGTCTTGACGTCTGCAGATTTGTTTCATCATCGTCACGAGATCAATATCATCATAATTTAAAACATTGGTAAGCGGATTAAGATCTGGTTTCCAGCTCTCCATGAAGTCCTTTAAATATATATCATAAATCCGGCGAGTGCGATGCATATAAACTTGTGTGAACATATAATACCTTGCCAGTATCAGGGCTTCTACACCATGTATTCCCCCGTGATCCACTGCTAGGCTTAAACCACCTGTTCCATCAGAAATGACGGTTAAGGTATCAATTAATCGATTTAGGTCAAAGCTTCCGTAGCTTACACCACAATGAAGGGAATCACGTAAAAGATAGTCCATGCGGTCTGCATCTATCGACCCCGAAAGGATATCCTTCAAAAAATTCAATTGTGGAATCACCTGACCCTCCAGAATTTGAGCAACAATATCAGTAATTCCACCGAAATACATTCCATCATATGTATTCTTGAGGGAATTGATTATCGCAATACTGACATTCTCATGTTCAATGCCCTTTGGGAGGATCACCTCACCGCCATGAGAAAAAGGGAGATGTCCAACATCATGAAGTAGTGCTGCTAGCCGAAGAATCTGCCGTGATTGCTCAACTGTTAATCCAATTTGCCCAAAATTATTCTCTATTTGAGTAACATTTTTCCCATATATTTTATCAAAAATCCTGCTTACCAGCTCCATAACCCCTAATGAATGCTCGAATCGGGTATGCATTGCCCCCGGATACACGTAATATGTCATGGCCAACTGTTTAATATTTCGGAGCCGTTGAAATGCAGGTGAATCAATAATTCGTTTCTCGTTTTCAGAAAACACGATAAAACCGTGAATTGGATCTCTAACGCGATAAGGATAATCCTCCATTCGATCCTCCCTAAATGCAAGCAAAACCTGCAGTTATGA
>JAQWAU010000086.1 GCA_028707535.1 Heliobacteriaceae bacterium | reverse complement strand
TTGGGGCGGGAAACCGGTCGGCTGACCCCGGCGGGGGAAAATCTGTGGGTGATGGAACCACCGGTTTTTTTGCCTTTTCACGCCATGTGGCGGCCAATCAACCGGTTAAACCAGGCCCGGCTTGTCCGGTGGCTCCGGGCCAACCTGGCGGAATTGGGCTGGAAGCAGCCGGTTTTATGGACCTACCTGCCCGGCTCGGGTGATCTTTTATCCCGGGGACCGTGGTCAGCGGTGGTCTATGACTGTGTTGACGACCATGCCGCTTTTACCGGGCTGATTGATCCGGTTGTCGTCCGGGAGATGGAAGATGCGCTGACCGCCAAGGCGGATGTAGTGTTTGCTTCGGCCCGCGCCTTGCTGGCCGCGCGGCAAAAGGTGCGGCCCGATGTTACTTTGGTCCCCAACGGTGCGGATGTGGCCCACTTCGGGCAGGCTTTACAGCCCTTGCCTTTATTCGACCAGAACCGGCTTTTCAACCGGGAGGCCGGTTCTTTCACCCGGATCTGCGGGTTTGTCGGCGGGATCGGGGACTGGATCGACCTGGAACTGTTGGCCGCCTTGGCCCGTTCCCGGCCGGATTGGGCTTTGGTCTTAATCGGCCCGGTGGAAACCCCCGCTCCGGTTTTGGCGGATTTACCGAATGTCTTTTTCCTGGGCCGGCAGCCTTATGCGCTTTTGCCCGGTTATGTGCAGCATTTCGATGTTTGCCTGGCGCCTTTCCGGCTCAACACCTTGACGGCGAGTGTCAATCCGGTCAAAATCTACGAGTACCTGGCCGCCGGGAAGCCGGTGGTGACCACCGCTTTACCCGAAGTCCGGGGATTTGCCCCGGTGGTGGCGGTGGCTGCCGGCCAAGCGGACTTTATCCGGCTGACCGGGGTGGTTGTTGACACCGATACACCGGTCAAGGTCCAGGAAAGGGTTGCCCTGGCCAAGGCCCATTCTTGGGAGGCCAGGCTGGCGGTTATGCTGGATCGCTTGGCCGGTACGCCTTAGCTTGAGGAGGGCAGCACCTGGACGTTTTCCACGGTGCCCAAGAGTTGGATGAACTGGGTTTTCAACCAGTATTCCCGGCCGGTTTTGATTTCCTGGCCGCCGATTTTGAAGTCGGCGGTGGCCGAACGGGAGGTGCCCTTGATTAAGGTGTGGACATCCAAATAATGGGGGTCTTCGGCAGGTACCAGCTGCCCTTCGGCGTTTGCCTGGGAAGTCCGGGAAGGCACCGTCCGGAACGCGACGATTTTAGCGTCGTCAAGAAAACCGGCCGGACCCAGCAGCGGGTCGGTGGGGTTCAGGTTGGCGGCATATTCCGGATGAACCCTTTTGGACAGGACTTCGAACTGGATTTCCACCGCCGTGGTCTGGACAATGGTCTTGGTCTTGGTGGCCAACCCGATGACCAAGGCGATCACGGCGACTAAGATGATCAGGTCTAAGGGGTTAATCAGGCCAAACAACCTGCCTTTTTCGTCAACAAGGCGCATGAAAAATTCCTCCTCAACCGAATGCAGAATGCCAGGGTGTAATTCGACATATTTGTTAGTGTTCCTCTTTTTTAGAAAGGAAGATACCGGTCAATGAGGGAAGAAGTTATTTTATCGGCTCAGGATATTCAGGGAATTCTACCCCATAGGCCGCCATTTTTATTGGTGGACCGGATTATTGAGCTGGAGCCGGGCAAGCGGGCGGTCGGGTTTAAAAATGTTACGGTTAACGAGCCTTTTTTTTCCGGGCATTTTCCCGGTTATCCGGTGATGCCGGGGGTCTTGATTATCGAGGCTCTGGCCCAAACCGGGGCGGTGGCCTTGCTGAAAATGCCCGAGTTTGCCGGCCGGCTGGCGCTTTTTGCCGGGATCGACAAGGTCAAATTCCGACGGCAGGTTTTCCCGGGCGATGTGCTCCAGTTGGAGGTGACGTTAACCGCTTTACGCCGGACGATCGGTAAAGCGACCGCCCGGGCGACTGTCGCCGGGGGGCTGGTCTGTGAGGCGGAACTGACGTTTGCCATTGCCCCGCGTAACCCGCAGTAAGTGGAAAAACCGTTGTATAATGGGTTAGCTTGGAGTAGTATTAAGAGGATGATCTAGGGATTAAGATTCCTTTCGGGAGGGGGGCGACCGTGGCGTGGCAATGGCTTTGGCGGCTTTGGCAGCCTTTGTTTTTGTGTTCTTCTTAACCCCTTTGGTGCGCTCTTTGGCCTTCCGGGTCGGGGCGGTCGATGTGCCCACCGGCCGTAAAGTACACCATGAAGTGATGCCCCGGTTAGGGGGATTAGCCATAGGCGCCGGGTTTATGCTGGCGGTAGCCGGCCTGATGTTTTGGCGACCGGATTTTTATCACCCGGAGGTGATCGGCCTGCTGGCCGGGGGTGGGATCATCATTGCCCTGGGGGTAATTGATGATATTTACGACCTGCCGGCCCGGGTAAAACTGCTTGGCCAGATTGGCGCCGCGATGGCGGTGATTCCTTTCGGCATTTCCGTTGATTTCATCACCAACCCTTTAGGACCGGACACCTTGGAAGTGGGCTGGTTAAGCGTCCCGATTACGGTGTTTTGGATTATCGGGGTCACCAATGCGGTGAACCTGATTGACGGGCTTGACGGCCTGGCGGCGGGGATTGCCGCGATCGCGGCAACAACTTTATCGGTGGTGGCCTGGACGCAGGGGCAAATGGTGGTTGCTTACCTGGCCCTGGTGTTGGCGGGGACGGCGGTAGGGTTTTTAAAGTACAATTTTTACCCGGCGCGGATTTTCATGGGGGATACGGGGGCAATGTTCCTCGGGTTTGGCTTGGCTTGCCTGTCCATTATGGGTCTGGCCAAGGTGGCGACGGTGATGTCGGTTTTTGTGCCGATTTTGATTATCGGGATCCCGATTCTGGATACCGGGTTTGCCATTTTGCGGCGTTACCAGAAAGGCCAGCCGATTTTTCAGGCCGACAAGGATCACCTGCACCACCGGCTGCTGGCTTTAGGGTTTAGCCATCCGCAGACTGTGTTGATTATTTACGGGGTTAACCTGGCTTTAGGGGTGACGGCGATTGTCCTGACCACAGTATCGACGGCGCAAAGCGTTTTTATTTTGATCTTGCTGGCCAGTCTGCTGGTAGTGACGGCAGACCGGTTCGGGGTGTTTGGTCCCCGGATGGGTACCCAAGAGGTTGCGGCTAGCCGGATTGGCCTGGAGACGGAAAAAAACCGGCGATAAGGAGGGGACGGGTTTGGCAAAAAAATGGCGGCCGGTGTTGGTTGGGGTGTTGGCCCTTGCCTTGCTGAGCGGCGGATTGGTCACCGGGTGGGCGCTTTCGGCCCAGGCGGGGCCGGGGGATGCGGAAGATCCGCTGGTGGCAAAAAGTTACGTGGACCAGCTGGTAAAGGAGCAAACGGTGTCCTTACATAACCAAATTGTGGTTCTTAACCAGCGGATTGAAGTATTGCAAAAAGCCTTGGCGGAAACCGGCAAGGAGATTAACTTACCGGCGATGCCGGCAGATTACCAGAATGTGGTCTGGACGGCCACAACCCCGGGCAGCGGTAACAGCGGCGGCAGCGGCAGCGTGAATCAGCCGGCGCCGCCGGCGGCGGAAACCAAGCAAACGGC
>JAQWAU010000035.1 GCA_028707535.1 Heliobacteriaceae bacterium | reverse complement strand
ACATGGGATAGTTTTGGGGATTATAGATATAGTATCCGTTAGGCATATCATCATCAGGATTTATATTCAGTTCCTTGATCCTTTCCGAATCATCCAGGGTCAACCACTCGATTTGATCCAAATGAAACGAGGAACGGTCGGCTTTAAAGTTGGAAATATAGCCGATGAAATGACTTTCGGGAGTTTCCAGAAAATCCTCAACCTTTGCCGCGTATCGGGGAACAAGTTCAGCAAACGAAACATGCTGGCCCAGATCATGGTTTATATATTCAGCAGCAACCTGCAAAGGGTCTAAAAGTGACGGCTTATGTCCCGCATCACATTGGCTTTGTAACTCCTGATAATAATCGGCGATCATTCCATTCGTCTTCGGTGTAACATAATACACACTGCCATTCCCGTCCATCCACCGCTCTACACACCAGATTCCCGCATCTCCTTGAACAACGGGCTGGGATAATAACAGTTGGCAGGTTTCCCCTGTCGATAGGGGAAATTTTACCACAACATGTTTTCCGCTATATTTTTCCCGGGGTAACAGCCGGATACCTTCAAGAAAAATGCGCAGTGCTGTTTCCTGGCCGGCAACTGTAGAAAAATCGCCTTCTCCATTCATAATCTGACCTAGATACTTTGGCACAGAGTGCTCATAAGCGAAAACTAACAGCGGCTTACCCATACTACTATCCTCGGTAATCCAGCCGTCAACTTCATTCATCCCTCCCGCTAACCCAACCTTACTTATATCATCAGGTTTCAAGCGATACTCGAGCCGCCAAATCTCGAGGGGATAGTTGAGTATATTGTCAAACTCGGCCATTTTTTCGAGCCTGGTAATTTTCCTGTCGATAATCTTAAACCCTGCCCCGGCATTTTCATAAGCTTTGATTTCTGCTTCTATAAATTGATTGGCATAATCTTCGACTGTCAATTGTTCTTTTTGCGGATTACTCATCAGTCCCAGGCACACTGCCGCCACCGCGACAACTGCCATGATCGCCACCCAAAACGCCGGTTTTTTGTAGTTTAAGACATTCTTTATCCTGCCTTTTGTGTTGTTCTCGCCAAAAGCAAGCGGACAGCCACCAATGATGCGTTTTCCTGTCGACAGAGATAAAAGCGATGTGGAATAATCTTTTTTGATCTCATTGCCCATCTGCTTGATAACACTTTCATCACAGGATAATTCCATATCTTCACCCATTAGGAAGAAGGCTAGCCAAACCAGCGGGTTAAACCAATGAACACACAGCACCAAAAAGGCAAACGGCCTGATTATATGATCAAACCTTTTAATATGGGTTTGTTCGTGTCTGATGATATAAGCTTTTTCCGTTTCCAAAAGGTTTGCCGGCAGATAAATCTTCGGTTTGAAAATCCCAAAAACAAATGGTGTTTTAATGCTGTTTATTTCGTAAATATTGTCTGAAACATACTTTGCCGCTTTAATCTTCCGGTAAAGTCTTATCGTTGTAAAGACACTGTAGATTAATAAAACCGCAATCCCCAACAGCCATACCGCTTCACCCAAAGCAAGCCAAAACTGCATCGGGTTTGCCCCGGCCCCGGCGCTAACAATAGGGGCCGGCAATGAATTATTCACCGCTTGGTCAATTGCGGTAATCCCACTATTAATTTGTGGTGCTTGGGAATACAATATGTTTTGAGGAATAGTTCGGGTGTTAACCGGGATTAGGCTGAATATGCTTTCAAATGAAAATGGACAGACAAGCCGGAACAAAACCACCGACCAAAGAGCATAGGAGAAAATTTTCGGTACTTTTTTTAAGAGCAACCGCGCCACGATCACAAACAAAATGACGTAGCCGGATGTAATGCTCATATTTAGAATTTGTAAAAACACCGTATCCATCGCTAGCTCTCCTTATGTTCATTAATCAGCCTTTGCAGCTCATCAATTTCCTTATCACTCAACTTTTTTCTTCTGGTGAATGCGGCCAAAAATCTTGGCAGTGAGCCCGCAAAGGTTTCTTCAACAAACAATTTACTTTGTTCGGCGTAAAAATCATCTTTTTTGATTAAAGCAGATACCACACCGTTCTTATTTTCAAAAATCTCTTTGCCCTCAAGCCGTTTCAGCATTGTGTAGGTGGTTGATTTCTTCCAGTTAAACTCCGCCTCGCACAGCTTTACCAAGTCAGGTGACTTAATCGGCTCACTGGCCCAAATAATGTCGGCAAATTTTGCTTCCATATCGGTAAGTCTGTATTCTCGCAAATAAAAACAGCTCCTTCCGGTCTACAACTAGTAGACTAATTTGTTTTAGTTTACAAACTGTAGACTATCTTGTCAAGAGATAAAAAAAGCAGTCTTGCCGACAGCTTTAATCCCTGGGTTAAAAAATTTGCACTTTAAATTTCGACCCTTCACAACGATAACTCAGTTTTTTATTATACTCATCGACATCTGACATTACATATAAGGATGATTATTAAAATGAACAAAAAGAAAAGGGTTTGGGCACTTGTGCTTATTTTGGCCCTGACCGGCGTTACCGGCACAGTGGTCGCTTGCAACAATACACAGGAAAGCGCCTTGGATAAGCCGGGCGGCTATGCCGAAAAATTATATCAATATCACGGAACTTATGTAGGTGATAACTCAAAGGTAGCTGCAATTGTCCAGGCGCTTGATTACAAGGATTTGCCTCTCAAGTCCATCGAACTCAAAACAGATTACGAACCTTATAGAATTGCAGTAAATTATATGGTTGACAGCCGGGCCCATTACCGTTTTCCTAATGATATTGAGACCGCCTGGAACAAAAATGCGGCCGTGATGTTCAGCTTGATTCCCAACGCCGACGAGATTATGTTCAGTCTTGATGATGAATACGGCAATTTTTTCTGGTCTTATTACAACCGGGAAAATGTAAGCGAACGTTTCGGAATGGAATATTTTACGTCCAATACGCTTAAAGAGGCCACGGGCAGCCTTGCTTCCTTCACAAATTATCTGAATAAGGTTTCCGCTATAAAGAAAGCCGAGGATTTTTACAGCGAAGAGCAAAAGCAAAGTATTAAGAGACATAAGCAGATCTATTCCCTGATCGAGGATGACCGTGAAATCACCACAAACAGCGGTGTGGGCTTTTCGGTAACGATAACAGCGGAGATGGCCGCCAATCCTCCCATCAAAGAACTGAAGGACCAAAAAGAACTTTTGGCGCAATATACCGGCAAAAAAATAGACTTTTTAATCTATCATATCAACAACTTTAAAATAAACAACGCTACGTTTTACCTGTTTGCTTTTGACGGAGAGAAATTGATTGCTTATGCGGATTTAAAAACAGCCGACTCCGAGCAAAATGCCATCAGGATATTAAACGCTTTACAGGGAGAATGCCAATAATTGTCTCGCGGGATAAGAAAAATGACAAGAACGGTTCAGCCCGGTTGGAATGCATTGATATCATTGTTCTTCTGCGGAGACCCTGGGCGCAGCTACCACCTGGGCAGAAGGGGTAAAATCGATGCGGGCGATAATCGGCAGTTTGTTTCTTAACAATCTGCCGGTATTGGCATTATCGGCTCTGTTTTTTTCCGCCATATTCCTTGATGAAAGATTATCGTTGGTTCAAATTATAGGCGCACTCTCGTTATTGGGCGGCACCGCATTTAGTCAATTATACCGATCAAAACAGTACGCTTTCGAGGCAACCCAGCAACCCCCCAGACAGTTTCCCAGGTAACCGCAGTCCCGGCACTTGTCCGGCAGCCAGGTCAGTGACCGGTACTCTTGGAGAAGAGGCGAGTTTCTCCACAGGTAATGAAGCCCCTGATCCAGGATATTCCCCACCCGGTGTTCGTTGGCTACCGGGCACAGCTTCATATTTCCGTCAGGGTCGATGGCCGTGTGGCTAATCCCGGTTCTACAGGTCAGAATGTAGCGGTGATACTTTTTGGCGACTAGACAGAAGGGAAGGGACACCTCCAGAAAAGCGGGACGATCATAGACCTGCCAGATTTTTTCAATTTGCTCCAAAACCGTTTGGTAGGACTGGGGATTTAACGGATTCCGGTAATAGGCGCTCCCCTTGCCTATAGGCAGGTCTCTGTTCAGGGCCAGCCAGGTGAAATCCACCTTCTGGACCTCAATCAGGTTCCTGACGGTGGCATAGAGTTTGGAGTGATTGGACTCCGTAAGGGTATAATAGACCCCGGTCTTGAATCCGTTTTCGGAAAGAATCCGGAGCCCGGCCACCGCTTTTTGATAACTTCCCTTGACGGCGGTAATGTCATCATGAGTCTCCTCATCCCCATGAATGGAAATCAGACCCTCGCGTACAAATCCGGAAATTCGTTTTACAATCTGTTCCGTTATCAGGGTTCCATTGGAAACAAAGGAGGAGGTAATCCCGAGCCCGTGGGAATAGGCCAGCGTTTCAACCCAGGCGGGGTGAAGAAAAGGCTCGCCTCCCACAAAAATCACCTTTTTAACTCCTCCCCTTTTCATTTCATCCAATACTTTCTTCACGGTAGTTAGGGAAGGACCTCCGGCCTCCCGAAGATTACCCTGATAGCAGAATCTGCATTTCAGGTTGCAGGCCAGGGTGAGATCATAGGTTGCGCTGGTCGGGAACTGGAGACTCTTTAGTTTTGGGCCGTTTTCCGTTCTCTCGATCATCATCTTCCCTCACATATCACGGTTTTCTGGCTTCAATGGCTGTAAACGGGGACAGGTTATGTTTTTTGAATAAAACGCCGCAATAGGATTCTTTTACCATCCGGGGCAATTCGTCAAAACTTATCTCATTTCTTGATACTGACAATCTCCCGTCTCCCAGGACCCGCAAAAACTCCTGCAACGCCGCCTTATCCCCGGGATCCGGCCACCGGGACAGGGTAACCTCGGTGAAAATATGAAACCGGCCCCCATCCTTTGATAAAAGAAAGCAGGCCTTTGCGATGATCTCTTCAGCCTGATCCCGCAAGACCACGGGAGTTGGAAAAATAAAGTATATGCGGTCGATATCCCCTTCATATTCCACAGCTTCCCAATCCTGGATCCTGCGCTTGATGATGCGGACATTGGGAAAGCCCCTCAGGGCTTCTGTTGCTTTGGCGTACTGTTGATCACTGGGCTCCAGGCCGATCAGTAGGTATTCCTGGTGGTTGGCCAGCGGCAGTATCTCCCGGCCGTCCCCGCAACCGATAAACAGGGTTTTTCTCTTTGCCATATAAAACCTTCACTTACGGTGATTTTTATCGAAAAGGCCAGCCAGTGCCGCTTGATCCGGCAGATTAGCCTGTTGAATCCTCTGAACGGCCTTTACTTTCCGCAACACGGGAAAATAACGGCAGGAACTCTCAATTTCGCAGGCAGTGCAATCGAAGCAAGACGGCCACGAAAATTGCCCAAAGACTTGTTCCGGGTCGGCAAAGTCCTTGAACACACGCCCGGCCACGGTCTCTCCGTAGCGATCGGTCAGTGACTCCCTGATCTGCGCCTCCGGGAGACCGTCGGCCTTAGCCGCCAAATAACCGTGAAGGGCCCGGTAGTAAAGCTGCGGTCCGGTCTGGGCGGCGTCGGACTGCATAAAGGCATCCAGGCTTTCCGCAGCTGCCCGGTATTCTGCAATCCGGCTGAAAAGCAGAGTTAGAAGGAAGTCACCCGGGATTTGCTGCAATGCCGGGTAAACATTGCTCAAAAACCACCGCCGGGGTTCGAAAGAAACCGGCAGGGCAAGCCCGGCGGTCTTGGAGATGGCCCCGGCCAGCCTGGCTATACTCTCCCCTTCGGCCTGCCCAAGGTTCAGCAGGGTGCGGTGGTTTCTGACGATATTCATCCAATCCGGCAGTTCTGTTTTCTCAAAAATAAAGTCGGTCTCGCTCATCCCCGGGATATATACCTGGTAGGCCGGTAAGCCGAGGGAAGATACATCCCGGATAAAGAGGTCCCGCCCCAGATCCGATACCCTGGCGGCCAGATAAGCAAGATCCTCAGAATCACTTAAGGACACGGGGTGAGAAAAACCCGAAAACGGATAAGTGGCGGCATCCGAAAATATACTTTCGGGCCACAGGCCTGTTCCGCTGATGGTGGCAGCATAATAGGCCGCCCGCCTGGCCTGATCAGGCTCCTTTCCGCCAAACTCCCCGGTGGCGGCCCTACAAACCGGCAGGGAATGAAACCTGGCCTGCACGTCCTGGGGCATCCCCTGGTAAATCTCCGTGAGGCACCGTTCCAGCGCCGTTATGGGGCAAGGATCGGCGCCGACATGGAAGGTGTATTTATTGGCCGCCCGGTCCACCAGCAACAGTCCGATTACCGGCAGACCAAGGCCCAGGGAACAGTCTTTAATGGTTGCGGCTATTCCCGAGGTCTCCTCCAGGCGGCGGATCCGGGCGAGTATCTCCGTGTTGGCGAAATATTCGGCAGGTATCGTCGGGGGAGTGATCTCCTGTTGGTATATGGAGCGGATCGCAAACCGTTCAAAGACCTCGGAAATTCCCTGAATAAGGGCTTCCTCCGGCGTATTGCCGGCACACATGCCGTTGGTGCCGCAGGTGTTCCAGATCAGTTTAATCGGCAGCAGCCGCACCTGCTTCTGAAAAACAGAGTAGTAAGGCAGACAGGCCACCGGCTCCTGGTCGAAGGTCTCGCGCAGGTACGCTCTTTGCCTGTCCGCGGCGCTGATCCGGATTAGTCCGGCCAGGACGTCGGAACAAGCATCCACCAGCGCACCGGTGTCAAGATACACCTCGTCCGGCCCGTAATGAAAGTCCAGGGCCAGATCTTCGCGTTCCAGCCGTTCCCGGAAACCACTCACCGAAGGGGCTGTCTCCAAAAACCTTCTGGTCGCAAATTTCAGCTGCCGCAGGGGAAAAAGAATGCTGTTCTGGAGCCTTTCCATGATTTCCCCATAGGCGCTGGCCAAAGCGTAGCGCGGTTCCAGCCCCTTGCCGTTCGATCCTATGTTCAGACCGGACATATCGCTGTCACCCAGCATCACCCGGCAGCAACTGACTCCCGGCACGGTATACAGCTGGTGGGCCTCGATCGTGAACAAATCGCAGGCAGCCAGAAGAGCGCGGATCCGGTTAATCGTAGTAAAAGGGTCACAGGCCTTATACGCCTTCCGGCGTTCTATTCGTTGCACTGGGAAATCCCTCCGTATTACTGATTGCCGGCGGTTGCCGGCGTCGCTATTTCCGCCGTTTCCATAAAACGCTTCCGGTACCCGCCTTTCCAAACCGCACAGGCAACAGGGTCCCTGGCCAAAAGAGATCCCGTTTCGGTCAGCGCGTAGGCCCGGCAACCCGCTCCACAACTGGAAAACATCCCGCAGCCGGCGCATTCGGGGTTTTGGTCCAGCACCTCCCTCTTTCTCATCTCGGCCAGTGAACGCAAGGGAGAATCGCTCCAGACCTCTGAAAGCGCACGCTGCAGAAGGTTGGGCATCTTCTCCTGGAGCGCCGTCCCGGTATAGCCGGCACAGGGCAGCAGCCTCCCGTCGGGCAGCAGGTAGGGCTTTTCACGAACAGCCTGGCATTCGTAGCTCTCCGGACCGATCAGCTCCTGCCCCCCGTCCCGGGGCCCGGTCCGAACATCAGGGCCGCCCCCGAAGAAACGTTCCAGCATTATGTAGAAAGGCCGTCCGTCGGCCAACCACCGGCGCTGCAGATCCAGACATGCTTCGGCCATAGCTTCCGTTGACAGGGCGGTGGGGCCCCCACACCAGTTCCCGGTGGCCTGGGGTCTCCCGATCAGCCACACCGGCGCCCCCAACTCCTTCATTAACCCGTAGGTCTCCGCCAGGGAGCCAAGATTGTCCCGGTCTACCGTGGTGGTTACCGCCACCGTAAAGCCGGCGGCCAAAATCCGGCGGATGGAACCGGTTACCAGCGCCTCTGTTCCCCGGGTCCCCCGTATAATGTCGTGAACCCCCACTCCGTCAAAGCTTATTTTAAAAACCGGCCGTTGGCCCATCCGCTTAATTGAATCCAGCAGGCCGGTGGTAAGCAGCGTGCCATTGGTAACAATCTCCGTGAGGCGAATCCTTTTCGCAGTAAGCTCCCCGATAATCCAGGGCAGGTCCTCGCACAGAAGCGGCTCCCCCCCTGTCAGGGAAACCTGGTGAACGTTGGCCCGCTCAAATTGATTGATCAGCCCCCGGATGGCTTCCTGGCCGGGATGGCCGTATCGTCCGGAAGGAGCTTCCATGAAACAGTACCGGCAATTCAGGTTGCAGCGGCCGGTTATCGCCCAATGGATGCCCCGGAGCATTGGATTTGCGGCCTGCCGGTACTCCTGGCAGGGCTCCGGCATATCCCCGGCACGGCATTCTTCGGCGATCCCTTCCGCGATGAACTTGTTCAGCAGGGCAATATGCCCGGGCAGAAAGGCCATCGAGCCTAAGTCGGTCTTCCCGTCGCACGATTGGGCTACGTAGAAACCGTCTTTTTTAAGCCGCCGGTAATCCCCGTTTTTCCAGTTGACCAGGGCCCAGGGGATATCGGTCCATCCCCGCAGCAGCCATTCCGGCTTTAACTTTGCATAGCAAGCTGCCATTAGATCACCCCTGTTCTCCGGCGGATTCGCAGCGTTCAGCAGAAAAGCCCGCTTGCCCGGCTGCTTCCGCCATCTCCCGAAAGCGCTGGATGTATCCGCCGCGAAAGATTTCGCAGGCCATGGAATCCCTGGATAACAGGTCACCGGTCTGGGTAAGGCCAAGAACCCGGCACCCGGACCCGCACTCCGGAAAGTATTTGCACTCGGCGCAAGCCTTGTTGCGGGCGATCACATCACACCTCTTCAGGTCGCTGATCCGCCGCAGCGGGGAATCAGTCCATACCTCGGTCAGATCCTGCTGCAAAAGGTTCGGCATGCTTTCCATGAGGCTGGTACCTGTGTACCCGCTACATGGAAGAAGCGTACCGTCAGGCAGGAGGAAGGGCCGGCTATGCGTTCCGTTGCAATTCCAGGATTCCGGGGCGGCCACCGGCAATGGGGCAATCCAGCTTTGGCCATTCGCGCCGTTTTCTGGCCTTCTAAAAAGGCCGAACCGCCACAACTTAAGGCGGAACGGCCCACCGTCCGCAATCCAGCGCTGTAGCAGCGGGGTGCAGATTTCCACCATTTCCTCCAGCGACAGGCCCGTGTCCGCTCCCCGCCAGTTGCCTATTTCCACGGGAGGCGCCAGCCACCACCCGTCAACCCGGAGATCTTTCATCAACTGGTAAGTCTCGGCAAGGTTATTCCGGGTAATCCGGTCGACAGAGGTAATGGTGATGACAGGAAACCCCGCTGACTTAACTCTGCTTATGGCTTCGATCACCTTAGCTTCGATACCCTGGGTCCCCCGCATATAATCATGGGTGCGGCAACCGTCGAAGCTGATCTTGAAAAGAGGCCGGTGCCCAAAGCGCTTAAAGGTATCGAGAATGGCCCCGGTAATCAAGACTCCGTTCGTAAAGATCTCCGCCACCCCTATTTTCTTTTCCGTAAGCCTTGCGATAATTTCCGGCAGTTCCTTGCGCATAAAAGGCTCCCCACCGGTAAGGGCCACTTCCGGAACGTTGGCCCGTTCAAACTGATCGATCAATCTCCAGATCTCATCGAGGGAAAAATCGCCAAAACGCTTGGCTGGGGCTTCCATATAGCAGTGCCGGCAATTCAGGTTGCAAAGGCCGGTAATGGACCAGTGAACACCCCTCACGACAGGATTGCCGGCTGCCCGGTATTCCTGTCCGGCATCCAGCGTTTCCCCGGCACTGCACTGATCAGCGATCCCCTCCGCAACGAACCCGTCCAGCAGGGCGACGTGCCTGGGAAGAAAAGCCGGTGATCCGAAATCCGTCCGGCCGTCACACGATTGGGCAACATAAAAGCCGTCTTTCCCCAGTTCCCGGAATGCACCACTTCTCCAGTTGACCAGGGCCCACGGAACATCGGTCCACCCCCGCAGCAGCCATTCCCCTTTCAATTTGGCATAGCGTGACGCCATGGTCATTAATCTCCTTTCTAATGCCTCCCCACACTTCCATTGTCCGGATATGGGGCAGGCATGAATCGGGGGAGAATAACGGGCACTCCCCCGATTCCGTCAGTCTGTGCCTTTACTGCCTGCCCACCCAGTACCCCAGGTGCATACCGCAGCTATTGTGACATTTGCTGCTGCATCCTCCGCCGGCCACCTGCTCCAACGTCTGGTCATCCAGTTGCACATCTGACAAGTACTTCCGGATGTCTTCCGGTGTGACGTCGAAACCTGCGTCCCTGGCAATCTTCGCTACCTCGGCATACATCACGTCCGGGCTCTCTTTAACCGCCAGCACCTGGTCTTTAAGGCTCTTGTCTTCCATTAGCTTCTGGTAAAATGCCTCGACCTGTTTTTGGCCCATTATTTGTTCACCTCCTTTCCCCTGAAGCCAAACCATCAGCCATTTCCGCAAAACGCCGCTTAAACCCGCCTTTCCAGAGTTTACAGGCCATGGAGTCCCTGGACAGGAGGGCGCCTCCGCCGGCAAGAGCCGAAGCCCGACAGCCCGTCCCGCATTCGCTGAACATCTCGCAGCCGGCACACTCCACATTCCGGGTCAGAACATCGCCTTTTTTTAGGTCCAGCAGGGAACGCAGGACAGGATCGTTCCAAGCCCCGGGAAGCCCTGCTTCCAAAAGATTCGGCAGGCGATCCGCCCAATCCGTGTCTGTATACCCGATGCAGGGCAGAATTCTTCCGTCTGGTGCCAGATAGGGCCATTCGCGGCACGACGGGCAAACATAACTATCCGGTGAAGGATTCCCGGGGACCGGGACCGCCCGGCTCACAGCCCCGCCTTTAGCCCCCGAGTAAAAGGCCTCCAGCCCGATCATAAAAGGCCGCCCATCCTCGATCCAGCGGCATAAAAGCTTTTCGCACACCCCGGCCATCTCTTCCAGGGAGAGGCCGGTGTCCAGCCCCCGCCCGCAGCCCACGGGCTGTGGCCGCCCGACCCCCCAGGCATAAAGGTCAAACTCCTTCATCTGCTGGTAAGTGGCGGTCAGGCTGCCCACATTCGTCCTGTCCACCGAGGTGGTCACCGCAACATCAAAACCGGCGGCCCGGATTCTGTGGATGGCGCTGAGGACCAGCGGCTCCGCCCCTGGTGTTCCCCGCATGCGGTCATGAGCGCCGCACCCGTCAAAACTGATCCTGAATACCGGCCGGACCCCCAGGTCCTTCAAGTCTTTCAGCCAGGTATCGCTGATCAGCGTACCGTTGGAATAGATATCCGTAAGGCGGATCCTTTTTTCAGCAAGCAGCCGGATAATGTCGAACAGGTCCTCCCGGAGGAATGGTTCGCCTCCGGTCAGGGATACCGCCGAAACGTTTGCATCCTCGAATTGGCTGATCAGTCGCTTCATATCACTTAAAGCCAATTCGCCGTGCTGTCCGGCAGGGGCGTCCATATAGCAGTGGCGGCAGCGCAGGTTACAGCGGCCCGTAACGGCCCACTGGATTCCCCTGATTAGCGGATTCGCGGCCTGCCGGTACTTCTGGACGGGTTCCGGCGGCTCCCCGGCCCGGCATTCCTCCGCGATCCCTTCGGCGATGAACCTGTTCAGCAGGGCGATATGCCTGGGAAGAAAGGCCATTGTTCCGAAATCCGTACGTCCATCGCAGGATTGTGCAACATAGAAACCGTCTCTTCGGAGCAGGCGATAATCGCCGTTTCGCCAGTTGACCAGGGCCCACGGAACATCGGTCCACCCCCGCAGCAGCCATTCCCCTTTCAATTTGGCATAGCGCGACGCCATGGTCGTTAATCTCCTTTCTGCCTTTACTGCCTGCCCAGCCAGTGCCCCAGGAGCAAGCCGCAAATTTCCGTACATACGCTGGTGCATCCCCTGCGACCACCGGCCACCTGCTCCAACGTCTGGTCATCCAGTTGCGCATCTGACAAGTACTTCCGGACGTCTTCCGGTGTGACGTCGAAACCGGCATCCTGGGCAATCTTCGCTACCTCGGCAAACATCACGTCCGGGCTCTCTTTAACCGCTACCACCTGGTCTTTAAGGCTCTTGTCTTCCAGCAGCTTCTGGTAAAATGCTTCGACCTGCTTTTGGCCCATTATTTGTTCACCTCCTTTCCCGTAAAACCGGCTGGATTTGGCATTAAGGCCAACATCCGCCGGAATTTGACTTCGGTTTCCGCAACGATCCTCTCAACCGGGCGCCCAGCCGGCTCACTGTATCTCCAAATATGGTACGGCTGGGACGGAACACTCCCGGCGTCACCCTGTGGAGCAATGAGCGCAGCCAGGATTTTGGCGCTTCGCTGCAATGTTTTGTCATACCCGTCCGGGGATTTAAGGATACGGATCCCGTAATGGCCGGGCCGGCTGCCCAGGCGAGAGCAGGGTATAACAAAGTATCGATTGAGGTGGAATCCGGTTAAATACCCTTTCTCGATATTATCACGCACAAAGGTATAGGTCTCTTGAAATTCTTCCTCCCCCTCGTGGGGCAGGCCCACAATTACCTCAACCTCCGCCCAGATCCCCCGTTCATGACACCAGCGCAACACCCGGTGGGCCTGCTCCAAATCAAGCCGCTTGTCGATGAGTTTCAATATTTTTTTACTGGCGGTATCAAGGCCGAAGATGAGTTTCCGGCAGCCGGCCCGGTAGAGCAGATCCACCATCTCTTCAGAGAGGTTGTTGAACCGGGCGCAATCGCTCCAGTAAAATACCAGTCCCCGCTCCAGTACAAGATTGCAGAACTCACGAACGAATGATGCGGACAGGTTGAAGGCATTATTGAAGAAGCGTACATACGGGGTGTCGTATTGGGAGATCAAGGCCTCCAGGTCATCAACCACAGACCGGGCATCCTTGACGGCCACCGGGGGCTTATCCTCACGGCTTTGCACGCAAAAGGCACACCGGTACGTGCAATGATAATTGAAGATGTAGGGAATAAACAGGGTTTCCTTTCTGCCTTCCGGAGACAACCTGAGGCGGTTCATCTCGGAAATGGCAATACCCTGGGATATGGGCAGCTTGTAGAAATGAACCAGGTTTGTTTCCACGTTTTTAGACAAAGGCTGCCCCGCCCGGCAGGAGAAGGTGTGGGACTTCAGGTCCAAGCCCCGAAAATCCGGCCGAATCAGCGTGGGGGCGTCTTCCGGATTGCGAACCACCTGTCCGTTTTCCCAGTATGTAGCGCCGGGCAGCTTTCGGTAGAAGGGTGCCCCTTCAGCCTGAACCAGCCCCGAAATAAGCTTAGCGAAAGAACGTTCCCCGGGTCCGATGAAAAGGTATTTAAAATTCCTGAAAATAGCCGGCCATAACTCCTGAAAAGCTTCGCGGAACTGCCACAGATAGTCCAAATTGGCGCCACCGAAAACAACCGGCTTTCCGGTTAGCTCCCGGATTCGCCGGCCAAGCAAAAAAGCCATGTGGATTTCGAAAAAAGACATGCTTGTGCCGGTGGAAATGCCGACAATATCACTTTGTTCAACTTCGGTTTCCCCGAGAAAATAATCCAGCACATCCTCCATGCCGGTAGGGACACCCTGAGTCAGATGCCGTAAAATAAGCCCCTTATCGTAGAGGGGAAACCACTGCCGGGCTTCAAGCCGATTGGCAAACTTAATCATCCGGGTATTCAGGTCCGTGGAACTCACCGTATATCCTCTAGCCCGGAGATAACCCTGCAATATACCGAGCGACAAAGGAAGGGGGCTGTAACGGAAATAACGGGAATCATAAAACGGTGTCTCACTGGGGGTTAAAATAATAGCGATCCTGCTCACCTTACCATCCCTCCGGACACTGGCATTCGTTTTTAAATACATAATTGTCGGTGTTCTATCACGCCACATCTAAAAAAAATTTTTTAACGCTTGACCAAACAATAGCATTTACTTTTTCAGGAGGGCAAGCGTCTGATTCTTTTTTTCGGGAAATAGAAAACGCCGGCTCTTCCGGCGTTTACTTATAAAGCTCTGTTTTGTTACCCCGGTGCCATTTACTATAGATCGTCGCCGATAAATCACCGGGGAGAGGGAGAGATTTTAGGTGATGGTCTTGAAATACGTTCAGGATTTCCCCGGAATACTTTTCACATAACCAACAGTCGCCGGGTTCTTCAAAACAACTCCTCATTTTATCGTAGATTATGGAAAAATCATCTGTGGCAATATTCCCAAAAGAGAGATTCAAAAACTCACAAGGCTGCAGATCCCCTTTGGCATTAATATAAAACCGGTCGGTTCCCCCGGCTGTACAGCCAAACCGCTCTGGAGCCTCCTCGATCACCTGAGCGGAAATCGCCGGGTAGTCCTTAAATTTCGGCTCAAGATTATAGCGGTGTACTAATTTCTTTACCTGCGCCAAATCGGTATCCAGGAAGGGCTTCACTCCCGGTTTTAGCCACCCTCCGGCAGGTTTGGGCTTAATCAGTTGAATCAAGGCGGCCTGGAATTCCCTGGTTAGCTCCATGATCTCTTGAAAATTTCCGTTGTAAAAGTCTTTTTTCTCTAAACAAGCGTTAAAAGCAACAGCGATCCCCGTCTCATGACATAAAGAAACAGCCCGGATCATTTTTTCCCATGCTCCATCATCCCCCATGAATTGATTGAATTCTTCCGGGACCGGACTGTGCAGGGAAAACATGATCGCGTGCACGTTGAGCTTCTTTAATTCCTGCAGTCTTTCCCGGGTGATCCCGTAACCGGTAGAATTAATCCAGATCTCGGAGCGATCGTCAATCGCTGCACAGACTTTTTTCAACCTTTCGTATCGAAGAAACGGTTCCCCACCTTCTATGTTAAAAAAGGTGATGCCCAGATCCTGAAGCTTTTTCACGGTGTTTACCAGGGCGTGAAGATCAACATCCTGTCCCCGGTCATACTTCTGGTAGCAATGACGGCAGTGATACGGGCAAGCCGATGTTACCGAGATTAAAACCGTAGTGCAGGGCATCTTTTGGTCAAAAACCAGGAACTTACGGCAGGCAGTGTCAAACCCCTTGGAGGGAAACCCGGGGCAGTATAAATCGATCCGGGTTCTTTGACCAATCCGGACAAATTTATTGTCTTTCATCTTAGCGAGAAATAAAAGGAGCCTTTTTAAAAACCGGCTAAATTTTCGGAGCCCAATCCGTCCGGTGAGCAGTTGGGGGAGAAACTTAAAAAATACGCTTACTTTAACCCGCAACAAAAAAAGCTTTTTCTCTACTCCGGTAACATTTCGCCCCATCATCCGGCTCTCTCCCCCCAGTCAA
>JAQWAU010000085.1 GCA_028707535.1 Heliobacteriaceae bacterium | reverse complement strand
ATCCTGGCTGATCAGTATTGGTTCCGGGTGGTAATACCCGGACCTGGTCACCATCATGCAGGTTTTCATCCGGGTTTAGGATCACTTGGTCCCCCGGTTGCAGTCCCTCCTTGATTTCCATGGACATATCGTTGCTTAAGCCGGTTTTGATGGAACACACTTGTACCACCCCATCCCGGACAACCAGGGCCTCCCGCCCCTCCCGGGCCTCCCGGATCGCTTCATGGGGCAGGGTCAAGACCCCGGTCAATTCGGCCACACGGAAGGACACCCGGACATTGGCTCCGGATCGGGCCAACCCATCCGGGTTTTCCACCGCAACCATCACCGGAATGGTCGTTTTTTCGGATGTTTCCTTTTCCTTGGTCTGGGCCACCGGTGAAATCAGACTGACCTTGCCGATCAGTTTCCGTTCACCCAAAGAAGCCCCGGTCACCTCCGCCGTCAGGCCCGGTTTGAGCAACGGCACATCGGCTTCGCTGACCTCCGCTTTGACACTTAACCGGTCGGTCGGGCCGATAGTCATCACCTGGGTGCCGGTGGCAAGCATATCCCCCAAATCCGCATCAATGGTAAGTACGGTTCCGTCAATAGGCGCCCTGATTACCGCATCCGCCAAGTCGTTTTGGGCGGTTGCCCACTGCAAACGTTTTAATTCGACCTGGGCTTCCTTTACCGCCAAATCCAGCTTCGCCTGGCCCGTCTCAACCTCGGCCAGACGCTGCTCCTGCTGCCGCACGACCGAGACGGCTTTTTCAAAATTATGCCCGGCGTCTTCCAATTCCCTTAAGGATACCGCCCCCGCTGCATGCAGTTTCTGCAGCCTTTCCAGGTTGGCCTGGTCCTGGGCCAGTGTTTCTTTGGCCTGTTGCCGGTTCTCCCGGGCCACCGTCAACTCGGATTCAGCCGCCACCCGGTTCCGTTCTAAAGTTAACTGTTCAATTTCCAGACTGGTCCTCGCCTCTGCTTCTTTTTGCATCAGGGTATCGCGATCCAGTTCCGCCAAGATATCCCCCGCCCGGACAACTTGTCCCTTTTCGACCGAGATCTTGTCCAAACGGCCCCCGACTTTGGCCGTCACGTTTTCCCAAACAGCAAGCTCAACCTTGCCGTCAACCAACACGGAAACCGCCAAATCTCCCGGTTCAACCGTGGTTACCTTGACCGGGGTACCTGCTGGGGGCTGCCGGAAGTGATTAAAGACACTCCAGCCTCCCGCCAACAATACAAGCAGTAAACCGCCAATCAGCCACCGTTTGCGTTTTTGCCACAATTCCTTAATTCTGGTCTTCAATAAGTCATCTGTCCTTTCCCCATCCAAATCTAGCAAACAAAACCCCTGCCAATTATTCTCCATTTCAATCGGCAGATCCTTTGCGACATTTTTTCCATTTCCTCCAAAAAAGAAAGAAGGGGCTTATCCCTCCTTTGACGTCACTGACCAACTAATTGGCGCATTTCCTCATAGCCTTGGTTTACCAGTTCTTCAGCTGTTTTGAATGACGACCAGTCTTCTTCTTTTACCGGCAGGAATTTTCCATCCGGATCCGCATAGCAAAATTTAACGGTATCAGCCTTAATTTTGCCGTGCCAAAACAATCCGGTCGTAATCTGCAGACACTCATTAGCTTCGCCGGGTTTACCGGTATATTCCTGTAGTTCTTTATGCCAAAAAGCAATATTCGCTTCGACCTTTTCGATTTGATCCGGGGATAGTTTATCCCGGTTTTCTTCCCGGAATTTAATCTTGCCTTGCTGTACCGGCCAATCCCCGGGAGTTTTATAAACCGGTACAAGCGTAACTTTGGTCATAAATTCAGCTTCAACTTGGCCATCGGTAATTTTTTGCAAAACCGGGGAAACATCGGTTTCTACTAGGTCGTAATGCTGTCCGTATTTTTTACCGAGAAAATCCTTAACCTGTTGCTCCAGTTGGGAGGTTATCCTGTTCTCGTCAAAAACTTGAGCTACATACCAATTTTGATTATATTGTTTGACAACCACTTTATCTACCGAAGAACCGGCCGGGCCGGTAGAAGTCGCCGATTCAAACTTGATTTCATATTCCCAGGTATCCTCCCCGGTTTTAGTCTCCTTGGTGATTTCATAACACTCAACCCAGGGACTGGACATTCCGGTCACCCACCCGTAACTTTCGTAATCGGCAAAACTCTGCTCTTTTAGTTCCGGCGACAGTACGGCATACTGCAACGCGCCATTCCGCTCCTTGACACCCTTGGCCCATTTTTCCGCCGCCTCCCGTGGTGTTTTGGGAGCCAGTTCTGCCTGTAAAAGCTTGACCTGTTCTTGCAGCGAGTACAACTTCGGTGCACTAATCAATACGGTTTTCGTATTATCATTCCATTTAACTTCCGCGCCGAGGGCTTCGGCAAGACTGCGCACCGGTACTAATACCCTGCCGTCGACCGACTGCGGAGGAACATCGGTTTTAATGAACTGCCCATTAACCAGCAAGTCAATGGGTTTATCCGCAAAAGCGACGGTAAGCAAAGCGAAAAAAAGCATAACAACACCAATACCCGCCAACAATTTGTTTTTCACTGATTTACCTCCTTTCTCATTTACAACAAATTCTACCACCTTACCGGTAAATCCTTCCTGGTTTCCCTTTTTCCCGTGTCGAATAATTGCTAAAATCAGAGTAAAAATGAAAGGGAACGCAAACATCTGCCGTAAGTCATTACCAGGAAGGGGAACATGAATTGGAAGCAACTACGGTAAAACAACTTTACACGCAAAAGGAAAAATATCTGCACAAAAAAGTCCGGGTAAACGGCTGGGTGAGAACAGTCCGGTCCGCCAAAACCTTCGGCTTTATCGACCTTAATGACGGGACGTTTTTTACCAACCTCCAGGTTGTATTTACCGGGGACCTGGCCAATTACCAAGCAGTATCCAAGCTTGTTACCGGTGCCGCCATAAAAATAACCGGGGAACTCGTCGAATCCCCCGGCGCAAAACAACCTTTCGAACTCAAAGCGGAAACCGTTACCATCGAAGGGCTTTGTGAATCAAGCTACCCGCTGCAGAAAAAACGACACACCTTTGAATACCTGCGGACCATTGCTCACCTCCGCCCCCGGACGAACACCTTTTCCGCCGTATTCAGAGTCAGGTCAATAGCCGCTTACGCCATCCACAAGTTCTTTCAGGAACGGGGTTTTGTCTATGTCCAGACACCGATCATCACCGGCAGCGATGCGGAAGGAGCCGGAGAAATGTTCCGGTTAACCACCCTGGACTTGGCCAATCCCCCCCGGAATGAACAAGGGGTAGTGGACTTCACCAGGGACTTCTTCGGTAAAGAAACAAACTTGACGGTGAGCGGTCAACTGGAAGGGGAAGCCTACTGTCTGGCATTTAACAAAATATATACCTTTGGTCCTGCCTTCCGGGCGGAAAACTCCAACACACCACGTCATGCGGCTGAATTCTGGATGGTCGAGCCGGAAATAGCGTTTGCCGACCTCACGGATAACATGGAGCTGGCGGCAGAAATGCTAAAATTCGTGATCAGCTACGTGCTGGAACACACCCCCGAAGAAATGAACTTCTTCAACCGCTTTGTCGATCAGTCGCTGCTTGAACGCCTGGAGAAGATCAGCAAATCCGAGTTTGGCCAGATAACTTACAGTGAAGCAATCGATA
>JAQWAU010000034.1 GCA_028707535.1 Heliobacteriaceae bacterium | reverse complement strand
TGGCCGTCTATCAGCGGTTGCTGAATTGGGCCTTGATGCACCGCCGGACCGTAATCGCCGCTTACCTGGCCGTGATCCTGGCCACCGGCGCTTTAATCCCCTTAAAAGCAATCGGAACCGAGTTCCTGGCCCGTAGCGACCAAGGTCAGTTCACCATCAGCATTGAATTGCCCCCTGGCACAGCCTTGGATGAAACTGACCGGTTTCTCCGGCAACTGGACCAAAAAATTCACACCCTGCCGGAAGTGGAATTTGCTTTTACCGCTGTCGGTTACGGCCAAGCCGGAAGCGGCGCGGAGATCGCTTCCCATGTCGGCAGTGTCACCGTCGCTTTATACCCCAAGAGTGAACGCCGACGTTCCGTATGGGCGGTGGCAGACCAAGTCCGCAGTTGGGCGGCGGAAATCCCCGGGGCCCGCATTATGGTCCAGGAGGCCGCCTTAATCGGAACGCGGACAGAAGCGCCAATCTTGGTGGATATATCCGGTAATGACGAGGCCCAATTAGCGCAGCTGGCCGAGCAAGTAATGACTATTGTCCGCCAAACTCCCGGCACGGCCGATGTGGATACCTCCTGGCGGCTGGGGTTGCCGGAAATGCAAGTAGGAATCGACCGCTTACGGGCCGCCGGTTATGGCCTCTCGGTATACGATATTTCCCGCACCATGCGCACCAGTTTGGATGGGGAAATTGCCGGAAAATACCGGGACGGTAATACAGAAACTGATATCCGGGTTCAAGTCGCCGGGATCGACAAACACCCCCAAGACCTTGAACGCCTGTTTGTTGCTAATAACCAAGGATTACTCATCCCGGTAAATGAAGTAGCGGACATCACAGAAGGCACGGGACCAACGAAAATTAACCGCCAAGACCGCCAAAGATTGGTGACAGTTAGTGCCAACCTTAAAGGCCGGCCCCTCGGTGACGTTAAAAGCGACCTGGAACGGCAGTTTAATCGCCTGCCTTTACCCCCCGGCTGCCAGCTTAATCTCTCCGGTGAATCGCAAGATATGGATGAAGCCTTCCGGGATCTGCTTTTCGCCCTGGGCCTGTCCATCCTGCTGGTCTACATGATTCTGGTCATCCTCTACGAATCTTTCTTGATCCCGTTTATCCGCATGTTTACCACACCACTGGGGATCGCCGGCGGCTTGTTGGCCCTTTGGCTTACCGGTCATACGATTAATATGATGTCTTTGATCGGGATCATCATGCTGGATGGTTTGGCCGGCAAAAACGGCACCCTGCTCATTGACTATACCAACACCCTGATGGACCGGGGCAAACCCTTGCGGGAAGCCTTGGTTGAAGCTGCCGCCACCCGGTTACGCCCGATTTTCATGACCTCTTTCACGATGATGTTCGGCATGCTGCCGACCGCCCTCGCTTTAAGCGAAGGCGCCGAAATCCGGGTCGGTATGGCCATTGTGCTGATCGGCGGCCTGGTAGCGACTACGTTGTTTACCTTGCTGGTCATTCCCGTTGTTTATACCTTGATTGACGATTTCCGGCAGTGGCTCAACAAAAAAACCGGGCACAAACCCCGCCGCCGGCTTACCGATGCCGACTTGATCCCCGGTAATGTTTCTTAATACTTTAACCACCGAAAAAACGAAAAAAGCCTTTCCCGGACTAGTCGGGGAAGGCTTTTGCTTTACCGCAACGGTTATTCCTTCGTATTCATGATCAGTTCTAAATACTTGCCGGCTTGTTTCACGGCCTCAATTAATTCTTCGGTGACGATCGCCCCTTCTTCGGCGATCACTTCCCCCTGGTTGTTCTCCAGCCGCTTCGCCAGCTTTTTACCCACGTAATACTTGTGTTGCAACTGCCCGAATAAAGGGCCGTTTTCGTCTATTTCTCCCGCCCCGCCACTTTCACCGGACGCTGCCGGGACAGTATCCGGATTAACGGCCGTAGCCTCACCCCCGGAAACATCTTCGGGATCAGCCGGGATTGCCGGTTCTAACGGTACAGCCGAAACATCTTCCAAAACGACCAATGCCGGTTCCGGTTCACCCTCAACCGGTGCCACCTCCGGGACAATGGCCCTTACCGGCATGCTAAAACCGGTAACCGGCCGCCCTTTTACTTCTTGAAACTCAGCCAACGCTGCTTCATCAAGCTCTTCCGTAACCACTAAAACATCCCGCCCGAAGGTGACCACACTCTCCGCCGGAATGATCCGGGTGGACAAGGATTTATCGGCAGACATCAGTAAACACCCGGCAATCCTGCCGCAACCTACATCAACAAAGTATTCACTGACCGAACCCACTAAGCGGCCTGCCTTGGTCAGCACCTTGGTTCCCTTTACTTTCACGTTACGGTCGATTAGAGCCTGGACCTCGGTCAAGTCCTGCAAGGGTTTCAGTGCCTCTTCACTCTCAATGGTAACCGCATACTCGCCAACCCCCTGAAGCTGTTGAAAAGGGATCACCTGGGCCCCAAGATACCACGTTTCGTTTTCGACCATTAAATACTCGACAGCCCCTTGCTCCGGATTAATAATCAGGTCCCGCACCGTACCCAATTCCCGGCCATCATTGATACTAATGATTGCCAGCCCCACAATGTTTTGGCTCTTCGTCAAAACCCCCGCCCTCCTTATTACATCCCGGAAACAATTTTTGGCGCCCGAAAAACCCGCAAATAGTTCTCAATTTCTGCCGTGACATGGGGAGCCAAATGACCCCGGTTTTTCTCCCAATACCTGATTAAACACTGGTAAGCCTGATCGTGTTCTTGTTGCATCTCATATAAAGCACAAATCTCCAAAAGAACAAACAACTCGTCTTCACTGGACAAACCCAAAGTGAAAGCCTGCTCAAGCAGGCTGATCGCCCCGGTAAAATCACCGTGCGCTTTGCACCAAAAAGCCTTATCCACCAGCTCCGCTAGGGTAACATCCCCCCTAGCCGGTGATTCCACTACCGCCGGTGATTCCACTACCGCCGGTAATTCCGCTGCCGCCGGTAATTCCGCTGCCGCCGGTAATTCCGCTGCCGCCGGTAATTCCGCTGCCGCCGGTAATTCCGCTGCCGCCGGTAATTCCGCTGCCGCCGGTAATTCCGCTACCGCCGGTAATTCCGCTGCCGCCGGTTCCCCCCGCGCACCTAACACGCCTGACTCCGGCAAGGGCACTACATCATCACCGGTAAGAACATTCAATCCATTGCTGCACACTGCCGGCAAATCCGGCGGCTGGTCAGCCGTTGGAGCACCAGGTCCTTCGGGTATATTCAATTCATTACTGCCGGCATTCAGGGCGGATTGATTGCTGGAAACGGCCAAAGGTAACGCCTTTTCCCGGCCGAATACTCCGGCCAAAATAGCCGAAACGACCAGCAATACCCCCCCGAAAAGAAGTAGATAAGCTCCCGGCCAATGGGTCAAATAAGGCAAGCTGAGACACAACAGCAAAGCCACACCACACCCAAGCAACGCCAAAAAAAGGTCGCCGAACCGAGTATAACGCAAAAATATGCGCCAGGCACCCAGCAACCCCAAAGATACCGCAACAGCAATGAAGATAACTTCCCACACCAACGTGGTTCACCACCCTGTATGCTTTAGGCCCTGACATTAGCTAGCAAAAATAACCACTTGCTTTTCTTCGACGTTCCTAAAATTAATCCTGCTTTGGAAACAATTTACGCCGCAGAATATAATCAACAGCCGGTGCTTTTCTTAAGCACCGGCTGTTGATTTTTCCACTTTCTCCGTAGTTTTCCGGTACATGGCTACATATCCCCGAGCCGATTGCCCCCAAGAAAAATCCTGCCGCATCCCGTACCCCACCAAGGCCTCCAACCGCGCCGGCGCCGCATAAAGCGCCAAAGCCCGTAAAACTGCCGCCCGGAAATCTTCTGCCCCATAATGGGAAAAAACCAAACCATTGCCGTGACGTTGGTCCTGGTCACAGTCGATAACCGTGTCCGCCAGGCCCCCGGTGGCCCTAACCACCGGAATCGTCCCGTAACGCAAACCAATCAACTGTCCTAATCCGCAAGGTTCAAACCGGGAAGGCATTAAAAAGAAATCACTGCCCGCATAGATCCGTTGCGCCAATGGGGCGTTAAAACCGATGTGGAGACCCACCTTGGTCGGAAAACGCTTCTTTAAATCCCGCAACATCCCTTCATAACGAGGATCACCTTTGCCTAGTACCACCAACTGTAGTTTCCGGTTTAGCAGGTCTTCACCTAATTTTCCCAGTAAATCGAACCCTTTTTGGTCAACCAACCGGGACACCCAGCCAAAAACCGGCACATCATTTTCCGGCAGGCCCAATTCCCGCTGCAAGGCTGCCTTGTTGCGGCGTTTTGGCCCAAAATCACTAGCCGAGTAGTTAAACGGCACGCAAGGATCTGTCGCCGGGTTAAAAAACTGATCATCAATCCCGTTAATAATGCCGTACAAATCAGCAGCCCGTTTGACCAACAACCGGTCTAACCCTTGACCAAATTCCGGGGTCCGGATCTCCTCGGCGTAAGTGGGGCTGACCGTATTGATGCTGTCAGCAAAAACTAAGCCGGCCTTCAAAAAATTGACCTGCCCGTAAAACTCCACCCCATCGGGGTGAAAGAGTTCTGTCGGCAGTCCCAAAACCCCTAAAATATCCTTCCCAAACAAGCCCTGGTACTCCAAGTTGTGGACGGTCAACACCGCGGCTGTTTGCGCGTATAGCGGTTGGGACCGGTACTCAGTACGTAAAATTGCCGCCGCCGGACCGACCTGCCAATCATTTAAGTGCAAAACATCCGGAATAAAATCAATTTTTTCCCCCAAAGCCAACAAAGCCCGGCTAAAAAAGGCCCAGCGCTCCCCATCATCCGGATAACCGTAAAGCTCGTCCCGGTGAAAATACCGGTAATTATCGATCAGGTAAACCGGCACTGCCGGCCGTCCCTGATCCGGAGCAGGATCAAGCCGCGTCTCCCGGACAATTGCGGTTTCCCACCGGCCGTGCAGCCGGACGGGAAAATCAGTAACGTACGTACCGGGGATGTTCTTGTAACGGGGCAGCACGATCCGGATGTCCAGTCCCAATGCCCGCAAAGCCCGGGGCAAAGAACCGGCTACATCCGCCAAACCCCCTGTTTTGGCCAAAGGCGTGACTTCGGTAGCAGCGTAAAGTACTTTTAACGGTCCTTTAGTCAAGCCAAACCCCTTCCCTTAGCAAAACTCAATTAACATGGCCGCTTCATCACAATTCGGAAACTTGGGACACTCAATACACTCTTTCCAAACCTTGTGGGGCAGCAGGTCTTTGCTGACAACCCGAAAGCCACAATGCCGAAAAAAAGCCTCCTGATAGGTAAGGGCAAAAACCCGGTTAATTCCTAGTTCTTTCGCCTCCGCCAGCAAAATGTTCACAATCGCCCGGCCGATTCCCCGGCCTTGGGCCTTTTTTTGAATGGCTAAGCCCCGCACCTCGGCTAAATCTTCCCATAAAATATGCAGGCAACCGGTACCAACGACCTCGGCGTTTTCTTCAGCTACGGTAATATCCCGCAGCCCTTCATAAAGTTTGCTCCGGGAACGGGGCAACATTAACCCTTCGGCAGCATATTGGCTGATTAGCGCATGAATTGCTTCGACATCGCTCATGTGAGCTTTACGTAAAATCATTTTGCCATACTCCTCTGTTTCCTCATTCAAGCCCAGGTCTTCAATAATGATATTTTAGCAAACATCCACCGGAAACCCCAAAAAAGCTGCGAATAATTTAAAGGATAATGCCATTTTCCAGTCTACTGAACATTTTTTGGTTCAGTCACCGTTTTCCTCCTTTTTCATATCATTTAATTGAAGGTATGTTTTCCGAAAGGAGCGGTGGAAAATGAGTCATAGTTGCCGGTGGAATGATGACTTTTGTACCATTGCCGGTTTGGTGATCACCCTGATCGTCATCGGCGCCTTTTTCCCCAGTATATTCGATTGCCGGGGCTAACCCGGCAAAATACCCGCAAAGTAAGCTCACCTGAGCAAGGGAGGGAATCCGGGTGAATAGAAATTGTGGTTGTTCCAACGACATTATTGCCTTGGCGATCCTCATCATCATCATTGCCATTTTAGGTACCGCCAATTGCTGGTGCCAGGGTTAGGTAAAAAACCACCCCGTGCTAAACGGGGTTTTTTTCATAAACCGGTAATTGCGGGCACCGTGATGCTAAAGGACAATGTAAGCATAACGGTTGCCGGGCAAGACATACCCGATTCCCCAGCCGGACAATCAAGGCATGATACTCCTGGTATAACAATACATCAACCGGCAGGTTGCCGGCAAATAAAGCCTGTGTCTGGTCATAGCCGGCACCGGCCGGCAATAGACCCAAACGGGAAAAAATACGCCGGGTATAAGCATCGACCACGAAAACCGGCTTATGGGCCGCGTACAAAATAATGCTGTCCGCCGTCTCCTTGCCAATCCCCCGGAGTCCCAAGAGCTCCTGGCGTAAGGCTCCCAACTCCAGAGCGAACAAGTTGTCCAGACGACCCGCATACTTGGTCTGTAACTGATCGATAAATCCCTTTAACCGCTCCGCTTTTTGGTTATAGTACCGGGTTGACCGGATCAAAGCCCCCAATTCCGGCAAGGGTGCCGCCGCCAAACGGTCAACACCCAGCAACCCGGCTTTTTTCAAGTTAGCAATGGCCATCGCCACATTTTTCCAGGCAACATTTTGGGTCAGGATGGCCCCAACCACAACCTCCAAAGGGGTTTCCGCCGGCCACCAGTGCTGCGGGCCGTAAGCGGCCGACAATTCAGCGTAGATTGTCACCAGAATGTTTTTTTCCGTCAAGATTTTTCGACCCCGGTACTATTGTACCAAAAACCAAGGCCTTAAACATCCTGATCCGGCCCGGCCAGAATGCGGATATCCTCAAGCCGCACCTGGATTCCGCAACTTTTAGCCAAAACCAGGTTGACGAAACCGGTATGGTTTAAGGCCATCATACAAAAGCCCGGCAAGAATGTTACCCGGCAGCCGAATACCGGCTCCCGGCTAACCTGGTGGGCGATTCCTTCAAACCCAATCATGTGGTAGGCAACCACATCCTTAACCGCTTGCTCCCGGGCAAATTGCGGTCCGACTACCCAAGTATACAGCAGACCGGTCACCGGTTCCGCCTTAATCACCTGCAGCACATGGGGTACCGGACACCCCGCCCCCATGGGCCGCCCTAAAACATAATCACCCTCCTTGATCCCGAGTTTTTCGACCAGATCGGCCCGGAAAGGCAAAACTATTTTCCGGGCCGAAACCTCCCCAGGTAGGGGACCCAACACAAAATCATAAGCGTGCCCCAAAACATCCCGGCCGGAATAGACGGCTTCCGTTACCTCACCGGGACCGGCCTTGAGCTCCCGGTCATCATAATACGGACAATCCGCATAAACCCTTGCGGTGGCGTACACCGCCCGCAAGAAATTCCGGCAACTGTTTTCCCCGCAAAGGCCGCAGTTTTTCCCCGGTGGCAGCCAAACCCGGGCAGCAGTCCGCCCCGTTACCGGCGCTTTTTTGGGCATGTTATTCCCCCCGGAAAAGGTATTCGGCTAAGGGACCATCCAACTTCTTAACCACCCCGAAATGATGTTTCCAGCCCACCTCTTTTTTGCCCACGCAAATGGTACAGGTACCCAGGGGCGGACTGCCCTTTAACACCAGGTTGTGTTTTTCGATTTCCGGAGAACCCAGGATCAAATCGTACAAACGGTGCAAAGAGGTACCTTGCAAAGCATTTGTTTCCATCAAAATCACCCGGGGATGAACCTCGGCAATCTTTTGAATGAAAACCTCCCGCTCTGCTTGACTGACCAAATCAATCTTGGTTACTACGGCCACATCCGCCAGACTGACCATTGCCCCCATCTTTTCCGGGGCATGAATGCCGGAAATGGAACTCAAAACAACAATGCCCAACCCCTGATTCAAATAAGGGGCACACCGTAAACAAAGGCCGGCACTTTCCACGATGAATAGGTCTGCCCCGTGGCTTTCGGCCCAATCAACAGCATCACCCAACACCATCACCGCCGCATGGTCCGGACATAAGTCACCGGAATAAATTTTCCGGGTCATAATCTTAAATTCCTTGCGCAACTCGATATCTTCGAACGCTTTGACCACGTCAATTTTTAAATAGGCAATCCGCAGTTCACCCTGAAATCGCTTGAGAATCTGCTTGGTTAAAGCAGTTTTGCCGGCAGAAGGAGGACCGGCAATAATCACCAGTTTCAAAACCGCATCACCGCTAACTTTATTTTTTTAAGCCAAATTGACTTTGGTAATAACGTGACCAGCCCTGATTTCCTCCCGGATCACTCCTACCTGGCGGTCAAGTTCCAGCAGCTTCTGGGCTGCCCGCAATTCCAATTCGTTTTGGTAGATGACCTTCCTTACTCCCCCATTACCCATAATCAGGCGTTTTTTCGTCAACAAAGCGATCGCCGGATCATGGGTAACAAAGATTATTATTTTGCCGGTATCCTGAATGAGTTCGACGACCTCCTGCTTAAAAATCCCGGCATTTTCGATTTCATCCAGCAGGATTACCGGCGCCGCCCCGATTAAAATGGCGTCGGCAATTAATAATGACCTGGTCTGACCGCCGGAAAGCACACTTACTTTTGTGTCTTTTTTGATCTTTTCCCCGGTAAACTTATTCGCCAAGCTAATCGTGTCCTGGATAATCTTTTGGTCAGCAATCCTGCGGGCCCGGGCGTGGATCTGCAAGAACTCCTCCGTGGTTAAATCAGTGAAGCATTTTGTGTTTTGCGTGATCATGGCAATCGGTTTATAGGCCGGATTGTAACGCACTTCGTCACCCGGCAATTGCCCGTTAAGGAGGACCCGCCGTTTCGTAGCCGTGTCTCCCTGGGCCAGCAGTTCAATATCGGTAATCAACGCTGTTTTCCCACTACCGGTAGGCCCAACGATCGCGATGGTCTCCCCGGCTTTTAAGTTGATGTCCGTAAAATCTTCTCTATTTCCAGATTTATCCCAGCCTGGCAGGATCGTTATTTCGCGAACCATAACACCTCTCCTTGCACCTTGCTTTCCCTGTCGAATTCCAATTTATTGTTATGCCTGTAACCGGCAGGATGTAACGATGGGCCAGGCTTCCCGGCTGCGGTATTATTTTACAATCCCCAAAATTAAAAACCCCGCCGGAAAACCGGCAGGGTTCTAATCATCAACGGATAATCCGGAGCTTGCTAACGCAGACGGGCCCGGTGCTGGTTGATTCCCCAGCCAATCCAAAGTACCAGGCCGGCAAACAGCAGGCTGAGGATTTTGCCGTCCAGAAAATCGGCCGTCAAAAAACTGCCGGTAAGGGTACTTAATAACGGGTCTTTCCGCAACATTTCCCCGGCCGTCCAGCCTAAAATCCCGGAACCCAGGTACGTAATCCAGGGAAAACGGTCCATCAGCACCAAAAGGAACCGGCTGCCGTAAACTACCAAAGGGATGCTAACCACCAAACCAAACCATAACAATGCGGGCTTACCGCCCGCTAAGCCCGCCACGGCAAGCACATTATCCAGGGACATCACCGCATCAGCCAGGACAATCGTTTTGACTGCCTGCCACAAACGGGCCGGGGCAGCAACCTCATTATGGCTCTCTTCCTGGATCACCAGCTTGACCGCGATCCAAATCAGGATCAAGGCGCCGACCGTGTGCAGAAAAGGGATCTTCAACAGGTAGATCGTCATACTCCCGAGAAACAGGCGCAATCCAACCGCTCCGACAGTACCCCAAACAATCCCTTTTATTCGGGTCTCCCCGGGTAAATTCCGACAAGCCATCGCAATAAGGATCGCGTTATCCCCACTGAGAATTAAGTCGATGAAAATAATACTCCAAACACTCAGCCAAAAACTTGCCGTGGCCAAGTCGCCGAGGTGAATACCACTAATCACACTCAAAAATTCCAAGTTGTTGCCCCCGTTCTATCTTACGCTCCCAATTAAACCAAAAGACCTTTGATCCGGAAGGCCCCGGACCAAAGGTCTTGCTCGGCAAAAGCGCCCCGACAGGCCAGGCTTACTTAAAGCCGGCTGTTGACCTGTCGATTAAAAGCTACTCCCCTTTGATTAAACTTATCATAAATCATCCGCAGAAAGACGTCAAGCGAATCATGCCTAGCTTAACCGGGAGCCGCTTTTTTAATTCCACCTAAAAAACGGTGGGCAACGGTGGCCAAAGGCTGTTGGATCAAAGAAAAAAAGACAATCGGAATCGACACCCGGGAGTCAAAATAGCCGACCGAAAAGACCACCCCAAGGGCAATATTCCGCATGCCGCTGGAATAAGTAAGGGCAATCACATCTTCCCGGGGCCGGCCTAATAACCGGCCGAGCAAAAAACCCGCCAGATAACTGAGAATCGTCACGGTAGCCAAGGCCGCCAAAATCGGGATCACCCCTCCCCAGCTCCGGGCCATATACTCATGAAGAATCGCGACATTAATGGCGATCACCACAAACAAGCCGATTTTGGACAAGGCTCCCAAGCTGGCCTGTACCGGGCCTTTGGGGGACCAAAACCGGTAGGGATGAAGCAATAGCCCTAAAAGGGACGGCAAAACAACCATAAACAGCATGTCCTGAATCATTTTTGCCACCGGCAAGGCCCCGGTCATCCCGAAAACCAGGTAAATAAACGAAGGCAATACCACCGGGCTGATTAAAGTATCCAAGACCACCAAGGCCAAAGAAAAAGAATTGTTGCCCTGCGAAAGATTAGTCCAAACTACCGCCGTCACGGCCACCGGAATCGAAGCGGCGATGACCAGCCCAACCACGGTCTCCGCATCGTTGGGAAAAAACAACTTACCGGTGCCATAAGCTACCGCCGGCAGGACGACATGCACCAGCAACAAGGCGGAACCAAACAGCACCGGTTCCTTAAAGAGCGCCCGGAACTGCCCCCAAGAGCAATTAAGGGCCGCGATAAAAGTCATATACCCAAACATTATGTAGACCCAAATTTTCCCGTGTTCCAGGTAGTCCCAAAAAAAATACCCGAATAAAATGGCTCCCGGGATCAACAAAAACATCGACTTTTCCACCAGCCGGTTTAGCCGGATCACCCATGCTCCCAAACCTACCCCCCCAATCTACCCCGTATTTTACGGGGATAACCGGCCCTTGACAAGCACTTTCCTGCCACCATCCGGGCTGATTCCGCATACATTAATGCTGAAGATGATTATTTGGAGGGAGCACTCTATGTACCACGCCACCCAATGGGAACAATCACCTGAATACCGGGATTATCTCAACCGCATTTTGGCTGCGATTGCCGACGAGACCCAAGCCGCCGAATTTTACGGCCGTCTGCAGGCCCAGGCGCCGACTGAAATGGCCCGTGAATACCTGGAAATCGCCCGGAAAGAAGAAATGATGCACCGCCAGATGCTGTCCCGTCTTTACTTCAACCTGACCGGTATGCAGCCGGCGCCGGCGCCGAAACCCCTGCCCAAATGGAACACTTTCGCCGAAGGCCTGCAAATCGCCTTGGACGGGGAACTGGCCGCCCAGGAAGAATACCGGAAACTAGCCTTAATGAGCGCCTACCCCCAGGTACGCGACATGTTCTTCGACATCATGGGTGACGAAATCGAACACAGTATCCGGTTTACCCGGTTGTTCGCCGGCAAAACAAGTTGACAAAAAGGGCTTGGCCCGGTCTTTAAACCAGACCGGGCTTGGTTATCCCCGGCGTAACAAAGCCTGCAATACCGCGTCAAAAGGCTGGTCACCGCTATATCCCATTACCCGGTCCAAAGTGGTTTTTTCGCGCAGGGTACCGGTTAAGGTAATCGCCACCTGTCGATCAGCATCCACCAATACCGAATCAACGGTTAAAAATCCTTGCAACAACCCAAAAATGACCAGGGCTGCCGCCGGATCCACCGGCAAGTCAGCACCTTTACCTTTGTTTTGCCCTCCTGAAGGCCATCTTCCTTTTGCCATTTCAACCACCTATGCCGCCACACATCACCGGGCAGCAAACCCTTGTTGTTCAGCCTATGAGCACCAACAGAAGAAGGCAACGGCAGGTCAAAAATCTCCGGGGATCGCCACACAACGGTAAATCGGTTGTGCCCGCGCGGTGTAGCGCTTTTCATACTCGGTCATCACCTGGGCCGAAAGACCCCAGGTCGCTTTCGCCGGGTCCCGGTGCAAATCGGCAGTAACCTCTTGTAAGGTAAACCCCTGCGAACCGAACTGGGCTAAAGAAAACGTGAAAAATTCCCGGTTGTCTGTTTTAAGGTGAATTTCCCCCGCAGGTCGTAAAACCTGCCGGTATCCGGCCAAAAACCGGGGATGAGTCAACCGCCGTTTGGTCTGCCGGTTTTTGGGCCAGGGATCGGAAAAATTGAGGTAAATCCGGTCAACTTCACCTTCCCCAAAAACCGCCGGGATCTGCTCAATGTTCAACCAGAGAAAAACCAGGTTAGGGGCCTCCCAACTTGCGGCCTTTTTCAAAGCGGCCAAAAGCACCTCTTCCCGCAACTCCGCCCCCACCCAAAAGATGCCGGGACAATTTTGGGCCAGCGTATTAATAAAGCTGCCCCGGCCGACACCCAACTCCAGGTGGATTTCCCTGCCCGGGCCGGCATAACGCCGCCAGCCGTTTTTTAACTTTTCCGGCTCCGCAATTAGCCACCGGCTATGCTGCAAAAGGGCCTGTCTCACCCCCGGCAACCGTCGCAACCGCATAACAACCTTGTCCCCCCTTGGAATAAGCCTAGGTCAACAACCGGAGCATATCTGCCGGCAAACTCTGCCGGACAAGGACTTGTTCCCCGGACCGGGGCGGCAAAAATGCCACCGACCAAGCATGCAAAGCCTGCCGGCCGATGAGGGGCGAATGGCCCCCGTATAGCCGGTCCCCTAATACCGGGCAGCCAATCTGACTTAAGTGAACCCGGATCTGGTGGGTGCGGCCGGTCGTCAACTCCAACCGCACCAAAGCCAAATCGCCGGCCGGCACCCGTAAGACGGTATAATGGGTAATCGCCGGCTCCCCATCTTCCCGCACCAGCCGGCGGACCGGGTGATGGGGATCACGGCCGATGGGAAAATCCAAAGTACCCGTGTTTGCCGGGGGCACGCCCCGCACCACAGCCAGGTAACCCCGCCGCAGTTTTCCCGCCCGTAATTGGCGGTCTAAAACCTGGTGGGTGTAAACGTTTTTGGCAAAAACCACCAGCCCGGAGGTATCCTTATCCAGGCGGTGTACCGGCCGCACCCGGGCCTGATAACCGCTGGCAGCAAAATAATGAGCGATCCCGTGCGCCAAGGTCGGCCGGAACCGGGCTTTTTGCTCCGGGGGATGCACTTCCAGCCCGGGTGGTTTATTCACCACCAATAAATCGCCGTCTTCGTAGACAATATCCAGGGACATCGCCACCGGGGCAAGGTCTCCCGTCTCCGGCCGGTGAATACATACCTTTAAGATGTCACCGGTTTGCACCGGTTGCGCCAACCGGGCTTTTTTGCCGTTTAAGGTAAAACCGTTCGTCCGGGTTAAACGCTGCAGCATCCGGCGGGAACAACCCAACCGGCCCCGCAGGAGCGATTCAATTCGCCGCCCCGCCTCTTCCGGCGTCACGGTATGCACCAGCCATTCCTTATCCACAGCCTAACCTCCCTGATCAAGTACCACCGGTTAGCATACCGCAGCCCCGGAAAAAAAACCAGCCTCCCGAATAAACACCGGGAGGCTGGTTTAGCTTACCGCCGGGGGCGCAACGTTCTTGTCATCATCTGCCAAAATTCATCAGTTTCTACGCCCAATCGCCATAAAGCCACCCCGGGCAAATCGGCGTTTTGGACCAATTTCAGCTTCCAACGCAAGGAGGCCGGGTCGTCATACCAGACTTCGTAACCCGTCGTTCCCACCCGGAAACAAAGTTGCCAGCTTTTAGCCGTCTCGTCCCACCGGGGTTTGGCGTCAAAACGTTCCGCCCAACGTGACACTATGTACATGGGCGCTTCCTGGTCCCACCGGTCCGGCACCGGCACCCCTAAGCGGGGTGACGACCAAACCCAGCCGTTAAGCTGATAGGTAGGCACCACCCGGTTTTTACCGAAATACCGGACATTAAAATCAACCACCTGGCCGGCCCAGTCATAAGGGGAACTAGGCCCGGCCTGCACTTGGTCCGGCACATGCCGGTCATAAACCATCGGCATGACATAATCGGCAACTTGTCCGATCTTTAAAAGGTCATATGCTTCAGCTTGGGCCTGCGCCACAGAAGTAAACGGCGGAATGGTCACCGTCAATTCCGCGCCCAACGGCTCTAAGGCTGTTTTCAGTTCCTGCAGGAAAGCCGGAAAGTAGTCTCTGGTCGCCAGCCGTAGAGATTCAAAATCAATGTTCACCCCGGCATGGCCGTCTTTTTGCACATAATCCACAATTTCCCCGACCAGCTGGGCGCGGGAAGCGGGATTTGCCAAGTAGCGGTGGGCAAGTTGCCCGTCATAGGCATTATTGGCGATATGCCAATTCTGTAAGGTCAATAAGGTTTTAACCCCTTTTTCGTGCAGCCGCTGCAAATGCTCATGCACCGGGTGACCCGGCTGTAAAGTATCCCCGATAATAATCGCCCCCGGCTTTGCCAAACGGCCAAAGGCCGGGTTTACCGTATCCCGGAAATAATAACCCAGCACCATGGCATGGCTGAGCCGGTCACCGTATTTCTGGATCACCTCAATCGACCGCTTCAGTTCCGGGATCTCCCCTTGCTGATTGAAGGTTTCCACAACGTAACCGTAAACCCGCCGGGATTTGGGGTCTTCAGGCCCAAATCCGGTCTCCGGCAAAGCCTTGATTAAACGATAAGCAATGCCGGCATCATAAGCCCGGACCAGCATCTGTGCCGCTTCACCCCTGGTAACGGACCGGGCCGGCCAAAACGGACCCCCTTGCCCATCCCGGACAATTTCCAGCCGGTTGGCCTGGTATAACATCCGGCGCTCCCTTTGTCCCAATTGATTGGTATCACTATACCGGGCCAACTGGGAATCCCACCGGTCTTCCGTATAGCCGATAGCCTGCAGAACCGTGTCCACCGCCCATAAGCGCTCCGCCGGTAACTGATAGCCCGGTACCGTAGTAAACCAACGTTTTTCAAAAGCCGCCTGCACAAACCGGGAAGCCCATTCGTTCGGCAGCGAACCATCCTCACCCGGCGGTAAGTTCGTCGTGAAATCCGCCGTCGGCAAACTGCACACCCGGGCAGCCAACATCAAGAACTGTTCCTGGGTAATCGGGTCATCCGGACAAAACCGGCCCTGATCCGTACCGGATATGATTCCGTACCCGGCCAATCTGTTGATGGCCTCGGCGGCCGGGTGCCGGTCAATATCCTTAAAAGCCGCACCGGCCGGTACCGGAGCGCTAACCACCAGCAGGCCCAGTACCAGGCACCACACCAAAACCA